>CAJPPK010000014.1 GCA_905372565.1 uncultured Porphyromonas sp. | reverse complement strand
TGTAACCTTCTGATCCGTAGTCAGATGCTCTATTCAGTTGAGCTACGGAGCCATATAAGCGTGGGCATCATTTTTACCCTTTTTCGCCTGCAAAGATACGTAGTATATTCCAATCCACCAAATAAATCACTACTCTTTCGCCTAGAATAATGATTTTTCTTCTCTCACTTAGCTCCCTGATTAGGGCAGGTGAAGGAGCCGAAAGGTGCTTTAGATAGGGAGTGTGAGGATATAAGAAAGCCGTCCAGCCTCCCACGAGGGAAAGGCTGGACGGCTTGTTACGCTAGTATATGTCTTACGCTTTAGGCAAGCAGTGCTTCCATCTCGGCAGCCTTCTCTTCGAGGCACTGGAGATAGCGGAGCTGTGCACGTGTGCGCTGTAGGTTGTGATCGGGCTTGTGGATCTTGAAGTAGGTATCCCCATTGAGGTAGTCGGCGAGGAAGCGTACTGTCTGCATGTAGGTCATCAGGCGACCACCGTAAGCGATGAGATTACGCTCTGTGGAGTTGAGGAACTTACCTGCAGAAGAGAGATAGCCCTCGACGAATGCTCGGTAGATCTCCATGTTGACGCCGATTTTCGTTAGATCTGGTTCGTCCTCTGGGGCGAAGTTTACCCCCGTGCGGATAAAGTCCCCGACATCGCTTAGGATGAAGCCGGGCATCACCGTATCCCAGTCTACGACGCAGAGGACGGTGCCACTCTTGTCGAAGAGGACGTTATCTACCTTCGTATCGCAGTGAATGGTGCGCTTGGGGAGCTTACCCTGCTTGTAGAGCTCTTCTTGGATAAGCATCGCTTCGGCACGGCTCTCGATCTCGTCGAGGATGTCTTGTACCTCGGCTACACGCCCTGCCTTATCTTCAGCGACGGCTTCGCGGAGCTGGCGGAGACGGAAGGGCATGCTGTGGAAGTCCTCGATCGTCTCACCTAGGATTCCCTCGGGGATGACAGAGAGGACTTCCTCGAACTTACCAAAGGCTTCTCCCGCATGGCGTGCTGCCGCTGGAGTTAGCTCACTCATACTCATACTCTCGGGGATAAAGCGACAGACGCGCCAGTAGTTCTCTCCATCGAAGTAGTAGTTCTTCTCTGGGTTGTCTAGGCAAGGATAGAAGTGTAGGTACTTACGGTCTGCTTCGGGATCACCTTCTGCTACCAGACGATTGCGTAGGGTCTCAGAGACGATGGCTACATTGCGCTGTAGGGTCTCGATCCGAGGGAAGACGTGGTGATTGACTCGCTGCAGGATCCAGCGACGCTCGCCTGAGAGGTCAGAGACCGCATAGGTGTCATTGATGTGGCCGTTGCCGAAAGCTTGTACCTGTCCGATCTGGTCAGCAGGGATGAACTGGCTGATGATGTGCTTCATATCTTGCATAGGATGAAGTCGTTGTTTGGTGATTCAGTTTAGTTTTTCGCAAAGATACGTCAAAAAGCTATCCCCACAGCCAAATGCTTGGCTGTGGGGATAAAACTTAGGACAAGATGAGGCTTGTCCCTTGGTCTAGTGCGGTATTACCTTGACTTAGAAGCGGTAGCCGACACCGATAAAGAAGGAGGCGTTCTTGCTGCTAGCCTTCTGGACAGCTTCCTTAAGCGTGTTAACCATACCGAGATCGGTACCCACACGGAGATAAGCCTTGCTATATTCGATAGCTGCAGAAGCATTGATGCCTGCATCGAAGCGCTTGAGGCCACCGCTCTTGAATGCATCGACTGCATCCTTGACGCTAGAGGTCGAAGAGAGACCGTAAGCGAAGGTAGGACCAGCTTCGACAGACACTGCGATAGCGTCAGCTAGACCAACGCGGATACCGAGGTTTACTGGTACAGCGATGTAGTTGAGGCCCGTAGATTCGCCTTCCTGCTTAAAGCCTTCCTGGCGGAAAGTGATACCTGGAGCAAGGTAGACACCAGATGCGAGGTCTACTTCTGCTGCGACGCTTGCACGGAAACCAGGACGAACCTTAAGGCCTTCGGCGGTAGAGCCGTCAGGACCCTTGACCTGCATACGAGCGAAGTTACCAGCGACTTCGACACGGGGATGGATGGACTGCGCCTGAGCAGCCAGCGTGCCTGCTACGAGAGCGAAGGCAGCAATAAATAGCTTCTTCATAATGATCTTTTCTTAAACTAGGACCTAGGCAACGTGCCTTAGGTCGTGGGGGCAAAGTTACACAATTATGCAAATAAACAAAAAGATGTAGAAAGAGGTAACGCCACGACCTTATTCATATAGGTAATGGCGTTACGAGATCTAGGAAAGGTAGGGCGAAGGCCTTACCAGCGCTTCTTTTTCTTCCCTTTATATTTATCGAAAGCTCCGTCTTCACGGCGGTCAAAGCTACGCTTGCTCTTGCCTTCGCGAGGTGAGAAGTCACGACGAGGCTTACCTTGGAAGCGACGCTCCTTCTTCCCTTCGCCTCCAGTGCCTGCGGCATCTGCGTAATCGACGGCTATACGTCGTCCATCGACCTCGTAGCTACTCATTGACTCGATGACCTCTCGGGCATCAGCTTCCTCTACTTCGAAGAAGGCAAAGCGTGGGAGCAGATCGATCTTACCGATCTTCACTCGACCAGGGACACACTTATTCACCAGCTCGATCAGCTTGTTGGGGTACATATGGTCGAGCTTGCCGAAGTTAATGAAGAGGCGTTTCATCCCCTCCTCTGCGACGGCGTTGCGCTTATCCCGCTTCTTTTCCTTGCCTTCGTAGGGCAATCTTCCCTTATCGTCAGCCTCTTCGATCGCCTCCTCGCTCTCATAGTAGTCGAGCATACGGCGGAACTCGAGGAGCATCACACGCTTGACGAGCTCTTCGCGGTCGATCCAGTCGAGCTTGCGTGCCAATTCGGGAAGGACGGCATCTAGTGTCGCATCCTCCGTCAGCTCGACGCGCTCGATACGGTCAGCCAAGTGGAAGAGTTGCTTCTGGCAAATCTCACTACCGGAGGGCAAATGCTTGCGCTCGATCGTAGCATGGGAGATCCGCTCGATGTCTTTGAGGCGTCCACGCTCACGGCTATGGCAGATAGCGATAGAGATCCCCATCTTCCCAGCACGGGCGGTACGGCCACTACGGTGGGTGTAGTTCTCGACATCGTCAGGTAGTCCGTAGTGGATGACGTGGGTGAGATCGTTCACATCCAAGCCTCGTGCTGCCACGTCGGTCGCGACGAGGAGCTGAAGATTGCGTATGCGGAACTTCTGCATCACATAGTCACGCTGTGCCTGAGATAGCTCTCCATGGAGGGCATCAGCGTTGTAGCCGTCACGGATGAGCTGGTCTGCGATCTCCTGGGTCTCCTTACGTGTACGGCAGAAGATGATCCCGTAGATATCGGGGTAGTAGTCTGCGATACGTTTGAGCGCAAGATACTTGTGCTTAGCTGAGACGACGTAGTAGAAGTGGCGGATGTTTTTGTTCCCTTCGTTCTTTGTGCCGACGATGATCTCCTTGGGCTTGTGCATGTAGGAGGAGGCGATAGAGCTGATCTCCTTGGGCATCGTGGCGGAGAAGAGTAGCAGGTGGCGCTCCTCGGGTACTTGGCTGAGGATGGTCTGTAGGCTCTCTGCGAAGCCCATCGTGAGCATCTCATCGGCTTCGTCGAGGACGACCGTGCTGATACTCTCTAGGCTCGCTGCCCCACGCTCCATGAGGTCGATCAGACGACCAGGTGTGGCGACGATCACTTCGACTCCACGACGTAGGGTGCGGATCTGAGCTTCGATGGATGAACCCCCATAGACTGGTAGGATACGCACCGAGGGAAGGTACTTGCTATAAGCTGTGAGATCGTCGGCGATCTGTAGGCATAGCTCACGGGTAGGGCAGAGGACGAGGGCACGAGGGGTGCCCGTCGCAGGGACTTCCTCCAGGCTCTTGGCGACATTCTGTAGGAGTGGGAGACCGAAAGCTGCGGTCTTACCCGTGCCGGTCTGTGCCAAGGCGATGAGATCGATAGGCTCTCCGAGGAGATAAGGTATGACAGCCTCCTGTACAGGCATAGGCTGCTGGTAGCCAAGCTCCGTGATGGCTCGGCAGATCGGGGCGGACACCCCAAGTTCGTCAAAGGTCATTGCTGAACGATAATAAATATGATCCTCCCACCCATCCTAGGGCTGGGGAGGCTAAGCTATGCCCGTGACGAAGTCCATGATCCTAACTCCACGAGGGCATACCCAAAAGTGAATTCCTCCTAGCATAGAGAGCTCTCCCGAGCCGATCATAGGAGGGTCTGTGTAGCCCTAGAGCTACTTATCCTGAGGGGTAGAGAGCCGGCGACTCTTATCCCCTAGATAGCCACCATGGTGGCGTAGTGAATATTGCTCTAAGCTAAAGCCTATACGCTGCATCACACTGACGACGAGCAGGTCACCTAGGACGGTCATCACCGTGGTGCTGGTCGTCGGGGTCATCCCGAGGGGGCAAACCTCAGCGGGGTTACCTGTCGAGAGGCAGACATCGACGAGTTCGGCTAGCGGACTCTGGACGTTCCCCGTGATCAAGATAAAGGGAAACTCGGGGTACATCCGCCTTGTCAGCTCGATCAGCTCGAGGACTTCGCGCGTCTTGCCTGAGTTACTGATCAGAAGCATCAGGTCTCCCTCGCACACCATCCCGAGGTCGCCGTGCTGAGCCTCGCTGGGATGGAGGAAATAGGCAGGCGTCCCGGTGGAGCTGAAGGTCGTAGCGATGTTGTGAGCTATTTGTCCGGCCTTGCCCATGCCCGAGGTAATCAGGCGTCCCCCTTGTCGATGGACCCGCTCGAGGATAAGCTGGATAGCTGCCTCGTAGTCGTTAGTCTCGGGGATCGCTTGTAGGGCTTGGATCTCTCTGGTGAGGATCTCAGGGATGGTATATTGCTTGGACGTCATAGCTCTAAAGGCAATTCTTCGCCTACAAAGGTAGTGTAATTTATTGAGGTAGGCTTAGTAAGGTCGCTTGAGGCGTGTCGCTTGCTCCTGAGGTTAGTGGCTGTGTGAGGTGAGCTAGATCAAGTGGTTATCGAAGGTAGACCTTGGGGGCGGGAAAGGTAGAGCTTAGCTGGAGCAAAGGTTGATGTTTCTCGAGACCAAGGTCGTACGTTGCAAAAAGAATCCTGCCCTTAGCATTGGCTGAGGGCAGGATTCATGCAGGGGAGGGTTGGGGGGAGGCCTACTGCTCTGCTTCGTGAGGCCAAGCAATCCGCTGGCAGAGCAAGAGCACCGCCTGATCATCGAAGAGCCGAGTGCCGAAGAGTGTATGCTCACTGCTCTCGTTTAGGCGGAGCTTCGACCGTAGAGCTTCGGGGGAGAGGGGGAAGTTACGGCAGGTAATCTGGGCTGGAGGTAGCTCCTTGCCTAGCTTTTTGAGGGCGGAAGAGGAGAAGAGATGTACCGCTTCGATGCGGAAGAGACGTCCTGGGAGTACCTCTTGTGGGAGCTGATCGCCTGTGTAGAGGTGGCTATTGGCATGGAGCGGTCGCATGCCGAGCCGATGGGCGATGGAGTGGAAGAGTCCGGTCTTCATCAGGGAGGCCTGTGGCTCGAAGAGGTAGGCTCCGACTTCCTCGGCACAAGCTATGGAGAGCCTGCCCTCGAGAGCGAGTGCCTGGGAGAAGGAGACACGGAGCTCTTCGCCCTGAGCGGTGAGTTCGCTAGCGACCAAGGTCACCTCTTCGGGGCGAGGATCCTCCTTGGCTTTCGCTACATCAATAGCTAAGAGGAGATCCTTGACTTCGCCTCGGACGGAGGTGAAGTGTAGCTCTTGGATACCCGAGACTGTACGTAGGGTGTGCACGGGGTCAAGCATCGGGGAGAGCTTCACAAGGAGTCGGGGAAAGGGAAGCCCTGCCTGCTCGTAGAGCTGGTAGAGCTCGGGGAGAAGGAGGTGAAGGTTGGGCTCGCAGTCCTCGATAGCATAGACTCGCTTATGCTGGTCGTTCCCCTCACGGCGGGCAGGGTCAATAAAGAGAAGCGTCGGCTGATAAGTGCGGATAAGCTCGGGGAGTAGCTCGAGAGACTGCCCCTCGAGGAGCGTCAAGGGCTTGTCGGGGAGGAGGCGAGGGAGGTTGTATCTCGCTGCTTCGACGAGCTCTGCCTGACGCTCGCAGTAGATCCCTGCTCGAGATACGGAGGCTAGCGCCCAGAAGTCTACGCCTAAGCCACCCGTCAGGTCAAGGACGATGTCCGAGGAGGTCACGAAGCGTGCCTTGTAGCGTGCAGCTTGCTCGCTGGAGCATTGCTCGAGCGCTAGGCTAGAGGGAAGAAAAACCCCAGCCGAAGACCAGCTGGGGAGTTTCTTAGCTAGGGGCTTAGCGTGAGAAAGCTGACGGGCAAGTGCCGTGCGCTCCTCGGCGTTGAGCCCTCCTTTGCCCAAGAGAATGCGATCGGGGCTAGTCGTCCGATGCACCTCTTGTAGCTCGAGGATGTGGTGAATGAAGGTGAGAGAGTCACCCATGGTCTACTTCACCTGGATACGAATCTTAGCTGCGGGGAGTCCCTTAGCTGTGACGGTTAGCTCGGCCGTACCGCTCTGCTCGCCTGCCTGTAGGAGTGCGACGAGCTGACCGCTGAAGGCATGGTGGCGAGGGAGGTGGAAGGCATCGAGCGAAGCTGGGTTGCCCGAGGCAGCAGCACGGAACGATCCTGCACCACGGACAGAGAAATTCAGCAGGCGAGCATCGTCAGGGATGAGGTTACCGTCCTTGTCTACGACGCGAACGGTAACGAAGGCGATATCCTTACCGTCTGCCTTGATCGTTTCTCTGTCAGCCGTTAGCTCGAGGTGATGTGGCTTCCCAGCGGTGCGGAGGATCTGTGTCGCAGCAGGCTTCCCCTGAGCATCGTAGGCGATGACCTTGACTTCTCCTGGCTCGTAGACGGTATTCATCCACATGAGACGATAGCGCTTCTGGCGAGTGAAGGCCTTGCGACTTTCATCGTTCTCGGTGTCGGCGATCTGGATAGAGAGGTCTTTCTTCTGACGACCTTGGCTCTTGCCGTTGATGAAGACTTCCGCTTCGGGGTAGTTCGTATAGACAAAGATGGGGGTTACCTGCCCTTCTCGTCCTGGCCACGTCCAGTGTGGAAGCGTATGGAGCGTCTCTGCCTCCTTATTCCAATGGCTTCGGTAGAGGTAGAAGCGGTCTTTCGGTAGGCCAGCTAGGTCGACAGCGCCGAAGAGGGAGGAGTGGCTGGGCCAATCGCTATAGTAAGGCGTAGGCTCACCTAGGTAATCGATACCCGTCCAGATGAACTCTCCCATGCTCCAGTCGTGGTCTTCCTGACGGATGAAGTCATCTTCGGGGAGGTTACTCCAGCCACAGTGCTCGACATCGTAGCCCGAAGACTGATGATCGGGGTACTTCGCCATCGACTTACGTTCGACGGGGAACTTATATACCCCACGGCTACTCACCGTAGAGCAAGTCTCTGTCCCGAGAAGGAAGCCCTGTGGGAGTACCTTGTGTGCGCTGTCGTAGAGGAAGGGGCGGTAGTTGAAGCCAGGGATATCGAGTGTCCCAGCCATGCCACTCTTAAGTACGCCGAGGGGATTGTCCATCCCGTTGGTCACGGGGCGAGTAGGATCCTCTCGGTGACAGATCTCTTGGAGGCGGTAAGCCCACTGCGCTCCCTCGTAGGAGGGTTGCTCTGGGACTTCATTCCCGATGCTCCACATGATGACGGAGGGGCTGTTGCGGAACTGACGGATGAGGTTTTGGAGGTCACGCTCGTGCCATTCGACGAACTCAAGATTATATCCGTTCGGTACTTTAGGTGCCGCCCACGCATCGAAGCTCTCGGCCATCACGAGCATACCCATCTCATCACAGAGGCGGACGAACTCCGGTGCTGGCATATTGTGCGAGGTGCGGATAGCGTTTACGCCCATGTCCTGCATGGTACGGATCTGTCTACGCATCGCCGCCTCATTGACTGCAGCACCGAGAGGACCTAGGTCATGGTGAAGGCAGGCACCCTGGAACTTTAGCTTACGTCCATTGAGGAAGAAGCCTTCGCCAGACTTCAGGGCGATAGAGCGTATCCCAAAGGTCGTGGTGTCACGGTCGACGACCTTCCCAGCTAGGCTTACGGTGACGATACCCTTGTAGAGATGTGGCTGACCGATATCCCATAGCTGGGGCTTCTGTACATCGAGAGCGAGACGATAGACGGAGTCAATGCCCGTAGCCTTACCTGCTGCCACGACCTTCCCCTCGGGGGAGAGGAGCTGGACGTCTACGCTGATAGCCTTGCGGTCTGTGCTAGCGGGGGCGGAGACTACGGTGCGGAGATCGACACGTGCACCCTCTCGGCTCACCTCGGGCGTCTGAATCTGCGTGCTCCATAGAGGTACGTGGACGGGAGAGGTGAAGGTCAGGTGGACATTGCGGTAGAGTCCGGCTCCAGGATACCAGCGACTACTCTCATGACGGTTCTCCAATCGGACAGCTAGGCTATTGGGCTTGCCAGGGAGGACGTAGGGAGTGATGTCAAAGGCGAAGGAGTTGTAGCCATAAGGCCAGAAGCCTACCTCTCGTCCGTTCACCCATACTCGAGCGTTACTCATAGCTCCATCGAAGCGGAGCGATACACGGCGATCTCCTAAGTTCGCAGGAATGTCTAGCGAACGGCGATACCAGCCCGTGCCAACGAAGGGTAAACCACCGGTACGACCAGCGTGCTCCATGGCTTCCTTCTGGCCATCCTGAGCGATAGCTAGATGTTGCTTGTCATTATCGAAGCTGAAAGGGCCATAGATAGCCCAGTCGTGAGGGACGACGACCTGTGTCCACTTGCTGTCGTCGAAGCGTGGCTGGGACGCTTCGGGAGAGTCTTGTCGGGTGAAGCGCCAGCCCTTCTCGAGGGTTTGGCTAGAGCGCTGGGCGCTCAAGGGTAGGCTAAGGGCCGTGCCGAGTAGGAGGGCACTAGCGAATAGTCTCTTCATAGGGTGGATATTCATTGATTGTATCGAAAGACGAAGCTCGCCCTCCGCGCTGAGGGCATCTCTCCCAAAGATACGGAAAAAGCACCAAGCGCTCAGATTAGACGCTACTATTTAATCAGATAGATCGGTGAAAGGGGCTCCTTCGTTCAAGCGAAGAAGCCCCTTTTCTATATAATATGGTGTAGCCGGACGAGTGATACTCGCTACTGAGTGCCGGCACGGAGGGAGGGGAGCTCGCTAGACGTCACGACCAGGGCGTAGCGCTTCGGCATCGTCGAGCGTGAGTACGGAGTTCACGAGGGTAGCTGCGAGGTTACTACCGCCCTTGCGTCCCTCGACGATGATCTTAGGAATATCCTTGAAGACCTTAGCCATATACTTGGATTCACGTACGTTCACGAAGCCAACGGGGGCTGCGATGATCCCTTGGGGCTGTGCTTTGCCTCGGCGAATCAGCTCGCAGAGCTCGATAATAGCTGTCGGAGCGTTCCCTACGGCGAAGAGAGCGTCGGGATGCTCCTCTACTGCTAGGCGGATACCTGCCTGCGAGCGGGTGATCCCCTTGGCCTCGGCGATCTCGGCGACACGAGGATCGTTGAGGTAACACTTGACTTCTACGCCAAGACGCTCTAGGGCGCCCTTGCGAATGCCTGAGGCTACCATCGTGACGTCCGTGATGACGGTCTTGAGCTTACCAGCTAGGACAGCCTGATGCATACGTTCGACCGCCTTATCGTCCGTGTAGAGGATCTTCTCCATCTCGAAGTCGGCCGTGGTATGGATAGCGTGGATCAGTGCCCACTTATGATCGAGGGGGACGTCGGGGTTAGCTAGCTCGCCGTGGATGGTGCGGAAGCTCTCGATCATGATCCCTTGTCCTACCTTCACCCCTTGCTCGAGCTGTCCCTCACGGTAGTAGCCTCGGGGGGTAATGAAGTGTCCCTTCCAAGCGTAACTCTGGGTATTCCCGATGAGGATGACGGTGAACATATCCACTTGCTCGGGGTCAAACTCCGCTAAGGTCGTGAGTGTCACCTCCTGCTCGGGACGTCCAGCCTGGCGAACGTAGCCCACCGGAGTATCGGGGCTACGGTGCTGGGCGAAGATCTCGATGAGTCGGTAGAGCTGCCAGTAGCGTCCCTGACTCTTGGGGTTATAGATCGCGGTGATGAAGTCACCATAGGCGGCGGCCTCGATGCGCTTTTCGATGCGTGACCAGGGGGTCATTAGGTCGGATAGCGACAGGATACAGAGGTCGTGACCTAGGGGACAGCCGAGTAGAGCGCCTGCCTTCTGGAAGGCGCTGATCCCAGGGAGCACCTCGACCTCTAGACCTTCGATGCCCTTATCACGCATCATCTCGTAGATGAGGGGTGCCATCCCGTAGATGCCAGCATCACCCGAAGAGATGACACAGACGGTCTTCCCCTGCAGGGCGTACTCGAGTGCCTCCTCGGCACGTTTACGTTCGGCCTTCATACCGCTATCGATACAGAGCGCATCGGGGCGCAGTGCGTGCTGGATGAAGCGGAAGTAGTACTTGTAGCCTACGATGACGTCGGAGGATTGGACGGCATCGAAGACGGCTGGAGTAATATCTTCGGGGCTACCAGGGCCTAGGCCTGCGACGATGATCTTATACTGTGCCATACGCTATGTCGTAAAAAATCTTGGGGATAAGTCGTTCTTGTTTCAGTTCTGATTATGTGGTGCAAAGATAATCAAACTGCGTTCGCTGTGAAGACGCTTGCTCCTGCTCTTCTTGCTGGCGAATGTCGGGGAGAGAGCAGGCTCGCCTTGGGGGATGAAAAGGTTTACCTTGCTGCGCAGAGAGGTAGATCTTTTTGCTCGGAGAGCTTTACCTCTCTGTGAGCCAAGTTGGGGCTTCCCGATGTCGTCCTTAGATGAGCTTGGGGAAGAGAGCGGGTCTTGTGCGAAAGAATCAGCCCCCACCTTGATCCGAGCGGTCAAGGTGGGGGCTGGCTATAGCTGAGGCTCGCTATCCTAGAGGTGTAGGATGTAGCGAAGGACCAGAAGCGCCGAGACGATATAGAGCGTCCATGAGACATCACGCCACTGACCACTCAGGAGCTTAACGAGGGTGTAGCTGATCAGACCGAGTGCCATGCCCTCAGCGATGTTGTACGTGAGGACCATCGTGAGTACGGTGATGAAGCTCGGTAAGGCCTCGGATATGTCCATCAGGTCAATATCTTGGATCGAGCTAAGCATGAGTACCCCGACCAGAACGAGTGCCCCCGTGGTCGCAGCCGAGGGTATGAGTAGGAAGAGAGGCGAGAGGAAGAGCGCCAGCAGGAAGAGGATCGCTGTCGAGAGGGCAGTCATCCCCGTACGCCCACCCTCGGCAATGCCCGAGCTACTCTCGACGAAGGTCGTCACGGTGGAGGTCCCTAGGACAGCGCCGACGGATGTAGCGACCGCATCGGCTAGCATCGCCTCCTTGATATGCTTGACGTTGCCTTCGCTATCCATCATCTCCGTCTTGGCCGCAGCACCGATCAGTGTCCCTACGGTATTGAAGATGTCCATGAAGACGAGGGCAAAGATCGTCAGAGCCATGTCCATATTGAGCAAGGCCTTGAAGTCGAACTGCAGGAAGGTCGGCGCTAGAGACTTCGGCAGCGAGACCGGGACGAAGCTATCGGGGATCTGTGTCACCCCCATGGGTATCCCGATCAGGGTGCAAGCTACGATGCTGTAGAAGAGAGCCCCACGGACACGGAGCGTCATCAGTACCCCGCTGAGGATAACGCCTAAGACAGCTAGGGTAGAGACTGGCGTAAAGCTCCCGAGAGCTACGAAGGTCGCTTCGTTAGCGACGATGACTCCTGCATTTTTCAGCCCGATGAAGGCGATGAAGAAGCCTATCCCTGCGGAGATAGCGAAGCGTAGATTCTTCGGGATACACTTGACGATCTGCTCGCGGATGTTGAAGACGGTCAGGAGAATGAAGATGATCCCTTCGACGAAGACCGCCGCTAGTGCTGCCTGCCAGCTATATCCCATCCCCATAACGAGGGTGAAGGCGAAGAAGGCGTTAATCCCCATGCTCGGCGCCTGTGCGAAGGGGAGCTTGGCAAGGAAGGCGATCAGGAGCGTACCGATAGCTGATGACAGTGCCGTAGCTGTGAAGACGGCACCCTTATCCATGCCCGTGACGCTGAGGATGTCAGGGTTCACGGCGAGGATGTAGCTCATCGTAAGGAAGGTCGTCAGACCTGCCAGGAGCTCCGTGCGGAGCTTGTACTTCGTAGGGTCAAAGCCTACGAGACGGTAAAGTGCTTGCATTGGTTAGAAGACGTAGGGTATTAGAAGCTCCACTTGAGGGCTAAGGTGGGGTTAAGGGTCGTCTTATCGAGACGAGCGAAGTTCGTGCTTAGCTCCCACTCCGTACCTACGCTGAGGTTAAACGAAGGGTCTACGCCAGGGAGCTTATTCAGATTGAGCCACAGCTGAGGCTCGGTGATGAAGATCGCGATATCCTTACCCGTGACGAGGTGACGATCCCCCCAGAGGTCAGCAAAGCCAGTGAAGGAGATTAGTCCCTTCGCCAGATGGAGATACCAAGTCCCCGTGAGCTGCCAGGAGTGTGGTCGGTCTTGGCGAGCTAGGTATTTGTACATCGGAGTGAACGTGAAGCCGGCCGAGTAGTCTGCCTTATTGTAGGCATAGGTCAGCCCAGCGAGGTAGGCATTCTTATAGCTGAAGGCATTACTCAAGCCCCCGTCGAACTCTAAGTGCAGGTTGAGGGGGAGGCGACCTAGCTTAAACTCACGGGAGAGCTCCCAGTAGGCCGAGGTGATGCCCTCCCTGCGGTAGTCCATATCTACGAAGAAGAAGGTATTCCCCCACTTGTCTGGTCGGAATAGCTCCACGGTCGTGGTCAGCTGAGGACGCTCAGCTTGGTCGGCGCTGTAGAGCTGACGACCGAAGTCATAGTGTAACTGGATATTCTGCGCCCCGAGTGAGCCGAAGCCAAGGAGCACGAGAGAGAAGAGTAGGTAAAGTCGTTTCATCGGTTGGTATGAATGATAGATAGGTAAAAGGGCTAGTGTTGATCCTGCTTAGCTACATCTTCCCGCTGATCTTCCTTGGTCTCGGGGAGGAGTAGATTCAGCAGTACGGCGATCACCGCTGATAGTCCGATGCCAGCGAGGGAGAAGCCTCCGACGGAGAGGGCAGCTCCCCCGATGCCGGTGGTCAGCGTGACGGAGATGATGACGATATTGCGGGGAGAGGCGAGGTTGACCTTGCTATTCAGTAGGCTAGAGATCCCCGCCCCAGCGATCGTACCGAAGAGTAGGAGCATGATACCTCCGAGGATCGCTTGGTCGATGCTTCTGAGCAGGGCGCTGACCTTCCCCACCAGAGAGAAGAGTACGCCCGTCACTGCAGCGATGCGAAAGACAACGGGCTCAGTGATCTTCGTCAGCGACATGGCGCCCGTGACCTCGGAATAGGTCGTCACCGGAGGCCCTCCGACAAGGGATGCGAAGAGGCAAGCTAAGCCATCGCCAGCCATCGTGCGGTGCAGTCCGGGATCTTTGACGAAGTTCTTCCCCGCGACGTTATTGACGACATAGACATCACCTATATGCTCGATCACGGGAGCGATGGCCACAGGGATCATGAAGAGGATAGGACGCCAAGAGAAAGACTCGGGGATCATGAACTGGGGGAGGGAGAGCCAGTCAGCATCCTTAATGGGCTGTAGGTCCACAGCGAAGAAGATGAGGTCAGCGAGGTAGCCGACGACGATCCCTAAGAAGATCGGTATGAGCTTCACCAGTCCACGTGTGTAGAGCGTGATGACTATGGCTGTGCAGAGGGAGACCGCAGCTAGGATCCAGTTCGTCTCGGCCATCTTCACCGCAGCAGAGGAGAGCGAGAGACCGATGAGCATGATGATCGGGCCGATGACTACCGGTGGGAAGAGGCGAGCTATGAAGCGGATGCCGAAGGTGCGTATCAGTAGCGACATGACGAAGTACACGAGGCTCACGCCGATACAGCCAAAGAGTGCTCCCGGTAGTCCGTAGAGCTCGGTAGCCTTGATGATCGGTGCGATGAAGGCGAAGCTACTGCCGAGGAAGATAGGCACCTTCCCTTGGGTCACTAGGTGAAAGAGCAGGGTGCCGATACCCGCTGAGAAAAGAGCGGTAGAGGGATCTAGTCCGACGAGTAGAGGGACGAGCACTGTAGCGCCAAAGGCTACGAAGAGGTACTGCACTCCAGCGATCCCTTTACGTAGAGGAGTCAGTGGAGTGGTCGTATCATTAGGCATGGCGTAGATGGCTAGTAGAGGATAGGTGGAGGTAGGAAAGCATCCACCCCACTAGCCTATGGCTGGTGGGGTGGTATGGGAGGAGGGAGACAGACTAGAGTGCAGCCTTGATATTGGTCTCTATGCGGGAGGCGAGATCATCAGTGGGCTCTGCGACGAACTTATGCCCTGTGACCGTCTCATATAGCTCGATATAGCGGTCAGATACGCTCTGGCAGTACTCGTCAGTCATCTCTGGGATGACTTCGCCAGCACGTCCCTGGAAGCCATGCTTGATGAGCCACTGACGAACGAACTCCTTAGAGAGCTGCTTCTGCTCCTCTCCCTTCTGGAACCGCTCTTCGTAGCCCTCGGCATAGAAGTAGCGAGAGGAGTCAGGGGTATGGATCTCGTCGATCAGATAGATCTGTCCGTCTTTCTTCCCGAACTCGTACTTAGTGTCTACGAGGATCAGTCCTCGCTGACGAGCCATCTCTTGACCACGAGCGAAGAGGGCATAGGTGTAGGCTTCGAGCTGCTTATAGTCCTCCTCGCTGACGAGTCCGGTACGGATGATCTCTTCCCGAGAGATGTTCTCGTCATGCCCTACATCTTCCTTCGTCGTAGGGGTGATGATGGGGCTGGGGAAGGCTTCGTTCTCTCGCATACCCTCGGGAAGGGTGATACCACAGAGGGTGCGTTCGCCAGCCTGGTAGGCTCGCCAAGCAGACCCTGTGAGGTAGCCACGGATGACCATCTCTACACGGAAGGGCTCGCAGCGCTTACCGAGAGAGACCATCGGGTCGGGAGAGCTCTCCAGCCAGTTGGGGACGATGTCACGAGTAGCCTCGAGGAAGTAGGTGGCGATCTGATTAAGGACTTGTCCCTTGTAAGGGATGCCCTTAGGGAGGACGACGTCGAAGGCCGAGATACGGTCGGTGGCGATCATCGCTACTTGTTCTGAGCCGAGGAAGTAGACATCACGGACTTTACCATGATAGACTCGCTCCTGACCAGGGAAGTGAAAGTCGGTGTGGACTAGGGTCTGTGCCATAGCTATTGTGTATGTGTACGGGGTGAAATGATTAGTTGTCTTGCTGGGGAGCTTTGTCCTTGTCACGCTGATCATAGACATCTACGATCTGCGCCACGAGCGGATGACGGACGATATCGACCTTGTCGAAGTGGATGAAGCCTATGCTAGGTAGATGGTGGAGCTTCTCCACGGCATCACGAAGCCCAGAGATGACGCCCCGAGGTAGATCGACCTGCGTAAGGTCACCGGTGATGATCATCTTGGAGTTCATGCCCAGGCGCGTGAGGAACATCTTCATCTGCTGAGGAGTCGTGTTCTGCGCTTCGTCTAGGATAACGACGGCGTCGCTTAGGGTACGACCACGCATGAAGGCTAGTGGGGCGATCTGGATCACACCGGTGTCGATGAGATCCTTGAGCTTAGGGGCAGGGATAAGTTCGCCTAAGGCATCATAGAGTGGCTGTAGGTAGGGATCGAGCTTGTCCTTCATCTCTCCTGGGAGGAAGCCTAGCTTCTCTCCAGCCTCGACGGCCGGACGGGAGAGGATGATACGTCTCACCTGCTTACTCTTGAGTGCCTTAACGGCGAGGCAGATGGCTAGGAAGGTCTTCCCAGATCCTGCTGGTCCGACAGCGAAGCAGAGATCACGTGAGGAAAAGGCTTTGACGAGACGGGCTTGGTTCTTCCCTCGGGGCTGAATCGCTTTGCCATGGACTCCATAGATCAGTGCTTCGGTAGATGAGGAGGCCGGTATGGCGAAGCTACCACTAGAGCGATACTGACGTACGGCCTCGATGATGGTAGCTTCAGTGAGTTGGTTGTGCTGTGCACAGAGTTGCTCTAGGCGGGAGAGGACGGTGAAGAGCTCTTCGACCGAGGTCTCTTCGCCGAGTACCTTAAGTACGTTTTGGTGGATTCGTAGCTTCGTCTTGGGGAAGAGGGACTGCAGGGTGATGAGGTTAGAGCGGTTAGCCCCAACGAAGGTCTGCAGGTCGATATCTTCTAGCGTGTAGATACGCTCGATCATATTTAGGCGAAGGGAGTGCGATTAGCGTGATGAATATACTGTAGGAGGCGTCCCTGCCACTCGGGGGCTAGTCGGCCGATGTCAGAGAGCGTGCAGGGGAAGCGGAAGCACCAGTACTGGTTGGGGGCCTCGGGATGGTTGATCTGCTCGTCTTCTGCCGAGGTCAGCCAGAGATGCTCGTCACAGCTCATCCAGTCAGCCAGAGGGAGGATGACTAGCTGTGCAGGACTGGCTAGGTGATGCTGGAGGATCAGGCGATAAACCTCTTCTTCGGTGATAGAACCCTCTATGTGTAGCTCCTCTCGGAGGTAGCGTGACTGCTCCTCTTCATCCAAGCCCTGCCACCATCCACGCAGGGAGGGCATGTCGTGTGTAGACGTCGTGGCGACACTCCGCTGAGGGAAGGTGAGAGGATCAGCCCAGCCTGTCGGAGTGAAGGTCTTAGGCATACGCTCCAGCTCTAGAGATAAGATCTGTAGCTCATCGAGCACAGCTGGTACGCTGGCGGGGATCATCCCTAGATCCTCGGCACAGAGTAGGAGGCGAGTCGAAGAGCTGAGAGCACGGAGGCGACGAAGACCAGTCTGTCGATAGAGTTCATTGTGTCGGACGTAGAAGTAGTCGTCACTAATGGATCGCCAGCGAGCTCGTGTATCGGCACTCCAGCTATGGAAGGTATCGGTCTTCTCCCAAGCGATACGTGGGTGATAGCCCTCGCTATAGGGATCTCGTAGGAGAGGGTAGCCCTCGGCAGGGGCTTCCTGCGGAGAGGAGGCTTCCTCTGGCTCCGCAAGTGTCCGTACATCGATAGCATCCCCGAGGAGAGCTTGCCACTCGGTGAGGCTGTAGGGCAGGGCGGGATGGAAGTGTCCCTCGAGTCCACTCGTCTGGGCTCGAGGGATCTCCCAGATACGGAAGAAGCCGAGGATATGGTCGATACGTAGCGCACTGAAGTAGCGCTCTTGGTGCTGTAGGCGTCCACGCCACCAGGCATAGTTATCCTCCGCCATGCGCTCCCAGTTATAGGTCGGGAATCCCCAATTCTGTCCATCGGTAGCGAAGGCATCTGGCGGAGCTCCTGCGGACTGGTCTAGGTGGAAGAGCTCCGGTCGTGACCAAACCTCGACGCTGTAGGGAGCGACACCGATAGGTAGGTCGCCCTTCAGAGAGACTCCTCGCTCTGCGCAGGCCGAGGCTACGGCCACTAGCTGTCGGTCTAACTCATACTGTAGCCAGCAGTAGTAGCGATAGGATTCATATAGATCCGACTTCTGACCTAGCGTATCATGTAGCTCATCATGATAGCGGTCTCCTTCTACCCAGGTCTGCGGAGACTGATCTGGATGTACATCTCTTAGGACGCAGTACCAGGCATAGGGGCGAAGCCAGCTCTGGTTTTCCTGACAGAAGTTGAGGAAGGCGTCATCTTCGTTTAGCTCTTGACTAAGCTCGGGGAAGAGTGCTCGGAGATATTCCTCCTTGAGTGCAAGGACAGCTGGGTAGTCTACTTTGGCCTTCTTGCGTAGCTGACTAGCTCGTCTACGTAGCTTCTTCTCCAGCGCCTGATCGGCTAGACGGGGCAGTTGGTCGATGTCGATATAGATCGGATGGAGGGCATCGACCGAGATCGCATTGTAGGGGTAAGAGTCCTTGATCCCTCGGGTGAAGGTGGTGTCATTGATCGGTAGGAGCTGGATGACTCGTAGATCATGTGCCTCGACGAAGGGTAGGGTATCCCGAAGGAGCGTGCCGAAGTCTCCGATCCCCCAGTCCTCTTCGCAACGTAGCGCAAAGAGGGGAACGGATAGACCTGCTAGTCGGACTGCTGGGGGGGTGATGCGTGGATAGGCATCCTGGATTCGAGCCGAACGGCTTGGATCAAGAGGGAAGGTGGGGAAGCTACGGTTGGCGCCTTCCTCCCAGTGGTAAGTCCCGGTCTTCTTGTCTAGGAGAAGGTACTTGTATTCGATTCCCTCAATTTCTTCCTGAGAGAGCATGTGGGTCGGGATGCTGACCTCATAGAGACGCTCCTGCGTGCGCACGAGAGCGAGCGAGCGAGTGGGATCCCATGCCCCTAGGCTGGGGAGAGACCCGACAAGACGAAGCTCCTGATCGCTACCATAGCTTGGGGCATAGATGGCGAACTGTAAGGTCGATCCCTGGAGAGCTCCCTCCTGCGTCGTGGAGGTGAGGGCACCGGCGAGGTCAGAAGTAAAGGGGGGGAGGACGACTGGCGAATAGAGGGACGCCTGCTCGGGGATGTCTAGCCAACGATCATAGTAGCAGGTGTCTCGGACTAGCAGCGAGCGATCGCCTCCCCACTCTCGCTGGATGGGCGTGCCATCCTGCCTGCGTACTTCGTAGTGATAGTAGAGCTCTACGGGAGTGTCGCCAGCTGATCTCGTCGGGAGGGAGATCGCCCAGTGTCCTGGGCTAAGCTCCGTCATGGGGTGCTCGATCGTGTTGTCGTGTCGAGGGCGGGTGTCTCCGCCGTATTTCCCCACGAATACTAATGCTTCGTCAGTCTGGGCGTAGTACTCTAGGTAGAAGGTGGTCGTCATCTATTCGATCTGTCTATCCGTAGCGAAGGGGGCGGATGCTGTACTATGCTCCGACCTTCGGGCGCAAAGATAAATATTTCCCCGCCAACCTTCCCTCCGGCTGGAGCTCCCCAGATCTACCCTTCCGTAGTTTCCTTAAGAAGTCGTATCTCCTCTGCCGATGTGCGTGCTGGAGCCCTAGAGAGAGGAGGCTATCGAGGTGGGATAAAAATGACAAACGGTCACCAGCTTGGTAGCTGATGACCGTCGATGTCTTATGCCTAGACGCTAGGGGCTTGTACTTCGCCACGAGCGTCGTATGCTAGGGACTACTTCTTACGGTTACCGTAGCGGCTCATGAACTTGTCTACGCGACCAGCGGTGTCGACAAGCTTAGCCTTACCGGTGAAGAATGGGTGGGAGGTGCTGGAGATTTCCACCTTAATCAGGGGATACTCTACACCGTCTACCACGATCGTTTCCTTAGCGGGCATCGTGGAGCGTGTGATGAAGATGTCTTCGTTGGACATATCCTTGAAGACAACTGGACGATAGTTCTCAGGGTGAATACCTTTCTTCATTATTATTATAACGTTATAATTTGTTCTTTTATTCAGTCCTCTACGACAGTCCACTCGGCCTGCCTGGTAACCGTAGGGGTACTATTGGACTGCAAAGATAAAGATAATCTATTAGATTTCACACTACTGACCTGACTTGAGGCTTGTGCATATACATTTGGGGGTATCTCAAGGGGAGCCCTCCTCGTATTCTGAACTAGGGAGCGTAGGGGGCGAAGAAGAGGAGATCAATCAGAGCTTGATGATCAGACCAAGAGTGGGGAGGATAAGCTTGCTGTAGTAGTCGAGCTGACGTAGCTCCTGACGCTCTGGATCGAAGGGGTGATCCATCACCTCTCCAGAGGAGTCTCGGTTGGTGTAGATGGGGGCACTGATGTAGCTGCTCAGATAGGCATTCTGTACATCTAGGTAGAGGTTAAGCATCCAGCGCTTGAAGTAGAACTCCTTATCTAGGCGCAGGTCTAGCTGGTGCTTGGCGGGGAGACGTAGTGTATTGAAGCGTGTGTAGTCAGGGTAAGCACGATTGGTGACCGCCCAAGCTGCCTTATTTGTCGAGAGCTCCATATCTATCGGGGTGTAGGGTGCTCCACCGCTATAGCGCCAGGAGGCAGAGAGGTACCAACTCTTGCCTAGGCGATAGCTGAGTAGTAGGTTGAGCATCTGTCTTGTATCCCAAGAGGAAGGACGGTAGATCCCTGCCTTGTCGGTGAACTCGCTTCGGAATAGTGTGTAGGTAGCTGTCGCTGAGAACTGATGCCAAGGCATGAGGCGAGCTACGACCTCGGCGCCATAGGCACGGCCTTCTCCTGTAGATAGCACGGCCTCTGCGCCTACCTGTCCATACTCTGTACCCTTACTCGCTAGGCTTATACCCTCGAGCTCGGAGATGGGATAAGAGCTGTAGGACTTGTAGAATCCCTCGGCCGAGAAGTGTAGGTAGCTGCCTAGATGGTATTCACCTCCGAGTACGGCTTGGTTGGACATGATGTATTTCAGACGCATCTTGTTAGGGTAGGTCCCGTCTGGGGCTTGGTAGCCCATGCTTGTGTAGGAGGGTTGCATGGCATAGCGCCCGAAGTTGGCATTGAGATCGATGTCATCGGTGAGTGCAAACGAGACCGAAAGTCTAGGAGATAGCTGGGGGAAAGGATTGCTCATGACCGGGTTGAGCGTATTGCCCACTAGGTTGACTCCAATACCGATCTTGAGTCTCCTGTCAAGGTATTCGTCTGAAGCCTGAGCAAAGGCTGAATAGGCTAGTAGCCTGATGTGGGCATCGTAGGAGAGTGGTATGACTTTCCCTGACTGATAGGCGAGGCGCTCGGCACGATTGCGATAGTCGGCGTAGCGTAGCCCTGCACCGAAGCTGAGCTTGAAGGGCAGGGTCGTATACATGCGCTCATAGCAGAGCTTGCTCTCCGTCTCATCGGACTGGTATTCGGATAGCTTAGGTAGGGTAGGGTCATTACTTTGATGCTTCACGCTACTATTGCGTAGCATGTTTCGGCTCAGCACCCAGCTGTCTGTATGCCCTGCTCCGTAGTGCTTGTACACAGCACCTACCGTATAGTTCCACTGCTTGTATCGAGGGAGATAGCTCAGGATGTAGCGCTGGACCTCGGAGCCAGTGCTCTGTAGCTTGGTGTTCAGGCTCATGTCGTCTATCGCTCCGATGCCCAGGATGGTGAGCTCGTTGTGTGCATTGAAGCGGTGCTTGTACTTGAGCTGGAAGTCATTGTAGGTCGGGAGGAAGGGGAGCTTGATAGCCTTAAAGAGCCACTGAAGGTACGACTGGCGAGCAGAGGCGATGAACGATGACTTCTCGCTCAGTGCACCCTCTATGGTGAGGGCTGCATCAGAGGCACCTACCGATGCCTTGATGTGTATGCGATCGGTATCGCCATCTCGCTGCTTGATCTCCATCACTGAGCTGAGGGCATTGGTACGACTAGCGGGGAAGGCGCCCGTATAGAAGCTAATCTCTCGGACAAAGTCAGGGTTGATCATCCCGACGCCGCCCCCGGATGCCCCTTGGGTAGAGAAGTGGTTGATCACGGGGATCTCTATCCCGTCAAGGTAGAAGACGTTCTCCGAAGGCCCTCCGCCACGCACGATGAGGTCATTGCGATTAGGGTCGGTAGCACCGACGCCAGGTAGTGTCTGTACCAGCTTGGAAATATCTCTATTGGCACCAGCGTTCTTCTCGATCTGCTTGATGCCGAGGGTCTGTAGCGACAGGGGACTTTCTACCCGCTTGAGCCGCACGTTAGGGCGGACGACGACCTCCGTTAGGCTTGTGGAGGCTTCGTCAAGAGCGATGTCGATGAAGCTCGTCTGATTGCCTATCACTTGTACCTCTGCAGATGTCGTCGTCTCATAGCCGAGCATGGAGACTATGAGGCGGACGAAGCCAGGCTTCAGCCCAGATATGACGAAGCGCCCCTGCCCGTCGGTTCTCGCTCCAAGGCTAGTGCCCTGTACGCGTACGCTAGCGGACTCTAGTGGCTCATTGCTCTTGGTGCTATAGACTTGACCCTGGAGTGTCCCCTGCTGAGCGAGGAGCGAGGTCACATTGAGCAAGAGGGCTAGCAGGATGTAATAAAGTTTGGGCATTTAGAAGCATTTAGAGGTGAACCCTTAAGTGAATGGATCAGAATGTAAAAAAATATCATTGCTTCAAAGGTAGTTAAGTTTTGGGCAACACCAACAGAGGTACGTATCCCCGCTTTTCCTTCCGACTTCGACTGTCCTCATCTGGAGGGTAGGGTACGTATATTTCCCCCTGCGAGATCGGGTATATTGTGATCGGTCGGTTAGGTATATTGTGATGTCTTGGTTAGGTATATGGCGACTACATGATTGGGTATATCGTGATTTTTCGTTCGGTCGTGACGTCTTCTTGCAGTGGCTTAGCCTGTGGGCTGGCTAGCCTAAAGCAAGCCCCCACCTCCGCTCTCCTAGGGGAGCGAGGGTGGGGGTGGTAGGTGTGAGGTCAGTTCGGTGGATGAAGAGGCGTCGTTAGCCTTGGCGGAAGAGCTTACGGAAGGCCTCTTCGACGGTCTTGACCCCTACGAGGCGAATCTTGCGGGAGGAGGTATCGAGACCGGCGAGGTTGCTCTCTGGGAGGATCATCGCTCGGAAGCCAATGCGCTCGGCTTCGAGGATACGCTGCTCGATGCGACTCACCGAACGGACTTCGCCCGACAGACCTACCTCGCCCGTCAGACAGACCCCCTCGGGCAGGGCGATGTCTAGGCTAGAGGAGAGGACTGCCGTGATGACGGCGAGGTCGGAGGCGGGATCAGCCAGGCGGATACCTCCGGCTATGTTGAGGAAGACGTCCTTCTGTATGAGCTTGAAGCCTGCCCGCTTTTCCAAGACAGCCAGCAGCATATTCATTCGCCGAGCATCAAATCCTGTGGAGGAGCGCTGGGGGGTGGCATAGACCGCCGAACTCACGAGCGCCTGTGTCTCGATGAGGAAGGGACGTACCCCCTCCATCGCCACGGCTATGGCTGTGCCACTGAGGCCTAAGCTCGCCTGGCTCATCAAGTGCTCTGAAGGGTTCTCGACAGGTAAGAGACCCGTCTGTCGCATCTCATAGATACCGAGCTCTGCAGTGCTCCCGAAGCGGTTCTTCTGACCTCGCAAGATACGGTACATGTAGTGCTTGTCCCCATCGAACTGTAGGACGACATCCACCGTATGCTCTAGTACCTTCGGGCCAGCGATGCTACCCTCCTTGGTGATGTGCCCTATGACGAGGACGGCGACTCCCTCCGTCTTGCAGTACTTGAGCAGGGCGTTGGCACACTCTCGGATCTGGGATACGCTCCCTGGGGTAGAGTCCGATAGCTCGGTCTGGATCGTCTGTATGGAGTCGATGACAAGTAGCTGGGGCTGTAGCTCGAGGGCGGTAGAGAGGATCTTCTCTAGCGAAGTCTCTGCGTAGATCAGCGTGTCCTCATTGGTACCTCCGAGGCGGTCAGCACGCATCTTCAGCTGGGAGAGGCTTTCTTCGCCCGAGACATAAAGGGTCTTGTAGGGCAGGCGCAGTACAGTCTGTAGGACGAGTGTAGACTTCCCGATGCCCGGCTCGCCACCGATGAGGACGAAGGCTCCCTCTACAAGTCCTCCACCGAGGACACGGTCAAGCTCGGGGTCACCCATGCTAAGGCGTACTTCCTCTCGGTGCTGGATGTCGCCGAGACGCACGGGCTTGCTGGCGGTGATGCTCGTCGCTGTGAAGGTAGAGGTTGGTTTATCCCCTTTGGTGAGGATGATCTCTTCTTCTTCGATCGAGTTCCAAGTGCCGCACTGCGAGCAGTAGCCTTGCCACTTGGGGTATTGGGCACCACATTCGGAGCAGTGGTAGACCGTCTTCTTCTTAGCCATAGAATAGAGGGAGGGGCTTAGTCGGGTAGGACGAGGCGCTCGAAGCCGGACGACATCAGCCGTATCAAAGATGAGTAATTGCTACAAGGAATAATTGGGTCTCAAAGTTAATTAAATCTGCCTAGCTAAGTGCTTGTTAGGCTATGTCCTAGCGGGTTTTCCCCTCTTTTTCTTTCGTTCGAGGAGGATAAGTCTCTACTCTTCTTGGTAATTTATCGAGGGTCACCAGAATAAGCCTAGGAGAGTAGACTCCTTGCACTTAGTATCAGGCCGAAAGAAACAGCTCGCCCGCAGATACTCTTTAGAGAGGCCTGCGGGCGAATGTATTACTTATCTCTTATTCGGAGTAGTATCAGATGAGGTGGGCTCGTCCTATTCAGGATTGTCCCATTCTTTGATTATCATATCGATTACATCTTTCATGCATTGAGCCTGTTGCGTATTGATCTTGTCAAAAATGGCATCACGCTGACTACTATCGAGCGACTCTTTTAGCCCCTTTGCTGGCTTTAGAGTATAGTCGAGATAACTCTTAGCTATCCAAATAGCTTTCCTGCCGATCTCTTTCTCAAAGGTCTCCAAGGTTTTTACAGATTTCCCTTTAGTTCTTGTTGCCGTAACAAGAATATCACAACTCTTTTCCTTGAAGAATTTGATGTTTTTGTTAAGTTGGGAGTCATCATCTCCGTAGGTTGTTATGGCTATTTTCTTATCCTCATAGGTAAGAGAAATACGACGCTCCTTGTCTGATTCAGACCCTCCAAGGAACTTTATCAAGAGGTTGATCGTCTTGCTCTTGCCCTTGTTGCCAGGTCCGTAGAGGGCGATGATCACTTTCTTTTCTTTTTCCATAATGAGTAGTAGTGTTATTAATAGTGAGTATTGATTAGTCGGGTAGGACGAGATGCTCGAAGCCGGAGGACATCAGCGTGCGGAAGCCGTCCTTCCCATCGCCAAGAATAAGCATGTATTCGACTCCTGGGAAGTGCTTTATGAGAGCGGGTATTTCCTTGGCATGACGGGTCATGCAGGCCGTGGCAAGACCATCGGCCAGCATACAGCTAGGGGCTAGGATCGTCACACTGAGGATATCCGTCTGGATCGGATAGCCGGTGTGAGGATCGATGGTGTGTGCTACCTTCTTTCCCCCCACGATCTTATAGTTCCGGTAGTTGCCCGAGGTAGCGACACCACCAGCTGTCTCGGGTAGCTGGATGCGGACTTGGAATTGCTCTGCACCAGCCGAAGCCCCTTCGACGGGCTTATCGATGCCGATGACCCAAGCCTTGCCTTGGGGATTGACCCCCTGGTAAGCGATCTCACCACCGAGCTCTACGAGGTAGCTCTTTGCCCCCTTATTGACGAGTGTGCGTGCTACGAGGTCAGCGCAGTACCCCTTAGATATGGAGGAGAAGTCCATCTTCATACGAGGGTCAGCTTTGATGACACGCAGTCCATCGAAGGAGACCTTATCATACCCTACGAACGCCCGTATGCTATCGATGGTGTGCTGGCTGATACTATCCTTCTTCTCGAAGCCAAAGCCCCAGAGGTTGATCAGGGGCGAGCAAGTCACATCATAGCTCCCGCCGGTCTGACGGGAGATCTCTACTGACTGGAGGAAGACCTCACGAAGCATGGAGTCGCCCTGCTGGGACTCATTGCGATTGATCGCCGAGATGAGGCTCGTAGAGTCAAAGGGATTGAGCGAATGGCTGAAGGCGTGGAAGGTGGAGTCCACAGCCATAGCATAGTCCTCGGGGAGGTCATACTGGATGGAGAAGGTCGTCGTGAAGACTTCGCCCGATAGCTTGGTATAGCTACTAGAGGTATTCCCCTTAGAGCAAGCAAAAAGCGCCCCAGCAGTGATGACTGCTAAGGCGCATGGCTTCCAAGCACGTAGCGAGGAAGAAAGGATGGTATTCAGGTGCATATATCGAGTGGTATAGCGGAGGGGGAGACTAGAGCTCCTCCTCGATCTTGTAGTCGTTACGATCCTGAGACTGGCGAGCCAGAAGCTCAGCTAAGAAGCCTGCTAGGAAGAGCTGAGTGCCGAGGATCATCCCTGTCAGTGCGATGAAGAAGTAGGGACGATCTGTCACCAGCGGAGCGGGCGTATTCGTCCAGATGTGGAAGAGCTTCGAGAAGAGGACGACAGCTAAGGCTAGGAATCCGATGATGAACATCAGACTTCCTCCTAGACCGAAGAAGTGCATGGGCTTGCGTCCAAAGGTCGAAGTGAACCAGAGGGTGATCAGATCCAAGTAACCATTGACAAAGCGGTTGAGACCGAACTTGCTCTCGCCATACTTACGTGCCTGATGCTGGACGACCTTCTCCCCAATGCGAGAGAAACCCGCTACCTTCGCCATGTAGGGAATATAGCGGTGCATATCGTTGTAGATCTCGATATTCTTGACGACCTCGGAGCGATAGGCCTTGAGCCCGCAGTTGAAGTCATGCAGGTTATCGATACCCGAGAGCTTGCGTGCGGTGGCGTTGAAGAGCTTCGAGGGGAGGTTCTTGCTGAAGACCGGATCATAGCGCTTCTGTTTCCAGCCGCTCACTAGATCGTAGCCCTCCTCCTTGATCATTCGGTAGAGCTCGGGGATTTCATCAGGGCTGTCCTGTAGGTCTGCATCCATCGTGATGACTACCTCCCCTCGAGTGCGGGCAAAGCCACACTGCAGGCCGGGGGACTTCCCGTAGTTACGGCGGAACTTGATCCCACGTACGTGGGGATTCTGTGCCTGTAGCTCACGGATCACCTGCCACGAGTGGTCGGTGCTACCGTCGTTGATAAAGATGATCTCATAGGAGAAGCCGTGCTCCTCCATGACACGTCGGATCCATGCCTCGAGCTCGGGCAGAGATTCGGCTTCGTTATATAGGGGAATGACGAGAGAGATGTCCATAGGTGTAGATTTAGTGACGACGGAGGGCTAGGCCGACGATGATGCCCCAGATGAATCCTAGGAAGAGCGTGAGCGTATAGTCTGTCCATAGCCATTCGAAGGTCGTGATCCCCTGAAGCTCTGCAAAGAGCTCGTTCGCCCTATTTCCCCAGAGCTGACGAAGTATCGGTAGCATGCGATCCAGCAGGCTCGGTACGACGAGCTTAAAGTAGAAGTACTGAGGGAGGAGTGCCACGATCCCTCCGAGGGCATGGATCAAGACGGTGTAGCTAAAGCCTTGGGCGAAGCGGAAGGGGCATCCATAGAAGTGGCTGTCACGATAGAATCGTGCACTACGATAGGCCACGATAGGGATGACGATGACACCTACATAATAAAGGAGTATTAGTGGAGGGAAGGTGAGAGCGCTGAGGAGGCGTGCTGTGGACGTCAGAGCGAGTACCAAGCCAAAGGGTAGTCCTGCACGGGCGACCATAGCGAATAGCGGGGAGGGAGGGTTCGAATTAGTCATTAGACATCGTTAATTATGCGAGGCAAAGGTAGTACTATTCAGGCAGAAACGCATTAAAGCCCTCTTGGTAGGTGCGTTAAACCGCTGTACCTTTATAGGGCTTAGCACCGAGATCAATCAACTTATATACCCATTCTGTCCAATGAAAAGACTCTTCTTCTTCGCCTGCCTCCTGGCTGTCTCACTTGGCCTACAGGCTCAGGAGCTCCTTGTTGGATCCTATAATATTCGCTACGATAATCCCGATGATGTGAAGCGAGGTAATGGCTGGATGCAGCGATTGCCTGTGATCTCAGATCTGCTTACCTACGAGGATCCCGATATCTTCGGTGTCCAGGAGGCCTTGGCTCACCAAGTTGCTGACCTCCATCGAAGCCTTCCTACCTATGACTATGTAGGAGTGGGTCGGGAAGATGGTAAGGAGCAGGGCGAATATGCGGCGGTTTTTTATCGTCGTGATCGCTTCAAGCGACTTCGCTCAGGGCACTTCTGGTTAAGTGAGACTCCTGAGCGTCCTTCGTTTGGCTGGGATGCTGCCTGCGTGCGGATTTGCTCCTGGGTAGAACTCGAAGATCTGCCGACGAAGCGTCGTCTCTTCTTCTTCAATCTGCATCTCGATCACGTGGGGAAGGTCGCACGTCTTGCTTCGGCGCATCTTGTCTTGAGCAAGATCCAGTCTCTGGCTGGGGCATCTTCGCCTGTCATCCTCACGGGGGATTTCAATGTAGATCAGACAGACGAGGTTTATTCTCGCTTCGCCTCATCCTCTCTCCTGCAGGATAGTTATACGCTCGCAGAGCATCGCTTTGCTCCCAATGGGACGTTCAATGCCTTTGATACTGAACTGATGACTCCGAGCCGTATTGATCATGTCTTTGTCTCGTCCGCCTTCCGTGTCCTGCGCTATGCGATCCGCACGGATAGCTATTGGACGGCGCTTCCTGATGCTCCGACGCAGGGCAGTGATCAGGCTCCCGTAGAGGTTCGACTCCAGAAGCATGTTCGTCGTGCTCCTTCGGATCACTACCCCGTATTCGTTAAGCTCCGTCTGTTGAAGTGATTTGCTAGCTCAGATTTATAAGTAATAACTCGCTCGGTCGATTACTAACGAAATTAAACTTCGTTAGTAATCGACCGTACGTTTTATTAGTAATGAAAATTAGGCTACGTAAGTAATGACTCGATCGTGTGCTGGCTAGCGAACCTGTCTGCTCGTCCAATAAACGCTCATCAGGATATACGGCTCAGTCTAGGGAATATCATCTATGCAGGACGCCCCGCCTTCCTAGAGAGGAAGACGGGGCGTCCAAGTCTTTATCCCTTATTAGGGAAGTGGTTTAGGAGAGCTTTTCCTTGAGGGCTGCAAGAGCATCGAGGTCACCGAGGGTAGCCTTTTCAGTAGATGCGTTGGTTGCAGCGATCGAAGCAGCAGCGTCCTGGTTGCGAGCCTGACGTTCAGCGCGTTCAGCACGTTCGCTTGCACGAGCTTCAGCCTTAGCTTCATCTTCGAAGGTGCGGCTGTGCGATACGATGATACGGCGAGCGTCCTTGTTGAACTCGATCACCTTGAAGGGAAGAGTTTCACCCTTGACAGCCTGCGTGCCATCCTGCTTGACGAGGTGCTTAGGCGTAGCGAAGGCTTCGATGCCTTCAGGGAGGCTGATGACAGCACCCTTTTCTACGAAGTCACGGATAGTACCTTCGTGGATCGTGCCTACCTTGAAGTTAGCTTCGAAGGCATTCCATGGGTTCTCTTCGATCTGCTTGTGACCAAGAGAGAGACGGCGGTTTTCCTTGTCGATCTCGAGGACGATGATGTCCAGAGGAGCGCCTACTTCAGTGAACTCATTGGGGTGCTTGATCTTCTTTGTCCAAGAGAGGTCAGAGATGTGTACAAGACCATCGATACCTTCTTCGATTTCTACGAAGACACCGAAGTTCGTGAAGTTACGCACCTTAGCCGTGTGGCGAGAACCGATGGGGAAACGCTTGTCGATATTTTCCCATGGATCTTCCTTGAGCTGCTTGAGACCGAGGCTCATCTTACGCTCTTCGCGATCAAGAGAGAGGATGACAGCTTCGACTTCATCACCTACCTTGAGAAGCTCCTGAGCAGAGCGGATGTGCTGTGTCCAGGACATTTCAGAGATGTGGACGAGACCTTCTACGCCCGGAGCGACTTCGATGAATGCACCGTAATCAGCGAGGACGACGACCTTACCCTTGATCTTATCACCCACCTTAAGGTTAGCGTCGAGGCTATCCCAAGGATGTGGCTGGAGCTGCTTGAGGCCAAGAGCGATACGCTTCTTAGCTTCATCGAACTCAAGGATAACGACATTGAGCTTCTGGTCAAGTGATACCACTTCGCTGGGGTGAGAAACACGACCCCAAGAGAGATCCGTGATGTGTACGAGACCATCGATACCACCGAGGTCGATGAATGCACCGTAAGAAGTGATGTTCTTGACAACCCCTTCGAGGATCTGACCCTTCTCGAGCTTGCTGATGATCTCAGCCTTCTGAGCTTCGAGTTCAGCTTCGATGAGTACCTTGTGAGAGACGACGACGTTCTTGAAGTCCTGGTTGATCTTGACGATCTTGAACTCCATGGTCTTATCCACATACGCATCGTAGTCGCGGATAGGACGGACGTCGATTTGAGATCCTGGCAGGAAGGCTTCGATGCCGAAGATATCGACGATCATACCACCCTTCGTGCGGCACTTGACGTAACCACGTACCACTTCGTCCTTTTCGAGGGCTTCGTTGATACGATCCCAGCTACGAGCGACACGAGCCTGGCGGTGAGAGAGCACGAGCTGTCCCTTCTTGTCTTCTTGAGACTCGATGAAGACCTCAACCTTGTCTCCGACCTGAAGCTCAGGATTGTAGCGGAATTCCGCTGCATTGATTGCGCCTTCGCTCTTGAATCCAATATTGACAAGCACTTCACGCTTGCCGATCTTGGTGACCGTACCGATGACTACTTCCTGATCCTTGACGTTAGACAACGTGCTGTCATACGCAGCTTCCTGCTCCTTACGGGAAGCAGAGCATGCTACTTCTCCCTGCTCAAACTCATCCCAATTGAAGTCTGCGATGGGCTTGATCTCTTTCAAATTTTCCATTTGTTAAACTTACTATGAATTACACACGAGTGCCTCTATAGTCTATGAGTTTCTACTTCTGATGAAATAACTACCCCTATAGAAGTCGTCGCAAAGGTACAAAAAAGCACAATACTAGCTACTTCCGTACTAAGGTGATGAATCCTTAAAGTGTATGGATATAGGAGAAGTAGAGGAGTGCTGAGGCTGTGTTGCCTCCTGACAAGTATATATAATATGGTATAAGGATGAAGGAATAGATAGCGTGAAGAGCAATCAAAGCAGTGCCGACGTGATATGCATTGAGGGCCTTTTCGAAGACGCCCCATAATCCAGTAGGCTTAGATTTCAAGGCAATACTAAGAATTTGCTACCTTTGCGAAAGGTAATTATACGCAACAAATACGAAAAGTCAATATGAAGAAGATCATCCTAGCTACCCTTGCGCTAGCATCTGTCGTCAGCCTGAGCTCCTGTGGTAGTAAGAAGAGTGCCTATCGTAAGGCTTATGAGCAGGCTAAGCAACGTGAAGTAGCTACACAGTCCGCACAGCCTGCGGTACAGTACGAAGAAGCTCCAGCTGTCGCTCAGTCTCGTAGCACGACTCCTGTGACTGTTCGTAAGGAACGTGTCACTACATATCAAGGCGAAGATGCTACTCGTCTAAAGCGCTTCAGCGTCGTCGTCGGTAGCTTCCAGAATCCTACGAATGCACGTAACCTCAAGGAGCGTATGGTCGGTGCTGGCTACAGCGCAGTCCTGGCTTCTAATGAAGTAGGTATGCTCCGTGTCATCGTGTCTAGCTTTAACTCTCGTGAAGAAGCTGCAGCTAGCCGTGAGGCTATCAAGGCTCGCTTCGCACCAGAGTTCAAGGATGCTTGGCTCCTAGAGAACGACCGCTAAGCCCTTCCGCTTCCCTCGCTCGTTTGTGGCGGGGCCGTATACTACATCATGGAGATCTTACAGAACTATTCACTCCGTGCACATAACACCTTTGGCATCGATGCCCAGGCAGACTGGTTCATCCCTTTCACATCAGTAGAGGATCTGAAGCTCCTCGCTCGTGATGAATACTTCCAGGAGTGTCGCTGTCTATCCATTGGCGAGGGGAGCAATCTGCTCTTCCTCGCCAATTTCCATGGTATCATCTTGCACTCACGGATCCTGACCGAGGAGCGTTTAGCAGAGACAGACACGACTGTCGATTACCTCGTTGGCTCTGGAGTTAAGTGGGACGATTTCGTGGCTCGCTCGTGTCAGCAGGGACTTTGGGGAGCAGAGAATCTCTCCTTGATCCCTGGTCTGGTGGGTGCCTCGGCGATACAGAATATCGGAGCTTATGGTGCTGAAGTTGCAGATCTGATCCAAGCCGTGCATACGGTACATCGACGCACCGGAGAGGTGCGGATCTTCTCCCCGGAGGAGTGTCAGTATGGCTATCGGTATAGCTTCTTCAAATCTCCTGAGGGCGCTGACTACATCGTCACTCACGTCCACTATCGCCTCTCTAAGGACCCCAAACCTCTACTAGACTATGCCGACCTGCGAGCTCGTGTAGCAGAGCATACCTCGGATCCAAGTCCAGAGGATATTCGTCAGACGGTCATCGCCATTCGCCAAAGCAAACTACCCGATCCTGCTGAAGTAGGGAATGCTGGGAGTTTCTTTATGAACCCAGTCATCGAGGCGTCTGCTTTCGAAGCACTGCTTGAGAAGTACCCGAATGCCCCTCACTATCTTCAGCCTGATGGTCGAGTCAAGGTGCCAGCAGGCTGGCTTATCGACCAAGCAGGTCTTAAAGGCTATCGCCTAGGGCATGCCAGAGTCTATGAGCGTCAAGCTCTGGTACTGATCAATGCTGATGGTGAGGCTACTGGGACGGATATCGCTCGTCTGGCTGAGTTTGTCCAGCAGGAGGTGCGTGATCGCTTTGGTATAAACATCGAGCCAGAGGTTCGCTATATCTCATAGAGCTTCCACTGGTTATTCTCGCAAGTATTGAAGAGTTGCGCAGATTGATCGCTCTTCATTCATTTATTCTCCGACGACCTTACGTAATTAGTATTCATGAAGGTTATCCTCCTCGGTACGGGTACCAGTACGGGTATCCCCGAAGTAGGCTGTGGCTGTCCGGTCTGTCACAGCTCTAATCCCTATGATCATCGTCTGCGTACCTCTGCTCTGGTGGTGACACCTCAGGGAAAGCGGATTCTCATTGATTGTGGTCCTGACTTCCACACTCAGGCGACGCATCTGCGCTTAGACCGTGTAGATGCCGTCCTCCTGACGCATGAGCACTATGATCATACCTATGGGTTGGATGACCTACGTACCATCACTTGGCGTAATGAAGTTCCCATTTACGGGCAGGCTCGGGTCTTGGATGCAGTGAAGCAGCGGATGCACTATGTCTTCAGCCCTAATCCCTATCCTGGGACTCCTCGTTTCAAGCTTTGTCCTATTGAGGAGGGAGATGATAGCTCCTTTGAGCTCTTTGATATTACCGTGACGCCGATCTCTCATATGCATGGTAAGCTCCCTATCGTAGGCTATCGCTTAGGGCAGGTGAGCTATATTACGGATATGAAGAGCATCGATCCCCAGGAATGGGCGAAGATCGATGGATCACGCCTTCTCGTCATCAATGCTCTGCGCTATCAGCGTCCTCACCCATCTCACCAATCGGTGGTGGATGTGGAGAAGCTCTTACCGCTACTCGAGCATCGTCCTGAGCTCACCCTGCTGACGCATCTCTCACATCATGCCCCCAGCCATGCTCAACTAGAGGAGATGCTTCCAAGGGATCTTCAGCCAGCTCACGACTGGGATTATCTGGAGGTGACTGATGATGGTATCACACGTGGGGAGCTCCCTGCCTACGAGGAGCCCTATGAGTATCGAGACCTAGGTCGTATAGCCTACGCTGATGCTTGGGCGATACAGAAGGAGCTCTTCCAAACTCAGCTTGATGCTAAGTTCGCTGGTCGTCCTACGAAGAGCTACCTCCTATTCTGTGAGCATAATCCCGTCTTTACGCTTGGTAAGCATGCGGATAGTGCGAATATGCTGATGAGTGAGGATTTCCTCCGAGAGCAGGGATACGACTACTTTACTGTGGAGCGAGGAGGTGACGTCACCTACCATGGGCCAGGTCAGATCACGGGCTATCCTATCTTAGACTTGGAGCGTTTCGGTCTTGGTCTGAAGGCTTATATTGAGCTTTTAGAGCAGTCTGTGATTGAGCTCTTACAGTTCTACGGTATTAGTGCTGGGCTCAAGGAGGGTGCTACGGGTGTTTGGCTTGATGTCGGACAGCCAGCCTCCGAGCGTAAGATCTGTGCTATCGGAGTCAAGAGTTCTCGCTACATCACGATGCATGGTTTCGCTCTTAATGTAAATACCGACCTAGCTCCCTTCCACTTGATCAACCCCTGTGGATTCAAGGATGGCAAGGTCGCCTCTATCGCAGGTGAACTAGGCAAGGAGATTGACATCACCGTCACCAAGCACTTCCTAGCCTCGATCATTCACCGCCGTTTGGCTGAGCGACTAGCTAGTCGCTATTAGCCCATCCCCTTATTAATCCCTATTCATTAGGTCCTATGAACGAACTGAACCTAACTACCCCTTCATTATTATTCTCGGCGATCTCACTGATCCTCCTTGCTTATACGAATCGCTTCCTTTCCTATGCCTCTATCGTGCGTAGCCTGAAGGAGCGCTATGAAAGCAATCCCGAAGCTGAATCTACGACGCCAGCGCAGATCAAGAATCTCTATCTGCGTCTCAACCTCATTCGTGCCATGCAGATGCTTGGGGCTAGCAGTCTCTTGGTTTGCCTTGCTGCGATGTTCTGTTACTACATGCAGTGGAATGCTTTGGGAGGATACGTCTTTGGTTTCGGCATGATCCTGCTAGCTCTCTCCCTCTGCATCTGCATTTGGGAGGTACAGATCTCTGTCGATGCCTTAGACTTAAATCTTCGCTCTATTCGTAAGGAGAAGCAGACTTCTCTCCGCCAGCGTCCCGATGATGAGACGCTCCAGCGTGAGAAGAGTCGTAGTAAGAAGAAAAAGAACGGCGAAGGTCGTGATCGTACTGAAGGCGCCCAAGCACAGCCTCAACAGCAGCATCAGGAGAAGTCTTCTCGTCGTGATCAGCAGCAGTCTTCTCGTCAAGACGACCGCCAGCCCCGCCCTGATCGTCAGCCTCGCCGTGAGCAGTCTACACGCTCGCAGGAGTCTAATCAGGGAGAGCGTCCTACTACTCCAGAGGAACGCCCAGCTCGTCAAGAAGAACGCCAGCCTCGCCCCGATCGTCAGCCTCGTCGTGAGCAGTCTACACGCTCGCAGGAGTCTAGTCAGGGAGAGCGCCCTTCTACCCCAGAGGAACGCCCAGCTCGTCAAGACGACCGCCAGCCCCGCCCCGATCGTCAGCCTCGTCGTGAGCAGTCTACACGCTCACAGGAGTCTAGTCAGGGAGAGCGTCCTGCTACTCCAGAGGAACGCCCAGCTCGTCAAGACGACCGTCAGCCTCGCCCCGATCGTCAGCCTCGTCGTGAACAGCCCGCACACTCACAAGAGTCTAGTCGGGAGGAGCACTCTGCTACCCCAGCAGAGGGTCGTCAGCCTCGTGAAGAGGCTGTTCGTACATCCGCTGTGCCTGCGACTAGACCTAAGTCTCTCCCTCGCCCAGAGCGCCCCATGAGCTACGAAGAAGCGGTGGAACGCCAGCGCCAAGAGCAAGCGTTAGCTCGGACGCAGGTAGAGCGTAGCACCGAAGAAGAGTAGTCGATCTACCCCAACGGTATAGTCCCCCGCCAAGGAACTCTGATGAGACCTTGGCGGGGGACTTTTATATATGAACGAGTGAACGAGGATTTTTATACTGGACTATCGGGATGCCTTAGCTGATATTCGTGGGAGGTCTACCTCCTTTGTGAGCGAGGTAGACCTCCGTGCCGAGAGAGGTTGATCATTCGGTCAGACTAGTTCGTGGGGGACTTGGGCTGCTTCTCCTCTTGCTTCTGGAGGATCTGCTCGATCCAGCGAGTCAAAAGAGCAGCAGAGGCCTCAATGTAGCGATCGGTCTTGTCCTCTCGGCTGATCTCCCCACGTACGACATAGTCTGGGTCAATACCAAATTCTATATCCTTGCCCGAGGCATCATAGGTGCGGGAGGCAGAGAAGCGTACACCCCAGCCATTGGGTAGCTCGGAGGACATAGGAAGTCCGCCACCGCCTCCGGTCTTCCACCCGACGATACGCACCTGACGAAGCCCCTTCATGCGGAGGGTGAAGTCATTGGCTGCACTATAGACTCCTTGGTTTGTCAGGACGATGGTAGGCTTGAGCCAAATAGTACCCGCATTTAGAGGTTCGATCCACACCGCTTTCTTCTCGGAGAAGGCATCGTGTGCGGGGCCAGTCTTGTGGGAGATATAGCCGATATGCCTGCGCTCACGGATGAAGTGTTGGGCGAGGCGATCGGAGGTGGAGACTTGTCCTCCGCCATTATTACGGATGTCGATGATGAGCCCGAGGCATCCCTTGAGCCGATTCATAGCAGCAGAGATGTTGCTGTCTGAGATGCTGGAGTTGAAGGAGGATACACGCATATAGCCGATAGGTATCTTGCGCTGGATGCCTTCTAGCTCTGGTAGCTGGCGGTAGGCGATACCACCAGCGATATGATAGTCTTTCCCCAGATAGTCATCGATGAGGTTGGTGTCGAAGGAGCGAGGACCTTCCTCCTTCCATCCCCAGTAGCGTCCGTAGTCGAAGGTTGAGGAGAGATTGACATGCCCATCCTTAAGCTCTGCGAGTAGCTCTGTCATCACGAGGAAGAGTGAGTCGGTGGTCATCTTGGGACGTAGATCCTTACGATGCTTGTGGTAGAGGTCACGCCAAGAGGTCCCTTGGGGTAGCTTGAGATCGAAGTAGCAGTAGTGACGATCGAGGAGCTCCCAGAGCTGATCATAGTTCTTATAGGGATCGCCACTGAAGTCTGGCTCGGTAGAGCAGGATGTGAGGTTTAGGCTAGCGAGTGCTAGGGCCAGGATTGGGAAGAGGTGGCGCATCAGAAGGGTAAGCTGGAGGAGTGAGAGGAGCGTACACGACGTCCTTGGAGAGGGAGCAGTGTCGTGGAGACACCGATGAGGAGACTATGCTGGCTGTAGCCAGAGCGCAAGTGATGCAGACGCTTCTCTCGGTAGTCCCAGCGATAGCCGACGGAGAGCGTGAGGTAGTCTAGTATGGGGAGGTCTAGGCTGGTCAGGAGCTGTAGCTCGGGGGCATTCCCAGGGTGAGCCAGAGAGAATCGTTTCAGAGGCTTCGAATAGTAGTAGAGCTCGTAGTAGGTCTCGCCAAATTCTTGGGAGAAGGTGGTGCCTAGAAGCCCTGATCGGAGGTAGAGCTTGGCCAGCATGGGGAGCTTCTCTCCACCCAGACGCTTACTATAGAGTAGGCTAGGTCCGATGGAGAGACCGAAGTCTAGACTAGCGGGGTTATTGCCATTGCGGGTGCTATAGCGCACTCCTGCCAGAGCCGATAGGCTCCCCCCGACGGAGAGTGTCCCCCACTTTCCGGTATATAGCTGACGTAGATAGCCCCAGTCGTAGCGGCCTTGGAGGGTGTAGATAGAGGCATTGCCTGCTGGGTTAGTTGTCAGGCCGAGATCTACAGTTAGGAGTGTATGTCGTCTCCAGCGCTGATCTGCCTGCCGACCATGGTAGCTGAAGAGCGAACCTGCCGCTGTGACACTATCAGCTCGGCGTTGGTAGCCCAGTCGTGTCACTTCGGAGATGTAGCTGAAGGCCTTACCTCCGTAGCGTAATGGAGAGAGGTAGGTGTCTCGAAGCAGTGCTCCCCCCAGCCCCAAGTACTGGTGATGGATCTGAGGGACTGTCGTGCGCAGCTGTGCCTCGGGTATAGTGAAGAGCCCAGCCCGACCTCCTGCTACTGCCGTAGCGGATGGTTGGGCTGGGCTTATGCTTTGCTGAGCTTGCAGTGAGGCAGAGCTCAGGGCTAGGAGAAGGAGGATCTTCTTTGCGTCAAACATGGAGGTCTGTGAGGTGAGAGCCTACTTAGGCTTTGGGTGAAGGAGGATTGTCTAGCTCGTGGAAAAGGTCGGGAGTCTCTTCGGAGGAGTCTCCCATTTCCTCAGCGTGCTCCTCCTCGAAGATGGGGGAGGGCTTCATCGGTGCGAGCTCTTCCACTTGGTCGATGGGGTAGGGGGCGATACGCTTGCCACGAGCTCGGATACTCTTGACGAGGGCAAACTCCTCGACATCGATCTCTGTCGTGCGTACCTCTCCGTCCTTTTCCTTCTTCCCGATCAGTAGGCGGGGATAATAGGTGTCGGTGAGCAGAAGCAGTTCATTCTTGGGGTTCTCGCCGAGGATGAACTCTCGCTTCTGTTCCTCCTCGATGTAGAAGCGCTTGATGTAGTGATGCTTTTGCTCGGCATCATAGTACACGGCTGTCCAGAGCTTCTTAGGCTGATGCTTCTCGATGCGTAGGAGGTTCTCCTCGATATGGATGTTATCGTTGAAGTCTGACGTATAGCATTCGCCATTGGAGAGGATGATCAGGATGCGATCACGGGCATGGAAGGCACCGAGGTATTCACCTTGTTCGTTGTAGTTGATTCGGAAGATATCTCGATCAAACCACACATCTCGACCTCCGAGGGTAGAGAAGCCCTTGGAGAGTAGTGTCACTGAGTGTACCTCTGCCTTGGTGACAAGGAGACCTACCGAACTTTTGGCTTTGATAGGGATATCGGAGAAGTCCTTTTCGAATTGGAATAGTCGCTGGCGAGCGTTGCGTATCTTCAGCTTCACGGCGATCTTCTCGGCCTCTCCATTGCCATTGGCAGAGAGGTAGAGGATGCGTGAGCCATCCTTGCCACGAGTGATATCGTAGACACGATCACGGATGACAGAGAGGATGTTGAAGCGCTTGGCATAGACCGATCCGCTCTTGCCATCTCGGTAGACTACATTATATATAGTACGCTCGTCATTACGTACGTAGCGGTTGATGTAGATCACTTCCTCCTGGCCGTAGAAGCGCTTGTCCTCGACTTTGCCTACAAAGTACTTCCCAGAGCGGAAGATCACCAGCACCTCGTCTAGGCTGGAGCAGTTGCAGACGAACTCTCCCTCCTTGAGGGCTGTGCCGAAGAAGCCCTCTTCTCGGTTGATGTAGAGCTTGGCATCCAGCTCGGCTACCTTCGTGACCTCGATCGTGCCGAAGTTGGTGATCTTAGTGCGACGGAGGAAAGCGCTGCCGTAGCGAGTGACCAGATGCTCGTACCAGCGGATCGTATAGTCGGTGAGATGATTGAGGTCGTGGCGAAGCTGCTTGATGTCCGCTTCGATCTGTAGGAGTGCCGCCTCGTGCTTGGGGAGATTGAAGCGAAGGATGCGCGCCATGCGTAGCTCCAGGAGTCGCTTGAGGTCATCCGTGGTCACGGGGCGTAGGAAGCGATCGGCAAACGGCTCGATACGCTTGGCGATATGCGTTAGGGCAGTCGCTTCGTCCTTGGCATCTTCGAAGGCCTTATCCTTATATATACGTTCTTCGATGAAGATGCGCTCTAGGCTGGCGCCGAGATATTGCTCCTCCTTCTCACTGAGCATGATCTTGAGTTCCTCACCGAAGAGGTACTTTGTGCGCTCGACACTATAGCGGAGGAGCTCGCTGACCGTAGTGAAGAGAGGCTTCTCCTCGTAGATCACACAGCAGTTGGGCGAGATGCTGACTTCGCAGTCGGTGAAGGCATAGAGCGCATCGATTGCCTTATCAGAGGAGACGCCCGCCGCTAGGGTCAGGCGTATGTCGGTCGTAGCGGCCGTCATGTCGTCTACACGACGGATGCGGATCTTTCCTTTCTCTACCGCCTTGAGGATGGATTCGATGAGGGTGGTGGTCGTCTTGCCTGCAGGGAGCTCGGAGATGCTCAGGGTTTTCGAGTCGATCTTCTCGATCTTAGCTCGTGACTTGAGGCTACCTCCACGCTCGCCATCGTTGTAGCGAGAGACGTCAATGAGCCCGCCGGTAGGGAAGTCAGGGTAGAGCGTGAACTCCTCGCCACGCAGATAAGCACAGGCTGCTTCGGCCAGCTCCACGAAGTTATGCGAAAGGATCTTGGACGACAGACCGACGGCGATACCCTCAGCCCCCTGAGCAAGGAGTAGGGGAAACTTCACGGGCAGAGCTACCGGCTCATCCGTCGTACCATCATAGGTCTTCTTCCAGGGAGTGACACGCTCGCTATAGACCGCTTCTAGGGCAAAGGCGGAGAGCTTAGCCTCGATGTAACGACCGGCAGCTGCGGGGTCGCCCGTGAGGATATTACCCCAGTTCCCCTGTGTGTCGATGAGGAAGCCTTTCTGCCCCAGCTGTACCAGTGCATCACCGATAGAAGCATCCCCGTGTGGGTGGTACTTCATCGTCTCCCCGACGATATTGGCTACCTTGATGAGCTTGCCACTATCCATCCGCTTCATATTGTAGAGCAGACGGCGCTGGACGGGCTTAAGCCCATCGTCGATGTGCGGTACGGCACGCTCGAGGATCACATAGGAGGCGTAGTCCAAGAACCACGTGCGGTACATCCGGGAGAGGTTGCTCAGCTCGGGACGATAGGGTAGTCCCTCTTGATAGGGCTGGATGCTATCCTCCGAAGAGGCCTCTTCGCTAATATCCTCTGCAGAGGTGTCGATCGTGTCGGTAGGGGATAAAGTAGTTAGTTCGTCGTCTTCTATCTCTGGCTTCATCGGCGTGCTTATACCATAATTATATAGACGCAAAGATAGCGAAAAGCCAAACGCCCTCCTTTCCCCCGCTTTGTTTGGGTATATTGTGGTTGTATGATTGGGTGTATTGTGGCCGGGGAGTTAGGTCTATTGTGGCTGGGTAGTTAGGTATATTGTGGCCGAGGTGTTGGGTATA
>CAJPPK010000013.1 GCA_905372565.1 uncultured Porphyromonas sp. | reverse complement strand
CGTACCGAGCTCCTCATCACTCTTACCTGCATTGGCAGGGTCATAGCGATACTGATTGTACCACTGCTGCCAGCGGAGCTTGTAGTGGTCCATAGCTCCTACCTTTTCATGCTCGGGAAGCCCACGCTGAGAGAGCCCCTGACTCATAGAGAAGTTGAAGCGTGCGACACCATCGGAGGCACCTCCACCATTACGCTTGGTCGTGATGATGACGACACCATTCCCAGCGCTTGAGCCATAGAGGGCGGTGGCAGCTGCGTCCTTGAGGACAGAGATATTAGCAATGTCCTGTGCTGGGATATCCGAGATACTCCCATGGTAGACAGATCCATCGACAATATAAAGAGGTGCTGAAGAAGCATTGACCGATCCGAACCCACGAATACGGACATTCCCCGCATCGCCTGGCTGACCTGATGAAGAGGAGATCTGCACCCCAGGGGAAGCTCCCGCAAGGGCATTCACAGCATTCGTCACGGGACGATTAGCCAGCTGTTTAGCATTGATCGAAGCCTGAGCGCCTACGACACTCTGCTTCTTCTGCGTCCCATAGGCGACGATGACGACCTGATCCAGAGCTTGGTCTTTATTCTTCAGGAGCACGCGTAGGGGCTTACCTGTAAGGTAGACGCTCTGGGTATCATAGCCGACATAAGAGATGCGTAGGCTCTTGGCATCTGCAGGGACTTGTAGAGTGAAGCGACCTTTATCATTGGTCGTAGCCCCTACACGAGGATACTCGACACACTGCACCGTAGCAGCGCTAATGGGCGCCATACTCTCCTCGGAGAGTACAACACCTGTGACTGTGATCTGCTTCTTCTGCGCTAGTACAGATGTAACAGCAAATAGCAAGAAGGAAAGCAGGTAGAGGTACTTTCTCATTAGAAGACTCAGTGAAAGATTAACGAATGTTTATCTAAAAGACCCCACTTTAGGGGTCGCGAGTTATGCGGACAATGTGCGCCTCGCCTCATTACTTAAAGCAAAGGTAGCTACCCCCCCCGACATTTACAAATCACCCCTGTTTTTACCCCAACTTTAATCAAATATTATGGTTAGGCTCAATCCCCTTTGAGTGATCTCTCAGCACCACCTTTAACAGACCTCCATGACTATCCCAAAGAAATCATCACCACACTTAATCTCCCTCAAACATCTATTTACCAACCACACACTCTCCTCATCCGTAACCCAACGATCCCGCCTACCCAACGATCCCCACAGGCGCATCCTAACCCATGCAACAAGCCCCTCCTATCCACATCATCAAATGATCCCTAGTCGGCGACAGAAAAGCAACGTTGCTTTTCACTCATCTCAACGTTGCTTCCATTCGACTACAACGTTGAAATCACCCGATCGCAACGTTGCAATCTCCAGCTCACCCCTAATGCCCCCACCAGATGATCCATATCATCCACAGCAAGCAGGCATATCACCCAGCAGCATGATGGGACTAACCCACTCCGATGACAGCATTCAGCTCGGCAGACAACCCACTTCATCACCCCCTATTTATACCATAATTATACAGAGCTACCGAAATAGGACGGTGGGGCGTCAGTAATTATCGTATTTTTGTACAGATTATGAGAGACTTTATCATTACGGAAGCCAAAAGCGAGGAAGCCGTCCTCGTGGGTCTCATCACGCGCAACCAAAACGAAGCGCAGGCCAAAGAATATCTCGACGAGCTCGACTTCCTATCCCGCACCGCTGGCGTCCAGCCCGTGGAGCGGTTCATCCAACGTATCGATCAGCCTCACGCCGTCACCTTCGTGGGGAAGGGAAAGCTGGAGGAGATCCGTCAGTATGTCGAGGAGCACGAGATCGGCTTAGTCATCTTCGACGATGAGCTGACCCCCAAGCAACTCCGCAACATCGAGCAGGTATTGAAGGTCAAGATCCTTGATCGCACAAGCCTCATCCTAGATATTTTCGCCTCACGAGCGACCACGGCCTATGCCAAGACACAGGTCGAGCTAGCCCAATACCGCTACATGCTACCCCGTCTGACACGCCTGTGGACACACCTCGAGCGTCAGCGTGGGGGCGTCGGCATGCGCGGTCCAGGGGAAACACAGCTCGAGACCGACCGCCGTATCATCCAAGACCGCATCGCACACCTCAAGGCCGAGCTCAAGGTCATCGACCGCCAGATGTCTATGCAGCGCAAGAACCGAGGCAAACTCGTGCGCGTCGCCCTCGTGGGATACACCAACGTGGGGAAGTCTACCCTGATGAATGTCCTTGCCAAGAGTGAAGTCTTCGCCGAGAATAAGCTCTTCGCCACGCTTGACACCACGGTCCGTAAGGTCATCGTCCACAACCTCCCCTTCCTGCTCTCCGACACCGTAGGCTTCATACGCAAGCTCCCCACGGAGCTCATCGAGTCCTTCAAGAGCACCCTAGACGAAGTACGAGAAGCAGACCTCCTGCTCCATGTCGTGGATATAGCGCATCCGAACTTCGAGGAGCACATCGAGGTCGTGACAGCTACCCTCAGGGAGATCACGGCAGGACTCGACCAACCCGTCTTCCTCGTCTTCAACAAGATCGATGCTTTCACCTACGAGGAGAAGGATGCAGATGACCTAAGCGAACGCACCCAGCGCAACCTTAGCCGTAGCGAACTCGAAGCAACCTGGATGGCTAAACTCGGAGAGCAAGGCTGCATCTTCATCTCCGCCAAGACAGGCGAAGGTATCGAAGAGCTGAAGCAGCTGCTCTATGACCGAGCTAAGGAGATCCACGTCCAGCGATTCCCATATAACGACTTCCTCTTTCAGGATTATAGCGCCCTAGCAGGCGAAGAAGAGGTCTCCGCCCCTTAACCCCCTAGCTATGACCTCACCTCGCCCCGCCCTCTTCGGCGGACAATATCACTCACGTCGGGCTGTACTCATGCTTAACCTCGGCTCGCCCGACACGCCTGAGACGCCCGATGTAGCCAGCTATCTCCATACCTTCCTTACCGATCGTCGCGTGGTCGGACTAAGCAAGTCGATCCGCCACTTCCTAGTCGATCGGATCATCGTACCTAGACGTGCGCCCAAGTCCGCAGCGAACTATCGCACCATCTGGGACGAGGAGAAGCAAACCTTCCCCCTGATCGATCACACGGCATCGCTGGCAGAGCAACTAGCAAAGCACCTACAGAGCCCTGTGGCTGTCGGTATGCGCTATGGCAATCCCTCCACAGCCTCCGCCCTCACGGCTCTCGCCTCTCGCTCCGAGATCGAGGAAGTAGTCATCCTACCTCTCTATCCGCACTATGCACGTAGTAGCTATGAGACAGCTGTGGCCTTCGTCTTCGAGGAGCTAGCACGACTACATCTTCGTCCACTACGCTTCCTTCTGACTCCAGCCTTCTACGACGACCCGAGCTATCGGGCTGTCCTTGCCGAGCATGTACGGGAGCATCTGCCCGAGACCTTTGACAAGCTCATCGTCTCCATGCACGGTATCCCTACCTCACATATCCCTGCTCCCTGCCGAGCACACAATGGGGACACCTCGCACTGCCTCGATCGAGCCCATTGGCACCAAGAGCACGGAGAGGCAGACTGCTACCGCCTGCAGTGTGAGACCACGCGTCACACCCTCGCAGACGACCTCAGCCTGCCCCAGCGACAGGTCGAGCTCGTGTATCAGTCCCGCCTAGGCTTCCACACCTGGTTAAAGCCATACATGAGCCGACGTATCGGTCAGTTCGTCCCCGAAGGGTCGGAGCATCTGGTCGTCGTATGTCCGGGCTTCGTATGTGACTGCCTAGAGACGATTCAGGAGATCGATGACTACTACCGAGGTAAGTTCCTCGCCTCTGGAGGCAAGAGCTTCACCTACATCCCTTGCCTCAATAGCTCTCCAGCCTTTGTGGGTGCCCTGAGCGAACTGGTGACTAAGACCTTCGCTGACCCAACGAATCTCCTAGGAGAGCCACTCCCCCAGAAGTACCAATACTAAACTCTATAACGCCCCGATGAAACTATTCCGAGCGCTACTCGCTACGAGTGCCTTGACACTCCTGAGCACCATTCCCTCGCTAGGTCAGTCTTCCGCTCCAGCACCTATAGCTCCTGTACCTACAGCAGCACAGTTTGCTTGGCATGAGCTAGAGACTTATGCCTTCATCCACTTTGGTCTCAACACGTACAACGACCTCGAGTGGGGCTATGGGAATACCCCAGCATCGACTTTCAACCCTCCTATCCTCGACGTAGAGCAGTGGGTCACCACACTCAAGCGTGCCGGCATGAAGGGAGTCATCTTGACAGCCAAGCACCACGACGGCTTCTGCCTTTGGCCAACTGAGACAACCGAGTACTCGATCCGTAACAGTCCCTACAAGCAGGGCAAGGGTGACCTCGTCAAAGAGCTAAGTGAGGCGTGCCGTCGTCATGGATTACAGTTCGGGCTGTATCTCTCTCCTTGGGATAGAAACAACAAAGACTACGGATTCCCCGCCTATCAGCGCACCTTCCACCGACAGATCCAGGAGCTAACGACACGCTATGGTAAGCTCTTCGAATACTGGTTCGACGGCGCCAACGGAGGTACCGGCTGGTATGGAGGTGCCGACTCTGCCCGTAGCATCGACCCTAACAGCTACTACCGCTATGAGGAAGCAGCGAAGATGCTCCGCCGAAACAACAAGGACATCATGATCTTCGGTGGCACGGTGCCTACCATTCGCTGGATAGGCAACGAGGCTGGCTGGGCTGGACAGACCAATTGGGGGAGCTATGACCCTAAGGCTGAGAAGCACTACACCGAGGCTCAGTGGGGGCATCGTGATGCTAAGCAGTGGCTCCCTGGGGAGGTCGACGTCAGTATCCGTCCAGGTTGGTTCTACCACCACCGAGAGGATCATCAGGTACGCTCCGTAGCTAACCTCGTGAACCTCTACTATCAGAGTGTCGGACGTAATGCTAACCTCCTACTCAACTGTCCGATCAATCTCGAGGGGAAGATCCCTGCCACCGACTCAGCCCGACTGATCGCTTGGCATAGCCACCTCCAGCGCTCCTTCCAGCACAACCTCCTCCGTGGGATAGCTCCATCGGTGACGAACCAACGCCCAGGGAAGCTCTTCCTACCCCAGCACCTCACCGACGGAAGCGTCAAGACCTACTGGGCTGGAGCGGACGGTACGAAGACCGCACAGCTGACCTTCCGCCTGCCACGTCCTACGGAGCTGAACACCGTGGCGCTCCAAGAATATCTAAACCTCGGTCAGCGTGTCGAGCGCTTCCGTCTTGAAGTCGCCGATGCTACGGGTCGCTTCTCACCTGTACAGACGACCGACTCGATGACGACCATCGGTTACAAGCGTCTCATCCGCTTCTCAGCGGTAAAGACCTCTGCCCTACGCCTGACGATCGACGAGGCTCGTGGTCCCGTCTGCCTAGCTGAGGTCGCTGCCTACCTCGTCCCCGAGGTACTGGAGGCACCCTCCGTACGTCGCAATGCTCAGGATAGCGTGTACATCAAGACGACGGCCGCCAATGCGAAGCTAGAGTATGCTGTCCTCCAAGCTGGGCAAGGCCCCCAGAAGGCACAGTGGTCTCTCTATACCAAGCCCTTCTATCTCCCAGGTGATCACCTCACGATCCTGGCACGTGTGTCGACCTCGGTCAACCAAGACAAGCCTCTGACGACCTTCCACACCGGCTATTCGCTCAGCGAAGTACAGGTACCTGGACTCGAAGAGGCCGAGCGTCAGCAGCTCTTTGACGGCAATGGCTACTCCCAAGTCGTACTTCATGGCGGAGTACGCTCCTTGGCTCTGGAGTTCCCCACCCCTCGTCGCATCAGCCGACTCATCTACTCGCCGACCCAGCAGCGAGACGCCGAGGGGCATATCCAGCGCTATGAGCTCTACTTAGATGGAGAACTCGTAGCATCAGGAGAGTTCGCTAATATCCGAAACAATCCTATTCCCGTCGCCATCGACCTACCTCAGGCGAAGGAAGGCAAGACGCTTCGCATCGTAGTCACCAAGACCGTGGGCGATACGAAGAATGTCGTCCTCGGGGATCTAGCAGTCGAATAGGCCATGCGTCATACCCCGCAGCTCCAGCACACAGACGGTCGTCCGATCCGCGTCCTCTTTGTCTGCCTCGGCAATATCTGTCGGAGCCCGTCCGCTGAGGGCGTCTTCCGCCACTACGTCAGCCAGCAGGGCACGGACAATATGTTTGAGATCGACTCCGCAGGGCTGATTAGTCACCATGAGGGCGAGCTCCCCGACAGCCGCATGCGGGCTCACGCTGCCCGACGAGGGTACGAGCTGGTCAGTCGCTCACGTCCGATCCGCTACGAAGACTTCTTTTCCTTCGACTATATCATTGGCATGGATGAGCGAAACAGAGAGCGTCTGCTCGAGTTAGCTCCCACTGAGGAGCTTGCAGGGAAAGTCTCTCTGCTCACAGACTGGGCGCCTGATGCGGCGAAGGACCACGTACCCGATCCCTACTACGGTGGAGCGGAAGGCTTCGAGCATGTCCTCGACCTCCTCGAGTACTGCCTCCCCAAGCTCCACGAGCAGCTCCTCCCCTAGGAGCAAGCTCCCTCTGATCCCCCAACGCCAAGCCCCCAGCTCCGACGACGAAGCTGGGGGCTTGGTCTATGTAGGGCATTCGGAGAGCGACACCCACATATCCCCTCGCACGATCCTTTACCTTTGCGCCCACAAAGGCTAACCTTCGCCCACGTAAAGCCCTACCTTTGCTTCCACAGAGGTAGGGCTTTACGGCTTAGGAGAGCGCAGATCAGATCGCCATATGCTCGTCTTATCAATTCTACCTATACTGGTATAGACACTCTCTGTTGTAGCCACTTAGACTTTTACCTAACTTTGCAGTGTAATTAAGGACAACTAAATAGAATACAACTATGAACGTACTATCCATTACGGGTCTTGCTCCTGAAAAGGCAGCCCTCGTCGCTAAGTCACTTCAGCAACTCTTAGCCGACTTCCAGGTTTACTATACCAATCTCAGAGGTTTCCATTGGCACGTCCGTGGCCCTCAGTTCTTTACCCTACACGCAAAGTTTGAAGAGCTCTATAACGGAGCTGCTGATCACGTAGACGATATCGCTGAGCGTATCCTACAGCTAGGTTACACCCCTGAAAACCGCTTCTCTGAATACCTCAAGGTAGCTAAGATCCAGGAGAAGACTCAGGTCAGCAATCCCGTAGAGATCATCCCTGCTATCCTTGAATCACTACGTCTCTTGATCGAACAAGAGCGCGCTGTCCTAGCTGCTGCTGACGAAGCTGGTGACATCGTCACGGCCGACCTCATCTCTGACCTACTCGATGAGCAGGAGAAGAGCGTCTGGATGATCGCTTCCCTCGAAGCCTAAGTTCGTCCTCCCCTGACCTATCCTCCCAGATAGGTCATCGTGACTCCAAAAGAGAAGCCCTCCCACCGACCTGGTGGGAGGGCTTCTCTGTATCTAACAGCAGGAGACGCCGAGGGCTAAGCCTCCTCGACCTGCTCCTCTTCGCTAAGGGGCTCGTCGCTGAAGATGATGCTCGTAGCCCCCAGCGTGAAGACATCCCCCGTCTGGAGATAACGCCACTCCTTGGGAGCGAGGAGCTCTCCGGCGACGAAGGTACCTACTCGGCTATCGTCATCCTGAAGGGCGAAGCGGAGAAGTCCCGTCTTCCCCTCCGTGACCTTCAGCAGGGCATGGTGACGATCCATACTGGGGTCGGCGGTGATGACGGGGATATCGGTCTGCGTGTCCTTATTACGCCGACCGATACCCTGCGTGCCGAGATAGAGTGGGAAGCGCTGCTTGTAGCCAAAGGCGTTCTCCACCACCGTCAGCGAGCCGACACTGGGGCGTGTCTCCACAGCCTTTGCCTTAGCTTGGGGCGTCTTGAGACGGAGATTAAGCTGGTGAGCGCAGGCGGGACAGACGAGCGAAAAGCGCTCTTCCCCCGAGGTCTTCAGCTCTTCCAGCCGATCTCTAGTCAAGGGAATCGCCGTGTCGCACTTAGGACAAAAGATCTTCTTCATGACGGAGGTCTTACTTGGGTCGCTTGGGGGTTAGGATCGCTTGATAGCGAGGCTGGTCATGGAGCAGACCGACAGCAGCGGTCACCTGTGGATCCTCATGGACTTCACGGGCCCGAGCACCACGTGCAAAGTAGTAACGTGTGAGGATCGCCCGAGTGAGATAGCGCTCGATGGCGGGGCGATGGTACTGCAGATCGTGAGTAAGGTCAGGGACGAGGAGCTTCTGAAGCGTCTCGAAGGCCTCCTTACTCTTAGCGTAGTAGCCCTCGAACTTCGCCAACTCCTCGAGCTTCTTCAGCTCTTTACCACTCTGACGGTCGTAGTCGAACTTCTTCTCCACCATGCGAGCCACGAACGAAGCATAGTCCGCATCACTCAGACGGAAGTGCTCGGGGGAAGCAATGCTCCGATGCTCACGCACGTAGTCAGTGACCCAGTCAAAGGCATCGTTATTCACCTGCAGATAGTAGATCATCGTCGGCAGGCTGTCAGACTTCAGTGTGCTGTCGGGGAGGATCCCTCCAGCATCTCTTACCTCACGGCCTGCACGGGTATGGAAAATACCGGTCAAGCTGTCGGGGAGCACCGTCGCCCCCTTACCCTCACGTGCTGCCTGATAGTTGATACGCTGTATGCAGCGACCACTAGGGATGTAGTACTTCGCAGTCGTTAGCTTAATGGTGCCGTCGTAGGGGAGTCGCATCGTCGTTTGTACAAGTCCCTTCCCATAACTCTTCTCCCCCATGATCACGGCCCTATCCATATCCTGAAGGGCACCGCTGACGATCTCGGAGGCAGAGGCAGAGGCTTCGCTGATGAGCACCACGAGGGGGATCGTCGTATCTAGAGGCTTCTCGGTGGTACGATAGACGGCTTCCTGCTTGCGCCCTAGGCGTCCACGAGTCGTGACTACAGTCTCACCTGCAGGGACGAAGAAGTTCACGATCTTAATCGCCTCATCAATCAATCCCCCACCATTATCTCTTAGGTCAAGGACTAGGCTCGTGATGCCGTACTTCTCCTTCAGCTCGAGGAAGGCTTTCTTGACTTCGCTGGCAGCGGTGTTGGGGAAACTGGAGAGAGCGATATAGCCCGTCTTATCCCGTAGTACTCCGTAGTAGGGGACAGGATTGATAGTCACCTGCTCACGCTTGAACTCTATCTTACGAGACTTAGCCTCTCCTGGACGCTGGATAAGGATAGAGATCTTCGATCCTGGAGCTCCCTTGAGGGCAGCACTGACCTTATCGACCGTAGACTTACGGAAGCTCTGCCCGTCGACCTCGAGGATGACATCACCAGCACGTAGCCCAGCCCGAGCGGCGGGCATACCCTCCATCGGATCATTGATGATGACGGAGGAGTCAGCACGTGGGGAAATGACCGCACCGATACCGCCATAGGCACCCGTAGTCATGAGTCTCAGCTTGTCATTGTCCTCCGCAGAGTAGTATTCGGTATAGGGATCTAGACTCTCAAGCATCTTGTCTAAGCTGATACGGCTTAGGCGCTTGAAATCTACCGAGTCCACAAAGTACCGATCAAGTAGGGCTAAGGAGGAGCCATAGACGTCCACAGCTCGGAGATAGTCAAACTTATCGTTCTTTTTCTCCTTCTTCTGCTGTGCCGAAGCTGGAAGTACGGCGCAAGTCAGGAGTAAGAAGAGGAATAGTTTCTTATAGCTCATCAGTATACATTATATATGGGGTGACGGAGCAGGCTTAGTAGACACGCTGGCCAAAGATAGCCGAGCCGATACGTACCAAGGTGGCTCCCTGACGCAAGGCTAGCAGATAGTCTCCACTCATCCCCATCGACAGCTCCGTGAAGAGCTCAGGATGAGCAAGCAATCCACTAGTCCGAAGCTCCTCATGGAGCTGGCGAACGAGGGCAAACTCTCCCTCGATCTGGGCGGTATCCTCTACGTTCGAAGCCATAGCCATCAGCCCTCTTAGCTCCACTCCTCGGTAAGTCTCGGGGGAAGCCTGGATCTTCGTCAGTAGCTCCCGTAGCTCTTCGGGAGAGAAACCACTCTTCGTCTCCTCCCGAGCGACATGCACCTCGAGGAGGATAGGTATGGTGCGCTCGACGCGCTGACCCTGCTTGCAGATCTCGAGGAGTAGACGCTCTGACGTCACACTCTCGATGAGATCAATGAAAGGGGCTAGGTACTTGACCTTATTCGTCTGCAGTGGTCCGATGAAGTGCCAAACGATGTCGGGACAAAGCTCATGGAGCTCCTCCCACTTCTGCATCAGTTCCTGCACACGACTCTCACCAAAGAGGCGCTGACCAGCAGCATAAGCGTGGCGAATGTCCTCCGCTGGGTGGAACTTCGATACCGCTACTAGCCGAGCACCCTCTGGGATCGTCGATCGGATCTCCTCTAGATGTAGGGCGATCTTCTCAGCTCTATTTCTGGGGAGCTTCATAGCGGAAGACATCCAGGATCTGGGTATCCGTGATCGAGGCGATCTCGTGGTTACCAGAGGTCTTCTCTAGCTCCGCCTCCAGCGTGGTCACCGCATTGATCAGACTATCGGACTTGACGATCATCAGTGCTGCAGTCTTCTTCTCCGATCCAGACTTCTCGTCTACGGTGATGAAGTTGACCTTAGCACGGTAGTACTTGTCCTCCTCGGGCACTTCACTGAGGAAGAGCTCAGCGATACGAGCACGGCGAATGTTCACTACCTCCAGATCACCGACGGATACAAAGGGGCGTATCTCCTGAATAATGCGCTCCTCTGCCTCAGTAAAGCTCAAGGCATCGACGAGGTAGCTCTCGGAGACCTTCTTCATACCCATGGAGTCCGCTTGACGCTCGTAGGACACCTTACATTCAAACCAATAGTTCATCGTTCTTCTTATTCCTATTTATCGTATCTAAGTCTATTCTTCATACATCGCAGCTATCTGCTGAGCGTAGTGCTCAGCGACGACCTTACGACGGATCTTGAGTGTATTGGTCAGCTCACCACTCTCTAGGGAGAAGGGCTGTGTGAGGATGCAGAACTTCTTCACCTTCTCATACTGCGCCACGGAGCTAAGTGCTGCCTCGATATGCGCCATCACTAGACGATGCACTTCGTGATTGGCAGCAAGCTCCTCTTCGGTGAGGCCTGCAGGGATCCCACGCTCGGTGGCTTCCCGGCGGAGGGCATCCCAGTTCGGATAGATGAGCGCACTGACGAACTTATATCCGTCAGCGATGATCGCCGTCTGCTCGAAGAGGGCGTCTGTCGCCAGCATCCCCTCCAGCATCTGGGGAGCGATATACTTCCCGTTGGCCGTCTTGAAGAGGTCTTTCAGTCGCTCGGTGAAGTAGAGCGTATCTCCCTCGATACGTCCTGCATCTCCCGTACGGAAGAAGCCGTCCTCGGTGAAAGCCTCAGCATCTGCCTCGGGATTATTGTAGTATCCCGAGAAGACCGTAGAGCCCTTGATCAGGATCTCGCTACTCGTAGGATCGATCTTGACCTCTAGGGCAGGCATGATGACCCCGACAGAGTTCAGATCAAAGCCGATCACAGGCATCGAGCTCACCGTAGCTGTCGTCTCGGAGAGACCATAGCCCACGCACATCGGGATACCGATAGAACGGAAAAAGCGTGCGATTTCGGGTGATACCGCTGCCCCTGCTGTAGGGAAGAAGCGACCTCGCTGTAGCCCAACAGCCGCCTTGACCTTCGCGAAGAGGGTCTTGTCATAGAGCTTGTACATAGCTTGGAGCCAAAGGGGCGGACGCTTCCCTTCATTGACATAGTCGAAGAAATAGCGCTCCCCGATACGGATCGCATGAAGCATCACCTTACGGATCGGGCTAGGCGAGCGCTCGATCTTGTCTCGCACCCCGATATAGACCTTCTCCCAGAAGCGTGGCACATTACACATCATCGTGGGGCGCACATGGGGGAGAGCCTCTAGGATCTTCTTGGGGTCACTTAGGACTGCTACCTGAGCTCCCATGCTGAGGCAGAGGTAAGACCAGGCCTTCTCCAAGATATGATTGAGAGGAAGGAAGCACATGGAGACATCCCTATTCGAGATGAAGGGATACTTAAGCTGGTGGGCGTGCACCTGCTCGATGAAGTTCGAGTGATGAAGCATAGCCCCCTTACTACGACCTGTCGTCCCCGAGGTGTAGATGATGACTGCTAGATCGGTCGCCAAGGCTTGGCTAGCGGTGACATTCGCCTTATTCTCATAGGTCACAGCATCACCACGGCGGATGAACTCATCGTAGTACATACTCGTGGTATCACCAGGAGCTAGGACGACATCGGGGTCGAAGATGATCAGACGCTTCAGGCTCGTCCCTCGCTGCTGCACCTCGTAGGCATTGTTGTACTGGAACTGGCCTCCGACAAACATCGTCTCGATCTTCGCATCCTCGACGACGAAGGCCACCTGATCTGGCGTACTCGTGGCATAGAGGGGCACACTCACGGCACGCATCATAAAGAGCCCTAGCTCAGCGCAGATACAGCGCACACGGTTCGCCGAGTAGATAGAGACATGCTCTCCAGGCTGGACTTGGAGGTAAGCCAGCCCCTTGGCCGCAGCAAGGCAGAGGTCAGCGACCTGCGTGCCATTGAGCTTTTCCCAGCGCCCCGACGTCCTATTGTAGTAGCGCATGAGGGTCTTGTCTGGGTAGCGCACTCGGAACTGATACGGATACTCTGCCAGATGGTATTTGGGGAAGGGAGAGGTCATCACTAAGGGATCATTATGTTTCGTCAAGCGAGAAAAAAGAGGGAGCAAGGCAAGCCTTCTTCACCTCTTACAATAGTACCACAAAGATAAGGGAAATATACAGTCCCCTCGGGGGCTAGTCTAGCGAAGAGGGCGAAGCGAGTAGGCAGAGCTAAGGGCAAGCCCAAGGCAACCTAAAAGAGGGGGACAAGTACCAAGAAAAATGGAGCTCCATTTTTCCCAACTAGTAGGCACTACTGTTGCCCCTCAGGTGGCACTACTGTTGCCTCTGGAGAGGCACTACTGATGCCCCTTGGGTGTTACTACCGATGCCAGAGCGAAGAAAAGGGGAAAGCTCATCCCTCCCAAGAGAAAAAGCTTGAGCGAAGATACCTTTAAGCGAGAGATATGCGTTAAATGAATGTAAAGATGTATTTTTGCCCTAGCGGACATGGAGCCGCTGACTGAAACAAAATGAGAAGTGTACCTGCTGGACATCGTAGACTAGCGACCTTCTTCCTAGGACTCTTCCTGAGTCTCCTAGCGATGGTCACACTGCACGACCTTAGCCACCGAGCTGAGAGCGTGTCGTGTGCTACGACTGTACAGTGTGATCAGAGCACCTCGGCTGGCGAGGCTACCATCACCACCCACGTGGTGAAGGTAGACTGTGCGCTGTGTCACTTCGTCCACACCCCCTTCCTTGGGCTCACCAGCACACTGGTCCTGGTAGCCCTCTTACTCAGTCTCTGCGAGCTCCTCACACGAGTCACGAGCAGTAGCCAGCTCTTCGCTAGGCTATCACCCCAGCTTCGTGCACCACCGACCTTAGCTTAACCTCCTACCAGGATCACCAGCTTCCACCTCCTCCTTGGGCGGAAGCCTATCCTACCCCATCCACGATCTCTCTAGCGCTATGCCCTAGCGAGTCAGCATGCACCTGCCTTCGTAGAGTGCGCATGACCAGCTCACAGCACTTACGCTAGCTTCATAGCGGTCACAAGAGATTTCTCCTAGAGGAGTCCTTCCTCTTATCCCCTTTTATCTACTTCTTTTTCCCTATGTACTATTCCCTACGAGTCAAGGGATGGGCTGGCTACCTCTTTCTAGTCTGGGTAGGCCTGCTCCTCTGTGCCGGCAGTTCAGTGGCCTCTGCACAGGAGCGAACGCTCATCCTCGTGGTGCAGGATGCTCGCACCGCAGACCCTCTCCCCGGAGCTGTCGCTCACCGAGGTCGACTTCACCTACAGACCGACCAGTACGGACGCTGTCGACTGCCTCTCCTTCCCCAGGAGACAGATGGGCTACATGTCCATCTCCTAGGCTATCACCCCGCCTTCGTCGCCCGTGAGGCTCTCCTGCGTGCCCCCGACACCCTGCGCCTACAGCTCCGCCCCGAGGAGCGTCAGCTCAGCGGGGTATCTGTCCAAGGTACTCGCCGTACGATCTCTGTCAACACGGTAGCTACTCGCCTCTCGACAGAGCACATAGAGCGTGGGCTAGGTCGCTCCTTGGCAAGCCTCTTGGGCGAAGTCAGTGGCGTCACGACCCTACAGACAGGTACGACGACCGCCAAGCCCGTCATCCACGGGATGTACGGCAATCGTGTCCTCATCGTCAACCAAGGGGTACGCCAGTCCGGCCAGCAGTGGGGCGATGATCATGCCCCCGAGGTGGACATCGAGAGTAGCTCGAATATCCAAGTCGTCAAGGGTGCGGAGGCCGTCCGCTACGGCTCCGAAGCCATCGCTGGAGCCGTCATCCTAGACCAAGCGACCCTCCCCTACGGAGAAGCTAAGCTCCACGGCAGTGTCGGCACGGCCTACGCCACCAACGGACGACGCACCAGCTCCTCGGCTCGCCTCGAGAGTGCCCTCCCCTTTGCTCCTGAGGTAGCCTTCCGCCTACAAGCCTCCTATACCAATGCAGGCGACCGCTCCAGCGCCCGCTATCTCCTACAGAATACCGGCGTGCGGGAGTTCAACTACAGCGCTGCTCTCGGCTGGAAGCACAAGGACTTCTCCCTCGAAGGGCTCTTTAGCCAGTATCAGAATAAGACGGGGCTACTCCCCTCGGGTCACTTGACGAGCCGAGAGGGGATGGTCGAGCTACTCGAGCGGGGTATGCCGGACATCTTCCGCCCCTTCTCCCGAGAGATTGGTAGCCCCTACCACGATGTCACCCATCATCTAGGGAAGATCAAGGCGTCGTGGCATCATGAGTACCTCGGGGATTTCACCCTGCAGGCATCCCTTCAGAAGGACCTTCGGGAAGAGTTCGCCGTCCGCCGAAACAGCGCCTATGCCCACGTCCCTACCCTATCGCTATCGCTAAGCTCCAAGCAGGTGGATGGACGCTGGCACAAGCACTATCACCGCTGGGACTCCGAAGTAGGGGTTCACGGCGAGTGGCTAGACAACTACAGCAATCCCGGTACGGGCTTCACCCCTCCGATACCGAACTATGCCCAGAACAGCTACGGGCTACACGCTCTACAGAAATACCAGGATAGTCGCCTAGGGGCTGAAGTGGGGCTTCGTCTAGATCAGCTCGTCATGGGCGTCTCAGGCGTCGACTTCCTCGGGAAGGCCTACACGGGTGATCATCGCTTCACGAACCTTACCTACAGCCTCGGTGGACACGTGCATCTCGGACACCGCTGGAAGCTGACGACCAACTTCGGTCTCGCTTGGCGAGCTCCCCACGTGCAGGAGCTATACAGCTTCGGCTCACTACACGGGTCAGCGATCTTCGTCTATGGGGATCAGTCCCTACGTAGCGAGCGAGGCTACAAGTGGGTGACCTCGCTCAGTCATCATGACGAGCGCTTTGACTTCGACCTCGACGGCTACCTCCACTGGATCGATGGCTATATCTATGACGAGCCTACACGTGAGTTTGTGCGAGTCATCACGGGCGAGTATCCCGTCTTCCGCTACCGCCAGCGTGACGCCTTCTTCCGTGGCTTGGATCTAGATACCCGCTACTACGTCTTACCCGAGCGTCTCTTCCTGCGTGCCAAGGGATCGATGATCTGGGCCAATGAGCGGAAGACCGGTCGCTACTTCCCCTACATCCCCGCTCTACGCCTCTCGGAGGAAGTGGGCACACGTATCCCCGAGCTCCTCGGTGGCTCGGCAGAGCTTAGCCTAGGGCATCAATTCGTCGATCGTCAGCGCCGGTTCGATCCCGCCACGGATCTCACCGACAGCCCTGCAGGCTATCACCTCTTTGGGCTCGAAGCTAGCTACACCCGCCCTCTCGGGGGAAGACAGAGCCTGCGCCTAACGCTCTCGGCAGATAATCTCCTCAATACACAGTACAAGGAGTACACGAATCGTGCCCGCTACTATTCCCATGATGTCGGACGAGACATTCGCTTCTCCCTACACTACAAGTTCTAAGCAAATCCCAACCTCTCACCCCTAGATAAGACAAAGACAATGAACAAGAAACTCTTCCTCGGCGCCCTCTCCTGCGCCCTACTAGCTCTACCGCTAGCTATCTCCTCTTGCTCCCAAAGTACCCCTCGCCCTAAGACGGCAGAGGACGAACGGAATAACAAGGGACACGAGACCCCAACGAGTGCCGACGTCACCCTCCGATCAGGGATACTCAAGCCTGGGGTCACCTTCTCCGAATCGACGACCTACGATGATGTCGACTGGTCGAAGTCTACGGAGCAGAAGATCACGATCAAGAACTACGTCGCCGGAGCAGAAGGCGAAGACACCTTCAGCGTAGAGAGCGTAGGCAAGACCCCAGGCCGTGTCTATGCCCTCGAGATCTCCTACAAGAATGCAGCGGGTCAGCCCATGAACGATCAGCTCATCTCAGCGGATCAGCTCGACCGACACCAGCACTTCCTCCGTCAGGTACTCCAGCGCACCGACAAGGGCTACATCTATGTAGACATCAATGCCCCCCACCTACTTCTCTATAAGTATGCCTATACGGACGTCTACCACGGTGCGAAGAATCCCGTAGGGCTCAAGGGATTGATCTACTTCGACAAGCCTACCGATAGTAGTGAAGCAGAAGCTCAGGTACACATCGTCCTCCAGCACTTCTACAACACCAAGTTCACCGACCTAGCAGGTCGCAAGGTACGCCCCTACTACATCCCCTCTGCCCCTCAGAGTGAGCCCGACATCACCCTGCAGGTCTTCTTCCGCCTCAACGAGAAATCCAATCACTAATCCTCTAGCACTATATCCCAATGAGAAAGTTCATCTATGGAGTCGCTACCCTCGCTGTAGCACTCCTCACCTTTAGCTCCTGCCGTCAGAAGGACAATCCAGGAATCAGCGAACCACCCCAGATCACTGACCCCACCGGTGCTAAGATCCCCGAGAAGATCACCCTCACGCTCAGCAATGGGCATCTCCACGGGGAAAAGGACTTCCACTTCGTCCCCTCAGGCGGTGTATTCAAGTATCAGGATATCTACAATGCGCAGACCTTCACCTTCGTCCGTGAGGGGGATGTCTGGAAGCTCGACCCACAGTCCCTCCAGCGCTTCATCGGCTACCAGACCTTCTTCTACGACACTTACAGCCCCACCTCTGCCAAGCCTGACTATGGGGCCATCATCCGTCTCTATGACAGCGCTGGTCAGCTGATTAATAATGACTATGCGAGCGAAAAGACACGAGGAAGCTATCAGTTCTTCTCCTCACTAAGCGACGGGAAGGACTGGGACGGCAAGGCGATCGCCACCACCGACGACACGCAGGCCTCACTCTTGAACTACGTCTACTGTGACACCAACGTCTGGGACAAGTCGGCCTCCAAGAGTCCTCTTGGTCCCGACGGGAAGAGGCTGTACAAGTTCCTCCCTCACACCGAGCCTATCGGTATCAAGGGCTACTATCAGTTCCTCCAGCTCGGAGAGTACACGCTGAATATCGACCTCTGGTACACACCCGCTGGCAAGCTCGAGGGTGGAGAGCCTTCCCCCTTCTACCAGCCTAACAGCACTGTCAAGAAGGGCAAGCGTCTGCTTCGTCTCCAGCTCCCTGTGTCGATCTTCGCTGCTCCCACCTTCTATGATGAGGTGATCGAAGCCATCGACAGCGACTTCAGTGCACGCATTGCTGCAGCCCAGAGCGACGAAGAGCGTGAAAAGCTCCAGCGTCTCCCCATCAGCTGGGAGAAGACCGCAGTCGGTCTTCGCCCCATCGCTGAGCGTCTGATCCGTCTGCTGAAGGCTGACTCCTGGGAGTCTGTCCAGGCTGACTTCATCCAGTACTACACCAATACTGGTAACGAGGGGACAAACGAAGGCTACTTCTAGTCCTCACGACCTCCTCCAAAGCACAAGCGGTAGGCACCCGATGAGGTGTCTACCGCTTGGCTTTTTATGAAGAAAAGGAAGAGGAAAATGAGGATACGCTACGACCAACTAGTAGGCACTACTGTTGCCCCTCAGGTGGCACTACTGTTGCCTCTCGAGAGGCACTACTGATGCCCCTTCAGAGGTAACACTGATCCCTCTAGGGTAGGAAGCGAAGATACTGAGCGATGGTCATGGGGAAGAAGCGATGCTCTAGCTCATGGATACGTGATGCCAAGGTTTCGGGGCTATCCCCTTCGAGCACGGGGCAGGTAGCTTGGAGGAGATGCCTGCCCTCATCATAGCGCTCATTGACGAGATGGATGGTGATCCCCGAGACTTGCTCACGAGCCTCCAGCACCGCCCGATGGACATGATCACCATACATCCCCTTGCCCCCATAGGCAGGCAGGAGGGCGGGATGAATGTTGATGATGCGATCAGGATACTCCATAATATAGGGAGGAGTCACGAGACAGAGATAGCCAGCTAAGATGATGAGGTCGATCCCTTGCTCTCGGAGCAAGCTGAGTGGCTTCACCCCCTCCCGCATCTCGGCCGAGGTGAAGTGATGGCACGGAATACCCAGTCGCTTCGCCCGCTCTCTCACGCCAGCCTCGGCCTTATTCGTGAGGATCACGGCGACCTCCGCCTCGGCTGTAGAGCGGAAGTAATGGACTATGGCCTCAGCGTTGGAGCCATTGCCTGAAGCAAAGATTGCTAGTTGTTTCATAAATAATTGTATCTTTGTGCACAAATCCGGCTTATATGTGCAGTCTCCTAGCGAGCTACACGACAGCGTCGATCGAGAGCGAAGCCTGCTTCTTCTCTGGGAGACAAAGGTAAGCCAATGGAACAAAAAGCAACGAACAGTAATAACTTATAACAAAAAGAAGAATCATGTCACAGGTAATCGAAAAGGTACAGGAAATCATCAAGGACAAGCTCAACGTAGAAGTATCAGAAATCACTCCTGAAGCAAACTTCTCTGCTGACCTCGGTGCAGACTCTCTCGACACGGTAGAGCTCATCATGGAGTTCGAAAAGGAGTTCGGCATCCAGATCCCCGATGAAGATGCACAGAGCATCAAGACTGTCGGTGACGCTATCAAGTATATCGAAAGCAAGAAGGCTTAATCGCTGCCTGTCCTAGCTGACAAGCGATAAAAACAATCGACTGATGGAACTCAAGAGAGTCGTCATCACCGGCATCGGCGCTATCTCACCTCTCGGAGCTACGGCTCGCGAGACGTGGGAAGCCGTCGTCGCTGGCAAGAGCGGAGCGGGTCCGATCACCCTCTTCGATGCCTCGAAGTTCAAGACGCAGTTCGCCTGCGAGGTCAAGGACTTCGATGTCACCAAATACATTGATCGCAAGGAGGCACGTCGCCTCGACCGCTATGCCCAGTTCGCTATGGTAGCGGCCGAAGAGTCTATCGCTGACTCCAAGCTCGATGTAGAGCAGGTGGACAAGAACCGTGTCGGGGTCATCATCGCCTCTGGTATCGGTGGTCTCGGCACCTTCGAGGAGGAAGTCCGTGGCTACGATCCCGAAGCAGGCCCTCGCTTCAACCCCTTCTTCATCCCCAAGATGATCTCGGACATCTCTGCCGGGCACGTCTCGATGAAGTATGGTTTCCACGGTCCTAACTATTCTACGGCTTCGGCTTGTGCATCCTCTACGAATGCCCTGATCGATGCCTGCCACCTCATTCGTCTCGGTAAGGCGGATGTCATCATCACTGGAGGTGCTGAAGCCTCTATCTGCGCGGCTGGTGTCGGTGGATTCAACTCCATGAACGCCCTCTCTACGCGCAATGAGGATCCCCAGGGAGCCTCTCGTCCTTTCAGTGCTTCGCGCGATGGGTTCGTGATGGCCGAGGGAGCTGCTTGCCTTATTGTCGAGGAGCTTGAGCACGCTCTACGTCGTGGAGCGCACATCTATGCTGAGCTCGTCGGCACAGGTCTCTCTGCAGACGCTTACCACCTCACAGCTACTCACCCCGAAGGGCTGGGTGCTAAGCTCGTCATGCGTAATGCCCTCGAGGATGCTGGCATGAAGCCCGAAGACATTGACTACATCAACGTCCACGGCACGAGCACGCCTGTCGGAGACATCTCTGAATCTAAGGCGATCAAGGAAGTCTTCGGAGAAGCAGCCTACAAGCTCAATATCAGCTCTACGAAGTCGATGACCGGTCACCTCCTCGGTGCCGCTGGTGCGCTGGAGGCTATGATCGCTCTGAAGAGCGTCGAGGAAGACGTAGTACCACCTACGATCAACCACGCTGCAGACGACGAAGATCCCGAGATCGACTACAAGCTGAACTTCACGTTTAATGAAGCCCAGCGCCGTACCGTACGTGCAGCCCTCTCCAATACGTTTGGCTTCGGGGGACACAATGCGAGTGTGATCTTCAAGAAGTTCGAGAAGTAAGCACTTCGCCTAAGACGTACATCACCACTTTCAAGACACGCTACAGATCGCAATGCTCTTTAGTTACGTCTTCGATCCTATCAAGAGGCTCCTAGGACTACGATCCAAGGGGCCTCTTGTTCATCTTGTCGAGATCCTCGGCTTCGAGCCTAAGGATCGAGAGCTCTATGACCTAGCCTTCCGTCACAGCTCTATGAGCCACACGGATCAGACGGGACGCAAGCTCAACAACGAGCGCCTAGAGTTCCTCGGCGACTCGGTACTAGCCACCGTCATGAGTCACCACCTCTACATCGAGCACCCCGACTGGGACGAAGGCGAGATGAGCAAGCGACGTGGTGCTATGGTCAAGCGGGCAGTAAACAATGCCGTAGCCCAGCAGATGGGGCTCGACAAGCTCTTACACATCCGTCGGGAAGCTAGGCAGATGAGTGCCGATGTCTATGGCAACACCCTGGAGGCACTGATCGGAGCGATCTTCCTCGACCGAGGCTACCTCTATGCCGATCGCTTCATCCGTGAGCGTGTCCTTCCCCTCTTCCTCCAGCTGGAGACAAGCCTCAGGGAGCAGACGACGAACTACAAGTCCCTCCTACTGGAATGGACACAGCGCCACCACCTCTCCCTAGACTTCCGTATGCTTCAGGAGCCTAAGCGCTCTGGGGTCCCCTTCGTATGCGGGGTGTTCATCGACGAACGCAAGGTCGGTGTCGGCTCAGGGGCTAGCAAGAAGCTCGCCCACCAAGATGCTGCCCACAAGGCACTCCTTGCCCTCTGCAAGGTTTACCCCGCTCACTCCTCCGAGCTCGGCATCACCCTACAGGAGCTCCTCCCCCAAGAGGACTAACCCCTCTCCCCCATCCACCTCCCTGCATCGAGAAGCTTTGCTTCGTCCTCTGCCAGCCTTATGTCTAAGGTTGGCTTTTCTTTTTCCTCTTCTCGAGCACCATCATTCAGCTCCTCAGACGACGATATACGTAACGAGGGGATCACGATATACCTAACCGTAGAGTCACAATATACCCAACGAAGCAGCCACAATATACCTAACCTCCCGACGAAGAGCACAGCACAGGCACACTACCCAAGCAAGCAGATCGAGTATACCTATTTGTACAAGAAAATGCGTATTTTTGGGGGAAAATGATCACATAGCATAGGGCAACTCTACCCAAGGAATACTTCTGGGAAGGAGACTCTCCAAAGGGAGAACCCTCTGCCACCTATCTAACCTCATACATCAAGTGAGATGAGCTCAAAGAACCGATCTCCTTGGAGGACGCTTGCCCTCGTGGGCGCACTGAGTGCCCTGGGCATATACACCTCCCCTTTGAGTGCACAGGTCTCTACCTTACGCACCGGAAAGCTCCCCAATGGGTTAACCTACTACATCAGCCGTGATGATGGTGCCTCTATGGGCACAGCCAATTTCTTCCTCCTACAGAATGTCGGTGCCCTACTCGAGAATGACCAGCAGAATGGGCTGGCTCACTATCTGGAGCACATGGCGTTCAATGCCACCAAGCACTACCCCGAGGGGGTCATGACCTTCCTGCGCCAGCGAGGGCTCTACAGCTTCGATGCCCGCACAGGACAGGATGAGACCCGCTATAGCATCATGGAAGTACCTACCGATGCGAAGGGGCTCACCGACTCTGTCCTCCTCATCCTACACGACTGGTGTGGTGGTGTCAATATCACCCAAAAGGATACCGACAAGGAGCGTGGGATCATCATCGAAGAGTGGCGTAGCCGAAACGACCTACAGAAGCGTCTCAGTGATGCCATCGCTCCTGCCATATATAATGATTCGCAGTATGCCAAGCGGAACGTCATCGGTTCGCTCGACGTCCTGCGCACCTTCTCCTATAAGGACATTCAGGCCTTCTACAAGACCTGGTACCGCCCCGATCTCCAGTGCGTGATCATCGTGGGGGATATTGACCCAGCGGCCTACGAAGAGAAGGTGAAGAAGCTCTTCGCTACACTCCCTGCGAACAAGAAGGGCCCCGCACGTCCTGTCTTCACGATCGAGGACAATGTACAGCCTCGCTACTTCCAGTTCATCGACAAGGAAAATCAGTACCCCTCCTTCGGGCTCTACCAGCGCATCGCTACCCCGACGAACAGAAGCCGTGAAGAGGCACGCCGAGACTACCTCCTCGGTCAGCTCTTCAATAAGCTAGCTCCTCAGCAGTTCGCTCGCCTGCGCAATCGTGGCACCGAGGGCTTCATCGCCGCATCGGTGAGCTACTCACCTCTAGTACGTGGCTATGCGCAGTTCGCTTGGGATGTCGTCCCCTACCAAGGTCAGGACGAGCTTGCCCTAAAGCAACTACTCTACGGGCGCACCGTAGAGGCAGCGATGGGCTTTGACAAGGTAGACTTCGACAGCGAGAAGCAGAAGATCTACGATGACATGAAGAGCATCCTCTCCGACAAGCGTACCCTGGGTACGCCCGAGAACTTCATGGACATCTACCGCAACAACTACCTCTACGGCACCCCTATCCAAGACTTCCGCACCCAGCTGGAGAAGAACTTGGAAACGCTCGTTGAGCTAGAATCCGAAGACCTACGTGAGTGGGTGAAGGGGCGCTTCATGGGAAACAAGAACCTCGCCTTCATCACCTATAATGCTTCGACCTCCGAGCCTGTCATCAGCGAGAAGACCTTTACCGAGCTCCTCGCCAAGTATAGTCAGCTGGATGCGACCAAGCAGGCTCAGGAGAACGAAGAGGCTCCTATCACGAAGCTCATCGACTTCCCCCTACCTCAGGGAAAGATCGTCTCAGAGAAGAAGCTCCCCACGCTAGGCGCTACGGAGTGGAAGCTATCCAACGGGATGAAGATCATCTATAAGGCCTTCCCCGAAGAGCTGAAGGGCGAAGTCTTCTTCCTCGCTTCAGCCCCTGGGGGTCAGTCTGCAGTACCTACCAAGGATCTCGCTTCCTTCAGCGCTATGCAGAGCCTGATCATGCAGTCTGGTCTGTACAAGTACAATCGTAACCAGCTCGCCTCCTGGCTACGTGGTCGCCCTCTCGATGTCAGCCTCTCGATCACAGAGTACATGGACGGGATGCAGGCTCGTAGCAAGGTCGACGGTGCCGATGACCTCTTCAGCTACCTCTATCTCGTGCTGAACAAGCAGCGCTTCGATGAGCCCATCTTCACAAAGTGGCTACAGCGCAAGCGTTATCTCCATGCCTCTACTCCCCAAGTCGGCCGAGCAGCCATCGATCAGCAGATACGGGAGCTCTTGACTCCTATCACAGAAGCTAATCCCCGTCAGGATGAAGCCTTCTTCTCCAAGATGCGCCACGCTGACCTCGAGCGCATCTATAAGGAGCACTTCGGAGACGCTTCACAGCTCACGGGCTGTATCCTAGGCGATCTCTCTGAGGCAGAAGCGAAGCGCCTGGTGACGACCTACCTCGCTGCACTCCCTGGAGACCCTAAGGCTCCACGTCGTAGCTATAAGGTCTTCAATCACAACTCTAAGGAGCAGGTCATCGAGCGCACCTTCGAGGCAGACATCGCAGGAGATGCAGGGGAAGTAGAGATCTCCTTCCTCGGCGACAAGAAGCTTACAGAGCGTGAGGCCTTAGCGCTCTCTCTGCTCCAGATCCTCCTTCAGGATCGTCTCTTCGATGAGCTTCGTGAGAAGGATCAAGCGACCTACAGCATCGCCGTCAACACGAACTACACGGCAGAGCCAGCACCTAGCTCCTCCCTCTCTATCCACTTCACTACCTCTAGAGAGAAGGCTGACCAACTCAAGGCACGCACCTACGAGATCCTACGCTCCATGGCTGCCGGTCAGATCAGCCAGGACGAGTATAAGAAGGTGCACGTCCCCCTGACACTCGATGAAGTCGAGCGTGAGAAGCAGCTAGGCGACAAGCTCGGACTAGATGTCTGGATCGCCCTCCTAAGTAGCTATGCAGAGACGGGGATCGTCCCCTCCATGAAGGCGCAGAAGCAAAAGGATGAGGTGAAGATCGCCGATGTCACGGCCTCCGATGTAGCCGCTGTCCTCAAGAAGCTCCTCAATGAAGGGAAGCGCCGTGATATCGTCGTCAAGAGCATCGCTCCTGAAGACAAGAAATGGGAGCACTAACTGCTAATCTCTTCCACTCTATAAAGAAGGTGGGGTAAGCCCCGACAGCTTACCCCACCTTCCCTCTAGCATTAAGGAACTAAGTCACATCTATACCTATCACTTATGAGACCACGCAAGGGTACACGCTGTCTGCTGGCAGGTATCGCCCTGAGTACACTCGCCCTAGGCATCGCCCTACCCGAGACTGCTCAGGCACAGACGCCAGCTCAGACGATCTCTGTCTCGTTCAAAGACAAGGAAGTCGCCTCTATCCTCGACTTCATCGCCTCTCACTCGGGCTACAAGATTGTCTACGAACCCGAAGTACACACCGGTGGCTACAAGGCCACTGTCTCCTTCGATGAAGTCAGTGCCGAGAAGGCCATCGAAGGCATCCTCAAGGGGACTCCCTTTATCTATGCCATCGAGGGACGCACGATACGCATCTTCCGTCCCCAGCAGCAATCCTCCGTCAAGACCCAGATCACGGGGCTTGTCAAGGATCAGAATGGCATCCCCGTCATGGGGGCCAGTGTCCGCATCCAAGGCACACGCCTAGGAGCACAGACCAATGCTCAGGGACAATTCTCCATCAATACAGATAAGGGCACGGGGAAGCTCCTCGTATCCTGCGTGGGTTACACGGAGGCAACAGCCACCTTCACCCAGGGTACCCCCACGGTCGTTACCCTCAAGGAGGATGTCAAGAATCTCGGGTCAGTGACCGTCATCGCCTATGGTAAGCGTAACACCCGTGAGCTCACCGGCGCCGTAGCCTCTATCAAGGCCGATCAACTCAAGGACGCTCCTGCTCCATCAATCGAAGGCTTACTTCAGGGGCAGCTATCAGGTCTGCAGGTCACCTCTCAGTCGGGGGCCCCTGGTGGTGCGGGGAATGCAATCTCCATCCGCGGGATCAGCTCACTCAACACCCAAGGGGTCAATGACGGGAGTCCTCTCTTCGTCGTCGATGGCGTCCCCCTCTCCAAGATACCCGCCGATGCTGCCGGAGGGATCAATGCCCTCGCTGGGCTAGACCCCTCAACTATCGAGTCTGTAGAAGTCCTCAAGGATGCTGCTTCAGCCTCGCTCTACGGATCACGCTCCGGTAATGGGGTCATCCTCATCACGACGAAGAAGGGGAAAAGTGGTAAGGCCGAGTTCGGAGTGAACTTCTCTCAGTCGATCTCCTTCCTACCGGCTACACCTCTTCAGATGCGTGGTCATGGCGAGCGTCGAGCTCACCTACTGCTAGCACGTGCTCAGCGCATCGGTCACTACGACTGGCGTACCAACCGTGTCACCGTACCTAATGGCTATGCGAACTCCTACGGCTGGGAGCCTAGTAATGATGGTGCTTATGATTTCTTCTGGGCAAACGGGAATGTCCTCCCCCGCGAGCAGCAACCACCCGCCTCGATCCAAGACTCACTCAACACCTTCTACAACAACAATACGAACTGGTGGAAATACATCTTCCAGGTAGGGCGTGTCACCAATGGGGACGTCTATGCTTCAGGAGGGAATGAGAACGTCCGCTATCTCATCAGCGGAGGTGTCTATGACGAGCGAGGGATCCAGATCAACTCTGGTTTCCGTCGAGCTACATTCCTCTCCAACCTCGACCTACGTCTAGCTCCCAAGCTCAATGCCTTCACTCGCCTCAACCTCGCCTACAACAATCAGGATGCGGCCGATGGCTCTCGTGCCCAAGGTCTAGGGGTGGATCCTAAGGAAGCCCCAACGATCTTCCCTGGCCGTGGTACACAGGCAGAGCAAGCTGCTCTACAGAAGATCCGTGATGTCAAGGCACGTAACTCAATGTTCAACGCTCGTCTCTCGATCGGAGCAGACTACGAGTTCATCCATGGCTTGAAGTTCAATACTTCAGCCTCTGCGGATACTTACTTTGCACAGAACCACATCTTCAAGCCCACTTATCTCAACTACAATAATCTCTCGTCTGTCGAAGCCTCACGCTCGATGATGGCGATGATCCAGTGGGAAAACCTCCTCTCCTATCGCTTCAACATCCGCAACCTACACAACTTCGACCTCCTGGCAGGGATGACCTATACCTATGATCTGCTAGAAAAGATGGAAGGACGTGCTCAGGGAGGACCAACCAACCGGATCCATGAGATCGGTGAGGGATGGCCTAAGACTCGCACAGTCGAGGGGATGGTCGAATCCCTGCAAAGCCTGGTGACCGACCGTCAGGAGCAGGCGATGCTAAGCTACCTCGGACGTGTGGCCTACAACTACAAGCGTCGCTACATGCTCGATGCATCAATTCGCTTCGATGGCTCCTCGGTCTTCGGTAAGGATGTTCGCTGGGCTCCATTCCCCTCACTCGGGCTTGGTTGGGCTTTCAGTGAAGAATCATTCATGAAGGATCTCTGGTGGCTCAGCTTTGGTAAGGTACGTGCTTCATGGGGTAAGTCTGGACAGAAGTTCCAAGAAGCCTACCTCGCACACGGCTTGATGGAGGAGAGTAGCACACATCTCGGCGAGCCTGGGCTTATCCCTAGCTCTATGGCTAATAGCCGTCTGACATGGGAGAAGAGCGATCAGTATGACTTAGGTCTTGACCTCGATCTCTTCAATAATCGCTTCAAGGTTAAGCTCGACTACTATTATAAGTATTCCTATGACCTCCTGATGCAGATTCCTACCCCAGGTAACTTCTTCCTATCTAAGATGACCTGGGTGAACTCTTCTGCTATCTCCAACGAAGGTATAGAGCTCGACCTCACGGCCGATCTCATCAAGCGTAAGGACTTCTCTTGGATGCTACGCTTCAATATCGCTCGTAACTGGAACCTCTTCCGATCCTCCTACGACAATACTGACCTCGATGACAAGGTGCTAGGCCGTCCTACCTATGGGATCTACACCTACAAGGATGAGGGTCTAGTACAGCGCGAGCAAGACATCCCTTACTACTACAACCAGCTAGGGGTACGCACTCCGCTCTACTTCCAGAACGAGAACTATCCTCTACGTGTCGGTGGTCGAAAGATCAAGGATCAGAACGGCGATGGTCGTATCGACAGCAAGGACGTATATTACGCTGGGAGTGCTCTTCCTCTAGCCTATGGGGGTATCACCAATCAGGTCTCCTATAAGGGTGTTACGCTCACTACGCTCTTCACCTATACCTTAGGGCGCAAGATGATGAACATGGTACGCAATAGCACCTTCAACTTCAACCAGAAGTTCGGCCCTGTGATGAACGACTTCTCCTCAGCATCCATCTGGCAGAAGCCAGGCGATGAGACGAAGTTCCCCGCCATCACCTTTGCTGATGCAGGCTATACTGGACAGTATGATGGCGACATCGATAGCAATATCGAGAATGTGAGCTATCTCCGCCTCAAGCAGCTCTCCCTCTCCTACAGCCTGCCTCAGACTTGGTTCAAGCGTCTACACCTCAAGGATGTCCGCCTCTACCTCTCAGGAGAGAACCTCTTCCTCCTGACGAATTACTCTGGTCTCGATCCTGAAATCGTCAATCCCTACACCGGGAAGGACACGGGCGAGATGTACCCTCTGAGCCGTAAGTTCACCCTCGGTCTCAACCTCAAGTTCTAGTGATAGCTATGAGATACCTAGCACCATTCCTCGCCTTCTCTCTCCTAGGCACAGCCTGTAGCCTAGACTACACTCCAGAGAATGCGATCACCTATACAAATGCATTCTCGTCAGAAAGCGAATTGAACACCACGACGGCCTCCATTCACTTTAAGCTCAATAACTGTATGGAGACAACCAGCATGCTCATGCAGGCTGGTCTTCTCGCCGATGAGACCGTCTCGGCCAATGAGCTTCGTGCATGGAACCCTCGTACCATCATAAGCGGGAACTATGACTGGCAACCCATCTATGATGTGATCTTCGAGTCTAACCTACTCCTTGAGAACATTCACCGCACCCAAGGATTGAGTGAAGAGCGCCGAGCCTATCATGTCGGTCAGGCTCAGTTTGGCTTAGGCTTTGGATACTTTGTCCTCGCTCGTGCCTATGGGGAAGCTGTGATCACGGACAACACTTCAACGATCCGCCAGTATTCTCTCTCTTCGATGCTCTCCGTCATAGATAAAGCGATCTCACACGCAGAAGAGGCCTACAAGATCCTGCCGACCCACGACAAGCTACGCAACCTCAGTGGTGCCGTGATCACAAGCAAGCAGTATGCCTCTAAGGGGAACTCTGCTGCTCTCCTAGCCCACCTCTATGCTTGGAAGGGAAGTATGATCGATCTCTATCATCTCTCGGGAGCCAATGCCCAAGAAGCCTACAACAAGAGTATCGAGTATGCCACGATCCTCATCAATGGGCAAGCAGGGAACTACTCCCTTGTCTCCAGCCCTGAGGAGCTATGTAAGCTACTATCCAATCCTGCAGCAGACAATCCCGAAGAAATCTTCAGCCTCGTCTATGATAAGACCCGTAGTAATACGGCTGTGACCCATAATGAGGTAGCTCAGAACTTCTGCACTTGGCCAGTAGACAAGACCAAGACTCAGGGAGAAATCGGTAATGCCCCCTTCCGTCTGCTAGCCTCTACGGTCAAGGCACTCTACCCTGATGCGGGCGATACTCGTCGCACCTCATTCTTCTACGAAGCGGATCAGGTACACGATGTCAATGGTGTCGACTACGCTGTCCCCTATAAGTTCCGCAACGCTATCTTCGAGAACGATGCGAGCTCATCGACAGGTCTCTCCTTCATCAGTGTCGACGCTAACTACGTTTACTGGCGTCTAGCCGATATCTATCTCCTACGTGCCGAGTGCTACGCTAAGCTCGGGCAGGAAGGGCCGGCCAAGGCTGACCTTAACAAGATCCGTGAGCGTGCTGGAGCGACTGCTTACCCAGCCGCTGGCGAGAGCGACCTCAAGGAAGCGATCTTCCACGAGCGGGAGCGCGAGTTCGTCCTCGAAAACGATAGTCGCTACTACGACATCCTGCGTAACGGCTACTATGCGACGAAGCTCCAAGGGAAATTCCAGCATCTTACGCCTAGTGAGATCGCTGGTGGAGCTCTCTGTCTCCCTATCCCTCAGTCGTCCTTCCAAGACAAGACGGGTAAGATCATCAACGGATCGATCCTCCAGCGTAAATACTGGGTCGTCTACTTCTAAGTCTCACCTCTCAGCTACGTATATCGTATGACCACCCTTTTAAGACGTATGGGTGCACTCTTGGCTGTCGTCAGCCTACTCCTTCTGAGTGCCTGTACTAAATATAACTTTATCGATACGGGGCTTGCCCAAGCCGAGTATCCTGGCACCATGTGGGCCTACTTCGAAGCTCACCCCTATGACTGGAGTATGACTGTGCGCCTAGCTAAGCGCATCGGTCTCCAGTCGACCTTCGAGGGCACGAGCACCTATGGCAAGCAGATCACCTGCTTCGGTATCACGAACCACAGCTGGCGTCGCTACCTCCTCAAGGCGTATGCAGATAAGATCGAGGAAGGCGGAGGAGATGGACAAGCTGCAGCCAATGCGCTGACCGAAGAGCAGGTCCTCGGGCTCCTAGATCAGCTCGACGAGTCCACGGCCAAGACGTTTATCCTAAACGGCATTCTACCTAACCAGGCACTACCCCTTGAGGGCTTCGTCTCAGGGCGTGCTTCGACTGATCAGAACAACCCGATCGGCACTGGGGGGAAGACCTACACCATGGCTTCGGGCAAGGAGCTTTGGATCTACTCCTTCCGCACGGCCTTCAATGGTGTACCAGGCACTGGCCCCGAGCAGCTCTTCCTCGTCTCATCTTCTACAGCGATCACGAGCTATGTCGCCTCACACAATATCCGCACGACCACGGGTATTGTCCATGCCCTACAGTATAACTTCCGTCCCACAGACTTCTAATTCCCCATTAGCATATGCATGCCATCCTTTCCCGTGGTCTACTCCTGACGCTACTCGTGCTTGTCCTTGGCACGGCTTGTCGTAAGATCCCCGTAGGCTACCTAGATACCGCCTACGCCTCTTTCCCCCAGAAGGAAGTGCAGGTCTACCGTGAGGTCTCCGAAGATAATCCACATAGCAAGAGCAAGGCCTATCCCGCTCCCTGGACAAGCCAACGTATCCAGGGCGTCTCAGGTACGAATCCCGTGAACTTCGACTATGCCGGAGTCACCGTAGCCGAGGGCGGAGACGCTACGATCTTCGGACAGTGCGTCCAGGGCGGTCTGATCACCGTCCGTGGCGGGACGATCGATATCTTCCCCGCCGCCGTAGACAAGCTCCCCAACGGGCGCTACAGCGTGAACCTCCGTGTCTACAATGAGGGTTACTCCCGTGAGCTCACGGGGCTATGCACCTTCATCATTCAGGACAGAGCCAACTAGCTGTCCGTCGCTAACCACCCACCTAAGACTTATACATCCTATGAATAAGCTTAAGCATCTCCTCCTGTCCGCTCTCCTCCTGCTAGTCGCTCTCCCAGCGCTAGCTCAAGAGGGACAGGGTATCCGCTTCTTCAAAGGCTCCTTCGAGGAAGCTCTCAAGGAAGCCCAGCGTCAGGGTAAGCCCCTCTTTGTCGACTTCTATGCGACCTGGTGCGTACCATGTAAGAAGATGGAGAAGACCGTCTTCACCCAGCCAGAGGTCGGCACTTACTTCAACGAACGCTTCATCTCCCTCCAGCTCGACGCAGAGAAGCCCGAGAATGTCGAGACCGCTAAGAAGTATAAGGTAGAGGCTTTCCCTACGATCGGTATCATTGCCCCTGACGGCAAGGCGCTGTCGATCAACGTAGGGTTTGTCCAAGCCTCCGAACTCATCGAGATGGCCAAGACAGCCCTCGGGGAAATGAAGGGCTTCGAGCAACTTTGGGCGGATCACCGCAAGAACCCCGATGACCTCTCCATACAGCAGGAGCTCCTGACACAGGCACCTCGCTTCCTGACCACACAGGACGGTATGGACGCAGAGAAGTGGGTCGTCCGTGTGCGCAAGCTATATAAGAGCTACCTCGAGCGTAAGCAAGCCGATGGATCGATCATCAATAAGAAGGACTACATCATCATCAGCTCCCTCGGAGGTAATGATGCCGAAGAGACCGCTCAGATGGTCGAGTACATCAACGCTAACCTTGACAAGTGGATAAGTGCTGTCGGCGAGTCTGCAGCCTACTACGTGATCGAGAAGAACGATGAGCGTATGCTCAACCTCGTCAAGGATGGCAACATCAAGTACAAGGAGTTGCTCGAGAAGATCCGTACCGACTACAAGAAGGCCTACGACGTCATCCAGCTCAAGCACACGACGCCCTACCAGAAGTCCCTCGACTACTACGATGCGCTCTATGCCATCTATAAGGACAAGGACGTACCTGCCTACCTCGAGCGCATGAAGCGCTACCTCGCCTCCCTAGGCGAAGACGCTAACGGAGCTGACTATGCCTCCGCCGCACAGTCGCTCTACTACGCCGCAGCGTCTAAGCTCCGCCCCGAAGATCACCGTCAGGCGATCGCTTGGCTAGAGAAGGCTATCCCAGGAGAGACCGTCCTAATGAACAAGATCAACTACCTCGTCATGGCCGGCGACTCCTACAAGGAGCTGAAGGACTATGCCTCCGCCCGCAAGTACTACAATCAGGCCTACGCTGAAAGCCTTCAGCTAGCCTCGATGGAGCAGGCTCAGCAGGTCGTACAGGCCTCTGTCACCTACAAGCTCGCTACGCTAGAGCTCCTCGAGAAGTAGTCTTCCCCCACTCGGGACATCTCTCCCCACGACGACCTCGCCCCACCTTGGCACATGCCAAGGTGGGGCGAGGTCTTATCTAGGGTATAGCTCTACTAGGAGAAAGCTATACCTCTCATTCCGTAAAGGCTAGCCTTTCCTTCGACTAAGATATACCTCGATCTCAGGAGACTCTTATTCATCCCAGACACCCCGCTAACCTCCATAACTAGCGTGTCCAAGAGAGGCAAGAGGAAGCCCCTAAGGCGCCGAAGACAAAGGAGCGGTCGGCATCCCCAGAATATCACTACCTTTGAAAGTCAAGCAATAGCAAATCAACCATTTTCTGCCTTATGACCCAAGAGCAAGTCAACCTCTTCCTCGCCATTCGTGGGAAGTACTTTGAGCCCGAGCATCTGCCTTACATCCGGGAGCAACTCCTTGCTACCGATGAGAGCAAGGTTCAGGCATTAAATTACCTAGAGTTCCAAGATCCTACCCTGCTACTTATCGTCTCGATCATAGGAGGCGCACTCGGCCTAGATCGCTTTCTACTCGGGGATACGACAATGGGCGTGCTGAAGCTCATCACCGGTGGTGGCTGCGGCATCTGGGCTATCGTGGATCTATTCCTTATCATGGGGCTGACAAGGAAGAAGAATTTCTTCACCCTAGATCAATTCCTCTCCATGCGCTAAGCTAGCTTAGCCACTCGCTACGTCCCAGATGAGACCTCCTCACCGACCCCTTCCTCCTTCGCCCCCTCTGGGTCGAGGGTGGAGGGGGTTCATCTTAGCTCTGGGAGCGATACTCATCCTCGGCTATTACTTCCACTTCTCGCCCCAAGATAGAGGGTTCTTCCCCTCCTGCTTCATCTACCGTATCACAGGCTATCGCTGTCCTGGCTGCGGGAGCCAGCGAGCTCTGCATGCCCTACTGCATGGTCGCTGGCAGGAAGCCCTAGGGTATAACTACTTCCTCCTCGTGTTCCTCCCGCTAGGACTGCTGATCGGCTATGTGTGGATGTTCCCCGAGCGCACGAAGCGACTCCAGTCTTGGCTTCGCCATCCCTTGAACCTCCTCGCCTTGATTATCCTCACCCTCCTCTGGGTCGTCGGGCGAAATCTCCTCGGATGCTAAGCTCTACCTACTGATCGAGCTAAGGTTAGCCTAAGTCCAGCTAGGGGTGACCTCGCTGGGAGCTTGACCTTCGATACCAAGAAATGGGATCTCCCCCACCAGCACCGCACGAAATACCCTATCTTTGTAGCTATAATAAGATAGATAAAGTAGATACACTCCCTATGTCACGCAAAGTAGCTCTCATCACAGGGGTCACCGGTCAAGACGGTGCTTACCTGTCCGAATACCTGCTCTCCCTAGGCTATGAGGTGCACGGCATCAAGCGTCGTAGCTCCCTCTTCAATACGCAGCGCATCGATCACCTATACCAAGATCCCCACGAGAAGGATCGTCGCTTCTTCCTACACTATGGTGACCTCACCGATTCGATGAACATCACCCGCCTGATCAAGGACATTCAGCCCGACGAGATCTATAATCTAGGGGCGATGAGCCATGTCAAGGTGAGCTTCGAGAGCCCTGAATATACCGCAGACGTAGACGCTATCGGTACGCTACGTGTCCTCGAGGCTGTGCGCCTGCTAGGTCTTGAGAAGAAGACCCGTATCTATCAGGCTTCGACGAGTGAGCTCTATGGTCTGGTACAGGAGATCCCCCAGCGGGAGACGACCCCCTTCTATCCCCGTAGCCCCTACGCTTGCGCCAAGCTCTACGGCTATTGGATCACCGTAAACTACCGTGAGTCCTACGGGATGCATGCCAGCAACGGGATTCTCTTTAACCATGAGTCTCCGCTCCGTGGGGAAACCTTCGTGACACGTAAGATTACCCGAAGCGTCAGCCGTATCGCCCTCGGCCTACTGGATAAGCTCTACCTCGGCAACCTCTCCGCTAAGCGCGACTGGGGCCATGCTAAGGACTACGTACGCTCGATGCACCTGATCCTACAGCAGGAGCATGGCGATGATTACGTCGTCGCTACGGGGCAGACGACCGAGGTTCGGGAGTTCGTACGCCTAGCCTGCGCAGAGATCGGGCTAACGGTCGAGTTCAGAGGCGAAGGCCTTGATGAGGTCGGCGTCCTAGCCTCCATCGACGAAGCTCGCTTCGCCGAGTACGTAGGGCAGGAGTATCTCGAGGGAATCCGCACCCGACTGGGCGAAGAGCTCGTGGCTGTCGATCCCGCCTACTTCCGTCCCGCCGAAGTAGACCTACTCATCGGTGACCCAACCAAGGCGATGCAGAAGCTCGGATGGAAGCCTCAGTACCAGCTCCCCGATATCATCACCGACATGATGCGTAGTGATCTCCTCCTGATGAAGAAGGATACCTACCTCCAGGCAGGAGGCTACGCCATCAAGAACTACTTCGAATAAGCTGAAGACACACGACGATGGAGCTAAATAGCAAGATCTATGTCGCCGGACACCGTGGCCTCGTCGGCTCCGCCATCTGGCGTACGCTAGAGGCGAAGGGCTACACGAATCTCATCGGACGTACACATGCCGAGCTGGATCTGACGGACGCCGTGGCGGTACGCACCTTCTTTGAGGCCGAGAGACCCGAGTATGTCTTCCTCGCAGCAGCGCACGTCGGGGGCATCATGGCTAACAATACCTATCGGGCAGACTTCCTTCTGAAGAACCTAGCCATACAGCAGCATGTCATCGGAGAGGCCTATCGCACGGGAGTCAAGAAGCTCCTCTTCCTCGGTAGCACGTGTATCTACCCCAAGGAGGCGCCCCAACCCATGCCGGAGGACTGCCTCCTGACCTCGCCCCTCGAGTATACCAACGAGCCTTACGCTATCGCTAAGATCGCAGGGCTCAAGCTCTGTGAGAGCTTCAACCTACAGTACGGGACGAACTTCATCGCCTGTATGCCCACGAACCTCTACGGCCCAAACGATAACTTCGACCTCGAGCGCTCCCACGTCCTACCAGCGATGATGCGTAAGCTCATCCTCGCCGACGCACTCCTACGTGGTGACTGGGCGAGCATCCGAGCAGACCTCGCTCGCCTACCTATCTCTCTGATCCCGAACGCCGAGCTTGCCAGCGAAGAAGAGCTAGCAGAAGCGCTAGCCCACTTCGGCATCTACCCCGACCGTGTCGAGCTATGGGGCAGTGGGACGCCTATGCGTGAGTTCCTATGGAGCGAGGATATGGCGGAGGCCTGCGTATTCCTCATGGAGCAAATCAACTTCGATGATCTCCGTCCGGCAGAGGGTGAAGTGCGCAACTGCCATATCAACATCGGGACGGGCACTGACGTCAGCATCGCAGAGCTTGCCTCTCGGATCAAGGAGGTCGTCGGTTACCACGGCGAGATCCGCTTCGATCGGAGCAAACCTGATGGGACGATGAAGAAGCTCACTGACCCTAGCAAGCTCCACCGCCTAGGTTGGCACCACAAGGTCGAGCTAGACGAAGGGCTACAGCGGATGTTCCGCTGGTACCAGGAGCGTCACTAACCCACCCTTCACCGAGCATCCCATAGGGAGACCCGCCAGATCATCCCACTAGACAGCAGACCAGCCGTATCGGACGAGGAGCCTTTGCCCCGCCCGATACGGCTGGTCGCTTTCGTTTCTACCTATGAGTCATCCACTCCTCCCATAACTCACTCATTCAATAGCTATTACACCATTCCTAAGGCCGACAATCGCCCTCTAAACAAAGCCCACACTTCGCAGCTAGAAAGGCTAGCCTTCCTCTCCGAAAAGGTCTACCTCTAGGGTCGGAGAGGTAGACCTTTAGCCCGCCCAAGATCTTACACTACTCGACCCTACGTAGGATACCGCTAGCGTTTTCCTAAGATCTATTAAAAGAGAAGCTCTGTACCAGCTACTTTGTGTACCTTTGTATTAAATGGTAAAATAGACTCTTGCATGAAGCTATATTTCATCGGCATCGGAGGTATCGGCATGAGTGCTCTGGTGCGCTACTTCCTTAGTAAGGGGGATCGTGTAGCGGGCTACGATCTAACCCCCTCCCCCCTGACCAAAGCCCTCGAGGAAGAGGGCGCCTTCGTCCACTATGAGGATAACCCAGCCCTTATCCCTGCGGACTTTCGGAGCCTTGATACCCTCGTCATTTACACGCCTGCCGTGCCGAAAGAGCACCGAGAGCTCAACTTCTTCCGTGCACAAGGGAACCGCGTCATCAAGCGTGCCGAGATCTTGGGCGAGCTAACACGTCGCGAACGTGGGCTGTGTGTCGCCGGGACGCATGGCAAGACCACGACATCGACCCTCCTAGCGCACCTCATGCGCTCGAGTCATCTGGACTGCCATGCCTTCTTAGGAGGGATCTCGAATAACTATGGTACCAACTGCCTTATATCTGATCACAGCGACTATGCCGTGATCGAGGCGGATGAGTTCGACCGTTCCTTCCACCACCTCTCCCCTTACATCGCTGTGATCACGTCCGCTGATCCCGATCACCTAGACATCTACCACACCCCAGAGGCATATCGGGCGAGCTTCGAGCACTTCACTTCGCTCATTAGCCCCGAGGGCGCTCTGGTGATGAAGGTCGGTAGCCCCGTGACACCTCGCCTTCAGGAGGGCACACGTCTATATACCTACGGCATCGGAGAGCAGGGAGACTTCCGTGGGACAGACATTCGTATCGATCAGGGACACCTCTTCTTCACTTGGCACTACCCTGCCCTCGCTGATGGGCGTCCTGCTGGCAGTCTCGAGGTAGAGCTTGGCGTCCCCCTCCTCGTGAATGTCGAGAACGCTATCGCAGCGATGGCTGTCGCCTACCTCTGTGGTGCCTCGCTCGAAGAGCTTAGTCAGGGAGTAGCATCCTTCCGCGGAGTCCATCGTCGCTTTGACCGTGTCGTCGACAGCCCTAAGCATGTCCTCATCGATGACTATGCCCACCACCCCAATGAGCTAGCTCCGAGCATCCGTTCCGTACGTACGCTCTACCCCGAGAAGAAGATCCTAGGGATCTTCCAGCCCCACCTCTATAGCCGGACACAGGACTTTTACCGAGAATTTGCTGCGAGCTTAGACGAGCTAGACGAAGTGATCCTACTAGACATCTACCCAGCACGTGAGCTCCCGATCCCCGGGGTCGACTCAGGACTCATCGCTCGGGAGATGAAGAAGCATACCGATGTGCCCATCCTAAGTAAGGCGGAGCTCCTGCCCTACCTCAGACAGCAGCCCGAGCTAGCTGATGTGATCCTCATGGTAGGGGCAGGCGATATCGACCGCCTCGTGCCTGAAGTCGCCGAAGAACTGCGCCGTCGACTATGAAGACGAGTCATATCCTTCGCAATCTACTCGTACTCCTCTTAGCCCTCGTATGCCTAGGAGGGCTGGTCTATCTATGGATCGCCCCCTCCTCGACAGTCGACAAACGCATCTGCCAGGGGGTGTCGATCTCCGTGCAGAGCGAGCAAGGCGGAGAAGCACTCTTCCTCTCCTCTGACCGTATCCTTGAGGAGCTAGCTCAGCGAGGCGTACGTATCAAGGGGAAGGAGCTTGACTCTATCGACCTCAGACATATCGAGCAGACCCTGCTCAAGCTACCCATATATAAGCGTGCCGAGGCCTTCATCTCACCAGCGACAGCCACTGTCCAGATCCGCCTTACCGAGAAGCTTCCTCTATTCATCGTCTTCGAGGCATCAGGGAAGAGCTACTACGTCACGCAGGGTAAGGACACCTTCGAGGTCAGCCCCACCTTTGCGGCCTATCTCCCTGTGGTCTCTGGGGATGTCGATAAGGCGATGGCCATAGGCCCCGTCTACGATTTACTCGAGGTCGTCCGCCAAGATCCCTACTTTGCCGACTACTTTGGTCAGGTCTACGTCGATCGCCATACAGGGATTAGCCTCATCCCTCGCCTAGGGACGACTCAGGTCATCCTCGGACACGGGGGAGACTGGGCAAATAAGCTACGCAAGTGGCGCATCTTCGCCGAGTCGGTACTCCCCAAGCGTGGGATGAATGCCTTCTCCTACGTCAATCTTGACTACGCCGACCAAATCGTGGCAGGACAGCGCTACCCTGCCGAGGGTCAAGAGGAGATAGAGCAAGAGTCTCAGCCAGCTCCTACCCCAGTGAAGCCCGTGGCACCCAAGCCCGAAGCAAAACCTCAGGTGAAACCTCAACCAGCCAAGAAGCCCGTCAAACCCGAGACTAAGCCTGTGCCCAAGGAGAAGGATAAGGTCAAGAAGCCTACCCCTAAGCCCGAGGTGAAGAAACCGACTAAGGAGAAGCCCCATACAGCGAAGCCTGTGGCTAAGACCACTAGCAAACCTACCCCAACTAGCCAGAAGAAGAAATAATGAACGAACGACACGATGACATCTTCGTCGTCCTGAACATCGGGAGCTCCTACCTTTCGGGGATGCTCGCCACGAAGTCTCCCCAAGGACGCGTCTTGCCCCTAGCAGCCCATCGCCTACCTACGGCAGGCTGTGTGCGTCAGGGCTGTATTCACAACATCGAGGACGCCTCTCGTTATATCAGTTCGATCATCGATAAGCTGAAAGAGTCGCTCCCCGAAGAAGCCTTAATCCAGGGCGTCTATGTAGGGCTCGAGCCTCGGTCGATGCGCTCAGTACGCTATGAGTCACGTCTGACACTCAAGCCCGAGGGCTGTGTCATCACGGCCGAGCACCTCGACCTACTCAGAGACCAAGTCAAGGATGCCTCCTACCCAGGGATGAAGATCCTCTCCGTGACAGATCCCCGCTACCGCTGTGATGGACAGCGTGAGGCGACACCACGAGGAGTGCGCTGTCACCATATCGAGGCCGAATATCTCCTGATCATCGCTCGTCAGAACATTATCGTCAATCTTCAGGATACGATCGAGGAGCGTCTCGGACTAAAGATCCTTGGCTTCCTACCTACACCCATTGCCGAAGCCACAGCTATCCTAACGATGGAAGAGCGTGTCCTAGGCTGTGCCTACGTCAACATCGGTGGGGGCACCACCTCCATAGCGATCTATCGTGAGCGCTACCCCGAGGCTCTCTTCGTCCTGCCTCTAGGGGGGAACAATATCACCCGAGACCTCACCAAGCTACCGATCCGACTGCTCGAGTCCGATGCCGAGCGCCTCAAGGTCGATCAAGGATCGATGGATCTCTCCGTCTCACGAACAGCCTCAATCGATGCCACACCTAGCGCAGGAGGAGCCGTCAAGCGTTTCTCTCAGCTAGAGGTGAATCGCTTCATCAGCTTCCGAGTCCTCGAGATCCTTAATAATGTCGTCCAGATCATCCGTGAGGCAGGCTATGAAGATGCCTTAGCTAAAGGATTTATCTTCGCTGGTGGTGTCACCAAGACCAAGCACTTCTATGAGACCCTCCGGAAGCTCTCTCCCGAATATCGTGCAGCATCGCTTCGTCGAGATATCTATGAAGAAGGGACTAGCGAGCATTATCTCACGGAATACATGACGGAGATCGCCCTAGCCTACCAAGCTAAGAAGTCTGGGGTCGTCTATGAGCTTCGTTCGCTCGAGGATCTCCTCTCCGAGCAACCCACACCTGCACCCAATAGCAAGGATTCCTCTGCGGCCTCCATCCCAGAAGAGCCTACTTCGAACTACGAGACTGAGAACTATACTTACCCAGAGTCTCACGAAGTCCCCCAGGATCTCGAGGATGAGTCCGAGGAAGACGATGATACGCCTCAACCCAAGAGAGACAGAAAGAGTATCGCTGAGCGAGCCAAGGGGATGTTCCATAACTTTGGAAAGAACCTCAACGAACTCCTAGGTGGCAGCCACGATCCAGACTACTAATTCCCTACCCGCAAGAACAATGGACACAATGGATACAGTTGAGAGAGGAAGTATCGACTTCCAGTACAGCGAGAGTGAGGTCAAGCAGCTCATCAAGGTCGTCGGTGTAGGTGGTGGTGGTGGTAACGCCGTCAGCAAGATGTTCACCAGTGGCTCCGTGGCTGGCGTCTCCTTCCTCCTGTGTAATACTGATGAACAGGCGCTGCGCCGTAGCTCCGTCAAGGACAAGATCATGATCGGCCCAACGGTCACTAAAGGTCTTGGTGCTGGGGCTAAGCCCGAGCGAGCTCGTGAAGCAGCCCTAGAGAGCAAGGATCAGATCCGAGAAGCACTACTGGCTGGTGAGACACGCATGGTCTTCATCACAGCAGGTATGGGTGGAGGTACAGGTACTGGCGCAGCACCCGTGATCGGGAAGATCGCGATGGAAGCTGGACTACTCACCATCGGGATCGTGACCATCCCCTTCATCTTCGAAGGAATGGCGAAGATCAACCAAGCCCTCGAAGGGGTACGACAGATGCGCGAGAGCGTCGATGCCCTGCTAGTGATCAATAACCAAGAATTGCTCCGAGTCTACACCGACTATACCGTCGACGAAGCCTTCACCAAGGCGGATGACACGCTGAGCAATGCCGCCCGAGGGATCTCTGACCTCGTGAACATCACCGGTACGATTAACTTGGACTTTGCAGACGTCGATACGACCCTACGCAATGGAGGCGTCGCCGTCATCAATACAGGCTATGCAGAAGGTGAGGATCGTATGACGAAAGCCATCCAAGCTGCGCTCAACTCCCCCCTGCTCAACAACAATGAGATCACTAAGGCTCGCCAACTACTGATCAATGTCTATCAGAGTAGCGATGCCCCCATGACTGTCAAAGAAATCACCGAGCTCCAAACCTTCACCGAAGACTTCTCCAACGAGGTCAAGACGATCTACGGGACAGCCACGCGCGATGATCTAGGCAAACAGATCGCCGTGACAATCCTAGCTGCGGGCTTTGATCTCGAAGAAGACATCTTCCGCCCCAAGGGAGCTAAGGCTAAGCGTGACCCGCTGGATCAGCTCTCTCGGGAGAAGCAACTTGAAGAGCAGCGCCGCCTCATCGAGCGCACCTATGGCTCCGAGGTCTTTAAGCGTCCGAAGGCAGAGCCTGTAGCCCTGACCATCGACGAGCTAGACGATGAAGAGCTCATCCTTATCCTTGAGAATACGCCCTCCATCGAGCGTGATCTACGACTCTTCGAGATCAAGCGTCGTGAGAAGGCTCTAGCCCGACCTATCCACATCGCTAACCACAGTGCCCTAGGCTCTTTGAGTAGCTCCGGAGTGACGACGCTAGATGAGCTAGCCACTTTTGAGCGTCAAGCCTCGCAGGAGAGAGCCAGCTATGCCTATAGCTCTCCCGTGGCACCTCCTCATGCTGGATCTATGTCTTCCCGCTATGACGACATCGTAGATGAAGATCCGATCCCTGATACGCAGTCTTCAGACGAAGAAGACCAGCCCGAGAATGTCATCCGTTTCACCGACTTTTAGCCTCCTATCCCCTCAGACAAGATGATTATCGCTGTAGACTTCGATGGCACGATCGTACGCCATCGCTATCCCAAGATCGGCGAAGAGATCGCATTTGCCACCGACACCCTTAAGTTCCTCCAGCGTGATGGACACCGCTTGATCCTCTGGACGGTACGGGAGGGAGAGCTCCTTGATGAAGCGATCGCATGGTGCAAACAGCGAGGCCTAGAGTTCTATGCCATCAATCGAGACTTCCCCGAGGAAGATGCGACGGGAAAGGGCTTCTCACGTAAACTCAAGGCAGATCTCTTCATCGACGATCGGAGCTTCGGCGGACTACCGGACTGGGGTATGATCTACCATCGTATCCGCGAGGGTAAGGCACTCGAAGGGCCATGGCATCTCATGGGACTAGCCGAAGAGGAAGAGCCTGAGAAGGTAGGATTCTTCGCACGTCTTTTCGGTCGTCACTAACTCCCCTCTACCCTACTCGTCGTATGCCTTGCTCTCTTGCTCTCTTTCGCTGGCGTAGCTATCTGATGAGTATCCTCATGATACTCTCAGCCGGTGTCTCTGCTTGCGATCGTCAGACGACAACCTCCGCACGTTCGGGAGCGGCACATCGCCATACCTCGATCCAAGACTCTGACACTGTCTTAGTCGGTAAGCGTATCTACCTACGCTTCCCTACCAACGAATCTGTGATCGAATACGTCTCCCCGCATCTCCTCTATTGGAGCAGTAAGGATTCCATCCATGGATATAAAGAGGGCGAAGACCGCTACCACGTCCTCCAGATCGAGCCCCACGTATTCTTCGTCAACTGGGCTGAAGATGATGGGACGACCGTGACTCAGGTGCTAGACCTTAAATCTCGCACCTGTCAAGCCTTCATCTCCTCCGAGGTCTATGGAGATGCGCAGAGTCGACGCAAGACACAGGTACTCTCGGGCACGATCCATAAGGTCGAGGGAGCTCATCGCTTACTCTTTGAGTAATCTCCTTTGCTCTCCTAGGGACTATCCCACTCAGGACAATTAAAACAAGAGCGCCGATCACAATATACTGTGATCGGCGCTCTTGTTTTTGAGGGTGTGGGCCCAATAGGATTCGAACCTATGACCCCCTGCTTGTAAGGCAGGTGCTCTAAACCAGCTGAGCTATAGGCCCTCGTTATATGTCAGTATTGCTCTCGTTTGTTAGCATCTCGTCTCGAGGTGTGGGCCCAATAGGATTCGAACCTATGACCCCCTGCTTGTAAGGCAGGTGCT
>CAJPPK010000012.1 GCA_905372565.1 uncultured Porphyromonas sp. | reverse complement strand
CGCTTCTCTCCTCCCTCCAGTGCTTCCTCCTCGAAGGAGCCACAGACGAGGCTGAGGAACATGCGGTCGACACCGATCGACGTCTCGACGACATAGGGTACGTAGCTCTCTCCGAGCTCGGGATCGAAATACTGCTGCTTCTTCCCACTGAACTCCTCGTGACGCTTGAGGTCGAAGTCCGTACGGCTGTGAATTCCTTCCACTTCCTTAAAGCCAAAGGGCATCTCGAACTCGATGTCGGTAGCTGCATTGGCATAGTGAGCGAGCTTCTCGTGGTCGTGGTAGCGGTATTTCTGGTCGCCTAGGCCAAGAGCCTTGTGCCAGCGCAGGCGGAGATCCTTCCAAAACTCAAACCACTTCAGCTCCTCCCCAGGTCGGACGAAGAACTGCATCTCCATCTGCTCAAACTCGCGCATACGGAAGATGAACTGACGGGCGACGATCTCGTTGCGGAAAGCCTTCCCGATCTGAGCGATCCCGAAGGGGATCTTCATACGTCCCGTCTTCTGCACGTTGAGGAAGTTGACGAAGATCCCTTGGGCAGTCTCGGGGCGGAGGTACACCTTCATCGCACCCTCTGCTGTGGAGCCCATCTCGGTGGCGAACATGAGGTTGAACTGACGTACCTCCGTCCAATTGCGTGTGCCACTGATAGGGCATACGATCTCGCAGTCCAGGATGATCTGGCGCAGCCCCTCTAGGTCGGTAGCGTTCATGGCATCGGAGAAGCGTGTGTGGATCTCATTCCACTTCGCTTGATACTCCAGTACACGCCCGTTGGTGGCACGGAACTGCTCCTCGTCGAAGCTCTCACCAAAGCGCTTGGCAGCCTTAGCGACCTCCTTATTGATCTTGTCTTCGATCTTGGCTAGATGATCCTCGATGAGTACGTCGGCACGGTAGCGCTTCTTGGAGTCCTTGTTGTCGATGAGGGGATCGTTGAAGGCATCCACGTGACCTGAAGCCTTCCAGATCTTGGGGTGCATGAAGATAGCGGAGTCGATCCCGACGACATTGGGGGCGAGGAGCGTCATAGCTTCCCACCAGTAGCGCTTGATATTATTCTTGAGTTCGCTCCCTAGCTGTCCATAATCATAGACTGCGCCGAGGCCGTCATAGATTTCGGAGGAGGGGAAGACGAAGCCGTATTCTTTACAGTGTGCGACGACCTTCTTAAAGAGGTCTTCTTGCTGTGCCATTATAAAAAGTCTCTACGTGTATGTTACTATATTGTCTGCCACAAAAATACACATTCTCCGCCAGCTCCCCGAGTAGCGCCCTTCGTGGGGGCTTTTCGGGGTCTTCTTTTATCCAACTAGTAGGCACTACTGATGCCCCTCGGGAGGCAACAGTAGTGCCCCTCATGGGGCATCAGTAGTGCCTCTTCGGAGGTAACACTGGAGACCCTAGAGTCTTGGTCTCCTCAAGAAGATAGGGTAATCACTATGGACTCCCAATTTCACTACCTTTGCTAGTGATGACTGACCAAGAGCGAATACAGATCGGGCAGTGGGTGCGTGACTATACCGCTCCCTTGCTCCAGCGAGCACAGTACCTCCTCGATGATGAGGACGAGGCGCAGGATCTGGTGCAGGAGACCTTCCTCACCGCCTGTGACGCCCTGTCACGCTTCGAGGGGAAGAGCTCGCCCCTGACCTGGCTGACACAGATCCTGCGCCACAAAGTGATGGATCGCTATCGGAAGCACTACCGAGGAGAGGGGACGATCAGCTTAGAGCAGTACTTTGATGGAGAGGGGAATTGGCTCGATCCACGTGTCACCCAGCCCTGGGAGAGTGCATCGGAGGAAGAGCTGAACTTGGATAATGAAGACTTCGCTCGCACCTTCTCTCAATGCCTAGAAGCGCTACCGCCGAAGTGGAAGCAGGTGATCAAGCTCTACTACTTGGCCGAGGAAGAGACCAAGTCTATCTGTCAGGATCTCTCCCTTAGTCCGACCTATCTATGGAAACTCTTGCAGCGGGGGCGTATGCAGCTACGTGCCTGCCTGGAGAGCCGTTGGTTTCACGCTTAGGTTTGCTCGTCATCTATGTTTCTATCTCGCTTGCTTCATCGCCTCATCTATACCTGTCGTGATACGACGCTACTCTTGGAGAAGGAAGACCATGTAGGGCTCTCTTGGGTGGAGTATCTAAGGCTTCGACTGCACCTCCTACTCTGTGCTCCCTGTACTGCCTATCAGCGTAAGCGTAGAGCACTCTCCCGCTGGATGAGGGAGCAGACAGAGTCTCTTCCCAGTCCTGCTCCTAAGGCGGTCGAAGGGCTACAGGAACGCTTGCGTAAGGGGATGAAGCTGGATCGACCAGAGTCTAACGGCTAAGTCGCTACTTCCCCAAGTATAGGCAATAGATGAATACAGCGATGGTCATCTTTCTCGTGAGGGATGACCATCGCTGTTTATATGGAGTGAGTAGAACCGGAGTTTTGTATGCTATATATTTGTATATCAGTTATTTATGTAAATATTAGAAGGCTAGTAGTTGGTATCGCTTACGGACTTCGCTCATCGGCGTCTGCTCTTGGTAGTGCCACCACTCTTTATCGTAGGGGCGAAGTCCCTCTGCCCCTAGGAGGCGACGCATAAGGGATCTATTCGCTGGCACCTCCTTATTAAAGATACCCGCACGTACGCGAGCCTCCTCATTGCCTAGATGGGCTTCCTCGCCAAAGTGGTCGAAGGGCGAACCCATATCCAGAGGCTTCCCCGAGGCGTCTACGATGGTGAGGTCAGCGGCGACACCATAGTTGTGACGTCCTCCTCGCTCGGGGGCTGCGACGTAGATCTTCTTCGGGGTGCCTGCCACGGCCTGATACATCCGCCTCTGTACGCTCTGAGGACGGGCAGCGTCATAGATGAGGAAGCGATAGCCGGGGTGCTCCTTGGTGAGGGCTTGCTGTGCTCGGGCGAGTGCCTTGGCGAGGTTAGGGTGGAGGTAGGCACGACGTAGCTGGCCGTACATGTTCGCCCCGATGAAGTTGTCCTTTGTGGCGTATTTGAGGTCTACCCGAATGTCGGGAGCTACTTGCTGGATGTCTACCATGCCATTCGCTCGCATAAGGGAGTCGAAGTGCTGGGCTGACGCTGTGAGGATACTAAGGAAGAGGGTAGGGAGGAGGTAGCGAAGCATGGGTTGAGGGGATGATCAATATCGAATTTTGCCAACAAAGATACGCCGAAGAGGTGAGTGTTTCACGTGGAACGCTATCTTCGCTGTGTTCGGGGTTTGGTTATTTGTTTCACGTGGAACGTACCCTTTCTGTCTACTTCGTGCTCTTCCTTGTGTTGCTTCTGTCATCTTGTCACGTCTAGTGAATGACGGGAGGGCGGGGTGCTCTTTTGGCATAGTCCTTGAACAATGGTTAGAAAAATCTACTTAACACGTAAGTAACGTAACACTCTAAATTCAATAGAAGCTCTATGAGTATTCGACCTCTTGCAGATCGCGTCCTTGTACGTCCTGCCTCCCAAGAAGAGAAGACCGTCAGCGGTATCATCATCCCTGATTCAGCCAAGGAAAAGCCCCTACGTGGTGAAGTCATCGCTGTCGGTACGGGTACGAAGGATGAAGAAATGGTCCTTAAGGCGGGCGACATCGTCCTCTATGGTAAGTACGCTGGTACCGAAATCGAGCATGAAGGGGAAAAGTACCTCATCATGCGTCAGGCTGACGTCTTAGCTACCCTCTAAGATCACCTGTAGATCTAACCAATCTCTTTACTTAAGAAATAACCAATCATCATGGCAAAAGAAATCAAGTTCGATATAGAAGCTCGTGAGAGCCTTAAGCGTGGTGTCGATGCCCTCGCTAATGCAGTCAAGGTGACGCTTGGCCCTAAGGGTCGTAACGTCATCCTCGCTAAGACCTATGGTGCTCCCCATATCACGAAGGATGGGGTATCCGTAGCGAAGGAAGTAGAGCTAGAAGATCCCTTCGAGAACATGGGGGCTCAGCTCGTCAAGGAGGTAGCCTCCAAGACCAATGACGATGCCGGGGATGGTACGACTACGGCGACTATCCTCGCTCAGTCGATCATCGGTGTAGGTCTGAAGAATGTCACCGCAGGAGCGAACCCTATGGATCTCAAGCGCGGTATCGACAAGGCCGTCGCTAAGATCGTCGCAGAGATCCGCTCGATGGCACAGGAGATCGGGGATGACTTCGAGAAGATCGAGCATGTCGCTAAGATCTCGGCTAACGGTGACGAGCAGATCGGTCAGCTCATCGCCGAAGCCATGCGCAAGGTGAATAAGGAAGGTGTCATCACCGTCGAAGAAGCTAAGGGTATCGAGACGACCGTCGAGGTGGTCGAGGGGATGCAGTTCGATCGTGGCTACATCTCTCCTTACTTCGTCACGAACTCCGAGAAGATGGAGGCACAGCTAGAGAACCCTTACGTCCTCATCTATGACAAGAAGATCTCTACTCTCAAGGAGATTCTTCCTATCCTTGAGCAGACGGTTCAGACTGGACGTCCTCTCCTGATCATCGCTGAAGATATCGACAGCGAAGCACTCGCAACGCTTGTCGTCAATCGTCTCCGTGGTGGCCTCAAGGTTTGCGCTGTTAAGGCTCCAGGCTTCGGCGACCGTCGCAAGGCTATGCTTCAGGATATCGCCATCCTCACGGGTGGGGTAGTGATCAGCGAAGAGACCGGTATGAAGATCGATGGAGTTTCCCTCGAAGACCTCGGTAAGGCTGAGAAGATCACCGTAGACAAGGATAATACGACCATCGTCAATGGCGCTGGTGATAAGGAAGCCATTCGTGAGCGTGCCGCTCAGATCAAGGCTCAGATCGCCAATACCTCTTCAGACTATGATCGTGAGAAGCTACAGGAACGCCTCGCTAAGCTCTCTGGCGGTGTCGCTGTCCTCTATGTAGGTGCGCCTAGCGAAGTCGAGATGAAGGAGAAGAAGGATCGTGTCGATGATGCGCTCTCCGCTACACGTGCAGCGGTCGAGGAGGGTACTGTCCCAGGTGGTGGTACGGCTCTTCTGCGTGCTGTCCGTGCCCTCGATGACTTGGTTGGTGAGAATGAAGATGAGACCACGGGGATCGAGATCATCCGCCGTGCTGTCGAAGAGCCCCTACGTCAGATCGTCGCCAACGCAGGTAAGGAAGGTGCCGTCATCGTCCAGCGTGTCAAGGATGGCGAAGGAGACTTCGGCTACAATGCCCGTCAGGACAAGTTCGAGAACCTCTACACTTCGGGCGTTATCGACCCAGCGAAGGTCACGCGTGTAGCGCTAGAGAATGCAGCTTCGATTGCTGGTATGTTCCTCACGACCGAGTGTGTCATCGCCGACAAGAAGGAGGATGCTCCTGCTATGCCTGCCATGACTCCTGGTATGGGCGGTATGGGTGGCATGATGTAACCCCCAAGTAACACTCCTCTAAATTATAGCTACGCCCCGCTTTCGTCCAACGAAGGCGGGGCGTAGTTTGTGAGTTAATTATCCTAGAAGAGAACTGTATCTCCCTTTAGCGATGATTAGATGCGGATAGAGCTCTATCTGATGGAATACTCCAGACAAGTATCTGCTCTTTACTCCTAATGCCTCTCAACGCTTGTATAGGTCAAGGTCTTACTTGACTCGTTGTCCACGAGCCCGGTCTTCACCGGGCATCAACGATAGCCCCCGTATCGCAAGTTCATATCCGCTACGGGGGCTTTTCTTTTTCCTCCGATTTCCTTCTCTTTGTTCTTGTCTTTATACCTCCTTGGGGCAACAGTAGTGCCTCTCGAGAGGCAACACTGTTGCCCCCGAAGAGGCACTACTGTTGCCTCTTTGCCTTTACTCCTAGTCCTTCTTTAGGGGAAAGAAACGTTATGTAAGATAGGTGATTCTTCTATCTTTTTATCCTCTATATGGCCAAGAGGAAAGTCTATAAGAAAACTCTTGTCAGCTCTTTTCTAAACCGCTACCTTTGCTCTGATACTAGTCCCTCATTTATTACCTCCCTAATACATCTTCCTAGCTATGAGTCGCACCAGGACTTCATTCAAAACATGGATAATAGACACGCGCCAAGTATGGTCAAAGAATATCATCCTCGTAGTCGTCCTAGCCGTGGACTTTGGTATGCTCCAGAAGCCCCTCTTGACACTACTCAGCTTCATCGAGTCGACTTGCTTATCCCATCTATCGCCAGATTGGTTCGGTGGATTAGTTCTCCTCCTTGCTGGCTACCTGCTTAAGCGGGAATGGGATTATCGGAAGATCTATGTACCTCGCTCCGTCTCCTTGTGGCTCATTCTCTTGCTCGGGGTCTATCTGTACTATAGGCATTGGGAAGGTACTTTCTCGTTTTGGCCGATCTCTTTCTCGTTTTGGGAGATCCCTTACTTAAGGAAGCTAGCTTGGTCGGATCTCTTGCTAATTCCTTGGGGAGGGGCTGTAGCTGTCGCTCTTAGATCAAGGTCGAAGAAAGATCGCTTCTTCCTAGGCTTAGTTCTACTACTCCTTTGTGGCGTTCTTTATTTCGTGCCTCAAGCACAAGGAAGCCCTTCCTTCGTGTGGGCTCTCTTGAGCCTTAGTATGGCTGTGGGTTCTTGGCTGCTTACCTATCTCATTCTATACCGATGGGGCTACAGACTACAGTCTGATAGTAAAGAAGAAGCTCCAAAGGAGATGGAACCGAGTTCTCAAGCTATTGATCCTGATGATACCATAGAAAGTGAGGAGGATGACTCGTTGGGCTTTGTTATGATGACTTGGGTTGTTCGCGAGAATCTGCAAGCGTTAGATCTGAGTAAGGGGGCTTTGACGGTCGGAGTTATTGCCCCTTGGGGGAGTGGGAAGAGTTCGTTTATTAACCTCTTGAGAAAACGATTAGAGCGGGATGGTGGGATCATTATTCCTTTCAACCCTCGTGGCTCGAAGTCGATCTCCTCGATCCCAGAGGATTTCTTTGATACCTTTGCGAAGGAGTTATCTCGGCATTACTTAGGCTTTGGCCTCTTGCTTGCTCGGTATACCAAGCATCTAGGACTGCTGAATCAATATGCATGGACCCGTCCTCTAGGTTCGCTCCTCACTCTACTTCTTCCGGGAAAAGAGCAGGAAGCGGTCAATCATACCCTTAGAGAGCTCGGTAAGCGGGTATATGTCCTTCTAGATGATCTAGACCGTCTCTCAGGAGAAGAAATACTAGAAGTCCTCAAGCTTATGGATCGCAACGCCTCCTTTTCCAATACGGTCTTCATCGTAGCCTATGATAAGGTGTATGTGAACAATGTGCTGAAGAAGCACCTAGAGCATGGTCTTGCTCATTCCTTTATTGATAAGTATATCTCCTGGGAATTTCCCCTGCCATGGCCAAATAAGGGAATGCTGGGGCAACATATGAGGAGGGAATTGCTAATGAGAGTAAAGGATGGTTCTCCTATGAAGTATGAAAAATTTCAAGGGAGCTGGGAGGAGGTCGGAAGTACAGTCGTAGAATCCTTGAATTCGATGAGGGATCTCAAGCGTTATCTTAATCTGGTTATTCCCCGCTATAATGGGGCGTTTAGAGAGGTGGATTGTAGAGATTACTTCTTGCTCTATTTGCTTTGCTACAAAGATTTTGGTATTTACTTAGCTCTGCAGTCAAGACGAATCTTACAACTAGATGTTCCTACCCAGACCTATGTGCTTATCCCAAGTTATGAGGAAGAGCTTAAGCAAGTGTCTCAATGGAAAGGAAGCAAAAGTATCCTAGAGAGGTTGTTCGCTCCGAGTCCAGAAGAGGAAGAGACGGATCCGAGGCGGCTCTCTCTTCGCAATGTGTTGCGGTTTGATACTTACTTTAGAGGAGCTGACTTCCTGAGAGGTAGTGTTTACGGGCAGGTTTTATTGGGAATAATCCTCTCTGTGAGAAAGGGGACCCTTCTTATGGATATTGATAACCTGATCGAAAAGCAAGGGGTAGGGTATGTCGTTGATGCCGTCCTCTATTTAGCGAGCTCTTTTTATCAAGGGATAGTGGTTCAAGCTGAGGCAATTAAGGCTATGGCGTATATGGACTTTAAAGGGAACCTACCCGAGAGGAAGGCTAAGCTCCTGAAAGAGGAACTTTTCGAGTTCTTTTCTTTAGATCGGTATGAGAAGTATAAAGAGCTTCATGTTACTCCAGATCTTCCGAGCTATAAGTCCTTATTGGAGCCAATGCTCACTTTTGTTGTTGAAGAGAACCCTAAATGGATGTCAGACTTGCTTGATGAGATTGCTCCAAAAAAGGACGGTTCTTCCCAGACGTGTATCTACTCTATCAAGGAGATTTCGAAGATACTGCTGGAGTGTCAGAGGGTTTACTATGAGCAGTGGAGGCCTACTGATGGTGTCTCAGGTGTTCGAAGCTTCCTCTCCAAAGGTTATATGAATAGGCATCCTTCATACATTAAGCAAGCTCTTCAGGCTCTTGTCTCCTTGATAAAGAAGTATCCAGATGGGTGTATATGGGTGGTTTTAGATCAGTCATATGCTTATTATTCTCTTACTATAGTCAAGCTTAAGCTGTCCGTTGATAAGGCTCTATTAAATCAGATAGAGGAGCAAGGGCTCTCCCTTGATGCATGGCTAGACTTGATAGAGGATAAGAAATATAGGTATGTTCTAGATTATGCGAGGAGTATACCTGAAGGAAACCCTGTAAGGTATATTGATCCCCTTCCAGATGAAGAAGCTGATTGGGAGAGCTTCGACTATGTATATCGAGCAGTCTTAGCCCAAGAGGAACGGGAGCGCCAGCAGGCTAGCTCCGAGGGGTAAGGTTATGGTGCTACGGCGGGGACGACGGGGATCCCTCCTTCCCCTTTACAGAGAGAAAATAATACCGGCCAGCTCGCAGATGCGGGCTGGCCGGTATCGTATGGGGAGGGGACTTGTGTGCTTTTACATCTTCACCATACCGCTGAAGCCCATGAAAGCCATGGCAAGGATGCCTGCGGAGATGAGAGCAATGGGGATGCCTCGCATACTCTCGGGTAGCTCCGTGCGACTGAGTTGCTCACGGATGCCAGCGAAGACAACTAGCGCTAAGGTGAAGCCTAAGGCAATGGAAATGGCATAGACGACACTTTCGAGGAGGTTAAAGTCCTTTTGGATGACTAGGATCGCTACACCGAGGACACAGCAGTTCGTCGTGATCAGCGGAAGGAAGACACCGAGAGCTTGGTAGAGAGCGGGTGAGACCTTCTTCAGGATGATCTCCACCATCTGCACGAGTGCGGCGATGACGAGGATGAAGGAGATCGTCTGCATGTACTCCATACCCAGAGGCTCTAGGACGAACTTCTGCAGGAGGAAGGTACAGAGTGTCGAGATCGCTAGGACGAAGGTCACGGCAGCACCCATCCCTGTGGCTGTATCGACCTTCTTCGATACACCGAGGAAGGGACAGATACCGAGGAATTGGGAGAGGACGACGTTATTGACGAAAACGGCCGCCACGAAGAGAAGCAGATAGTGTACCATAGCGTTTACTTCTTAGTGCTGAGGTGGTTCTTCAGGGCGATGAGATAGCCTAGGACAAGGAAAGCACCCGGTGCGAGGACAAAGAGTAGTGCCCCATATTCCTTTGGATAGACTTGGAGGGAGAAGACAGCTCCACTACCGAGAAGCTCACGAAGCATACCTAGCACCGTTAAGGAGAGGGTGAAGCCAAGGCCTATCCCGACCCCATCGAGACTAGCATGTGCTACTCCCTGCTTGGCAGCAACAGCCTCAGCACGCCCAAGCACGATACAGTTCACGACGATCAAGGGAATGAAGAGCCCTAGCGAGGCATAGAGACTGGGAAGGAAGGCTTGCATCAGCATTTGCACGATAGTCACGAAGCCAGCGATGACGACGATAAAGCAGGGTATACGTACAGCATCAGGCACGAGGGACTTGATGAGGGAGATGACCGTATTGGAGCAGATGAGTACGAACATGGTCGCAAGCCCCATAGCCATCCCATTGAGAGCCGAAGTCGTCGTAGCTAGTGTGGGGCACATCCCCAGGAGAAGTGCAAAGGTGGGGTTCTCCGTCGTGATGCCGTTGCGGATGATGTCAAGCGGTTTCATAGATCGGGTAGGGAGTAGAGAGGTTACTTAGGCTGTTGGGGCGCTGTGTCGTCCGTATTCACTGAAGACGATTGCCCCTGTACTGTGGAGAAAGTCTTCCAAGCACGATTGACAGCATCGAGAAAGGCACGAGAGCTGATCGTGGCAGCTGTGATCGCATCGACCTTGCCACCATCCTTGCTGACGGTAAGAGGGGAGACGGTCTTCATATCCAGTCCACGCAGGTCACGGATACCGCCGGTCTCACTCTTCTCATGGTACCATTCGTAGATACGTGATCCCAGTCCAGGGCTCTCGGCATGCTGGAGGACAGCGAAGTCGATGAGCTTACCTTCGGCATCGAATCCAATCATCGTACGGATCAGTCCGCTGAATCCCTTGAGCGTGTAGCTCTCGATAGCGAAGCCTACGAGCTTGCCTGCTTTCTTCGCAGGATAGACGGTAAGGCTATCGGTTTCTCCTTCTGGGAGGACACGCTGGAGCTCAGTAAAGGGATTGTTATCAAAGGCAGGTGTGACAGCTCGGATAGCTGCGACTTTCGCTTCTATTTCAGCCTTGGCAATAGGCTCGGCGGTGACATGGTTCACTAGAGCGAGGATACCGGATACCATGATACAGATCCCACCGAGGGAAAGGAGCATATTCGGTAGGGTGGAGCTTAGCTTCTTCATAGACTAGCGATCGCCGAAGTGCTTCGGACGAATGTACATGTTGATCAAGGGCGTAAAGCTATTCATGATAAGGATAGCGAAGGACATCCCCTCAGGATAGCTTCCGAAGAGTCGAATGAGGATCGTCAGCAAGCCGATCAAGCTCCCATAGAGCAATTGACCCCGTGCACTCATCGGGCTAGTGACATAGTCTGTGGCCATGAAGATCGCTCCGAGGAGCATCCCTCCCGTGAGGAGCTGGAAGAGAGGTGTCGGATAGAGCGTCGGATCGATCCAGTGCATCAAGGCGGAGAAGAGGAATGCTGTCCCTAGGAGAGACACAGGGATGTGCCAGGTGATCACCTTACGATAAAGGAGGAAGGCTAAGCCTAGAAGTAGGGCGATGGCACTGACTTCCCCGAGGCTTCCCCCATGCAGTCCAAAGAGGAGATCAGAGGTCGAGGGGAGTTGATCCCAGCTCATCCCTGGCGTAGAGGCTTGGATACCTTTGGCGATGCCTAGAGGCGTCGCTGAGGTGACGGCATCGGTATAGCTGAGGTATTGCCCAGGCTGAGGCCAAAGGGTCATCTGGGCAGGATAGGCGATGAGTAGGAAGACACGACCTACGAGGGCGGGGTTAAAGATGTTTCCTCCCAGCCCCCCGAAGCTGAGTTTGCCTACCCCGATAGCGATCAGTGCGCCGAGGAAGACGATCCACCAGGGTAGACTAGAGGGGAGGTTCATCCCCAGGAGTAGCCCAGTGAGGATCGCTGAGCCATCAGCGATCGTACTTGGACGGCGGAAGAGATACTTCGTGATCACCCATTCGACGAGTACGCACGATAGGACACTGATACTTAAGACGACTAGGGCGCCTAACCCAAAAGTGAAGAGCGATACGAGGCAAGCAGGTGCAAGGGCAATAAGTACAGCGTACATATTGCGCTCGATGCTATCGCCACTATGGATATGGGGAGAGGGAGAGATGATGAGCTTGTCCATAGGATTAGCTTTTGCGTGCACGGATGATGGCGGTGACTTTCTGCTTGCCAGTGCGGATATAGTCAAGGAGCGGGCGGGAAGCAGGGCAAGTATAGCTACAAGAGCCACACTCGATACAGTCTACGATGAAGCCTTTCTCGGTAGCTTCCCAGTCACTATACTGGACGTCACGCATGAGGAAGGCGGGATTGAGCCCCATGGGGCAGACATTCACACATTTGGCACAGCGAATACAGTTACGCATGGGCTGTCGCACGGATTCCTCCCGAGGCAGGAGTAGGACACCTGATGTTCCCTTGGTCACAGGGATCTCTGGAGAGAGTAGCGCTTTACCCATCATAGGCCCTCCTCCGATGATCTTACCGGTATCTTCGGGTAGACCTCCCGAGGCAGTGATCAGATGACCGATAGGGGTGCCGATACGAGCGAGGTAGTTCGATGGCTTCTCAAGATGCTTGCCTGTGACTGTCGTGATACGCTCGATGAGAGGTTTGTTTTTTTGCACCGCTTCATAGACGGCGAAGACTGTACCCACATTCTGCACGACAGCTCCTGCAGAGATAGGGAGAGCACCACTTTTTACTTGCTTGCGTAGGACGGCATCGATGAGCTGCTTTTCTCCACCCTGCGGGTACTGTACCTTCAGTGGCATGACTTCGATGCCTGGATAGTCCATAGCTAGCTGAGAGAGACGAAGGATAGCATCCTTCTTATTATTCTCGATCCCGATGACTGCACGGCTCACCTCAAGGGCTCGCATGAGGATACTCACTCCTACGAGTATTTCGTCTCCCTTAGTCATCATCAGGGCATGGTCGGAGGTGAGGTAAGGCTCACACTCTACGGCATTGATGATGAGTACCTCTGCTTTACTCCCTGGAGGTGGAGCAAGCTTGACATGCGTGGGGAAAGTCGCTCCACCTAGCCCGACGATGCCTGCCGAACTGATGCGATCTAGGATCTCTTGCTTGGAGAGTGTACACTCCTTCACGAGATCTGGGGTGCGGTCGATCTCCTCTTCCCATAGCTCTTCTTCGGGGCTAACGGAGATCACGATAGCAGGGCGTTTGTAGCCTCCTGCATCGAAGAAGCTATCTAGCTTCGTGACCTTCCCCGTGACCGAGGAGTGGATGTTAGCAGAGACGAAGCCTCCTGTCTTAGCGATGATGGTACCGACCTTGACGAGGTCTCCCTTCTGGACGACGGGTTGTGCGGGAGCGCCAATATGCTGACCAATGGGGATGATGACCTCCTTAGGCAGAGGAAGTGTCTCAATAGGAGCTTTGGCTGAGAGCTTGTTTTCAGGAGGATGGATGCCTCCTAGGCGAAATGAGCGTAGCATAAGTATAGACAGCTAGACGAGGCTAAGACTGAGACGTGGATGGTGTGCTGGGTGTCGGTGTAGCAGGAGCTGGCGGAGTGCTTGATGCTGGTGCTTTCTCCTCCGCAGGTGCTGGCTTTTCCTTAGGAGGAGGGAAGCCCAGCTCATGGATGGCATGTGTCGGACAGACTGAGACACACTTACGGCACAGACGACACTTCGTATGGTCGATGTAGGAGAGGTTGTCTGCGATGGTGATGGCTTCAAACTTACACTCTTTAAAGCAGAGAGAGCAACCTATGCAGGCATTACCACATGCCTTTTTCGCAGCCCCACCTTTATCCTTATTGCGACAGCTAACGAAGATACGTCGACCCTTCGGTCCTTTCTTGCGGAGCTCGATGAGCGTCTTGGGGCAGGCCTTGACACAGGCTCCACAAGCAACACATTTGTCTTCGAAGATGAGAGGAAGGCGAGTCTCCGGATCCATCGCCATCGCATCGAAGTTACAGGACCGGACGCAGTCGCCGAGTCCTACACAGCCCCAGGAGCAGTCGGTGTCTCCCTTGTAGAGGGCAGAGGCTACAGCGCAGCTGGCGGCTCCATCATAGATGTTGGTGCGTGGGCGAGCTTCGCACGTCCCGTTACAGCGGGGTACTGCGATCAGTGGGTCTTGCTTCTGAGCTACTAGGCCAAGGATGCCACTGACCTTCTCCATCACAGGGCTTCCGCCCACGGGACAGAAGAGTCCTTCGAGATCAGCACTCTTACAGCACGCTCCAGCAAAGGCGGCACAGCCAGGGAAGCCACATCCTCCACAGTTAGCTTGAGGTAGCACCTCGGCTACTTCAGCGATGCGAGGGTCTTCTTTGACTTCAAACTTCCGAGAGACGAAGTAGAGCAAGACCGCCCCCAGTACACCGATGAGGGTGAGGACAAGGATAGTCGTAAACATATAGCTAGGGTAGTATGCTAGTCGTGAGTAGAAGAGAGCGGGAGGACTTCGAGGTGAAGTCGCTTCCCGAGACGCTCACGGCAGGTGTAGAGGATCAGGTAATAGCCCGCTAGTAGACTAAGGGTAGCGAGGACAGAGAGCCCTTCGTTAAGCCCGGGGAAGAGGGTCTGCGTCAAGGCAAGACTCCCGACGAGAAGAAGAAGGGGGAGGACGAAGGCGAGTAGGACTGCGAGCCTGCCTACACGCTCTTCTGCAGAGATCATGACGATCTCTCCTAGGGCGAAGGTGTGTCCGCCGGTTTCGAGACGTAGCTCTCGCTCGGCACACTCGCTACTGACACAATAGGCGCGGGCATGGCATGCTTGGCAAGCACTCTGCTGCTGGATGCGCACCGTGACATAGCCGGGGGAAAGGTCTACGACGATCCCTTGGCGAAGTCCTGTCGCTTGAATAGTTCCGTTCATCGTGGTGAAGCCTTCTGAATTAAGGAGCCGTAGTTATCGACCCAGTTATACCTCCTACAAAGCGCTTTGCTTTAGGTGTTTCGTTGCATTCACTTGAAGCAAATGTAGCCATTCACGTAGAAAGGAGCAAATGCTTTACCTTCCTTAATTTTTTAGGATGCTATTGGTCTCATTCTCTAGGACTAAGAGGTGAAAAGAGATGGGTTTTAAGGTGTCTAGAGCTAGGTTAAGGATATAGAAAAGCCTGCCCTAGAGCTATGATGCTTCCTAGGGCAGGCTTGTATATCAGGTGAGAAGTAGGGCTACTCTTCGAGGGCAGACTCTTCTGGGAGGAGGAGAGCTACGTCAGAGGCAACGAGATTACCCTTTTCATTGCGCGAGAGGTGCATCTCGACCCAATCACCGACATAGAGGTCACTGAAGTTGATCCCATTTAGGCTCTTGTAGTGGAAGAAGGCATTTTCCTTCAGCCCGACATTGATGAAGCCGAAGCCTTGCTTGATAGAGTTGATCTGGCCTTGTACCAACCCTTCTGGAAGTTCTTCTCCTGGCTGTAGGGTGGATTTAGGATGAGGCAGATCAATCCGCCCGACGACCTTCAGCTCCGGCGTAGGGAGAGACTCCTGTACTGTGAGTGTTAGCTCGGGTTCAGGTGCCTGAGCTAGCTGGTTAAGATCATTATCCTTCTCGTCTTCGCTCTCATGCTCTGTGGGGCGTACTTGCTCTTGCTGGCTAGCATCGAGTGGACGAGGTTGTACCCTAGGGGCTTGGTAAGGACGTCCCTTGATCTCTCTACGATCTTCGATGATCCCCTTATGGACGAATAGCCCATTGATGAGGTGATTCATCCGAGAGGCACGGCTGTCGATGAGTTCGTTCATCCGTACAGGATAGGTCGCCTCTTCGAGTAGATCATTAGAGGTATAAGTCGTCGTGGGCTCCTTCTTCTCACTTTCGTGTTCCAGATCCCAGCCTAAGATCATCACGCGAGTACCTAAAGCGTGGAGCTTGCGTACTAGTGGAATGTAGTCTCCATCGGCTGCGATCAGGACGACGACGTCAAAGTTGAGATGTAGGGCACGCTCGTATGCTTCGAGAGCAAAGAGTACATCGACACCCTTTTCTTTCTTCTTCCCCTTACCCGTGCGAGAGAGAGGAAGGTGGTGCATCGTCACCCCCTCCGAGTTGAGTACATCGTCAAATAGACGCTCATAGAAGAGGACGTCACCGGATGCTTTAGCGGCTTCAGTCGCTGAGAGGCGACCACGGAAGTAATGAGCATCTGTGATCTTGCACAGCTCTGGGGTCGTGTCTTCGAGTTCGGCGATTTTTTCCTTGATGAATGTATGCAGGCCACTTACGCTTAGGCGACTCTTTCGCTCATGGTATTGGTAATAAAATGTGCTGACATGCCAAAAGTAATTGCCGTCATAAAAGATACCAATGCGGGTTAATTTGGAACTTTTTTCTTTTCCGATCATACTTACTTATAAATAATTATCAATGAACTAAAAAAACTCCCGTCGGGAGCTGTACAAAGGTACGCTTTTCTCGTCAGAATTTCTTAATAGATGAAGCAAAAGGTGAGACTTTATGCGTAAGGGGGCTTGATTTCATAGGCAGGGTGAGCTGGGGTGCTTCCTGTGACGAGAGTCCTTTACATCTGTAATGCTTCCTCGGCTATGCTTAGGATGCTGCACATGGATTGGGACGAGTGGGCTGATTCCAACGTTGGAATTACGAAAAAGCAACGTTGCTTTCTTGGGGTTGCAGCGTTGCTTTTGAGCCGATGATTCCTATCCATTCTTCGGCTAGGGAGCTATGTCTTCTGTCTGGGACTAGGGGAGTGCTGTTGGGTTTGTTAGGCAGGCTCCTTGCTGGCGAAGATCTCTCCTCAAGGAGTGATACTATACAGCTATCTATTTTAACAGGAAGGATAGATGAATTAAAAGTATCGGATTTAATCTACTTCGCCTGAATGGAATAAAGAGGCGATAAGGAAGAGGTAATTTAATATTGTCTCAATGGATGATTTAAATGATGGGGAAAAAGAGCTCCGCCCGCTGTACCGATAGCACAGCGGGCGGAGACTCGAATTATAAAGAAGAATGAAGAGGCTTAGTAGCCAGTGTTCTGACGTAGGTTCTGAGGGTTAGCCTGGAGGTCATCAGATGGTAGCGGATATAGGACACGATAAGTCTCAATAGCCTTACCAGCAGCTACACCACCCTTCCATGGCCAGACGTAGTCACTGCCTACGAACTTGCCAAAGCGGATGAGGTCCGTACGACGCTGTCCTTCCCAGTAGAACTCACGGCCACGCTCAGAGAGTAAGCCTTCGAGTGAAGGGAGGGTCGTATAGTTGCCGGAGTTATTTCCGTAGGCACGCTCACGAAGGAGATTGAGGTACTGAAGCGCCTTCGCCTTATCACCATGTCCGCGGACAGCAGCTTCGGCGTAGTTCAGATACAGCTCCGCCAGACGGAAGAGAGGGAAGTCCGTATCAGCATGGTCGCTATTGCTACCATTGGCACCCGTGCTAGTGACATTGCGGAACTTATAGACATAGACTCCCTGATTGAAATTCTTCACGTCCGTGATATTTGGCGTGCTGGACTCCTTCATGAGACAGCGCTTGTCCTTAGCCGCATCTGCTCCGAAGAGTGCTAGGAGAGCAGTCGTAGCACGATTACCCTGCCAGCCACCGACGCCCATGCTCACGCCCGTGGTCTTCTTCGCTTCCTCCCCTGTGGAGGCATTGATGAGGTAGGTCATGCCTCCCCAGTTCTGAGACTGACGTCCATCATAGTTGATCGACAGGATGACCTCATTATTATTGAGGTTATTGTCTGCGAGGAAGAGATGGCTGTAGTCAGACTTGAGCCTATAGCTACCAGAAGAGATCACCTTCTCTGCATATTCAGCAGCATCAGCATAGCGCTGAGTGCCGGTATAGATCTCTGCATTGAGGTAGAGACGAGAGAGGAGCGTCCAGGCAGCAGCCTTGTCTGCACGACCATAGCCAGCCTGCTTAGGAGCAAGGAGATCTCCGTCGATAGCCTTCAGCTCAGACTCGATGTACTTGAAGAGGTCAGCTCGGCTGATCTGCTCAGGGTAGACCTTACCAGTAGGCGTTGCTTCGGTGACGAAGGGAGGATTGCCATAGAGGTCGATCATTACCCAGTACTGGTAGGCACGAAGGAAGCGAGCTTCTGCACGATAAGTACGCATCGTAGCATCTCCTGCCTTGGACTCTGTGTTACGCAGGAAGTCTGAGGCGAGCTTGATCTGGTAGAGTGAGCGGTAGTAGAGTCCACGCACGAGTTCATTAGATGCTGACCAGCTATGTGCATGGAGGTCGGGTACCCCGCCATCACCCCAAGCGTTGATAGCCGTTTCGGTGGGGAGCTCTTGGAGGGAGAAGAGCTGACGTACGAAGTCACTAGAGCCTTCGTCCATACCTGCGATGTCTTGACCATCACCATTGCCAGTGAGGGCATAGGCGCCATAGACCTTAGCGAATGCCTGAAGAGTCTTCTCCGGAGAATCATAGACAGACTTGGAGGTATCGCCATTGGTAGGGAAGCGATCAAGATCCTTAGTGCAGGAGCTTAGTACTGCTAGCGAACCAATCCCTAGCACGAGGAGAGCTCGGCTGAGGGGCTTCTTATTTGTATTCATCATTGGGAAGTCGATAGCTTAGAGCGTGAGGGAGAGATTGAGCGTGTAAGTGCGAGGGATAGGATAGAGACTGAAGTCGATCGCACGCTCTGGATCTATACCCTTGTAGGGAGAGAGGGTGAAGACATTCTGTACCGTAGCAGATGCTCGTAGGCTAGCCTTGCCGAAGATACGACCGAAGTCGTAGCCCAGCGAGAGGTTATCCATCTTGATGAAGGAAGCCTTGTGGAGGTAGTAGTCGGAGAGGATCTGCGTATTACTCGTGTTCGTGAAGTTAGAGTTGTTGATCTCTGGGGTCGTATTCTTGAAGTACTGACCTGAGTTCAGCACGGCAGCGTGATGTGCCATGTACGCATTGATGTTATCGTAGATGTAGTTCCCGATGTTAGATCTCAGCGAGGTAGATAGTGTCCAGCGATCGAAGGAAAGGCTCGTAGATAGCCCCATGGTGACCTTAGGCTCGGGACTATGTGTACGATACTTGTCTTGCTCGTTGATGACCTTGTCATCGTTGCGGTCGACGAACTGCCCTTCCAGAGGCTTACCCTGAGCATCGTACTTCTGCTGATAGAGGAAGAAGGTACCAGGTGCGTAACCTACAGAGTGGATCTGTGCATTGGTACCAGTACCTCCCTCGACATGACCCGTGGGGACACCTTGGTATCCAGGGAGGTCTACAGCGTTAAGCTTCGTGATCTTGGTACTGTTAGAGCTGATATTGTAGGTGACATCCCAAGAGAAACGCTTGGTCTGGATAGGAGTCGCAGTGATGCTAAGCTCGAATCCCTTACCCTCGATGTTACCCACGTTGGTGAGGATACGGTTAGAGAAGTTTGATCCAGCAGGTACGGGGATCTCGTTGAGTAGATCCTTGGTGTTACGGTGATAGAAGTCGAGCGTACCAGAGAGACGTCCCTTGATGAATGAGAAGTCTAGACCAATGTTAGAGGTCGCTGTCGTCTCCCAGTGGATGTTGGCATCGTAAGCTGCGGGACGGAGCATATTGTAATAGGTGTTCCCAAGCTGATACTTCGCCGTGTTGGTCGAGAGGGAGTAGAAGGGGAGGTAGGTATAGTTACCGATACCATCCTGCTGTCCCGTGACACCGTAGCCAAGACGGAGCTTCAGATCATCCAGCCAAGTGACATTCTTGAGGAAGTTCTCCTGGTTCATGCGCCAAGCGAAAGCTAGTGCAGGGAAGATACCCCAACGGTTATCTGGGCTAAAGCGAGAAGAGCCGTCGGCACGAACCGTCGCCGTGAAGAGGTAGCGGTCCATGAGGCTATAGTTCAGACGTCCGTAGAAAGACACCAGCGTATTCTGTGGGTAGTCCACAGCGAAGACAGGGCTAGATACGAGGGTCTTGTCGTAGGTATAGTCTGGGGAGTTATGTACGTTGGTCTTCCAGTCTTGGTAGGAGTAACCAGCCATGAGGTCAACACGACTACGCAGGGAGGTTAGTTCCTTGACGTAGTTAGCGTAGATATCGAAGAGGAGGCTACGCTTCTGCTGTTCGTAGCTATTATTCGTACCACTCTTGAGTACATCGGGCTTACCATTCTGCTTCAGGGTGAAGCGCTCCCAGCCGATCGAGGAATTCTCGGGAATGATGATGGTTCCCTTACCAGAGGCATAGTCATAGCCGAGGTTGACATTCAGGCGAAGATCAGGGAGGAAGTGGACCTTGTAGTCGAACTTCACATTACCGATCGTACGGAAGACATCGCTGACATCTTCCTTTTGCTCGAGTAGGGCGACGGGGTTTTTAGGAGCTAGCTTCTGTAGGCTCGTCCCATCAAGCCAAGTGAAGTAACCTCCATAGGGTGCATACTTCGGATCGTTGTCACGGACAGGGCGAGTGGGGTCAAACTGGACAGCGGCTCCGATCGCATCCTTGTTAGCGAAGCGATTGTGCGTAGCAGAGAACTTTACGTTAGCGTCGATCGCGAGGTGGCTGTCGAAGAGGCGGGGAGAGAGGCTGATGGAGCCACTCGCACGATTCATCTGGTCAGTCTTCAAGACGCCCTGCTGGTGATAGAAGCCAGCGCTGGCACGATAAGGTACCTTTCCTGCAGCACCAGAGATGCTGAGGTTATAGTCACCACCATAGGCGAGCTGATAGATCTCATCTTGCCAGTCAGTGGAGGCATTACCGAGCTTATTGACAGAGGCTGGGGCGATGCGCTGGATGAGGGCACGGTATTCGTCTGCTGAGAGGACACGTACACGACGAGCCGCTTCGGAGAGGGAGTTCTGTACAGAGACAGCGATCTGTGTCTTCTGTCCGAGCTTACCACGCTTGGTCGTGATCATGATGACCCCGTTCGAAGCACGAGAACCATAGATCGCTGTGGCAGAAGCATCCTTGAGGACGTTCATCGAAGCGATATCCTGGGGGTTGATCGTGGAGAGGATATTAGGAGCCCCCGAGACTGCAGTGTTCTCGATGGGTACTCCGTCGATGACGATCAGTGGGTCGTTGCTGGCATTGAGTGAAGCACCGCCACGGATGCGGATACGACCACCAGCACCAGGAGAGCCGTCAGGGGTGATCTGTACCCCAGCGACTTTACCTACGAGGAGCTCACTGGCGGTAGAGATAGCACCCTTCTGGAAGTTCTTCTCGCTGATCGAGGAGATAGATCCCGTGAGGTCCTTCTTCTGCATGGAGCCATAGCCTACGACGACGACTTCCTTGAGAGACTGAGATTCTTCTTGGAGCGTGATCTTCAGAGGGAGCTTGCTCGTGGAGAGATCGATGGTTTGGCTCTTGAAGCCCATGAAGGAGATGATGATATGGCCCTTGCGAGGAGCTGATACGGTGAAGTTACCATCTAGGTCGGTGAGGGCACCCTTGGTGCTCTCTTTGACCTTGACTGCAGCACCGATGACTGCTTCCCCCTTTTCGTCAATGACGCGCCCCTTGACCTGGATCTCCTGCGCTAGAGCTGGCAGGGCGATCATCAGGGTGAGGCAAAGGAGGACGAGGCGTAAAACCTTGTTCATTCTACGGATCGAATAAATAGTGGATAGTAGTCGGGCTACCTAGCTGATACCCCCAAGGGGGCTCGTGCTAGGTAGCCCGAGAGTAAAGTGATTATTTCTTGTCTGGGAAGATTGAGATAGCGAAACCGCCACCTGGAGCAGACTGGAGGGAGAGCTTGCTACCCTTCTTGACCTTGACCTTACGGATGGTGTAGACCTCAGCGTTGGTCTTGTAGTGAGCATCCTTTGCATCGGCATAGATCGTAGCCGTGTAGGTCTTACCTGTATCGAGGAAGTCGAACATGAAGTTCGACTTGTGGCCATCATAGCCAGCGACGTTACCTACGAACCAGTTGTCTGATCCCTTAGCCTTACGAGCGATAGTGATGTATTCACCTGGCTCGGCTTCGATGATCTTAGTGTCGTCCCAGTCTACAGCTACGTCCTTGATGAACTGGAAGGCATCCATGTGCTTCTCGTAGATCTCGGGTAGGTCGGCTGCCATCTGGAGGGGGCTGTACATCGTGACGTAGCAGGCTAGCTGGTTACAGATGGTTGTATTGACGTGTGAGTTGTTGTCAGGATTGTACTTGTTGATGTCCATCTGGAAGATACCTGGGGTATAGTCCATAGGGCCACCGATGAGGCGAGTGAAGGGAAGTACCGTCAGGTGGTTAGGCTTGCTACCCCCGAAGGCCTGATACTCCTGTCCACGTGCGGACTCCTGAGCGATGAGGTTAGGATAGGTGCGGCTAAGACCGGTCATGTGGACGGACTCGTGAGCATTGACCGAGATCTTGTGCTTGGCAGCTTCCTTGACGGCATGGAGGTAGTGGTTGACCATGCTCTGACCGTAGTGGTACTCACCACGAGGGATGATGTTCCCTACATAGCCACTCTTGACAGCGGAGTAGCCATTGTCAGCCATGAACTTGTAAGCCTTCTCCATGTGGCGCTCGTAGTTCGTGACCGAGCTAGAGGTCTCGTGGTGCATGATGAGCTTCACGCCCTTGGCCTTAGCGTAGTCACGTAGCTCGGCGACATTAAAGTCGGGGTAGGGGGTGACAAAGTCAAAGACACGGTCCTTGCTATTGCCGAACCAGTCTTCCCAGCCGATGTTCCAGCCCTCGACGAGGACGGCAGCGAAGCCATGCTTAGCAGCAAAGTCAATGTACTCCTTGACGTGCTGGGTGTTGGCAGCGTGCTTGCCATTAGGCTTCACCTTCGTGTAGTCAGTCTCGCCGATCTTCACGTAGGGAAGATCATCGGTGTATGCCCAAGAGCTCTTGCCGGTGATCATTTCCCACCAGACCCCTACATACTTAATAGGCTTGATCCAGTCGGTGGTCTCATAGGCACAGGGCTCATTGAGGTTGTATGTCAGCTTAGAGGAAAGGATGTCACGGGCATCACGGCTGACGATGGCGGTACGCCAAGGGGTGTTGAAGGGGGCTTCGATGTGTCCACGATTACCCTGGGCGTCTGGTGTGAGCTCGACACGGAAGGTCATCGTCTTGTCATCTAGATCAAGATTGATCGCAGGGAAGTCAATCAGTGCCGCTTCGTGCAGGTTGATGTATACCCCCTTATCAGTCTTGAGCATCAGCGGGGTCTGAACGCCGGTCTTAGAGAAGGCCGTCTGAGAGCAGTTCTCCGTGAACGCCTTGTCGAAGAGCCCACGTACCTCAGAGAGTCGGCTGTGCTGGTAGTCATACTCCTCGGTGTCGTAGTCGCCAGGGATCCAGTGCGCCTTGTGGTCACCCGTCATAGCGAACTCGGTAAGCTCACGCTTGACGACGTAGAAGTTGCGATCCTTGCCGCCAGGGAACTCATAGCGGAAGCCGAGCCCATCGTTGAAGAGGCGGAAGCGAATCGCTATGGGGTCGCCGTTGCTTGTCTTCTTGAGGTTGACGAGGAGTTCGTTATAGTGGTTGCGGATCTCCTTGACCTCGCCCCAGACGGGCTTCCAGGTTTCGTCAAAGGTAGATTCCTTCGTTCCGGTGACTTCAAGCCCCTTGTCAAAGGACTTCTTGGCATCCGTCATCTCTAGTCCGAGGTGGCTAGGGCGGATGATCTCCTGTCCATCAGCGAAGGAGAGACGATACATCGGTGCACCCTCTGCACTCATCGAGAAGTGAAGCTTCAGTCCCTTGTTGGGTGAAGAGATCGTCTGGGCTAGCGCACTCCAGCTGGCTGAGAGGGCGACGGCACAGGCGACGATCCAATGTTTAGCTTGCATCATTTGTTGGTCTGTGAATATTACAAAATAAACGCGTCTGTAGGCTGTGATTTTACGAAGCCTAGGCCAAAGTATGGGGACTTCCCTATGAAGGGGGCTGTCCATCAACGGCGGTGCAAATATAGAGAGAATAAGTTACATTCTTTAGTGTCAGATACTTAAATATTTTAGAAACCAAGCTGGATTTTGTTCTTTTGTTCTTGATAATGCAAATATGCTGACATTTTGCCATAAGTCTCATTTGGATGCTCGTGGGGTTGAGTCTCCATCGCTGGCAAAATGCCATAATTGTTTTCTTCCTTTTTGCCTCTTGGGTGTTGCTTTTTCAAGGGAATGCCCGACCTTATAACTTCATTCTTAAAGCTGTCGAGGGTGCTTGGTGGGAGTATGCACCTTTCCCAACCTCTAGAAGAGGAGGCTATATATAATATGGTAGGCCGTAGGAGTCGTCAAGCAGAGCTGGGAGGAGAAGTGTGTCAGTAGAGGCTGGGCTTTTCACCAGTGGGAAAGGATCGGGTGGAGTGCTGGATCTAGGAGGAGATGATGAAGAGCAACTAGTAGGCATCAGTAGTGCCTCTCGAGAGGCACTACTGATGCCCCATGAGGGGCACTACTGTTGCCTAGGAAGAGGCACTACTGATGCCTACTAGTTGGTGGACTTGGGGAGGGGAGTGAGAGGGCTGTGGATCGAGGGGGGAAATGACGAGAGGAATGCCTCGTTCTTTGCAGTATTTCACGAAATTAGTCCTATCTTTGCCGAAAGTTAAGCATATCACTTTACGTCCTACTCGGTACAAGACGAAGCATCATGGTAGATATCAGCACCTCCTTTGCGGGGCTCCAGCTCAAGAGCCCGGTTATCCTGAGTAGCTCTGGCCTGACACGTCAGCAGGAGCGTACGAAGACCTTCGTCCAAGCGGGCGCTGGTGCCGTAATCCTCAAGTCACTCTTTGAGGAGCAGATCCTCCTGCAGACCGAGCACTTGCTTGCGCAGAACGATTACCCCGAGGCTAACGACTATATCACCTCCTATGTCAGGAGCGAAGCCCTCGAGAGCTACCTCCAGCTAGTACGTGATATGAAGGCCTCCCTGGATGTGCCCGTCATCGCTAGTATCAACTGTGCTACGGCTGGTGCTTGGGTAGAGTTTGCCGACAAGATCCGTGAGGCTGGGGCAGATGCTCTAGAGGTCAATATCATGCGTCTGGAGACGGAGCTCTTCTTCGATCCAGTCGCTACCGAGGAGCTGTATGTGTCGATCGTCTCTTCGCTCGTCGGGCGTGGGCTACCGATCATCGTGAAGCTCTCTCGTCATCATACGAACCTCCCGATGCTCGTCGATAAACTCCGTGCCGTAGGGGCGGCAGCGGTGACGCTCTTCAACCGCTCTTACCAGATCGACATTGATCTTGACCGAGAGCAGCTCATCGGGGGCGAAGTCTTCTCGCATGAGGGCGACTTCACGGAGACGCTTCGCTTCACTGGGCTTGTCCGAGGGCTCGTGCCCGAGATCGGGCTTGCAGCTTCTACGGGTGTATATACCTGGAGAGAGCTGACGAAGGTACTCCTAGCAGGAGCAGACGTCGCTCAGATGTGCACCGCCATCTATAAGCAGGGGGCACCTGCCATCGAAGAGGCTCTCAAGGGGCTTCGCTACTGGATGATGGAGCATGGCTATCAGAGCTTAGACGAGCTACGTGGACGCTTGAGCTACAGTCGTGTCGCTGATCCTAGCCTCTTCGAGCGACTACAATTCATGAAGTATTTTTCAAATAAGGTGAGCTAGCTTCGGTTAGCTCCTATACGTACGATATATAAGGTAAAGACAATTATGACAAAGAAATCAGTAGCAGTAGCTCTCCTTTCAGGAGCATTCCTTTTCTCTAGCTGTGGTGTTAGCAACGCTATCAAGGGTGCTGGTATCGGTGCCGCAGGTGGTGCTATCATCGGTGCAGGTATCGGGAAGGTACTAGGGAATACAGGTGTCGGTGCTGCTATCGGTGGTGTCGTCGGTGGTACTGCTGGTACGCTGATCGGCAAGAAGATGGATAAGCAGAAGAAGGAACTCGAAGAGCAGATGAAGAACGCTAAGGTCGAGTCTGTCAACGATGGACAGGCGATCCGTGTCACCTTCGACAGCGGTATCCTCTTCGCTACGGGTAAGGCAACTCTTAGCACGAGCTCTCAGCAGGAGCTTCGCAAGTTCGCTGCTAACCTCCAGTCTCACACGCAGACCGACATCCTCATCGTCGGTCACACGGACAATACGGGTTCGGACAAGATCAACGAACCTCTCTCTCTGAATCGTGCTGGTAGCGTTCGCTCCTTCCTCGCTTCACAGGGTGTCTCTGCCGCTCGTATGCAGGTAGAAGGTAAGGGTAGCCGTGAGCCAATCGCTGACAACAGCACGGCAGCAGGACGTCAGGAGAACCGTCGTGTCGAAGTCTACATCCTGCCTAACAAGGCGATGATCGAGGCTGCACAGAACGGTACGCTCAAGTAGTCCCTCTCCCCTTTCATACAAACTAGGCGGTCATCTCACCTTCGGGTGGGGTGACTGCTTTGCTTTGATGGATGGTAGGTGTGGTGCTTGGTCGGGCTTTTATCTTTGGGTTAAGTCGATATAGGAGAAGAGTTCAAGCTTCTTCGGGACTAAGGTGATGCTTTCTCTCGAAGGAGATACAGCTCTCTAAAAGGCTTCCTCGGTAGCCTCTTCGACGAAGCAGTCTTTTGCCGTATCTTTGTCCCCAGAAGACCTCGGTGGTGGACAACCGAAACCAACCCAAGCCTTTGCCCCTGAAGTGGGTTTGATTTAGCTAATGAAACGGAAGACTCTCCTCCTGCTAGCTCTTGTAGTTAGCCCCATAACCAACGCTCTGGCGTCACTGACTGCTGACAGCATCCATCTCCTCGAAGATGTGGTGGTGCGGGAGCGTGTCCTGCGTCGGGAGGTCTTGCCGGTGCAGACGCTCTCAGGGGCGCAGCTCCAGCGACTGAGCAGTGTCAGCGTGGCGGATGCCCTGCGCTACTTCGCCGGTGTGCAGATCAAGGACTATGGAGGTGTAGGCGGACTCAAGACGGTGAACGTACGAGGGATGGGCTCCCAGCATGTCGGGGTCTTCTATGATGGTATCCAGCTAGGGAATGCGCAGAATGGGCAGATCGACCTTGGGCGCTTTTCGCTAGATAATATGGAGGCGGTCTCCATATATAATGGGCAGAAGTCTGCCCTCCTTCAGCCTGCTCGGCACTACGCTTCCGCCTCAGCACTCTACCTGACAGCACGACGACCTGCCTTGGACTTCGCAGGGGATCATCGCCTAAAGACCTCCCTGCGCTTAGGCTCTTTCTCGACCATCAATCCCTCCATCCTCTGGGAGCATCAGCTCTCGTCGCGCTTGAGCTATTCACTCAGTGGCGAGTATCTCTACACCTCGGGGCGCTACCGCTTCCGCTATAAGAAGCGAGACGGCTATGATACCGTCTCGATACGTCACAATGGCGATGTGAGAGCTCTTCGTCTCGAGGGGGGACTCTGGGGAAAGCTCCAGCATGGCTCGTGGAAGGGGAAGCTCTACTTCTATGACTCCGAGCGAGGCTACCCTGGTGCCGCTGTGCGAGAAGTGCCTGGTGCCTTTCGCCATGAGGATCGGCAGTGGGATCGCAACTTCTTTGCACAGGCTTCGCTACAGGAGTCACGAGGGATCTACTCCTACCTCGTGCAGGCGAAGTATGCGAATGACTACTTGCATTACCTATCGGATCCTCGGAAGGATGTATCCACGATGTATGTCGATAATCACTACCACCAGCAGGAGGGTTACGTCTCGCTAGCACAGACGGTCGACTTGAGCTCTGCCCTACAGCTAGGGTTCTCGACAGACTTGCAGTATAATACGCTGGATGCCGATCTCTATGACTTTGCCTATCCAGAGCGATGGTCGTTCCTCTCCGCTCTCTCTGCTACCTATACCCACGATGATCTGCGGATACAGGGAAGTCTCTTGCATACTGCCCTGCGAGATCAAGTCAAGGAGGGTGAGCCTGCACCTGCCAAGCGAGTCTTCACTCCAAGCTTAGTCTTGAGCTATCGCCCAGCGGGAGGAGACCTCCAGCTAAGAGGCTTCTATAAACGGATCTTCCGGATGCCGACCTTCAATGACCTCTATTATACCTTCATCGGCACGAAGAGCCTTCGTCCAGAGTACACTACGCAGTATGATCTTGGCTTGACTTGGGGGAAGAGTCGTACGCACGGCTATCTCCGTCGCTGGGAAGTACAGGTCGATGGCTACTACAATGAAGTGACGGACAAGATCGTCGCCGTGCCGACGTCGAACCAATTCCGCTGGACGATGCTCAACCTCGGTAAGGTGCGTATCGTCGGGATGGATCTTAATAGCCAGCTAGACTTGCAGGCTGGAGCTTTCACTGGAGCCTTGCGCTTAGCTTATACCTTCCAGCGAGCACAGGACGTTACTGATAAGGGGAGCGCCTACTATGGCGGACAGATCCCTTACATCCCCCAGCATAGCTTCTCCATCATCCAGAGCCTTGGGTGGCGAGGATGGGAGCTACTCTATAGCTTCATCTATACGGGAGAGCGCTATGATGCTAGTGCAAATATCCGAGAGAACTATGTTCGCCCGTGGTATACGCATGATCTCTCCTTGACACACACCTTCGCCCTAGGGCATCAGACCTTGAGGGGGACACTGGAGGTGAATAACCTACTGAATCAGCAGTATGAGGTCGTTCGCTCCTATCCCATGCCTGGGACGAACGTGCGACTCCGATTTGATTGGACTCTGTAATGAATACAAAAATCCGAACTCTTCTTTCCCTCTTCTCCCTGCTTCTTGTCCTTGGCTTCACTGCCTGCCGGGGAGAAGACGAGATTATCCCCTCCACCAGTACCCAAGTAGGTCTTCCCGAAGATCTAAAGGATGTGGGAGGCTTCTATCTCCTCAATGAGGGGAATATGGGGAATAATAAGGCAACACTTGACTTCTACAGCTATGCTACGGGAGTATATCGAAAGAACATATTCCCCGAGATGAACCCTAAGATCACCAAGGAGCTAGGTGACGTAGGGAATGACCTGAAGCTCTATGGGACTCGTCTGTGGGCTGTCATCAACAATTCGGACCTCGTGGAGGTCATGGATGCACGAACGGCCAAGCACATTAGTGCGATCCCTGTACCCAATGCCCGTTACCTTGCTTTCTCTGGGAAGTACGCCTATGTCAGCTCCTATGCGGGAGAAGTCAAGCTGAATGACCCGAATGCTCGCCTAGGCTATGTCGCCAAGATCGATACCGCCACGCTCCAAATTGTAGGGGAGTGTACCGTCGGTTACCAGCCTGAGGAGATGGCTATCCTCGGAGATAAACTCTACGTAGCGAACTCTGGGGGATACCGTGTGGGGAACTATGACAATACCATCTCCGTCATTGATCTGAAGACCTTCACCGAAGAGGGGAAGATCCCCGTGGCGATCAACCTCCATCGTCTACTCGCTGATGAGCAAGGGATGCTTTGGGTGACCTCGAGAGGAGACTACAAGACGACCCCTTCTAGCCTACACGTCGTCGATCCACGACAGCGACGTGTGGTGAAGACGCTTCGCCTTCAGGTGTCGGGTATGACTCGCTACAAGGGTAAGATCTACCTTTATGGACAAGACTATGTCGGGGATAAGAAGGGGGAAGCGAGATATGCGATGATTGACTGCAAGACGCAGGAGGTACTCCCAGGGTCATTCATCCCACAGGAGTACATCGCTAAGATCACGACGCCTTATGGCTTGGCCGTTAATCCAGAGTCTGGGGAGATCATCATCGCAGATGCGGGGGACTACCTAGCTCCAGGTAAGATCTACGCCTTCTCTCCTAGAGGTGACGTCCGCTGGAAGGCTGAAGCAGGGCAGATCCCTGCACACTTTGCCTTCGTCCCCAAGCACCTGACGCTTGATCCCGGGGGAGTTGCTCCGGAGAAGCCGAAGTCCGAGCATAGTCCTTACGTCTCGAAGGTGCTGGAGTATCGACCGGGGGTAGGACAGTTCGTCAATAAGCTCCCTAAGTACGAAACTGGGGATACCGAGGAGACGATGCGAGCTAAAGTCCTAGAGCAGATCAAGGGCGATAACGCCGGTCTGATCACGCTCGGAGCTTGGGGGGGCTACGTGACGGTGGGCTTTGACCACACCATTGAGAATAAGGCGGGACTACGCGACTTCCGTGTCCAGGGAAACACCTTGACTAACTGGGGAGAGCCGGGGATCATCTATGTCGCCTACGATAGCAATAAGAATGGTCGCCCTGATCCTGACGAATGGTATGAGATAGCAGGGGAGGCGCATCGTGACCTCGCTGGGATCTCGTGGCTAAAGGATCAACGAGCACGTGGTAAGGATGTCGCCTTCTACCGAGACTATGAAGTCACCTACCATCGTCCGACTTCCGAGGGTAAGCCTGCTACGGACATCCCCGAGTATATCCGCTGGATCGATAATAAGGGAGGCTCGGGCTATATCCATAAGAATCGCTTCCATGACCAGACTTATTACCCAGCTTGGATCCAGACTCCGACTTACACGCTCAGAGGTACACGTTTGCCTCAGAATGGGTATAACTCTAAGACAGATGGGACAGAGCTTCACATCCTGATGCCCTTCGCCTATGGCTATGCAGATAATGCAACCAATAGCGATGACGAAGCCTCCATTGATATAGCGTGGGCAGTAGATAAGCACGGGAAGCCCGTCCATCTACCCGGGGTAGACTTTATCCGCATTCAGACCGGCGTCCTGCAGGATAATGGCTGGATCGGCGAATGCTCCACCGAAGTAGCAGGTGTCCTTGATTTGCACTTGCTCGGGATTAAAACCAAAACTAGAACGTTCTAATTTAACCTATTCACTATGCATTATCTTCCTAAGTATGGCTCACTCGTAGCCTGTACGCTTCTCGTGGCTTTGGCTTCTTGCCGTGTCCATGATGATCAGCCCGCTCCCGAGACTCGCTTTGACACGGAGGGAGTGAAGATGCTTTCATCAGAAGTCATCAATGACCTTCATCAGTTAGATACCGCACATCTCACCGCTGCTGGGGAGGGGATTACAGACCCTACTGCTGTCACGTGGTATGTGGAGAATAAGAAGGTTGGTCAGGGTAAGACCTTCGTCTTCTCTGAGCGTCTCCCTGGCTCTTACGAGGTGATCCTCCGTCAGGGCAATAAGGGGCTTGCGAAGACGATCACGGTGCGTCCTCGCTTCACCCAAGGGATGTTCCTCCTCAACGAAGGGAACTATGGGAATGAGACCGGTACACTGACCTACATCGATCTGTCGAAGCAGTTCGTCCTCGACAGCGCCTATCAGCGCATCAATCCCAAGCACAAGCTGGGTAATGTCGCCGAAGACCTCGTCTTTGCTAATGGTAAGATGTATATCATCGGCCAGCGTGTGGAGAATGGGGCAGAGGGGCTACTCACTATCGTGAAGCAGGAGAGCCTTGAGCGTCTTCATGTGCTCAATGACAAAGCCCTCGCAGCCCTTACTCCTACTCACATCGCAGTCGTAGGGGATCTCATCTACCTCCGCACGGATAATGGGGGTATCGTCGTCGGTAGCGAGACCGGTGGCTTCGAGAAGATCCCTGGCACCGAGAAGGCCAAGAAGATGCGTATGGTTACCCTCGGCCAGCGAGTCTATGCGATCTCGGAGACGAATAAGATCATCGTACTGCAGGGGAAGCAGCTTATCGCTACCTTCACGCTTCCTCAGGGTGAGCTCTCCTCGATCGCTCCTACAGAGGACGGGAATCTCTGGCTGGCCTATCAGAAGCCTAACACCTTGGCTAAGCTCTCCTCGGACCCTCGTGAGCTCAAGATCCTCGCTGCACATGCCGTAAGCCAGAGCCTCGAAGCTTGGGGTGCAGCGTCTATCATTGTGCCCTATGGAGATAAGATCTTCTTCGCTGAGCAGAACCGCAAGGTTTATGTCCATGACTTCAAGGACTCCTCGACCAAGCTCTTCTTTGACTTCCAGCAGGTAGACACAGGAGACTTTATGAAGATGTACTATAACAGCCTTGGGGTCGATGCCCAGGGGAATGTCTACTTCGCAGGGATAAATGACTGGGGGACGTATAAGGAGAAAAATCGCTTCGCTGTCATCATCGGTAAGACCCAGAGCTTAGCTATAACGAAGGACAAGATGAACCCCTTCCCTGCAGGGTTCTTCGCTATCCCCACCAAGAAGTAAATCCAGAGGCTCCCAAGAGGGTATCTGTTTTCCCAACTAGTAGGCAACAGTAGTGCCCCTCGAGAGGCACTACTGTTGCCTCTGAAGGGGCACTACTGATGCCTCTTTTGAGGTAACACTGATGCCTCCCTCGAAGAAGCCCTTCCGAAACAACGAAAAAGAGGGGGTGTCCCCTCCCAATAATCCACTTTAAATTTCTTAACGCATGAAGAAGTATCTTCACTCCGCTCTTGCCGTAGCGCTCATGGGCGGACTGCTAGCTAGCTGTGGTAAGGACTCGGTCTCTACCCCACAGCTCGCCCCTGAGGCTCGTGTAGCCGAAGGTGTGGCAGAACTCTCAGGCTCCCTACGTCAGGATAGCTTGGCGCTAGTTAGCCTTTACCAAGCTCTCAACGGGGAGTCTTGGGTTCGCTCGAACTACTGGCTCTCTGACCAGCCCGTCAGCAAGTGGGTTGGTGTCAAGGTCGCAGACGTGGCTGGTAAGCCTCGTGTCGTAGCCCTAGCGCTTGGTGCCAATAGTCTGAAGGGTGAACTCCCAGCTGCTATCGGTGATCTAACGGCTCTCCGCTCACTTCACCTACAGTACAATAAGGATCTCACGGGTAAGATCCCAGCTGAGCTCTACCAGCTTCGCCAGCTACGTGGCCTTTTCTTGGGCTTCACAGCGCTTACTGGTGAGCTATCAGAAAGCCTAGGGAACCTTAACCAGCTCGATACGCTTGACCTACGTACTTCTCCCTACGAACTCTCCTCTTCTTGGGACGGGGACGAGAAGACTGCCCGCGATCATCGTGCTAACCCAACGACCCTCTCTGGTAAGCTCCCTGTGGCTCTCGGACAGCTCCGTCAGGCCAAGGTCATCGACCTCTCTCATCAGAGCTTCACGGGTGAGCTCCCTAAGGAACTTGGTGCTCTCACTCAGCTACACACGCTCGCTCTCTATGGGAATAAGCTCACTGGTGAGATCCCTGCTAGCTTGGGTGAGCTCAGAAGCCTTCGTTCGCTCTCTCTAGGGAAGAACCAGCTCTCGGGTGCACTGCCTGCTTCCCTTGGTCAGCTTGGTCAGCTTCGTGAGCTACTGATTAGCTTCAACCGCCTCTCGGGTGAGCTTCCTGCCAGCCTAGGTAACCTGAAGCGTCTGGAGAACCTCAACCTTGAGCACAACCAGCTCTCAGGTAAGCTCCCCGAAGCCCTTGCTTCGCTCACGGGCCTTTATCAGCTCTATCTGAATGATAACCGCTTCGAGGGCGGGATCCCTACGGACTTCGCTGGCGCTCAGCAGCCCAACCTCCTTTGGGTGAATCTGGCGAACAATAACCTCACCGGTCTTGTCCCCCTACGTGTTCGTCGCTACCTACCCGATGCGTCGAAGTATGCAAAGATCAAGGGGCTCCCTGACTACGGTTATACCGTCTTTGTCCTCTCGGGCAACCGTCTGACGGGTGCTATCTCTTCCGAGTATCTCCAGTACCAGAAGACGCTGAAGTTCCTCCTCCCACAGCAGGAAGGATTCGGCTTCTCTAACCTCAAGTAATTATTTAGCCTTCCTACACGTGACAGCTGTCGCGGGTAGGAAGGCTTTCCTTTTATTCCTTTAACCAACCAAACAAACTATGAACAAGAAGTTCATCGCGCTCGCCCTAACTCTTTCTCTAGGCCTCACTGCCTGCCGTCTGCACAAGGATGAGCCACAACCCAAACCTGACACTAACCAACCCCAGCCAGAGCAACCCAAGGAGCCCGAAAAGCCTGCTCAACCCGAGGCTAAGATCGTCATCGAGGGCGGTGTCCTCAAGAGCTACCCCGAGGCTAAGGTCGCCGAAGATGGCGTAGTAACGCTAGAGTCTACGGTCACGGAGATCGGAGAGGGCGCCTTCGCTGGCAATACCAAGATCAAGACACTTGTAGCACCTGGGCTGAAGAAGATCGGTGCTCGTGCCTTCGCTGGTGCCACGGCCTTCCATCTGCTTGACCTCTCTAGCTACAAGCCCGAGGGACAGAGCGTTTACCCAGAGACGGCACTCGATGCTTTCCTTGGTACGCCTGCGGACAAGGTCGTTAAGATCCCAGCTAATCCTAGCTATATCGCTTGGTTCGAATACATCGCTCTACATACCTTCGGGGCTATTGATGGCTTGCAGCCTAACCTGCCCGCTGGTGCTGTTGTGAAGGATGGGGAACTGAAGTCTCTCCCCAAGGGCTACAGAGCTCAGGCTAATGGGCTACTTGTCCTCCCTGAGACGGTGACGAAGATCGGGGAATCCTTCCTATATAGAGATCAGGATAAGGGACGTACCACGATCAAGCTCATCTATGGTACAGGCGTCAAGGAGATCGCTGACGGCGCCTTCTCTGAGTCTTATATCTACTTCGCTCACTTCCCTAAGCTAGAGAAGATCGGTTCGGGCACCTTTGGTAGCCTTTCTGGGCTGAAGGCGCTATCGTTCCCCGTCCTCAAGGAGATCGGTGATCTTAACTTCCTCGCTGCTGGTAGCACGAACAAGCATTCTCTCTTCTTCGTCTCTATGCCTAAGCTAGAGAAGGTCGGTAAGGGTACGTTCGCTGAGACACTGGGCACCGTCAAGACGCTTATCCTAGGTGCGAAGCCTACGATCGACAAGACTCCTTATACATCCGATATGCTTGATGCTCTAAAGGGAGATTGGGCACCATTCTTCTTTGATGACCAGATCTCCTTCGCTGGGAAGCGTGTTGCAGAAGCTACGCTCTACGTTTCGTCCGCTGACCTTGCAAGCTATGGCGTGAAGGCAGGCGAGAAGTGGGAAGGCTTCACCGTTAAGGAGCTGAAGTAACCCTCCACTCAATGCAGACTACACACCTATTACTCCTAACCCTAGGTCTTCTTGGCGGTGTCGCTTGCGCCCGCCAAGAAGCTCCTCGGGAGCCAGGGACGCAGGCTCCTACCACTCCCGCCGAGCCTAAACCGACGCCCCAGCGCCCTTATACGGGCTATGAGGGCTATACGCTTCTCTACGATGCGGGCTTGGTGCAGGTGCTCACAGCCCAGCCTGATGCAGTCGGGGGGACTCCACATCTCTACCTCCTCGATCGTGAGGGGAAGGTCGCGGGAGAAGTCCTGGCTGATCACCTCGGAGACTACGAGGGCAAGGGGAACTTCTGCGATGGATCCTTGACGGAGGCAGGCCCCTATCTGGCACTCCTGGCGAAGTATGATTTCACCGACGAACGCAAGCATCAGTCCCGCCTCCTCCTGCTGGATAAGCGGTCGCTGAAGCTCGTCAGCAACCGCCTCTTTGGCCAGCCTGGCTTGGGAGGGGATCAATGGGTGCGTCAGAGCTTTACCTTAGCCGACGGATCGACTTACCTTTCCTTTGATAAACGTTCGTATTATCTCCTGCCTAAGGAGGGGATGGAGATGACCAAGCTCTCTATGCCCTTAGCTTATGCCAAGGGAGCCTATGCTTGGGGGGATAAGGGCTACTTCTTCCTCGATAAGGACGAAGCCGTATATCAGTTCTCCTCGGGGCAAGTGAAGCCTACCCGTCTACCTCTCTTCGCAGGGACATCTGTCCACCGTGTCTATCTAGCGGGTGGAGCGTGGCTCGTCTTGCGGGATCAGCAGGCTCGCTATCAGCTCTTCTCGATGGCTACGGGGAAAGTCGTAGCTCGCTTCCATCTAGGCAAACCTGCTGGGCGTACGATGGTCTATGATGAGCCCACGAAGCGTATCTTCTATGGGGGCGATAAGAATGGGCGTACGGGTGCTGATACTAAGGAACGCTCGGTCTTTGTCTCTCACTTGACGGAGCAAGCCTTTCAGGCTACTGGAGCCGCCCCTTGGTTGCCTGCGGAGCCCTTCTATCGTCTCACAGGGCGTACAGAGAGTGACAATACGATAGGGATGCAGCTACAGCTTGGCTTGGTGCCCGATCGTCGTCAGCTTCTCGTCTCTTGGCTCGACGAAGGGCGAGGAGGACCGCATCTTCATCCGGTGAGCAAGGCTGTCAGTCTGTCTCTCGATGCTTCTCCAGCGGTATCGCTTAGTAGCTATACCTTCCATCAGGCGAGTGATATTCGCCTGATCTTCTCGCTTGCTCGGGTAGAGTAGTCGTAAAATCACCCTACAAATAATACCCCCCAAGGATCTCTCGAGATCCTTGGGGGGTATTTCGTTCTAGTCTACTTGAGATCGCTATCGTCCCCCGCAGAGGATGGATAGGACTCGGGGAGCCAGACGCCGTAGGAGTGCGTAAAGAGCTAGACTGAATCCCAGGGTTAGTCCGATGAGTAGGAAGTAGCCTAAAAGAGCTCCAGGAGCATCCTCTCGTAGGAAGGGTATGCGATAGACGATACCTCGTGCCCAGTTGACTAAGAGCACCGTATGTACAGCGTAGACGAAGAAGACGTAGCATTCTGCTTGCTGGAGCTTGCGTGCTAGCTGTGGTTGGTGCTTTAGGAGGGCTTGTCCCAAGAGCAGGGCTGTAGCTCCACCAGTTAGGATATAGAGTGCTTCGATCTGCGCCTGGTAGGGAGAGACTGAGAGAAACGGAAGGGGTAGGACGGTGACGAGGGAGAGGGCGCCTAGTAGATAGCGCAAGGGATAGAGTGCAGGGAGGGGATCGAAGCTACGCTGTCCCATCCATCCTCCCAATAGGAAGAAGAAGACTGGGAGGATGCTGAGACTAGCGATGGTCCAGCTGAACCCTATTAAGTAGAGCGTCCCGAATAGCAGGAGCACCCATCCTTTACTTAGGCGGAGGAGTAAATTACCTAGCGGAGCAAGTAGGGTGAGTAAGAGGAGATCTCGTATATACCATAGAGGATAAACAATCACATCCGCCCAATAATAGGAGGCTAGTTGACCAAGATCGGTGATGACGAAAGGATCCTTGGGACTACCTCCGAGGTAGATCGTCAGGTGGGTCTTGCCTAGAAGAATGAGGATGTAGAGGGTGTTCCACAGGAGGTAGGGTAAGAGTAGACTGCGGGCTTTTTTGCTCCACTCCTTCCTCCATACAGTGGGGAGACTCCAGTCCTTATGATAGAAGGTATAGTAGCCCGAGAAGAAAAAGAAGAGGGGGACAGCTATACGGGCTATACCATGAGAGAGGAGCTCGCTGACGTAGATATAGAGGGTATTCCCCTTAGGGAAACGTAGCTCTAATGCTACTGCATGGATAGCGACAACAAGCAGGATGAGAGGGAAGCGCAGGAGGGATACGATATTCGAGAAGCTCCCTGGAGTAGATGAGGTAGACATAGAGAGGAAAGAGTACGTATGGAGGAGGTTAATATGCTTTGTGGAGGAGATGAAGCGAAAGCCGATGTATACTTCCATCTACTCTATGATTGATCTATAAAAGAAAAGGGGGTATCGCTACCCCCAACTCGTTGTCTCGCAAGGATTCGAACCTTGACAAACAGAACCAAAACCTGTTGTGCTACCATTACACCACGAGACAAGCCTAAGCAGTTTCTGAGAGGACATATCCTCACGAAACGCAGTGCAAAGATAGCTATATGCCCGCTAATAAGCAAATAGCCCTACGGTGAGACTATTTCTTAGAGGCAGAAGGTCGGGGATCTAAGTGGCAGAGCTGGGTAAGAGGTGAGCTGCTTGGAGTGTAGCACGAAGTCCTTCTTCGAGAGTCTTCGATGGACGGAAGCCTAACGCAAAGAGAGGAGAGGCATCACAGCGCCAGTTGCGCTGAGCCAGGATAGGGTATTTGTCGTTGTTGAGTGGCGTGATCTTCCCCGTGAGACGAGCGGTTAGGCTACCCACAGAGCAGACCAAGCGTACGAGAGGGAGAGGAATACGAAGATGCAAGATGTGCTTGCGACCGACTAGGCGCTGTACGAGTCGTGCAAACTCCTTGTCGGTATAGGTGTCTCCATCAGAGATGAAGTAGCGCTCACCGATGGCTTCGGGCTTTGTCAAGACGAAGAGTGCAGCGCGTGCGACATCGGCGCCATAGACGAAGGTGAGGTGCTGCTTCTTGCATCCAGCCATAGCATTGATCCCTCCAGCGATGCTCTCGATGGCAATGAGGTAATCCTTGTCACCGGGGCCGTAGACACCTGTCGGTAGTAGGAGGGTGTAGGGTATGCCTGACTGCTCGACATAGTGCTCTGCTAGGCACTTGCTTCGTCCATAGCGGGTATTTGGTCGCTGGGGGAGGTAAGCGTGTAGTGCTTCACCTTCAGGGGCGACATCGCCGTAGCTACTTAGGCTGCTCATCAAGACAAAGCGATGGGGGGGCTGGGGCAAGCGACCTAGTGCCTCGAGTAGGCGTCGAGTATGCTCGGCATTGACCTCAGCGAATTCTTCCGGATGGGCCGTCTTTGTGATCCCTGCATTATGGATAACATAGTCCCAGAGCGGAAGATCATCGCCTTGGGTGGGGACGCTACTCAGCGCCTGTGTCAGCTGGTCGACATCGAAGTAGTCTACCTCGATGAGACGTACTCCTTGTTTCAGGAGCTTCTCTTTGGCGCTGTCTTTACGAACTGCTGCCCACACTTCGTAGCCTGCTTCGAGGGCTTGGTGTACAAGATGTGAGCCGATGAAGCCAGAGGCTCCCGTGATCAAGAGACGCGCCATAGAGGAGAAGACGTAGAGGTAGGGTGGGTGAGGTTAGAAGACAGAGAGATGGACGTAGCGCTTGGGGTTCGCCTTGAGGTCTTGCATCAGACGGTCAGCGTTAAGTACAAGGCTGTCTAGGCGGTTGTAGAGCGAGGGGTCATTGAGGAGTAGTCCTGCCGTGTTGTCCTTCTTGCGTAGCTGTGCCGTGACGCTATGGAGCTCACTCGTCGTCTTCTCTAGATGCTGCATGAGGGAGTCGATGCGCATAGCGGCTAGCTGGTCGCTGAGGCGAGCGAAGTTACCCGTCATGTACTCTACGTTATTCATTACAGGATTCAGACGCTGGGTCGTTTGGTTGAGTCCAGTGGTCATGTGGTGTAGCTGCTGGCTGGTGCCATTGAGGGCAACGAGGATGCTGTCGATAGCCTTGTCGTGCAGGAGAGCGTTGATGCGCTCGAGGGTCGCCGTAATGGTCGGCATCATCCCGGCGATATCTGGTAGGATCTGCTCGGAGGCTACCGAGAGGAGGTCACCCTTGGGGCTAATGCTGGGGATCGTGTCCCCCTCGGAGAGGAGATGCCCTTTATCTTGGGCGATCGTGAGGACTATCTCGGAGCCACTCAGTGGGTTCATCTTGATCTTCAGCTGACTCTCAGAGGTGATCCGCACGTGGGGATCTAGGGAGAGCTCGACGGTGGCACCATAGCCCTTGGAGTAATCGAAGCGCACATCCCGCACCGTGCCGACCTTAAATCCACTGACCATGACAGGGGTGGCTACGGTGACACTATTTAGGTTGTCGAAGTGGGCATAGTAGGTATTGCTCTTCTTGAAAAGCTCAATACCCTTGAGGAAATTGATCCCAATGTATCCGAGGGCTACTGCCATGACGGCTAGGAGGCCAATCTGTACTTCTTTTTTGATCTTCATATAGAGGAGGGGAGTCGTGATGCTAGAGTAGGGAGGAGGGATTAGAGGCGCTTGCCATCTCGGTAGTGGACGATGTAGGCATCCTTGTAGACCGCAGGTAGGGCACGCAGGGCACGCTGAGCTTCTGCTCGGGAGCTCATGTGCTCTAGGAAGTAGCCGTAGATCTTCCCGACACGGATACGCTCCACTGCGGTGGGGAGCTTGCGGAAGCGGGGATCATCGACCTCGATCTTATCTGGAGAAGAGAGGAATTGTACGCGCCAGGTCTCTTTGCCCGTGGTCGTCGTTTTCTTGGGGTTCTTCTCTTCTTTTGGCGTGGGAGCGGTCTTAGCTGATGTATCGGCCTTAGGAGAATCTTCTACTACCTCTTGGTAATCCTTAGCGCTGTCTGCTTGCTCTCGGGCAGGGGTAGATACTTGCTTACCTCGAGTAGCTTGGTAGTAGTTGGTGAAGGCACCAGCGATGGCAGTGGCGATCGCCTGCTGACCCGATTCGCTGAGCATGAAGGCTGCCTCGTTGGCATTGGATAGGAAGCCGATCTCCGTGAGGACGCTAGGCATAGCGGACTGGCTAAGTACCCAAAGGATGTCTTGGCGTACACCACGGCTGTAGCGCCCCTGCTGGCGGTAGCGTCGCTGGAGCTTATTCGCGAAGTCTACGCTCTTGTTGAAGTAGGCATCCTGCATCAGGTCAAACATGATGTAGCTCTCCGTACTCGTTGGGTCGAAGCCTCGGTAGATCGTCTTATAGTTACTCTCTAGGAGCATGGCCTTGTTCTCACGCATAGCCACGCTGAGGTTGTTGGCAAACTTCGCCACCCCGAGGACATAGGTTTCTGTGCCATAGACACTCGACGAAGGAGCGCTATTGACATGGATGCTGAGCATAAGCGAAGCCTTGTGCTTGTTGGCAAAGTCAGCTCGTGCCTGAAGCCCTACGAAGACATCCGTCGTACGGGTGTAGAGTACCTGTACTTCGGGGTGCGAAGCACGTATCTTGCTCCCTACGAGCTTAGCGACTGCTAGCGTGATGTCCTTCTCCTTGCCGCCATGCCCTACGGTGCCCCCGTCTTTACCTCCATGTCCTGCATCGAGGACGACGGTAAAGAGGCGCTGGGCGAAGGCCATAGAGCCACCGCCCCCGATCAGGAGGATGAGTAGGAGGGAGAAGGTAAGTCTGCGTAGGCCACGTGAGCCAAGCCGAGGACAAGACATAGGTCTATTCTGTAGTAGAGGCCGAAGGGATGGACTTCGAGGAAATCGTGATTTAACTTTTTTGTGTTTACAAAGATACGACGCTTTTTATTACCTACGTGCGTAGATTAGGGGAGAACCTGCTCATCTTCCGCCTGTTCCTCCCTACGCTTAGACCCGCTGTCTTGCCAGAGACGACACCGCCCCATCAGGGGGTGACCTGATGGGGCGGTGTCGGGTGGAGATGTCTGAGGGAGCGAAGTCACTCGCTAGATGCCGAGATGGCCGTCACCTGCGGAGGGGGCGCCTGTGTCACCGCCTTCTCCCTTGGGCTTGGTCGTCTTGGGCGCAGATGCCTTTCGTGCCCCCCTCTTGCGTGGAGTGGGTGCCTCGACACGCTGGAAGGAGACCCCAGGATAGGAGCGTAGGTCGAAGAACTTACGACTCGGGGTGAAGTGCACCTTCGGCTGGGTGATATGAGTGAGGGCATTGAAGTCCTCCAGCTTCTTAGAGGCCTTGCTCTTGAAGGTCGGTATGAGTGTCCCGAGGTCACCAAAGTCTACGATGTCTCCGTTGGCTACGAACTCTCGAGCCATCTCGGTAGCGTAGTTGATGACGGCTTCGATCTCCTGCTGGGTGAAGGTCGTACCTCGGGAGAGACGTCCGCAGAAGTCACGAAATCCGATGCGCCCACGACTAGCGGGGATCGCTTGGAATCCTTTGTGTCGCTTCGATGCATTCTTAGGGTCACGAGGGTCGACGAAGTCTCGCTCGCGGAGGTAATAACGGATGGGCTTAGAAGCCTCTGAAGTTGCCATGATGCTGATTCATTTAGATACGCTGCTCGCTTAGGATGCTTGCAGATGACCTGGAGCAGTAAGGGCGGTCGCTGCAAGGGTGCCCGGAGAGGGCTGGAGCACTGTCCTATCGAGCGGGGCTAGGTCACGTATATTCTGACGTGCGGGTTACGTATATTGTGACCTCTGGGTTAGGTATATCGTGATTGAGTGGTTACGTATATTGTAACTTGATAGCCCCGATAGGCTAGCTCGGAGTGGAGGTGAAGGCGTATTGCTCTGCCGGCGATAAGCATGTCCTTTGCTTTCCACATCACGAAAGTACTGCGCCATAATACGCTCCTTGGTCAAAACCCACCATAACTGGTCAAAACGATCCAAAGTGGTCGTTAATTGCCTGAAATTAGATCCGAAGGTAGGGCTTGTAGCCCTCTGCTGGCTTCCGAGAGATCGCTTCTTCGTCCTTCTTATCATCGTCTCTTGTCGGATTGCCCCTGCGATCTCCTCGGTGGAGAGGTGCGCCACACGCGCTTGAGCGGGATGCTAGGGGATGTGTGGAGTTTTGCATATCTTTGCAGAGCAAACCAAGCACTGGGGATGACCTGGCTTTGACAGCGTGAAGAAGTGGTTTGTAAGCATGCCGTGCAAGGCTCGTGATGCACGCTAATCTCATAGAGCGACAATTCAACTGGCGAAAATAACTACGCTCTCGCTGCGTAACCGAAGTATAGTAAGTTAGCGCTTCATCACGACGACAGACTGTTGTGACGAGACATCACTCCCGTAGCCGTGCTCACCGAGGCGACAGGATCATAGTGGTGTAGGAAATTCGGAGACTCCTTTGCTGATGCCCATGGGGCGAAGGTAGTATCAGTGGGATAAGGTCTAGACCTGGTGGCCTCAGCCATACCCCTAGACCCGACAATCCGAAAGTGAGGATAAGCATGTAGAAAGCAGATTAGTTCCACGTTTGGACCGGGGTTCGACTCCCCGCATCTCCACTAGTGAAGCGATGAGGCGATGAGAGAAGCACAGACTTCCCCCATCGCCTCGCTCTTTTTCCTGGACGCTTCACCTATGTATGAGCAGACTTCAAATATGAGCTATACGATGACCCTATTACGCCCCCTCCTCCGTCCTCTCCTCTATGGAGGATTAACCCTGGCTACGGGTGCCTTGACACCTACGATAGCAGCGCCTACGACGGACACCTTGACACTCTCCTCGGGATGGACATTTGCCGAGACAGGCAAGACGAACTTCCTGCCTGCCACGGTGCCTGGTGTCGTCCAGCAGGACCTGATCCGCCATGGACAGCTACCTGATCCCTACTACCGCCTAGCTGAGGATAGTATCCAGTGGGTGGGAGAGCGGGATTGGACCTATCGCTGCACCTTTAAGCTCTCGGCAAAGGAGCTTAGACGTCCGTCAGCGCACCTGCTATTCGAGGGCTTAGATACCTATGCATCCGTCCTACTCAACGGAAAGGAGATCCTTCAGTCGAAGAATATGTTCGTCGGGCACGAGGTCGATGTACGACACCTGCTGAAGACGACCAACGAGCTAGAGATTCGCTTCCGCTCTCCGCTGAAGGCAGCCCTACCTCTCTATGAGAAAGCAGGGATCAATTACCCCGCAGACAACGATCATGCACCCATCCACCTCTCGGTCTTCACGCGCAAAGCTCCCTATCACTACGGCTGGGACTGGGGCGAACGTATGGTGACCATCGGGCCTTGGCGTCCCATACGCCTGCTTCTGCGGGGAGCGGACTACTTCGCTGCCCGTCCGCTCGTCACCTATCATCCCGAGCGGGAGCTACCTATCGAGGTGCGATTGCCCGAGGGAGCTGTCGCAGGGCAGGCGGGTCGTCGTCTCTCCTACGAGCTACTGGATGCCGAGGGGAAGACCGTTTTCGCTCGTACGGCACCTCTTTCTGCCTTCTACCAGCCGACGAATAAGGGCGGACAGCATGCGGTGCCCAATCTTCGCCTCTGGTGGCCGAAGGGCTATGGTACACCTTACCGCTACCAAGCTCGCTTTATCCTGCAGGATAGGCTAGGGCGTGCGCTGGATAGCTTGAGCTTTCCTGTCGGTTTCCGTACCACGGAGCTCGTAAGGGAAGAGGATAAGGACGGACGCAGCTTCTTCTTCCGTATCAATGGCAAGCCTGTCTTCGCCAAGGGAGCGAACTACATTCCAGGGACGATGATGCTCCCCACACGCACAGATGGGCAGCTCCGTCAGCTATTCGATGACATGGAAGGAGCGAACTTTAACATGGTGCGCGTTTGGGGCGGTGGTACCTACGAGAATGACGCCTTTTATGACGAGGCAGATGCACGTGGGATCCTGGTATGGCAGGACTTCATGTTCGCTTGCACGGCCTATCCTGGTGATGAGGCCTTCCTCCAAGACGTCCAAGACGAGCTTCGCTACAATATCCGTCGCCTGCGTCAGCACCCAAGCATAGCGACCTGGTGCGGAAACAATGAGATCCGTGAGGGACTCAAGTACTGGGGCTGGGCGAAGAAGTATCCCAAAGAGGTCTATGAGACCTTCTGGAGCGACTACAACAAGCTATTTGGGAAGCTGATCCCCCAGACCTTGCAGGCCGAAGACCCCTCTCGTCCCTATATCGAGAGTAGCCCCGACACGGTCAATTGGGGGCGCCCTCATGAGCTAGGCCTTGGGGAAAGCCACTACTGGGGCGTATGGTATGGTCGTGAGCCCTTTGAGATCCTACGGGAGAGGATACCACGCTTCATGAGCGAATTCGGGGTACAGTCCTTCCCGATGCTATCGAGTATCGAGCGCTTCGCACGCCCCGAGGACTACGACCTCGAGAGTGCGGTGATGAAAGGACACCAGAAGAGTAGCATAGGCAATGACGTCATCCTCCACTACATCCGGCAGGATTACCCCGAGCCCAAGACCTTTGCCGACTTTGTCTACCTCTCGCAGGTCATGCAGGGGCAAGGTATCGCTCTCGGGCTCCGTGCCCATCGTGCCGCTGCGCCCTACTGTATGGGTACGCTCTACTGGCAGCTCAATGATGCCTGGCCTGCTGTCTCGTGGTCAAGCATTGACTATTACGGCGCATGGAAGGCACTACACTACCAGACGAAGCGAGCCTTTGAGCCGATTATCCTCGTCCCCGACACGGCTAAGGGTAAGGTCTTGATCGCCCATGATCCGCTACCGAACTCTATCAATGCCGTGCTTGAGGTCAGTATCTACGACTTCTCTGGGAACCTCCATCGGGAGATCTCCCGCCAGCCCGTATGTCTCGACTATGGACTGCATGTAGAGACGCTCCCGATGCCTGACTGTGTCCTCGGCTTAGATCAGCAGACGGCACGCAGATCCTATATCCACTACCGACTGATCGAGCAGGCGACGGGTCGAGAGCTAGCCTCCTTCGTCGACTATGCGGCTAAGGTCAAGGATCTAGACCTCATGCCTGCTACTGGCTACACCCTACGTCACTGGAAGAGCAAGGAGGGCTATACGGTCGAGTTGTACTCCGGTATTCTCCTCAAGGATGTGTATATCGATACCGGAAGCCCTGACTGGCACGTGTCAGACAACTTCTTCGATGCCCTCCCAGGTCAGACTTACCGTCTGCAGATCACGCCCCGAGCTGGACTGTCGACGAAGCCTGCCGAGCTCAAAGAGCTACGTCTACGGCACATGGGTAGCGTCTTGCCTCACTAGACGACCAGGGTCTCTCTCGGGAAGGTATAGCTCTGTGAGCGGAAAGCATAACCTTCGCCAGCGGGAAGCTATAGCTTCGCTGGAGAGAAGGTTTACCTTGCTTGATTTCGCTCCCTAGCCCTACTCCTAGAGCGCACTAGGCCTCAATAGCTCGCCCCCGAAGGTCTCTCCACGGAGAGCCTTCGGGGGCGAGCTGTATCTTAGGGCTTATAGCTGGCTTAGCCCTCTGTCGGGAGGACGAACCCTTCGGCTGGGCGAACGGGCTTGCCGATGAGTGTCGCCGAGGTGGCTGACTCGATGAGCACCTGAACGTACTGTCCGACACGATAACCCTGCTTGTCGAAGACCACGACCTTATTCTGCTGGTTCCGACCGAAGAGCTGTTCGCGGGAGCGCTTGCTGAAGCCTTCGATGAGCACCTCGACCGTCTTGCCGATGTCACGTAGGTTGCTCTCGAGGGAGAGCTGAGTCTGTAGGTCGATCATCTCCTGCAGTCGGCGGATCTTCGTCTCCTCGGGGATGTTGTCCTCGAGGTACTTCGCCGCATAGGTGCCAGGACGCTCGGAGTACTTAAATAGGAAGGAGTTGTCATAACCCACCTCCCTCATCAGGCTAAGGGTATCCTGGAAGTCCTCTTCACTCTCGTCGTGGAAGCCACAGAAGATGTCCGATGTGATCGCACAGTCGGGCATAGCCTGACGAATCGCAGCTACTCGCTCGAGGTACCACGCACGGGTGTAGTTACGCTTCATGAGCTTTAGGATACGGTCGTTACCAGACTGTGAGGGGAGATGGATATGCTTGCAGATGTTAGGGTACTTGGCCATGATGCTGATGGCCTTGTCATCCATGTCCTTGGGGTGAGGGGAGGTGAAGCGGATGCGGATGCCTGGTACGGCTAGGGCAACGGCCTCCAGCAGGTCACCGAAGTCATAGGTGCGGTCTTTGTCCTCGAATCGGTAGGAGTTCACATTCTGTCCCAGGAGCGTGATCTCACGATAGCCCTTGGCTTCGAGGTCCTTGCACTCACGGATGATACTCTCTAGCTCTCGGCTACGCTCACGTCCGCGAGTGTAGGGGACGATGCAGTAGGAGCAGAAGTTATTACATCCACGCATGATGGATACGAAGCCCGAGATATGGACGCCACCGAGCTTGAGGGGGAGGACATCCTTGTAGGTCTCGGTGGTAGAGAGCTTGACGTTGATCGCCTTCTCTCCACGCTCGACAGCTCCGACTAAGTTGGGCAGATCGAGATAGCTATCGGGGCCGACGACGAGGTCGACATGGTGCTTCTCGATAAGTTCCTCCTTGGCACGCTCGGCCATACAGCCGAGGACGCCGATGATAATGCGACGACGCTTCTTTTTTCGGATGGAGTGATAGTAAGCTAAGCGATTGAGGACCTTCTGCTCTGCGTTGTCTCGGACGGAGCATGTGTTGAGGAAGATCGCATCGGCGAGCTCGGGATCCTCGGTCAAGTGGAAGCCATCCATCTGCATAATCGAAGCGACGACCTCACTGTCGGCGACATTCATCTGGCATCCGTAGGTCTCGATGTGTACGCGACGGGGCTGTGCGATAGGGGTATCCGGTTGGTTATGATCGATCTTGCTCATGCGTGTGACGTAAGTTGAAGTGATAATATATCGACCTCGCTAGCCCCTGAGATCAAGGGTTATTCGCTAGGAGGTAAAAGAATAATGCTTATATTTGCATGGAAAATGTAAGATTTTTCATAGTTAAGGTTTTGGTTAATAGGTTGGAGCTGGCTGGGAAG
>CAJPPK010000011.1 GCA_905372565.1 uncultured Porphyromonas sp. | reverse complement strand
GCCAGAAGCGCATCAAGGAGGAAGGTCTTAAGGACGAACACGAGCTACAGAGCTACGTCATTCGTCGTGCGGAGAAGATCCTAGCCAAGCACGGAAAGAAGCTGATTGGTTGGGATGAGATCCTCGAAGGAGGGCTTGCTCCTAGCGCTACGGTTATGAGCTGGCGTGGCGAAGACGGAGGTATCCAGTCGGCTAACATGGGCCACGATGTCATCATGACTCCTGGTAGCGGGGGACTATATATCGACCACTATCAGGGAGACCCTAAGATCGAGCCTGTAGCCATTGGAGGTTATGCTCCTCTAGAGAAGACCTATTCTTATAATCCCATCCCCGAAGCGATCGATCCTGCTAAGCGTCACCACATCAAGGGTGCTCAGACTAACCTCTGGGCAGAGTACCTCTACACGGCTAACATCATGCAGTATCGTGCTTTCCCTCGTGAGATTGCTCTCGCTGAGGCTGTCTGGACTCCTCTAGAGAAGAAGAATTTCAAGGACTTTACTCGTCGTCTAGATAACGCCTACGTACGTCTCGATAAGCACGGAGCTAACTATCACATTCCTCTGCCTGAGCAGCCTCTTCCTGAAGTCGCTGCTAATGCTAAGCCCGAGGAACGTACAGCTTCACTAAGCTTTATCGCTTTCACAGACAAGGCTGATCTTACACTCACGACGACCCGTCCTATCCGCATCGTTTATACGACCGACGGATCAGAACCCACGGCTAAGTCTGCGACCTACACCCGCCCCTTGTCCATCGACAAGAGCCAAGTAGTCAAGGTAGCCTCTGCCCTTCCCTCAGGTAAGCTCAGCCCAGTGCGTGCTATCACCTTCGAAAAGCAGACATTCTCCCCAGCTATCGACCTTAAGGATCTCAAGCCAGGACTGAAGACGAAGACCGCTGTCGGACATTACTACCGTGCTTCGGATCTTGCCACTACGACAGACTGGACAGAAGGAGTTGCCCTTAAGCCCGAAGACCTCAAGCCCGACAAGGTCAAGAACCACATGGACGAGATCCAGCCCAAGGCTGTCGTAGGCGAAGGCTATATCAAGATCCCCGCTGACGGCGTCTATGTCTTCTCGACAGATCTTGATCAGATGTGGCTCGACGGTGAGCTCTTCATCGACAACTCAGGTGAAACGCCCAAGTTCAGCCGACATGACAAGAGTAGAGCATTCAAGGCTGGCTGGCACAAGGTTCGCCTCATCTTCATCGGTGCAGTACGTGGTGGCTTTCCAACCTATTGGGATGGCTGTGCTGTTGCCTTCCGTAACATCAAGGACGGCAAGTTCTCCAACGTCACAGCTGATATGCTTGCTCACTAAGGCGAAGCACTCTTCCAACGATAACACGAGCGTCACATCCCAGCTGGGGTGTGACGCTCGTTCGTTTTAGATAGACCTTTGCTGTACCAAGGCTATACCTTTTCTCTCCAAAAGGTATAGCTTCTTTTCTGCAAAGGATAGACTTTACGGTCACTAAGTACCCTCCCCACCCAAACCAAGAGCTAAGCACCTCCGGCCTATCCTAGCTCGGAGCGCAAGCCTCCCAGTAGATCTCGATCACCTCAGCTCATCTCTTATGAGGAGAAAGATCAACTTTCGAGAGGATGCTTTTAGGGCTATTCCGTATCTTTGCACTAGCTAGTCATGCCATAGATTAGCCCAGCATTCTCCAGAGATATGAAGCATCTAGTATCGATCAATCAGCTCTCCGCAGACGAGATTATCCGCCTTCTCGATCGAGCTGCACGTTTTGAGCAAAATCCTAACCGCCGTCTCCTCGAAGGACGGGTCATCGCAACGCTTTTCTTTGAGCCCTCCACACGGACACGTCTAAGCTTTGAGACTGCGGTCAATCGCCTCGGTGGGCGCATCATCGGCTTCTCGGACGCATCGACCTCTAGTTCGGCCAAGGGAGAGTCGCTCAAAGACACGATTTCGATGGTCGGCAACTACGCAGACGCCATCGTCATGCGCCACTATCTCGAGGGTGCTGCCCTCTATGCTTCGGAGCTCGGGCGAGCACCCATTGTCAACGCTGGCGATGGGGCGAACCAACATCCATCGCAGACTCTCCTTGACCTCTACGCCATCCGCAAGACGCAGGGATCACTCTATGACCAAACGATCGCCTTGGTAGGAGATCTTAAGTATGGACGTACGGTACACTCGCTGATCGTCGGGATGTCTCACTTCCGTCCCCGCTTCATTTTCGTCTCTCCGCCAGAGCTTCGTATGCCCGAGGAATGCAAGGACTTCTGCCGTGAGCATGGGATCCCCTTCGTCGAGACCGAGGAATTCTCCCCCGAAGTCATCCAGTCCATCGACATCCTGTATATGACGCGTGTCCAGCGGGAGCGCTTCATCGATCTCGAGGAGTATGAGCGAGTGAAGAATGTCTACGTCCTCACCGCCTCGATGCTCCAAGGCTGCCGAGAGAACCTACGTATCCTCCATCCCCTACCCCGTGTCGGTGAGATCGCTCAGGATGTAGATGATACCCCATGGGCTTACTTCGTCGAGCAGGCACAAGGGGGGCTTTATGTCCGCCAGTCTATCCTCTGTGAGGTCTTAGGTATCGAAGTGAATGACTAACCATTAATGACTTCTCCCTACAGCTATGAACAAAGATAAGATGCTCGTCGAAGCGATCCGTGATGGGGTCGTGCTGGATCATATCCCAGCCAGTAAGCTCTTCACGATCTCGACCCTACTTCATCTCGAGGAGCTCAAGACTCCCGTAACGATCGGGAATAATCTCACCAGTGCTCGCAGAGGACGTAAGGGGATCATCAAGCTAGCTGACCACTTCGTATCGCCTGAGGACATCAAGCGCATCGCCCTGCTTGCCCCCGAAGTACGCCTGAATGTCATCCGAAACTACCAAGTCGTCGAGAAGCATCAGGTAGCTCTCCCTACCGAAGTACGTGGACTTGCTCGCTGCTCTAACCCTAAGTGTATCACCAATGCCGAACCTATGCAGACCCACTTCCACGTATCTCAAGGGGGCGCAGAGGATGCCGTCATCCTCGAATGCCACTACTGTGGACGCAAGATAGAAGCCAAGGAGGTCGAGCTACTATGAGGACTGACTGGAAGCCAGGTACGCTGATCTACCCATTACCAGCCGTGCTTATCAGCTGTGGGACGATGGAAGACGGCGAAGCCAACCTGCTTACCGCCTCCTGGGTCAGCACTGTCTGTACAAATCCCCCCATGTGCGTGGTGAGTATCCGCCCCGAGCGCCACTCCCACGCTATCATCAAGGAGACAGGATGCTTCGGCATCAACCTCACGACCCGAGCTATGGCACGGGAGACAGACTGGTGTGGTGTCGTCTCAGGCCGAAGGGAAGACAAGTTCAAGGCCTGTGGATTTACGAAGGAAGCTGGCTCTATCTTGGGCGTACCCTTGATCGAAGAGTCTCCTATCAGCCTAGAGTGCCGAGTGCGAGAGATCACCCCACTAGGGAGCCATGATATGTTTCTAGCCGATGTCGTAGGTGTACGTGCCGACGAGCAGTATATTGATCCTGAGACAGGAGCCTTCGATATGCAGAGAGCTGGACTTCTTGTCTACGCTCATGGCGAGTATTTTGGACTAGGAGACTATATCGGGCACTTCGGATGGTCGGTTCGTAAGAAGAAGACGAAGCGCCGTTGATTTCCCCGACCTTGACCTTCATTATATAGTTAAGATATCCCTGAGGGGACGGACTACGGATAGTAGCCCGCCCCCTCCTTAGCATCAGCAATGAATACCCCTAAGCTAGACGTCTATCCCCATAACTTTGCCGAGAAGATTGGCTATACTGAGGTACGAGAGCTCCTCGCTGGCTACTGTGCTTCGACCCTTGGTAAGGAGCGCATGCTCGTACTCGAAGCGAGTGCTGATCATGCCTTCATCGCCGAAGCACTAGCAGAGACTAGGGAGATGATCACAATCCTCTCCAGTGAGAGTACCCTCCCATCCCTAGCTCTCGTAGATTGTCGCTCCGTCCTTCATCGGATTCGCCCCCAAGGTACATTCATAGAAGAGGAGGAACTACTAGACCTTCTCCGTATGCTAGAGACGTGGCATGCACTGCAGCGCTTCTTCCTCGAAGAGCAAAGTGAAGGAGATCGCTCCCAAGAAAACTTTACCTACCACTATCCTCACCTAGCTCAACTCCTCGAGGATACTCCTTCTTTCCCCAAGATCGAGCAGCACCTACGCAGTCTGCTCACAGAGGATGGTAAGCTCCGAGACAATGCTTCCCGAGAGCTTCTCCATATCCGGCAGAGCATTCGGGATACGGAGCGTAGTCTCTCAGGTATGCTTCAGCGTATCCTATCAGGTGCTCGCCGAGAAGGATGGATCGAGCAAGATGTCCAGCCTGCCCTACGTGATGGACGCCTCGTGATACCTATCAGTCCCATGCACAAGCGGAAGATCCGAGGTATCATCCATGATGAGTCTGCCACAGGTAAGACGGTCTATGTCGAACCCGTAGAGCTTGTCGAAGCGAACAACCATATCCGTGAGCTGGAGAGCGAGGAACGCCGTGAGATCATCCGCATCCTTACTGAGGTAGCATCACGCCTACGCCCTAACATCCCTCATCTACTCTATGCCTACGAGCTCATCGCTACCTTGGACTTCGTACGTGCCAAGGCACGCTGGGCACAAGATATCGGAGGTGTTTGCCCTAAACTTCATCCATCACCCGTCTTGGAGTGGTGGGGGGCACAGCATCCCCTGCTCCTGCGTTCACTACGAGCTCAGGGACGTAGCATCGTCCCACTTGACATCCGACTTATGGCTCCCGACGAGCGTCTACTCCTGATCTCTGGCCCTAATGCTGGTGGGAAGTCCGTTTGTCTTAAGACTGTGGGTTTACTTCAGTATCTTGCCCAGTGTGGTGTCCCTGTCCCAATGCTAGATCATTCGTCTGTCGGTATCTTCGATCGGCTCTATATCGACATCGGTGACGAGCAGTCTATCGAGGACGATCTGAGTACCTACAGCTCCCATCTGAAGAATATGAAGCACTTCATCCGTGAGGGAGGCCGAAAGACGCTACTACTCATAGATGAATTCGGAGGAGGTACCGAGCCCACCATCGGTGGAGCTATTGCCCAAGCCCTATTACACCGCTTCAATGATCAGGGCTGTTTCGGGGTGATCACCACACACTACCAGAACCTCAAGACCTACGCCGAGGAGCATCCAGGTCTGATCAATGGGGCTATGCTCTATGATCGCCACGAGATGCGCCCACTATTCCGTCTCTCCATTGGCCGACCTGGGAGCTCCTTTGCCATTGAGATTGCTCGCAAAATTGGTCTACCCGAAGAGATCCTTGACGAGGTACGTGCCGAAGTAGGCTCAGACTACATCGACATGGATAAGTACCTGCAAGACATCATCCGTGATAAGCGCTACTGGGAGACAAAGCGACAGAACGTGCGCCGTGAGGAGAAGCTACTTCAAGAGGCATCAACCAAGTACCAAGAGGGGATGAGCCAGCTAGCCGAAGAGCGCAAACGCATCCTCGCCGAGGCAAAGAAAGAAGCCCAGCGCATCATCGCCGAAGCAGGAGGACAGATCGAGCGTACTATTCGGGAGATCCGTGAGGCAGAGGCAGCAAAGGATCAAACACGCCTTATCCGCCAGCGCCTCAACGAATATAAGGAGGGACTCTCCGCTGAAGAGGAAGCCGAAGCTCTCGCTAAAGCCAAGAAGACAGAGCGAGAGGTCGAGCGCCTCCTAGCCCGCCGTCAGCGACACGCCGAGCGTAAAGCGAAGGGCAAGGAGCCCGTTCAGCTCCGCACCCAAGTCTCCTCTTTGACCGATAGCTCCGAGACAGCGGGAAGCAATAGACCCCTTGCTCTAGGTGATGTCGTGCGTATCGAGGGGAGTAAGACTTTAGGTACGATCCTGGAGCTGAATGCCAAGGATGCCGTGGTAGCTCTCGGAGCACTAAAGACCACGCTTCCCCTAAGCCGTATTCATCATGCAAGCTCGCAGGAGTCTCAGCGTCTGAAGCGCCAAGCTACACAAACGCCCCTCCGGTCTACGGGGATCATCGATCAGATTCATCAGAAGCGACTGAGTTTCCGTACAGAGCTTGATGTCCGTGGGCTACGAGCACAAGAAGCCGTCGATGCGGTGGCCTACTTCATCGACGAAGCACTCCAGTTGGGAGTTGCTCAGGTACGCATCCTTCATGGGACAGGTACGGGAGCCTTGCTCAGCTCCATCCGTAGCTATCTCCGCACGGTAAACGGAGTAGCTAGCTTTCGTGATGAGGATGTTCGCTTTGGGGGTGCAGGCATCACCGTCGTCGAGATGGCCTAGTCGGGCGATCTCCCTAGATACTACCTATGCCGTACCGCCAGTCTCCATAGAGGAGACTGGCGGTATCGTTTTTGATAAGCCACATAGGATAGTGATCCCATAGCTCTTCACCTAAGGCAATGTCAGCCCTCTACTAGCTCATCGAGTTAGGTATATTCTGATCCACAGATTACGTATATAGTGACCATTGAGTCACGTATATAGTAACTAAGTGATTGGGTATATCGTAACATGCATGGCCATCAGCCTCGATACTGGAGAAGAGTCCTCAGCTATACGGCTCGATAGGTAGTGCAATACGAGAGGTGTGATTTAGGCAATACGTTTCTAGGCGAATTCGGTAGACGAGCTCCTTGTAAAAATGGTTATCCAAGCTATACGTAGTCATTTCAGAAAATTCTTCTACCTTTGCAGAAACAAAGAATAAAATGTAGCTGTCTAGTAGTAGCTACAGTGCATAAAAATATGATAGCTCGGATGTACAATAGAGGTTGGTGGCGCACTCAAGATAGAAATATCGTGAGTTAGACGTTCCGTGTCCCTATTGTAAATCCCATCATCAGCATAATAGAGGCTTGTCGTGACTCACGGCAAGCCTCTTTGTCGTGAGTACATATTAGCAGGAATGACATCGTCTGCATGAGCTCTCTACTTAGCTCTAACCCTTCACTCCAAATCCCAATCCTCATGACACCTTTTCAAGTAGACTCCAACGGCTTTTATGGCAACTTCGGTGGTTCCTTCGTCCCGCCCATCCTAGAGCCCATCATCAAAAAGTTGCAAGACACCTACTTGCACATCATCGAGAGCAAAGAGTTCCAGGAGGAGTTTCACTCCTTACTACGTGACTATGTCGGACGTCCCAGCCCCCTCTACCATGCACGCCGACTCAGTGCTAAGTATGGCGCCAAGATCTATCTCAAGCGAGAAGATCTAAACCACACGGGGGCGCACAAGATCAATAATGCGCTCGGCCAGATCCTGCTAGCCAAGAAGCTAGGTAAGCACCGTATCATCGCCGAGACAGGTGCAGGGCAACACGGAGTAGCGACTGCAACAGCCTGTGCTCTCATGGGTATGGAATGCCATATATACATGGGCGCAGCCGACGTAGAGCGTCAGCATGTCAATGTCGAACGCATGAAGATGCTAGGAGCCACGGTCATCGCAGCGAAAAGTGGCAATCAGACACTAAAGGATGCGGTGAATGAAGCGCTCATGGCATGGTGCGAATGTCCAGAGGACACTTTCTATCTGATCGGGTCAGCAGTAGGTCCCCATCCTTATCCAGATATGGTAGCACGTCTGCAGAGCGTCATCAGCAAGGAAATCAAGGCCCAGCTCCAAGAGAAGGAAGGACGTGACTACCCCGACTATCTACTAGCCTGCATCGGGGGAGGATCCAACGCAGCAGGTACGATGTACCACTATCTCGATGATCATCGTGTCCGCATCGTCTTAGGAGAAGGTGGTGGTCTTGGGAAAGATAGTGGAGAAACCGCAGCGACTATCAATATCGGGACAGAGGGTATCTTGCATGGCAGTCGTACGCTCGTGATCCAAACGCCCGAAGGGGAAGTACAAGAGCCCTATTCCATCTCTGCAGGATTAGATTATCCTGGCATTGGTCCACTAATCTCACAGATAGCTGTACAAGAGCGAGCAGAGGTACTATCTATCAATGATGATGAAGCCCTGCGTGCAGCGTTCGAACTAACACGTCTGGAAGGCATTATCCCTGCCCTAGAGAGTAGCCACGCCCTAGCGCTCCTTCCACATGTGAAGTTCCATCCAGAGGATGTAGTCGTACTCACTGTGAGCGGACGTGGGGATAAGGATATCACTACCTATCTGTCACACAAAGCAGAGATCTTAGGAGAATAATGGTAAGAGCGACACAGCCTCATACGCTTTCGCTCTCCCAAGCTCACTGAATAGCTCTGACGCTCTATCGCTATGGGCAGGTCTCAATGCCTCGAAGATTAGGTTCTCTTAGTCGTCGAGGCATTGATCATAAGAAGTGTAATCGAACTTTTATGATCGAATAACAGGGGCATACTACTAGGTTTTTGTATCTTTGTTTGAAATCTTCACTTGAGGCAAGAACCTCTTTCCCCATCAAGGGAATGGATCCCCTCCAGTAAAGTCCTCAATTCAAATAGTACAACATTCAAGTAGCCACCTATGGACGACTCCCTCCCTCCGAATAAGCGCTGTGAAAGCGCTTGTAGCTAGGTCGTCTTACCTCTTGTCCTACTCCACCTTTGCTCTTCGTGCATCGGGTAGCAGTTCACTGGGTGAGTCGACTCCACCGAGAGAAAACCTCGGAAAAAGACGTATCACTCCCCAATAGACGAACAGACACCTCTAGAGATAATGAAGAGCTTCCTCAGCTTTGAACCTGGACTACCCGAGCTTGATAGTTTCACCCCCTCTTGCTGGGTACATGTCGAGTGCCCCGACGAAGATGATTTCCTCTTCCTCACTCGTGAGCTTGGCATCCCACGCGAGTTCCTCTCCGACATCGCCGATATCGATGAGCGCCCTCGTGCCGAGCGTGAGGATGATTGGCTACTGACGATCCTTCGCATCCCATTAGATGGAGGGGGTCAGGGTATGCCCTATCAGACCGTGCCCATCGGTATCATCACTAGCTCGCAGGCGACAGTCTCCGTCTGCTACCGGCGAACACAGATTCTCCCCGACTTCATCAACCACATCCGGCGGAAGCACATCGGGATATCCAACCAAATGGAGTTCATCACCCGCATGATCTACTCCTCTGCTGTATGGTTCCTGAAGTACCTGAAGCTGATGTCCCTCGAGATCAATCGAGCAGAGAGAGAGCTAGAGCTCAGCATCCGTAATGAGGATCTACTCCGTATCATGCGACTACAGCGATCACTGGTCTACTTCAATTCCTCTATCCGAGGCAATGAAGCTATGCTGGGACGCCTACGTACTACATCCCGAGCCTCCAATGTCGATCCCGACCTCTTTGAGGATGTAAGTATCGAACTGCGACAAGCCTATAATACCATCAATATCTACACGGATATTGTCACGAGCATGATGGATGCCTCAGCAAATATCATCTCGAACAACGTCAATACGATCATGAAGCGTATGACGAGTATCTCTATCGTACTGACCATCCCGACGATGATCTCTAGCTTCTTCGGGATGAACGTAGACATCTACCTCGGAGAGTGGTACTGGGCATTCCTCGTCATCTTCTGTACCTCGGTGCTTATCTCCTCCCTGGCATTCTACCTCTTCCGTCGCATCAAGTGGTTCTAGAAGTCCGACTACAGCATCCTATTCCTGCATAGCTATCCCAGCTAGCATGCTAGAGGTAGCCCAAAGGAACTCTCCATTCTCCTCGAGCAGATAAAAAAGAAAGGAGCGCATCTCTCATTCGAGAGATGCGCTCCTAATGCTATATCAAGGAAAGATCCTAGCGAGCTAGAGCTGCTAGAGCTGCTTCGTAGTTAGGCTCTTCGGTAATCTCTGGGACAAGCTCAGAGTAGAGGACCTTACCAGCTTCGTCGATGACGACGACACCACGAGCGAAGAGGCCTGCTAGAGGGCCATCCTGCTGAAGCATACCATAGTTATCCTGGAAGCACGTATGACGGAACTCCGAAACAGGAATGACCTTGTCAAGACCTTCTGCACCACAGAAGCGAGCCTGAGCAAAAGGCAGATCCTTCGAGATACAAAGAACGGTCGTGTTCTCTAGCTTAGATGCTTCGGCATTGAAGCGACGTACGCTCGCTGCACATACCCCTGTATCGACGCTAGGGAAGATATTCAATACTACACGCTGTCCACGAAGATCTTCTAGATGAAGTTCGCTGAGATCTGTCTTGACACCTCCGAAGTTAGGAGCCTGAGCACCTACTGCAGGGAGTTCACCATTGAGGTTAATAGTGATGCTGTTCTTTAGGGTTACTGTTGCCATAGATTTCGTTGAGGATATAGACGCTCCTTGCAGGGAGACGTCAGTGAGTGAATACTTATATCATTGATGAAACTAACTTTATAGCGTGATTGTTCAGCCCAGTAAGGCTCCAGAAGGTGAACTTTTTCAAAGACACATCCGTTTCTGTAAATGAGTACCCTAGGATCCTCCTCGGTCTTAAACGAGACTAAGCCTTCCCATAGATCCTACAACTCCGTCTCTTTAAAACAATACATATAGATGTCTACTCTGGCTAGTATCCTCGTGGCACTCGTGGCGATAGAGCATATTTACATTCTCTGGATCGAGATGTTTGCTTGGACAACAAAGGGTAAGGAAGTCTTCAAAGGCGCCTTACCTGACGAGCTCTTTGAGAGAACACAAGGACTCGCTGCTAACCAAGGATTATACAATGGTTTTCTAGCAGCAGGGCTCCTTTGGGGACTCTTCATCACAGATCCTACCTGGTCTGTGTATATCCAGCTTTTCTTCCTCAGTTGCATCCTTGTGGCAGCTCTATATGGAGCATGGCGCTCGAGTAAGAGTATCCTCTTCAAGCAGGGTCTTCCTGCCTTTCTCGCTCTACTTTTAGTACTATTGAGTGTCTACTATTAGGCACTTCCTCGATACATTCTTCTGACAAACCTATTCCATATGAATAAGCTATCTAACATCGGGCTCATCGGCCTAGCCGTCATGGGTGAGAACCTCGCCCTCAACATGGAGCGCAATGGCTTCCAAGTGTCTGTCTATAACCGAGCAGAAGGCGCCGAGTCTGAGGTGGTCTCTCGCTTTATGTCTGGACGTGGAGCTGGGAAGAGATTCCTTGGCTTCACCGATCTTAAGGACTTCGTAGCCTCCATCGAACGTCCTCGCAAAATCATGATGATGATCCGTGCAGGTAAGCCCGTTGACCTTGTCATCGAGGCTCTCCTTCCCTACCTTGAGGCTGGAGACATCGTCATCGATGGAGGGAACTCTAACTGGGAGGACTCTGAGCGTCGTGAGGCTTCCCTGCGTGAGCATGGAGTATTCTTCGTCGGCTGTGGCATTTCAGGGGGTGAAGAAGGTGCTCTCAATGGACCTGCTATTATGCCTGGGGGAGCAAAGGAGGCATGGCCTACCCTCGAGCCGATCTTTACTCAGATAGCGGCAAAGGCTGACGATGGAGCCCCCTGTTGCTCCTGGATCGGCTCTGGTGGTTCAGGACACTTCGTAAAGATGGTGCATAATGGCATTGAGTATGGCGATATGCAACTCATCGCTGATGCCTATGGATTCCTGCGCTCGGTCGGTGGTGCCTCTAACGAAGAGATGGCTAAGATCTTCGCTTCATGGAATGCAGATAAGCTCAGCAGCTATCTCATCGAAATCACGGCCTCCATCCTTGCGCATAAAGAGCAAAATGGAGACTACCTCATTGATCAGATCCTTGATGCTGCAGGCCAAAAGGGAACAGGGAAGTGGTCAGTCATCAATTCTCTAGAGTATGGTCAGCATCTAGGTCTCATAGCTACAGCAGTCTATGAGCGTAGTCTCTCCTCTATGGTTGGCCTGCGTGCTTCAGCATCTGAAGTATATGGAGAGAAGCAGCATCCTACGACACTGACCGAGGATGAGATTCTAGCCCTACAGCGTAGCCTTTATGCCTCAAAGATCATCTCCTATGCTCAGGGATTCGCTCTTCTAGCTGCAGCTTCAAGAGCAAACCATTGGGAGCTTGACCTCGCTTCCATCGCTCGTGTTTGGAGAAATGGGTGTATCATTCGCTCCTCTTTCCTCAATGACATCGCTTCTGCATATGAGGCGAATCCAGAGCTGGAGCACCTACTTCTCGCTCCCTACTTCATCCAAGAGATCCAGGAAGCACAGGCTGACTGGGGGCGCATCGTCATGCGTGCTATCGAGGCAGAATGCCCCGTACCAGCCTTCTCTTCAGCCTTGAGCTATTTCTTCTCTCTCAAGACACGCCGCCTACCAGCTAATATGGTACAGGCTCAGAGAGATTTCTTTGGTGCTCATACCTTCGAGCGCATTGATCAGCCCCGTGGAGTCTTCTTCCATGAAAACTGGACAGGCCATGGGGGGGACACCTCTTCATCTACTTATAATATCTAAAGGTCATCATGCCTTCATCCTATAAAAAGCCTGAGAGTCTCATCCTCGTCATCTTCGGAGGATCAGGAGACCTTACGAAGCGTAAGCTCATCCCTTCGCTCTATCAGCTTTTCAAGCAAGATAAGCTCCCGACTCGCTTTGCAGTCCTTGGTCTTGGACGTACAGACTATACCGATGTGACCTATCGCCCTCATCTAGATGCTTCGCTACAGAAGTATCTAGCCGAAGGCGAATATGACGCTTCACTAGCGGATCAATTCCTCGCCTCCGTACATTACCTCGCTATGGATCCAGCTTTGCAGACCGATTACCCTCGACTTAAGGAGCGTCTAGCAGAGCTTGATACAGTCATAGCTAACCCAGGGAACTATATCTACTATCTCTCCACTCCACCCTCTCTCTATGGAGTCGTCCCCCAGCACTTGATGAGCGTTGGGCTAAACGAAGAGGAACAGCCTGACGGATCAGAAGCGCTCCGCCGTATCGTCATTGAAAAACCCTTCGGCTATGACCTAGAGTCTGCGCTAGATCTAAACAAGATCTATAAAGAAGGCTTTGAGGAGCATCAGCTCTATCGTATCGACCACTTCCTGGGGAAGGAGACGGTACAGGATATCATGGCACTGCGCTTTGCTAATGGGATCTTTGAGCCTCTCTGGAACCGCAACTACATCGAGCGTATCGAGATCACAGCCGTAGAGAATATGGGCATCGAGAGTCGTGGTGGATTCTACGATCAGACAGGTGCTCTACGAGATATGGTACAGAATCACCTCGCTCAGCTAGTCGCTCTCACCGCCATGGAGCCTCCGGTTCAGTTCAATGCAGATCACTTCCGCAATGAGGTCGTGAAGGTCTATCAATCCTTCCGCCCTATGTCCGATGACGAGATCCGTCGCCGTGTGATCCGAGGCCAGTACACGGAGAGCGAGTGGCGAGGAGAGCATCATAAAGCCTACCGAGAAGAGGACAAAGTACCATCAGATAGTCGTACAGAGACCTTCGTAGCTATGAAGCTCTATATCGACAACTGGCGCTGGCAAGGCGTCCCCTTCTATATCCGTACGGGGAAGATGATGCCAACGAAAGTCACCGAGATCGTCATTCACTTCAGACCAACCCCTCACAAGATGTTTACAAGCATTGATGGAGGGACCGTGCCTAATCAGCTTGTCATACGCATCCAGCCTAACGAGGGGATCTCCTTGAAGTTTGCCGCTAAAGTACCAGGATCTGGCTTTGAGGTTAAGAAGGTATCGATGAACTTCACCTATGATCAACTCGGGGGTCTAGCTTCGGGAGATGCTTACTCCCGTCTCTTAGAAGACTGCATGCTGGGAGACTCTACTCTTTTCACTCGTAGCGATGCCGTCGAGATGAGTTGGCGCTTCTTTGATCCGATCCTCCGCCTTTGGCAGGAAGAGGACTTCCCCTTGTATGGCTATCCAGCTGGTACGTGGGGACCAAAGCAGAGCGACCAGATCATCGAGCATGAGCATACCTGGACTAATCCTTGTCGAAATCTAACCAACTCAGAATTCTACTGCGAGCTATGATCCTTCACCATGCCTCTACTCCTCATGCTGTAGCTCTCGCTGTAGCAGAGCGCGCCTTCGTAGCTCCTAGCCAAGCAGGCTGGGTACACATCGCCCTCTCTGGAGGAAGTACTCCCAAGCTACTCTTCGAACTGCTAGCTCAAGAACCTCTACGTAGCCAAGTCAACTGGCAGCGAGTACAGCTCTATTGGGTAGATGAGCGCTGTGTCCCTCCCACTGACCCTGATAGCAACTATGGGATGACCAAGGCTACTCTCCTAGATCATGTACCTATCCCGGAAGAGAATATCCACCGCATCGCAGGAGAGAATGACCCTGAGCGAGAAGCGAAAGATTACTGCTGGGTCGTCGGTGCTGAGCTTCCTTTCGACGGGGAGTATCCAGTATTTGACTTTGTCATCTTAGGCATGGGAGAAGATGGACATACCTCGTCTATCTTCCCTCATCAGATGGAGCTTCTTACCGAGCCACAACCCTATGCAGTTGGGACAAGCCCCAAGGGACAGAAGCGCATCGCAATGACTGGTTCCACAATCCTCGCAGCCAAGCACATCCTGGTGCATGCCACGGGAGAAAAGAAAGCTCCTCTCCTTCGAGCTATCCAGTCAGGGAGCGAAGAAGCAAAATCTTACCCGCTGGAGTATATCGCACGTCATCGCCCTGATCTCGAGCTCTACACAGACCAGGCTCTTGATTAGTCACTCCACTTGATCCCTCATAGCTCACTTTCTGATCAGAGTCTCTGAGTGATCCTCTGGATCCTATTCCCCAAGCGTCCCCCATAGTCAGGTCTGGCTATGGGGGACGATTTTTATTGAGCTAGCCTACGTCGCTACTCTTAACCAAGCAAATCTGGAAGAGAACAGCTTGACAAGATACTTAGATGCTGACCACCTCCTCACTTTCATTGGTCTTCAAAACAGATCTATCCCAGCCTTGTGGGACAACTGTCCCAGCACTATGGGACGAGTGTCCCACAAGGCTGGGATAGGAATGGGATCACCAATAAGCGACCTCATATTACGAGAGTCTTTAAACTCATTCTCTACCCTTCTCCATGGAGTAAAAACAAGTGCCCCGCCTTCTCCTATCCAAGGATAAAGGCGGGGCACACTGATTGGAAAAGGCTCTTCAGACTAAGCCTGCCAGACTAATAGGTAACATCGACAGCCGCAGGGAAGAGACGTGTAGGGTCATAGAAGAGCGCACAGCTTGAAGCTAGGTGTGATAGATTAGCTTCTACTCGACCCTGGAAGACCTCCTTACCATTGATACGTACACGCACTGGCTTCGTAAGATCCACTAATTCGGGACTGAGATAAATACGAAGCTTCCCTCCCACTGCAGGTACATAGCTACGCGTGTAAGTCAGCACGAGGCGGAAACCTTGGTATCGGTCACTGACCTTGTCATCATGGTAAGTCACCCGACTGATCTTTAGGTCAATTACATTGTCATGAATCGTCTCTTCGTAGTAGGTACGTTCATCGCCTGTGGGACGTTGCAGCGGAACAAGGTTATAGAAGCCACGACGATAGCGTCCATCGACAGCTAGGTCTTCCCAATGCACGGTCTTAGGCTGAGGGACACGCTTGAACTGCGAGAGCCATGGAGTCGTTGGCTCATAAGGAATAGCATGCTGACGCCCTGGAACCGTCTCAACAAAGTGCTTATACTTCCCAGGATGTACTTGCTCAAGTTTATCGAGCTCCGACTTAGTTCTCTCAGTTAGCTCAGAGCGATGGAAATCCGTATCAGAAGCTCCCGTCCGAAGGGAAAAGCCAATATGCTCTAGGTTCTCTACCGGAGCATTGATCAAAGGCTCACCACCAGCCATAGGGCCAGCAGCAGCGAGGTAGTCTGCATAATAGGAAGCTAGGCGCTGTGTCCCGTACCCTCCTTCAGAGATACCGAAGAAGTAAATACGTAGCGGATCAATGTAATCCGTGAGGAAAGACAAACGTAGGAGCTTCTCCCAGGCTTCCAACTTAGAGGTCTGCCACCAGCGATAGAGCTGGCCATCAGCGACACCTTCTCCATTGGGGATCTGTGGGATAAAGTAGACAGAAGGGCTATCCTTGAAATAGAGCCCAAGCTCAAGCCCTGTATGCCACTCTGCATCCTTAGGTCCTGAACCGTGCAAATAGAGGAAGAGTGGATACCCTGTGGTAGGCTTCTCCCCCTTGGCTCCATAGAAGAAAGGCATCGTTGCAGGAAAAGCTTGACCTGCGTAGTGTTCGCTAGAGAGACGCCAGCCATAAGAAGCAATCGTCGGGAGCGTACGAGAATAGCTCGGGAATCTACGTAGCACTGGCAACTCACGAGTAAGCTCCCGCTCATTAACCGCAGACCAAGCACGCCAAACACTATCTTGGGCTACTGGCAGATTAGAGAGGGTGAGCGTCTGTGAGGGAGCAGGACGGAGGGGATCAGCAAAAGAATCCTCAAAATACTTCTGAAGTGAAACTTGGGCAGAGGGTTGAGGAACAGAAGGCGTACGACGCTGCTCGATTTGTCCAGCATGACAGCTCACGAGGGCGATCATAGCAGGAAGAGAAAGAAGGAGAGATGATGGTTTCATTATGCTAGTTAGATATGGGGAGGAGTTTCAATAAATTCCCTTATAAGACGAAGTGGTCAGTCGCTCGTCATAGAAAGCGAACTGAAGATCCAAGAGGTCTATGCGAAGGCGCGCAGGACAAACAGCTTGTAGCGCCTTCCACTGATTGAGAGCACCACGATCTAGTGTATAGACAGCCAAGATCAGATGAGCTGTTTGCTCTTGCCACTTCATCAGGTAAGGATGGAGCTGAGCGCAAAATAAAGGGTCTTCGACTATAACCAAATCTGGAATCCAAGCAGAGTGGTCAGCAAGCTCCTCGACAGTAGTACAGCTAACCCAAGAGGTCGTATATCCAGTCTGCTCCAGATAGTCCTTCAGCGGAGTAACGGATGCCTCTAGATGCACGACACGCTGCACTCGGAGCGCATGAGATGCTCTGAAGAGTAGCTCACATATCCGACGCTGACGCCTAGCTTGGCTCAGAGGATAGAACTCCTTGACTCGTGGAGCAAGCTCAGCAAAGCAATAAAAGGGACGATGATTTCGTACGACCTTCGTTATAAAGTGAAAGGCGAAAGGAGAATGTACTCCATCGCCTCGCCGATTAATGAGCAATCGTTTAGAATAGCGGAGACGATGACGGACAGTCTCCAATGAAAGACGGGTAGCAGGAAGACCTTTGCGCATCTTGATTAGGCATTTTGCTAAGACAAATATACATATTCTATAGCGGTAAAGGTAGTATCTATCTTATCTTTCTTCAGCTTTCTCTATCTTTGTTCTCATGAAAGGACTTGACTCTAACCAAGAGGACGTCCATCATTTAATCATCAAACTAACCCAATTAGTCAGCATGAAGAAAGTAATCTTCGCCCTAGCCTGCCTCTTGGCTATCGGCACAAGTGTCTCTGCTCAGACACAAGACAAGACTCCCGTAAAGAAAGAATGCAAGAGCAAACAATGCTGTAAGACCAAAGCTAAAGAAGAAGCTAAGGCTTGTGCCTGCAAGGATAAATGTGCCTGTACAGACGAGAAGCACTGTGGCTGTCGTGCTAAAGCAGATACCTGCAAGAAGGATTGCCAAGGGATGACGAAGGCTGAAACCTGTAAGGCCTGTGCAGAAGGTAAGGCTTGTGCTCACCACGGTCAAGCTGCTGCAGACTCTACGAAGAAAGAGTGCATGAAGAAGGATTGCACACAGAAGGGCTGTAAGAAGGACTGTAAGAAGGAGACCTGCAAGAATCAAGATTGTAAGAAGAAGTAAGCCCGCCTTACATTCTTCTCCTTCAAGCGTTAACGCAGCGAGGTCGCCACTAGGTATATCCCAGTGGCGACCTCGCTATTTCTGATGGGTTCGATCTATCTAGCGATAGGATAAGGCTAGAGAAGAGCCTGGCTACGACGTATGAAGGCAGCGAGTGCCTCACCACTTAGCAAGCCATGAGAGAGCAGTGCCAAGTCAATCAACTGACCTACGAGTAGTGTATTCTCACCAAAGGCATTAAGCTGGCTATTGATCTGCCCTTGTAGCTCACTCTTCTTTGCACGTAGAGTATCTAGTTCAGCAGAGGTCTTCGTCTCTTGTCCCTCGATAGCCTTCTCCTCAGCAGCGATCTTAGCTTGCTCCTCAGCTAGCGAAGCACGTAGTTCGGCAAGCTTGGGCTCTACCTCGCTCTTCTCTTGCTGGAGAAGTCGCTGAAGGAGCGGATGCTCATAGTTCAAGATGACATTATAGCCCTCTGGAAGATCGCCATAGAAGTTCATCCCAGGCTGTAAGCGAGCCATCTCCTGCATACGACGCATAAACTCTCCTTGGGTCACCTGGACGGCATCTCCGTCAGCTCCTAGAGCCTCAAGACTCACGGAGTAGTTACGCTTCTCCTCCTTCGGCAGACGAGCAGAGAAGATAGTGCGCAGAGCTGACTGCTCGTCTTCGGAGAGCTCAACAGCCTTCACTTCGCTCTTAGCGATCAGCTTATCAATGGTATCGGAGTCCACTCGTACGAAGCGAGTCTTCTCTAACTTCTGCTCCAGCTGTGACACAGCATGTACATCCAGCGGTCCATCCATCAGGAGAATCGAGTATCCCTTGGACTCCGCACGGGCGATCGCCGCATACTGAGCATCTCGGTCACTAGCATAGAGCCAGATGAGAGTGCCATCCTTGTCTGTCTGTTCACTCTCAGTCAGCGTGCGATACTCGTCTAAGGTAAAGTGCTTACCGGCAACATCGGTCAGCAAATTAAACTTCACCGCACGATCATAGAACTTCTCATCTGAGAGCATCCCATACTGAACGAATACCTTCAGGCTATCCCACTTACTCTCGAAGAGATCGCGCTCATTACGGAAGAGCTCATCAAGGCGGTCTGCGACCTTCTTAGCGATATGGTTGGAGATCTTCTTGACCTGTGCGTCGCTCTGGAGATAGGAGCGAGAGACATTCAAGGGGATATCGGGAGAGTCAAGTACCCCATGCAGTAGCGTCAGGTACTCTGGTACGATCCCCTCGACTTCCTCGGTCACGAAGACCTGATTAGCATAGAGCTGGATCTTGTTTCGCTGGAGCTCCATCTGGTTCTTCACCTTCGGGAAGTAGAGAATACCTGTGAGGTGGAAGGGATAGTCTACATTGAGATGGATCCAGAAGAGGGGCTCCTCCATGCTCTGAGGATAGAGCTGATGATAGAAAGTGATGTAGTCTTCCTTCGTTAGCTCCGAGGGCTTCTTCGTCCAAGCTGGATGTGTATCGTTGATCTGATTATCTTCCTCGGTATCTACGTAGGCACCATCCTTCCATTCCTGCTTCTTTCCGAAGACAACGGGTACTGGAAGGAACTTGCAATACTTATTAAGGAGCTGACTAAGGCGATCCTTGCTGAGGAATTCCTCACTCTCGCTGTCGATATGGAGGATGATATCTGTACCTCGCTCAGTACGTGAGCCTGGCTCAAGAATATATTCGGGTGATCCTTCACAGCTCCAATGCACTGCAGGGGCGTCCTCTCGGTAGGATTTCGACTGGATCTCCACACGAGAGGCTACCATGAAGGCCGAGTAGAAGCCTAGCCCAAAGTGCCCAATGATAGCGACCTTGTCATCCTTATACTTCTCTAGGAATTCTTCCGCACCTGAGAAAGCGATCTGATTGATGTACTTCTCGACTTCCTCGGCCGTTAGTCCGACACCACGGTCACTGACGGTGATGGTCTTCTTCTCGGGGTCAAAGCTGACCTCGACCTTGAGGTCGCCCAGGTCACCCTTGAACTCTCCCGCAGAAGCGAGTGCTCGTAGCTTCTGGCTAGCATCGACTGCGTTGGAGACAAGCTCACGGAGGAAGATGTCATGCTCACTATAAAGGAACTTCTTAATCACGGGGAAGATGTTCTCACTCGTTACCCCAATCTTTCCTTGCTTATTCATTTGGATAGAGAATGCTTTGATAAGTGAATGTTATTCGTACCTAAACAAGCCCAATGCCAAGTAGCTATGACTGACAATGTGTCAGACCTACCCCCACGAAAGATCCCTCCTGGGCTACCGAATGAGCAAAGGAGAGGAGGGCTCCCCTATCCCTTTCCCAAGGCAAAGGCAAGCAACATTCGACCTCAGGCATACCTCCACTTGATCTAAGGTATACCCTTTCTGAAACAAAGCTATACCTATCCCGTCAAAAAGCCATAGCTTTCCGTCAAGTAGAATGAAGCGTAGATTAAAAAGAGAGCAGAAAGTCCTTCACCCAAGCTCGATAATCCGATGAAGGATTCTCTGGCTTGTCCTGCAGGACAAGTGAGGTCGTGTGCGTCAAGGTATAGCTCCTTAAGGAGGAGAGTCTACGCCAGAGCTGAAGACTACGCTTCGGGCGTCCTGGCAAGGAATAGATCGTGACCACCTCAGCTAGGTACCAGCCATGCTCTACAGCGACCTGCCGAAGGAAAGGCAAGGACTCCACAGGGGTAATCATAGCCAAGCCTCCCTCGGGAGCCAAGAGCTCATGCGCTGTACGTAGGAGTAATTCAGGAGAAAGGCCGCCTTCGGTATGCCTAGCCAAGGTCAAGCGAGCATCTTGGGGTAAGGTCTTCTCGATATAATAGGGAGGGTTGGAGATGACAAGGTCAAAAGGCTTATCACAAGCCTTGTACCCCGCCTCGTAGTCACACGCATGGATCGTGACACGATCAGCGAAGGGTGACTGCTCTACATTATACAGAGCGTCCTTGACTGCCCCTGCTTCCATCTCCCAGCCTTCGACTTCCGAACAAGGGAAGCGTTGAGCCAGCATCAAGGCAATGATACCCGTTCCCGTCCCGACATCTAAGAGACGTGGCCGATCGGGTAAGCTATGCTTCCAGGGCCACGCCCCTAGCAGGAGCGCATCTGTACCGACACGCTGAGCGGTATAGGTCTGTCGAAGGGAGAAGTGCTTTAGATCAAAGACCAAGCTAGGCATAGCAGCGTGAGAGGTAGCTCTCTCGAGCTAGTGACCCGAGCTTAGCGAATCCAGAAGTAGCTCTGGATGACGAATACGCCAAGCCTGCGGATAGAGATTGTTTGAGCGATTGCCCAGATGCTTCATAAAACCTAAGGGCAAACCACCATAGCTTACCCAAACGATACCTCGTGGCGTATCCTCAGGAAGCGTGACGGCCTCACGAGCGAGATAACGAATGGCCATCTCCTGCTCCAAGGCAACTTCGGGGAAGGCTCCTCGGTCAAAGGCTAGCGAAAGAGCCAACGCAGCATGAGGCTGTACCTTGCGTCCATAAACCTCTGCTACTGGGATGCCAGCAGAGAGGACTTGAATACCCTCTTGCTGGATCAAAGCAAGCAGATCACGTACGGCTTCGGGGAGAGCGATCAAGAGGTCTTCGCTGGGCTGGAGCCAGCTCACAGACTTTCGCCAGTCCTCCTTGAGCCAAGTCAGCACCTCCTTCGGTGGCATACATGGCTTACTCTTCATCTTCCCTTTAAGGCGTAGAGCTCCCAGAGCATGCTCTTCAGGCTTACGAACGACAGCCAAGAAAAGTCCCTCTCCTCGCTGTCGATGAGGCATCATACGGTAGCAGGGATAGGGACTAAGGGAAGAAAGAGAAACTTCCGCTGGGCAATCGGGGAGAGCTTCGGGTAGTGCTCCGAGCTCTTCGATAAGGAAGGCTAGGTTATCCTCATCCTCTTGGCGGTTGAAGGTGCAGGTGCTATAGACCAAGAGCCCTCCAGGGGCAAGGGCAGGCCAGATGTCTGCGAGGATCTCCTTCTGTAGCGAGGCACAGGAAGCGACAAGCCCAGGCGTCCACTGACGACGAGCCTCCTCTTCTTTGCGAAACATTCCCTCGCCCGAACAAGGAGCATCCACCACGATGATGTCAAAGGTCTCACGCAGTCGCCCTAGCTTCGCCGCCTCTGTACTCGTGACGATGGCATGAGGAGACCCCCACTTTTGGATATTCTCTTGTAGCACCTTGGCTCGGGTAGCTACGTATTCATTGCTCACGAGGACGCTCCCCTCGGGGAGCAAGTCTATCAGTAGTGTACTCTTCCCTCCAGGAGCAGCACAGAGATCTAGGGCACGCAGAGGACGCTCCTCTAAGAGCGGTGCGACAAGGCTAAGGAGCATCGAGGAGGCCTCCTGCACATAGTACGCTCCCGCATGCCATAGCGGATCGGCGGCGAAGAGCGGTCTATTCTTCAGATAATAGCCTCGTGGCTGTGCCCAGGGTATCGGTGCATCATGCTGGAGCGAAGAGACTAAGTTAGGAGCTTTCTCTCGGCTGTAGCGAACGGAGACTGCGGGCTCCGTATCTAGCGCTGTGAGTAGAGCTTCGGCCTCCTCTCTGGGGAGTAGGTCACGTAGCTGATGAGCGAAGTCGCTAGGTATAGGTGTCGTCAGTGGCATAGCTTCAATGAGTCTAACGTCCGAGCAGGAAGATCGTAGGCACCTTATGTATCGCAGGCTTCTCCCCTCTCCAGGCTCGGATCGTCTTCGTCTTCAGTAGCGCACTCTCGCTCTGCAGTCCCGAGGCAATGCAGAGCTTCGTCTCCGGTGCACAGGACTTCGTCAGCGTCTCTAGAAGCTGCAGGTTCCGATAGGGCGTCTCGATGAAGATCTGCGTCTCTCCCCGACGAAGCGCACGATGCTCCAGCTCTCGGATGCGCTCGATACGCTCCTTCTCATCAATAGGCAGATAGCCCGAGAAGGCAAACCCTTGCCCATTGAAGCCTGAGCCCATAAGGGCAAGGAGGATAGAGCTAGGCCCCACCAAGGGGACGACTTCATACCCCTTGCGCTGAGCTAGAGCGACGACATCTGCCCCGGGATCGGCTACCGCAGGACAGCCAGCCTCTGAGATAACACCGACATCTAGCCCTTCGGCTAGAGGACGTAGATAGTCTCCGATAGCCTCCGGAGCCGTATGCTTATTGAGCTCATAGAAAGTCAGAGAGTCAATATCTATCGTACGATCAGCAGTCTTAAGGAAGCGTCGTGCCGATCGGATATTCTCCACGATATAGTGCTTGATCTGAGGGAGCACACTGCGATTATGCTCAGGTAGGCACATCGTATGATCTACCTCTGCTATAGGGACGGGGATCAGGTAGAGCTTACCTAAAGAACGGTTATTCATCAGTCGAAGATGAGCTGGTAGCCGTGGAGCGAAGACGCTCCGCGAGGAGAAGCGTCTGCTCTAGGTACGGGTACTCAGAGTGAAGATAAGGAGAGAACTGGCAGTGCTCACACTGCTGGGCAAGGTGACTGACGGGCCACCAACGCCCCTGCTGTGGAAGGCAGTCGATCAATAGTTGGCTAGGCTCCTCGATAGCGACACCAAAGAGGTAGACGCTCACCGCTTGCCCTCCTACGACCTCGTGGTAATGTAGCAGGAAGCGAGGGCGTGCACGGCGGATACCACAGAAGCGCTGATCGATCATGCGCTGAGCCGTTTGCTCTGGAGTCCAGCCCTCTGTCAGCCAGGAGACAAAGGGCGTATCACACCCTGGGCGAGCTGGCAGAGCTATGCTCTCTGGCATTTGCTCTAGATAGATCATGCTACAAGAAGTAGCCACGAGACGCACTACGGGGAGACGCCCCAGCTCAGTATAGGGGTCAGTCTTAGAGACACGTCCGATCACTCGATGCTCCTCGTCTAGGATCGGGATAAAAGCCTCACGCATGAGTCTCCTCTGTACCCAGATGAGGTGAGTCGTCTCTAAAGCATAGACTCCCCAGGTGAAGCAGGCGATGAAATACCCGGCCCAAAGGAGTAAGACATGAAGCTCTATAGGACAGAACTGAAAGCAAACACCGATGAAGCAGAGAGCCGCCAGCGAGAATAGGACAAGGATACACTCAAAGCGAAGGCGCTCTACACGTAGGACACGTCCTCGCACGCAGAGGCGAGCCTCGGGAGAGCTGCGCTGATCCCGCCACCTGCGGTAGCCAAAGACTAGCAGGCTACTGATGAGGTAGCTGACGAGTAGGAGCGCCTGAAGCTCTAGCGTACATCTAGCCTTGAGGGGAAATAGAAGGATCATGATCCCCCAGAGCGAGAGCACTCCGAGCGAACGGAGCACACCCGAGCGATTCATCGCTAACCCGCCACAAAGATAAACCACCAGCACCCCAAGAGCAAATGAGGCGAAGGTGCTTAGCCAAGCCAAAGGGGTAGGCAGTAGCACACCTAGCGTCAAGCCTAGGGGAAAGGTAAATAGCTCTGTCGGCAGCACCACTTGGGCGAGCTTTCTCTTGCGTAAAAGGCGGTGATATAATTCGGTGATCTTCCTCATCTCTACAGAGAACACGACTTCTACGGTGCTGGTTCAGTAGTCCTCTAGGAGCCATTCCTCCATATCCCTACTACCTACGATATGATAGGTACGCACGCATAGATATAAGTCCCACTAAAAGCTCCCTCAGCGTAGCTCCTCTACTTAGGTCAATTGGTGATTTTTGATCATTCAGTTGTTCTACAGCAGCGCGACACTTCGACCTAAGTAAGCCGATGTACCTCATCTCTAATCGCCGAAAAACACCTCGCATAACTCTCTGATATACAATACCCATTTTCACCACAAAGAGGCAACAGTATAAACCCATCAGAGGCAACAGTGTTGCCCCTCATGGGGCACTACTGTTGCCTCCTTCGTATTTACAGTAGTTCCTCTCTCCGAGAAGAACTTTCCCCTTACAAACGATACCACTCGTGCTCCCTAAGTAAATACACTTTTTGACAGAAGGTGATGATTCAAGCTGTCTGGCATAGCTCTCCTGCTACCCAGACTCCATACCACCTTAGTCGGGGACAGAAGCTCCTTATGAAGCAACCCGACTATGCACATCAACCTCACACTCTCCGCCATAAGGGACAGAGCATAGGCCGTATACGGAAACCCTGATCTACTAAACTTCACCTCATCCAATCGAGTGGCACGACTTCGGATCCAATCGTCAAACAAAAGATCCAGATATACCAAAAAGACTACCAGAACAAGCCTATTTTAGATAAAAACACTCCGCAAATGCTTGCTTCTATACACTTTATTCATATCTTTGTCCGTTGGCAACAAACAATATAAGTGATCACACCTATTACTCTAACCTAGCTATAAGCCGCTATGTCGACTTCCCCTAAGCAGCCTAACTTCTTCGTCCGAGCTTATCACCTCTACCGAGATGGTTTTCGTGGTCTAACTCCGATGAGCAAGAAGCTATGGCTCATCATCGCTCTTAAGCTCTTCATCATGTTTGCGATCCTGCGGGCATTCTTCTTCCCGAACCATGTCAAGCAGCAGGCTAAAGATCAGCACATCGAGAAGTCTGAATATGTCGGCGATGAACTCCTCGACCGTCGTGCCTCTGGAGACACGCTTCAGCTCAAGTAAAGTCAGGTCTACCCGTCCAATTAAACTAACTAATCACCAAATAACTATTTACAATCATGGATCTAGAATCACTACTCGCTTGGTCGCGTGCGCAGTTCGCCTTGACCGCGATGTATCACTGGCTCTTCGTCCCACTCACACTCGGCCTAGGGGTCATCATGTCCCTAGCGGAGACGCAGTACTACCGTACGGGCGAAGAGTTCTGGAAGAAGTCAGCTAAGTATTGGCAGAAGCTCTTCGGTATCAACTTCGCTATCGGTGTAGCTACGGGGATCATCCTAGAGTTCCAGTTCGGGACGAACTGGTCTAACTACAGCTGGTTCGTCGGCGATATCTTCGGGGCTCCACTTGCGATCGAGGGTATCCTGGCCTTCTTCATGGAGTCAACCTTCATCGCTGTGATGTTCTTCGGCTGGGGCAAGGTTAGCAAGGGCTTCCACCTAGCCTCCTCTTGGCTCACGATCATCGGGGCGACGATCTCGGCAGTCTGGATCTTGATAGCTAATGCTTGGATGCAGAACCCTCAGGGGATGGTATTCAACCCCGAGACGATGCGCAATGAGATGCACGACTTCTGGGCAGTAGCTCTCTCCCCCACGGCCATTGTGAAGTTCTTCCACACGGTGACCTCATCCTGGACTCTCGGTACATTCTTTGCCCTCGGCATCTGTGTACTCTATCTCCTTCGTGGTCGTAATGTCGAGTTCTCTAAGCGTAACCTCAAGATCATCGCTCCCTTTGGCCTTGTAGCAGCCCTGCTGACAGCCATGACAGGGCACAGCTCTGCCGTCGATGTCGCCACCAATCAGCCTATGAAGCTCGCAGCGATGGAAGCGATCTATGACACAGGTAAGTGCACCTCTGAGGGCTGTACCGAAGACGGTGCTGGTATCGGGCTAGGAATCATCGGCCTCCTCAACCCCGATAAGCAGCTTCCTGATGACGATAAGCCTTCACACCTCTTCAATATCGAAGCTCCCCGCCTCCTCTCCTTCATGGTAGCAGGTACTGGGACTCACTACGTACCTGGGATCATCAACATCCTTGAAGGAGGTTACCGTCAGCCTAATGGAGAGATCGCGATCTCTACGGAAGAGAAGATGCGTCGTGGACGTATGGCTATCGATGCGCTAAACGCCTTCCGCACGGCTAAGAAGGCTGGTGACAGCACGGCGATGCAGGAGCAGCGAGCTATCCTCGATGAGCACTTCCCCTACTATGGCTACGGTTACTTCGAAAGTAAGTACGAGACGGTACCCAATGTAGCGCTGACCTACTACTCCTTCCGTATCATGGTCGGTCTCGGAGGTGCCTTCATCCTCCTCTTCGCTATCCTAACCTGGTATGCCTATAAGCGCCAAGGCAAGCTCCAGTCTACTCGCTGGCTCCTCTGGGCATCCATCATCCTAACCCCTCTAGCCTGGGTAGCTAGTGAGGCTGGATGGGTCGTAGCAGAAGTAGGGCGTCAGCCTTGGACGATTCAGAACCTCCTCCCTGTCAAGGCTGCTATCTCGAAGATCGAAGCATCCTCTGTGATGATCACCTTCACGCTCTTCTTCCTCCTCTTCACCATCATGCTGGTGGCTGAGATCAACATCATGCGCAAGGCTATCCGTCAGGGTCCTGACCAGCACTAGAGCCTTCAAGTAACTCTTATCACTCACGTAATCAAGCTAGACTATCTTTATGGACTATGCATTCTTCCAAGAGTACTGGTGGCTACTGATCTCCGTGCTCGGCGCACTCTTGGTCTTCCTGCTCTTCGTGCAGGGTGGGCAATCTCTCTTCTTCAGCATCGGTAAGGAGCAGATCGAACGTAGGCTCCTCGTCAACTCAATCGGTCGTAAGTGGGAATTCACCTTCACGACTCTCGTCGTCTTCGGTGGAGGATTCTTTGCCTCTTTCCCACTCTTCTACTCTACCAGCTTCGGTGGAGCCTATTGGGTCTGGATGCTCATCCTCTTCTGCTTCATCATCCAAGCAATTTCATACGAGTATCAGAATAAGAACGGGAATGTCCTCGGTAGCCGTGCCTACCAGATCGCTCTCTTCATCAATGGTCTCCTAGCTCCGATCCTGCTCGGTGCAGCGGTATCTACCTTCTTCACGGGCTCATCCTTCCAAGTCAATCGTGATGCTATCGCAGACCTCAGTGGAGCTTCGCAGGTCATCTCCGAATGGCTCCCTTATCACGGCGTCCAGCTTCACGGACTCGAAGCAGTCCTCAACATCTGGAACGTCATCTTCGGCCTTGCGATCTTCTTCCTCGCTCGTACGACGGCGCTTCTCTACTTCATCAACAGCATCGATGATGAAGTCATCTATAAGCGCTCACGTGCGGCTCTTCCTTGGAATGCAGCAGCCTTCCTACTTCTCTTCCTTGCCTGGCTCTTCTTCCTGCTCACTAAGCAGGGCTTTGCCTACGATCCAGCTCATCCAGAGAACACCTTCCTCGTAGACTATAAGTACTGGCACAACCTCCTTGAGATGCCTGCAGTATTTGCAGTCTTCTTCATCGGTGTCGTCTGCGTGCTCGCAGGTATTCTCCTGACGCTACTCAAGGATGGCTTCCGCAAGGGGATTTGGTTCGAAGGCCTTGGTGTCGTACTCACTGCACTAGCGATCTTCCTCATCGCGGGTTGGAATAATACATCCTACTACCCAGCCTACAGCGCAGAGATGCCCGAGATCATCAACAACTCGCTGAACATTCGTAACAGCTCCTCTAGCCTCTTCACGCTGAAGACGATGAGTGTCGTTTCGCTACTTATCCCCTTTGTGCTAGCATACATCATTTATGCTTGGCGTGCACTTGATCTCCATAAGATCACGCGCAGGGAGGTGCAGGATCCTCACTCACATACGTACTAGGGCTCCACAGACTTAGTACCGGATCTCCTTCAGCCCCTTTTCTAAGGAGCAGGGAGAAGATCCGACCACCACGCTTCTATATCCCTAATGGTTCTATCGAGCCATTAGGGATATTCTTTTTACAAATAGGATAAGCCCACTCGGAGGGCTCCAGTACATACAATCTAGCCACCTCGGAATGGAGCTCTCTCACTCGAGGTAAAAAAGAATATCCCAGCACGTTGGGACGACTGTCCCCACGCGCTGGGACAATTGTCCCCGCGTTATGGGACATTTGCATTTCACAGGATGGCTGGAGGAAGTCTAAGGGAGTAATCAAGATCACCCAAGACAAGAGGAAAAGACCAGAAGGAAAGCCATATCATCTCCCTCTTCAGGAACTCTCTAGTAGGGCTAAGCCTCCTTATCTTCAGTAGATACCGCCTTATCTCCGAGCCATCTATCTCAGCCAGCGCTTTTTTCGTATCTTTGCAATGGAAGTCATATTTCCAATAAGAAATCACCGCTTTCATGCAGAGGCCACCTACTCAACGTAAAGAGTAAGCACTGCAAGTACTTCGAGCAAATTTGAACACAATGAATACCCTCCAACTAGATCTCTCTGGGATCTTCTCCACCATCAGCCCCGAAGCCGTAGAGGCCTGGGCTAGCAAGAGCAACACCTTTCAGCAAGCACTCCATCAAGGCACTGGCCTCGGGAGTGACTTCCTCGGCTGGATCAACCTCCCCGAAGAGATCACCGACGCACAGCTCACAGACCTCGAGGCTACCGCTAAGAAGCTACAGGCCTCATGTGACTACCTCATCAGCATCGGCATCGGAGGTAGCTATCTCGGAGCACGTGCCGTCATCGAGGCACTCACTCCTTCCTTCGAGGTGTACCAGAGCAAGCATAATGCTCCTCAGGTCATCTTCGCTGGGCATAACATTGGAGAGGATTACCTCAGCGAACTGATCGCCTTCCTACGTGACAAGCGCTTTGGGATCATCAATATCTCCAAGAGCGGTACGACGACCGAGCCTGCGATCGCATTCCGCCTGCTGAAGGCACTACTCGAAGAGCAAGTTGGTCGTGCCGAAGCTCGGGAACGCATCGTAGCCATCACTGACAAGTCTCGTGGAGTTCTACGCACACTCGCTGACAAGGAGGGTTACAAGACCTTCATCATCCCTGATGACATCGGAGGGCGCTTCTCTGTCCTAACTCCTGTCGGCCTCCTCCCTATCGCTGTCGCAGGCTTCGATATCCGTGAGCTCGTACGTGGAGCTCGTGAGATGAAGGCACTTGTCAGCCCTGAGGTTCCTTTTGACCAAAATCCAGCTGCACTCTATGCCGCAGCTCGTAATAGTCTCTATCAAGCAGGCAAGAAGATCGAGATCCTTGGCAACTTCCATCCCCGTCTACACTATATCGGAGAGTGGTGGAAGCAGCTCTATGGAGAGAGTGAGGGGAAGGATGGCAAGGGGATCTTCAATGCCTCCGTCGACTTCTCTGCAGATCTACACTCTATGGGTCAGTGGATCCAAGAGGGTGAAAGAAATATTTTCGAAACCATCATCAGCGTTGAGCGCCCAGATCATGAGCTACGCATCCAGTCCGACACGGAGAACCTTGACGGGCTGAATTACCTCGCTGGCAAGCGTGTTGATGAGGTGAACAAGATGGCAGAGCTAGGCGTCCGCGTAGCCCATATTGATGGAGGAGTACCCAATATCCGTATTACCCTACCTCAGCTCTCCGCTTACTACATCGGTCAGCTCTTCTACTTCTTCGAGAAGGCCGTAGGCATCAGTGGCTATATGCTTGAAGTCAATCCCTTCAATCAGCCTGGAGTCGAAGCCTACAAGAAGAATATGTTCGCCCTCCTAGAGAAGCCAGGCTTCGAAGCAGAGACAGAAGCGATCAAGTCTCGTCTGAAGTAATCCTACATGGAATATAATAATCAACTGCCCACCATCACGCTACCTGAGTATGGTCGCCATATCCAGAATATGGTCACCTACTGCAAAGGGATAGAAGACCGCGAGGAGCGCAATGCCTGTGCTCGTAGCATCATCCAGGCGATGGAGGCTATCGTCCCTGAGCGAGGAGCATCCATTGACAAGAAGACGATCTACTGGGATCACCTAGCGATCATCAGTGGCTTCGAGCTAGACGTCGATTATCCCGAAGGCACCATCACCCAGGAGGAGATCTTACTCAAGACCGAGAAGCCTGCCTACCCTGGACACTTCATCAAGTATCGCTACTATGGTCACTTTATCGAGGGGATGATCCAGCGTGTCTGTCAGATGGAGCAGGGTCCCGAGCGAGCAGCGGCGGAATATTTCATCGCTCTGCAGATGAAGCGCGACTACATGACGTGGAACCAAACCCATGTCGAAGACCTCAAGATCTTCAAGGATCTCTTCGAGCTGTCCGATGGCCAAATACTTCTCACTCCAGAGAATTGTAAGCTAAATATCAACCCCAACACCATTGATAAGCCTGGCAAGCTCCAGAAGCCTATCAATACCAAGAAGGGGAAAAAGAAATAGTATCCGTACCCACAGAGCAAACAAGCCCTATGGCATCCTACGTAATCGAAGGGGGCTACTCCCTCCAAGGTAGCATACGCCCACAAGGAGCGAAGAACGAAGCACTACAGATCATCTCTGCCGTCCTACTGACGCCCGAGGTAGTGACGATTCACAACATCCCTAATATCCTTGACGTCAATAACCTCATTGAGCTACTTCGCCAGATCGGGGTCAAGGTCAACAAGCTTAATGAAGAAGGGAGTTACACCTTCCAAGCTGATGAGGTACGCATCGACTACCTCCACAGTGAAGACTTCCTCGCCCGCTCTCGTGCTCTCCGTGGCTCAGTCTTGATGGCAGGAGCACTGCTTGGTCGTTTCGGCTATGCCATCTTCCCCAAGCCAGGCGGAGATAAGATCGGCCGTCGTCGACTAGATACGCACCTTATCGGATTCCAAGAGCTCGGAGCTAGCTGTAACTATGATACCGAGAAGAAGAGCTACATCCTCGAAGCCACTCAGCTACGAGGCAAGTACATGCTCCTCGACGAAGCCTCTGTCACAGGTACAGCAAACATCCTCATGGCGGCTGCCCTCGCAGAAGGGACAACGACGATCTATAACGCTGCCTGCGAGCCCTACCTTCAGCAGCTATCTAAACTCCTTGTCCGAATGGGGGCTCATATCGAAGGCATCGGATCGAATCGCCTAATCATCGAAGGTGTCAAGGAGCTCCATGGAGCTGAGCATACCATGCTCCCCGACATGATCGAGATCGGGAGCTTCATCGGCATGGCGGCCATGACGAACTCTGAGCTCCGCATCACGAATGTTAGCATCCCCGATCTAGGGATTATCCCTCAGGCTTTCCGCCGTCTTGGGATCACCATCGAAGAGCAAGGCGACGACCTCTTTATTCCTCATCACCCCAATGGCTATGAGATCGACACCTTCATGGACGGCTCTATCCTCACCATAGCTGATGCTCCTTGGCCAGGGCTGACACCTGACCTACTGAGTGTATTCCTCGTAACGGCTACTCAAGCCAAGGGAAGCGTACTGATCCACCAAAAGATGTTTGAGAGCCGTCTATTCTTTGTAGACAAGCTCATCGACATGGGAGCACAGATTATGCTCTGCGATCCTCACCGCGCAGTGGTCATCGGCCTTGGCGGTGCTCACCAGCTGCGTGCAGCGACGATGGTCTCTCCTGACATCCGTGCAGGGATTGCCCTCCTCATCGCTGCTATGAGCGCAGAAGGGACTAGTGTCATCAACAACATCGAGCAGATAGATCGTGGCTACCAAGACATCGCAGCACGTCTGAATGCCTTGGTAGCACGAATCTCTCGTCTCTAGATCCACACAATGCTCAGGAAAGAAGACTTCGAGCTTATCGGCACCTTAGGGAGACCCCATGGTATTCAAGGAGAGATTGCGGCCAAGCTCTCTGTTGATATTTCAGGACTCACGGATGGGATGGAGGAGCCCCTATTCCTCATGCTGGAGGAAGATGGCTTACTCATTCCACACCGAGTACTGAAGCTCCGACCAAAGAATGATGAGATCGACCTTATCCTCTTCTCGGGGATCAACACCAAGGAGCAAGCTGAGCCCCTTATAGGGCGCCAAGTTTGGCTCAACCGAGAATACCTAGATGGTACCACGAGCGAAGACCTTCTCTCCCTTGAGCACTATGTCGGCTTCCAGCTTTATCACGCTAACACTAGGGAGCTACTAGGTGTCATCGAAGAGATCGATGACAAGACGATGAATACCCTCCTAAGGGTCATCTCTTCTGAGGGGGAAGAACTCGTTCTCCCCATCTCCGAGGAGCTTATTGAAGATGTGGATCTCTCCACTCATCAGCTATACTTACACATCCCTGAAGGTCTCCTTGAGCTCTCTTAAAATAGAACTCAAGGAGACTTTCTCCTCTCCTCCTCTTTACTTTCATTTTACTTTCTCGAGATGCACAAAACCACGACGAAGATCAAGATGAACGAGGAGCTCCTCTTTGCAGGGAACTCCGTCTTCAAGCATCCAGCTGCAGCCTTAACGGCAATGCCTCAGCATAAACAGCTCTCCCCAGGTCAGCGTATCTATCTACAGACGGAGGGTGAATACTATCTTCTCTTTCTCCTCAAGGGAAAGATAGCGATCTATACGAATGCTGATGAGCAGCCCTATGGCACCTATAGCGGGAAGCAGATCATCTTCGTTCCGATGGGTACTCTCATCGAGCTAGAGGCTAAGAGCGAAGTCTCTTGCCTGACCTTCCTCTTCCAGCCGAGCATTCATCTCTGTGCTGGTCGCTGTCCCGAAAGGACAAAGGAACACTTCCAGCCGAAGAACAACCGCAAGGAGCAAGACCTCCTTCAGACACTCGATTTCTCCCACGGTGTTGAGCTTTGGGTGGAGATGATCCTTGAGTACCAGCGCTATGCCCTCTCTGATTTGCGTCTCTTCGACATCAAGCTACAAGAACTCTTCCTCTTACTACGCATGAACTATGCTCGGCAAACGATGGATACCTTCCTCGCTCACTACCACTGCCGACATATGGGCTTCAGGAAGGAAGTCTATCGTCACCATCTGCAGTGTAAGAATACGGAGGATCTAGCACAGAAGCTTGGGCTGACGACCATATCCCTAACTCGTATCTTCGATGAAGAATTCGGGATGCCTCCTTTGAAATGGATGCTCCAGCAGCGTGCCCGCCACGTCTATAAGGATCTCGTCGATAGTCCTCTCTCTCTAGCTGAGATTACGGAGAAGTACTATTTCTCTTCAGCTGGCTACCTCTCGGCATTCTGTCGTCGTATGTTCGGTCGCTCCCCACTGAAGATCCGTAAGGGCGAGCAGGAAGAAAGTTGCGCCAACTAACCTCACTCATTGCCTCGCAGGACTATGGCTCAGCGCTGGGAGCTCCCTCTACTATTGCTCTGGATCCTCTTACTCGGTCCTCTGACTTCCCAGCTACTTATCAGCCTGAGTGATCTCCCTCCGACAGCATCGCTAGAGCTTGGGAAGATCCTTCTCAGCACGCTCACCATCTTTGCTCTGCCGAGCCTATTCTTCCCCATAGGGAGAGAGGCTCGGCATCATCTTTTCGGGCTGATCGATCAAAACTGGTTAGCAGGAAGAGCACTCCTCCATCTTCTCCTAGTCAGCCTAGGGAGCCTGCTGCTTGCGGAAGTCTGCTATGAGCTCTTCCTCTACCTCGGCAGGCTCATCGGCTATACTGGAGGAGATTTGGTCACCGAGCGTGTCCGCCAGCTACTCCGCTCTGGAGAGAGTCCATTCCTATGCCTATGGATCACGCTGGCCGTCGTACCTGCCATCAGTGAAGAGCTTTGCTTCCGGGGTATGCTGCAGCCTCTCATCACTCGCTTACTACCTATTTCCTCGAATAGGCACCTCCCTTGGCTACTTACCGCCCTACTCTTCTCTCTCCTACACTTCTCTCCCATTGGCTTCGTCAGTCGCTTCATCCTCGGCTATGCTCTCAGTTATCTCACTTCGGCTACTGGACGCCTTTATGCACCGATACTTCTGCATCTAGTGAATAATACGCTTGCCCTACTCTTCCTTTACCTCTAACCTCCGTACTCCACTCCTATGAAACGCCTTTTCCGAAACGCTACCCTAATCAACGAAGGGTGCTCCTACACCGCTTCTCTACTCACTGAAGAAGCCTACATCACGGCTATTTTCAAGGGCGAAAGCACTTTCCCTCGTCTACTCCTAGAGGAAGTCGACGAAGTGGTGCCTGCCGAAGGACTTTGGCTCCTCCCTGGCTGTATCGATGATCAAGTTCACTTCCGTGAGCCAGGCCTCACCCACAAGGCAACGATAGAGAGCGAAAGTCGTGCAGCCATAGCTGGGGGGACGACCTCATTTATGGAAATGCCCAATACCAAGCCTACGACCACCACCTTCGACGCATGGCAGTGGAAGATGGAGCGAGCCGCTGCGACCTCTTGGGCAAACTATTCCTTCTTCTTCGGCGGGACAAATGACAACATCGACGAGCTACAGCGCATCGATCGACGTCGCACTCCTGGCCTCAAGCTCTTCCTGGGCTCCTCGACGGGCAACATGCTCGTCGATAATGTCCAAACTCTGGAGCGCATCTTCGGTGAGACTGATCTGCTCATCGCTACCCACTGCGAGGAGGAAGCTATCATCCGAGCCAACCGCCAGCACTACCTTGACACCGTAGGCGAAGCCGCTCTAGACGTACACTATCACCCATTGATCCGTAGTGAAGAAGCTTGCTACCGCTCCTCGAGTAAGGCTGTTGAGCTAGCGACTCGCCTTGGGGCTCGCCTACATATCCTACACATCTCGACAGCACGGGAGCTTGAGCTCTTCCGCAGCGACCTCCCCCTCTCTGAAAAGAAGATCACTGCCGAGGCCTGCGTACACCATTTGATCTTCTCAGACCAGGATTATGACCGCTTAGGTAATCGTATCAAGTGGAATCCTGCGGTCAAGACGCTCCAAGATCGGGAGGCGCTACGGGAAGGCGTTCGCTCTGGCAAGATCGACGTCATAGCGACAGACCATGCCCCCCACCTCTTGGCAGAGAAGGAGGGTAACTGTCTCACAGCTGCTAGCGGAGGTCCGCTGACTCAGTATGCACTCGTTGCGATGCTAGACCTAGCTCGTGAAGGGGTATTCACCAAGGAGCTTGTCGTAGAGAAGATGGCTCACCAGCCAGCCGAACTCTTTGGGATCGAGAAGCGAGGCTTCCTCCGTCCAGGCTTCTTTGCCGACCTTGTCCTGATTGATCCTCAGGGGGAAGAATTGGTAGAGCCTAGCCGTATCGTCTCGCTCTGTGGCTGGTCTCCCTTCGAAGGTCATCGCTTCGGCCACCAGGTACGTGCTACCTATGTCAATGGCGTATGTGCCTACCAGGATGGACAATTTAGCGAAGCTCGCCCAGACGCCCAGCCACTACTCTACCTCCACGGCTAGCTGGCCTTACACCCTCAAAGCTCTTCTCCGGAAGGCTTCCTCCGTGCCCCTTGGATGGTCTTAGCAGCACCCTCCAAGGGGCACGGCTTGTTTTTGATCCATGCTTTCTTCTCCTGGATACCGAATATAGGCACAGGGGTAGAGAGCGACGAGTGAGCAAGCTGTCTTGCTCCACCCTCTCCGACACAAGGCGGGAGAGCCAGCTAGTAAGGATATAGCTTTCTCTCCGAAAAGGTAGAGCTCTCCTCGCACAAAGCATAGCCTTTATCGAGACAAACCTTAGCCTTTCTGTCCACCTCGCTTGGCCAGCCATGGAGAACGAGCCTATCGGCCTATCCTCCTTGGCTTCGAGTTATCACTTCGATCTTATCTCGCTCCCTTCTGGAAGACTTCATTCCCTCTCCTCCAAGACTTATAGACAGCGAAAATCCCCTAGCCCTTGGGATCAGCGAGAAATGTGTATCTTTGAGTAAACAATGGGCATCGGGAATATGCCATCGCATCCTCCCGAGACCTATCCATATCCATCATCACTATAGTTACTAATCTGAGATGAAGAAACTGATCGCCATCATGGCATTGGCAGGGCTCACCTCGTCCCTCTCTGCCCAAACTCCAGCGACGAAGGACGCTAACGAGCCTAACGTATTCACGACCGTTAAGGACGCCCGAATCACCTCTATCAAGAACCAAGCAAACTCCGGAACCTGCTGGGCGTACTCTGGTCAGAGCTTCCTCGAGGACGAACTTATCCGCACAGGTAAGGGAGACTACGACCTCTCTGAGATGTTCGTCGTCAGCCACACCTACCGTGACAAGGGACGCAAGTACGTTCGCCTCCATGGCAAGCTCAACTTCGCCCAAGGAGGTTCATTCTATGACGTCCTCTACGTACTGAAGAACTATGGTGCTGTACCTCGCTCCGTCCTCCCAGGACTCAACTATGGTACGACTAAGAACCAGCATGGCGAGATGGAAGCAGGGCTCAAGGCCTTCCTCGATGCCATCATCACGAATCCTAATGGCAAGCTCTCTACCGCTTGGTATCCTGCCTTTGAGTCGATCATCGACCAGTATCTCGGCAAGCTCCCCGAGGAATTCACCTTCAAGGGTAAGAAGTACACGCCTAAGAGCTATGCTCAGGCCTTGGGGCTCAATGCTGATGACTACGTCTCACTGACCTCCTTCACGCACCATCCTTTCTACTCTAAGTTCGCTCTCGAGATCGAAGACAACTGGCGCTGGGCAGAGTCCTACAACCTTCCTATCGACGAACTAATGCGTACGATGGAGCATGCTATCGACAAGGGTTACACCATCGCTTGGGGATCAGACGTCAGCGAACAGGGCTTCACACGTGATGGTATCGCTGTACTAGCAGATGTCGAAGAGATCGAGACCAAGGGTTCTGACCAGGCTCGTTGGGTCGGGCTCAACCGTGGCGAGCGTCACACCCTGCTACAGAAGCTCATTCGCTCTGCTAACGTCCCCGAGATCGATCCTACACAAGAGTATCGTCAGAAGGGATACGATAACTTTGAGCTGACCGACGACCACGGTATGGTCATCTATGGTATTGCTAAGAACCAGATCGGTCGCAAGTTCTTCATGGTAAAGAATTCCTGGGGTGAAACCGGCGAATACAAGGGACACTGGTATGCTTCTTACAACTTTGTCAAGGGTAAGACTATGAACATCGTCCTACATCGCTCCGCAATTCCAGAGGATATCGCAAAGAAGCTTGGCATCAAGACCAAGTAATTCCTCCGGCTTGACTTAGGCCGAGCTAAAGAAGACCAAAGAGGCGGTCAGCATCCACTGCTGATCGCCTCTTCTTTTACTTCTTTCTCTACACAGATTTACACAGTCCTCTCCTATCCAAGAAGATTTTTTACCCTCAAATAGGCACTATATATCAACAAGTTACACCTTAATCCAAGAATATTCCTGCCAACAATTTGGAGGGTATAGATAATTAACGTATATTTGCAATGTGTTTTTCATGGTATTAGATTTAAGGTTAACAATGGAAAGGGGGGTGTCGGGAGACAGCCCCCTTTTGCTTCTAAAGATCTAAATTTTTTCCCTTCCTTAAATTCCCCTAGGCATAGGGATAAAACAGCGATTACCACAAGCCAATCGACCAATTATATCCACGAGAGCACTCTACTTCATCTCATACTGAGAAGTATGAAGCCTCCCCTCTTTACATCTTCCCTTGCCTCCTCAACCTCTTTACAAGAATCAGATTTCTTTAGGAATTACATCATCTCCACTTTAGCAGAAGGCTATAATTAAGTAGGCATCATGTCACTGAATCACTAAGGCTGCTGTTAGGAGAGCTATCTACAAGGAAGAGCATCCCCAAGCAATGCTAACCAGAGAGAACATCCTAAATCTTCTCGGAGCTAGGGAAAGGCATAAAACAAGGATGGGCTGTCTCCCGACAACCCATCCTCTACGTTAACCTTAAATCTAATACCATGAAAAATACACTACAAAGATACGGCAAGATTTCATAATACCAAACATTTATAAACATTTATAAACAACTTCACTCACAGAGACCACTAAGCCTTCAAAAACACAAACTAGCTGAACCCTAGGTACAACACGATAAGATGCAAGGGCTTTTCGTTATCTTTGCATATAGCTTATGGGAAGAATACTAGCCATTGACTATGGACGCAAGCGCTGTGGAGTAGCGACCACGGATACTCTGCAGATTACTCCAGGGGGATTAGGGTGTATCCCTACTCACCAACTGTTAGACTTTATCCAAGACTATTGCACTAAAGAGCCCGTAGAGCGCATCATCATGGGATACCCTCGCCAAATGAACAACGAAGAGTCCGATTCGATGAAGTATATACGTCCTTTCGTGGGACGACTTCGCCAGGCTCTCCCTAACATCCCGATAGATTTCCAAGATGAACGCTTCACCTCACGACTAGCACAGCGAACGATACGAGAGGCTGGCATCGGCAAGCGACGCAGAGAGCAAGATAAAGGCCTTATCGATGAAGTCAGCGCAGTGATCATTCTTCAGAGCTATCTAGAGAGTCGAGATGGACTTAATCTCTCGTTTACTCTCCCCTGATCCAAAACACTTAGCATATCAATAATAGAATTATGAAGCTACCTATATACATATATGGTCACCCCGTCCTACGTGAAATGGGAGTTGACATCACTCCTGAGTACGAAGGTCTCTCTGAGCTCATATCCAATATGTGGGAGACAATGTACTTCTCAGACGGCATTGGCCTAGCAGCACCTCAGATCGGACGAGCGATACGCCTATTCGTCATCGATGCAGATCCGATGAAAGAAGACTTCCTCGAATGTAAGGGACTCAAGCAAACGTTCATCAATGCTCGTATCACCTCTCGTAGCGAAGAATCTCAAGCTGAGAATGAGGGTTGCCTAAGCATTCCTGGCATTCATGAGAAGGTTACTCGTCCATCGACCATCACGATCGAATACCTTGATGAGAACTTCCAGCCTCATGCGGAGACCTATTCTGGGTTTGCGGCACGTGTCATCCAGCATGAATACGACCATATCGAAGGAATTCTCTTCACCGATCAGATAGCTGCTATCCGAAAGCAACTCATCAAGGGAAAACTGACAAACTTACAGAAGGGGAAAGTAGCTGCTCACTATCGTACAGTGACTGCTCCACAGAAGAGAAAGTAGATTAGTTTACCTTCGGGAGCTAGAGTTCCGCAGAATTAATGAAGTATCTCGCGAGGCTTATTCTCACATTTCTCATTAGCCACCTGAGCATATTAGCTCAGATCGATGTCGATCGGACCATCGCCATCGGCAGGAATGCTATACACTTCCAGGATTACATTGTTTCTCTTGGCTACTTCAACCAAGTCATAAGCCTTCGGCCATGGATGGCGGAGCCTTATTTCTACCGTGCCGTAGCTAAGATTAGCCTTGATGATTACTTGGGAGCGGAAGAGGATGCTTCACTAGCTCTCGAGCGAAATTCTATCTTCCCTCGTGCTTATCTACTACGAGGTATTGCCAGATTCAATTTGAAGGAATATCGCAAGGCCTCTGAAGACTTCCTCAAGGGTTTAAAACTATCTCCCAAGGATCAGAATTTGCTCTATAACCTGTCAATTGCCCTACTAGAGGACAAGCAACTAGATGTGGCCGAGAGGACAGCAAGAGAATTACTCTCTCTTGACTCTAAGAATAAGGATGCCTATCGAGTGCTCGCTCAAATAACCCTAGAGCGTAAAGATACGGTAGCCACACAGCTTGTGATTGACACACTACTCTCCTTAGACGCTCATTATAGGCCTGCCCTCTTACTTCAGGCACAAATCGCTTCTGAGCAAAAAAACTATCCTCAAGCTCTACAAACTATCGACCAGATAATAGCACAAGGAGCAAGCGATGCAAACCTCTACGTCAATCGAGCAATATTGCGCTACCACCAAAAAGATTTGCGTGGAGCTATGAATGACTATAGCGAAGCTCTACGATTAGACCCGAATGAGCGAGTAGCTCTCAATAACCGAGCGCTTCTACGATCTCAAGTCGGAGAATATCGCTTAGCCATTCAAGACTGGTCAAAGCTTCTCCAGCGGGATAGCAACCTCTACATCGCTCGATATAATCGTGCGCTTCTCTATCTACGTACCAATGAGTATCATGCAGCCCTCAAAGATCTTAATGTCGTACTTAATCGCTATCCGGCCTTTGCTTCGGGATTCTCAGCTAGAGCCGAAGTACGCCAACGTCTAGGCGATCTTAAAGGTGCTACACGTGATCAAATTCATCTTTATGATCTTCAGACGAGCAAACGCTACCGAAATCAAATGAATGCGAACAATGCTCGTCAAGCTCAAAATAGCACGCAGACACGTAGCGAGAAAGATGAGGCCATCGAAAAGTATCATATGCTTATCGAGACCGATGCTCTTCCCAGGAACGAACGTTCGCAGTATAGTAGTTTAATCCGTGGACGAGTACAGGATGATCAAGCTCAACGAACCCCTCGTGGAGATCTCCTATTGACGTACTTCACCGACATCGACAAGGATGGCAATCAAGCACAGGTCTATTTCTCCCCTCTGCTTGAGCGCTTCAATCTTCGACAATCACAACTAGGAGGTCTCCGACTTACACTCAAGGAAGCTGGAGGAGCTCTCACACAGCAAGAAGTACAGCAAGTCCAAAAATACTTATCTACATTGGAAGGTCAAGCCACCTCTGTAGACAATCTCTTCTTTAAGGGCGTTAGTACATTCCTTTTACAAGATCTTGATCAATCAAATCTTCTCTTAAGTCAAGTAATAGAAAATAAGCCAGATTTTGCACTCGCTCGCTTTGTCCGCGCTTCAGTCTTACTACGGATAAACGAGGTTAATCCCACCCGTTCTAGTAAACAGCCCCAAATAACCCCACTTAGTGAGCTAAATGAAACTATTCGTTTAGCACCAGACTTTGCCCAGGCTTATTATAACCGGGCTAACCTCTACGTCAAGGCTGGGGATTTCACCCAAGCTCGTTTTGATTATAACCGAGCTATTTCTCTCAATAAACATTTTGCAGAAGCCTACTTCAATCGAGGTCTGCTCTCCTACTCCGAAGGGAAAATAAAAGAAGGTACAAGTGATCTTAGCCGTGCCGGTGAACTTGGACTCTACCAAGCCTATGGTTTAATCAAACGAATGAATAATTAAGATAAAGATATGAAGGTCGTCTACTGTATTTCAGGGATGTATAAATCTGGAGGTATCGAACGTGTACTTGCAGGAAAAGTAAACTACCTTGTAGCACATGGTATAGAGGCTACAATTATTACAACGGATCAAAATAATCGCCCGGATTTCTTCCCTATTGATCCACGAGTAAATAGAATTGATCTTGGTCTTAACTACGATCAATTTGACGAACTACCTACCTGGAAGCGATACTGGGAGACTCACAAACTTCGACCACATCATCGTCGCCTCCTTCAAAAAGCCCTTCTAAGCGAACATGCAGATATCACAGTCTCAGTCTTGAGACACGAATCTACGTTCCTTCCGGATCTTCAAGATGGGAGCAAGAAAATACTTGAATCCCACTCTTCCAAGTTTACTCCGGTGTTAATGTATCCGAAAGATGCTACTCTTCGCAGATTCTTCGGAAAATGGCGGATGAAAGGGCAAGAAGGCTTAGCCTCTCGTTATGATCGTTTTGTCATTCTCACTGAAGAAGAGTGGCCTCTATGGCAAGGGAAAGCACAGGTCGCTGTTATCCCTAATGCACTCCCGTTTACCACACACACTCCTGCAAAATGTGCAAACAAGCGTCTCATAGCCGTTGGGAGAATGGAGTACCAAAAAAACTTCTCTGACCTTCTCCAAATTTGGGCAAAAACAGCTTCAAGTTATCCGGACTGGAGTCTTCATATTTATGGATCAGGCTGGATGCTAGATGGACTAAAACGGCAAGCGCAAGATCTCGGCATCTCCTCTCAAGTAGTGTTTGAAGGTGCAGTTTCTAACATGGAGGAAGCCTATCGAGAATCTTCTATCTACGTTATGACCTCACACTTTGAGGGGCTCCCTATGGTACTCCTTGAAGCACAAGCTTCGGGGTTACCTATTGTATCCTATGCTTGTCCTAGTGGGCCGAAGGACATTGTCTCTGATGGTGTAGATGGCTATTTAGTTCCACCTTATGATCACAAGGCATTTCAGGAGCGATTGCAAACGCTCATGTCTAATGAAGATCTCCGAGTTCAGATGAGTAAAGCAGCCATTTTTGCCTCTCAACGATACGAAGAAACTTCCATTATGGAACGCTGGGTAAATCTCTTTACTACACTCTCTCAAGAATAATAAGATGAAGATTGTCTACATCATCAATAATACATGGTTTCCAGGCGGGCAGACTCGCGTCCTCGCTAACAAGGTCAACTACTGGGCCGAGAAGGGAAACGAGGTCTACATCCTGACTGCTGATCAGATTGGAGAAGCTCCATTTTATCCTATTGATCCCCGTGTTAAACAAGAGGATTTTTCAGTTGGGTATATGGGAGCTGATTCCTTATCGCTCTACCCAAAAGCAAAGCGACTCCTAAAGTTTACTCTTCGACACCGACGTTTACTAAAAAAACGACTTAAAGAGATCCAACCAGACATTGTTGTAGCTATGTATAGCAAGGAGATCTACTTCCTCCCATTCATCAAAGATGGCAGTGCGAAGATCGTCGAAGCACATGGAGGTCGCTATACATGGGATTTCTCTCGTCCTGGAGTTCTTGGAAAGCTACATAACTGGTTTGATAGAATATTCCTACGCCTCTTCGATCGCTTTGTCGTACTAACGGAAGAAGATCTTCCTAATTGGCCTATAGTGCGAAAAATTAGTATTCCAAATGCGAACACCTTCGAACCAAAGGAAACTGCAGGACTTGACGAAAAGGTAGTCATCGCTGTAGGTCGTTATGGTGAACAGAAAAACTTCGAAAACCTCCTAGAAGCCTGGTCTATCGTCCACAGCAAACATCCAGATTGGCAACTCAAGATCTGCGGACAAGGTCTCCATAACCTAGATTCTACTATCGAGTCTCTCAATCTTAAAGATTGTGTCACTCATTTTGAGACGAAGGATATGGAGAAGGAGTACATGGGGGCTTCAATCTGTGCTCTAAGTTCTCGTCACGAGGGGATGCCTATGTTTTTACTGGAAGCCCAGGCCTGCGGTTTACCCATTGTAGCCTATGCGTGTGAGTGTGGCCCACGAGATATTATCGTGGATGGAGAAACAGGTCTACTCATCGAAGAGAAACAAGACTATAAGCGACTTGCAGAGGGGATTATCCGACTAATTGAAGATGAGCCTCTCCGTAAAGCTATGGGCAAGAAAGCGCGTGAGCGCTCTGCCCTCTTCTCTCCTGACACCATTATGCACCGCTGGGAAGAACTCTTCAATGAACTCATCAAAGAAAAGCAAGGTCAACGTACCTCAAAGTAGCTAGCTCTTCCCATGCCTAAGCTGATCATTGTCCCTACTCCCATCGGTAACCTAGAAGACATTACTCTTCGGGCACTAAAGGTTCTGAAGAGTGTTTCTCTTATTCTTGCAGAGGATACCCGAACTTCTGGACTCCTACTTCAGCACTTTGAAATAAGGTGCCCGATGCAGAGCTACCATAAGTTCAACGAACATCAAGCCCTTGAGCGTCTATGTGATAGGATCGAAGCTGAAGGTGAGGTAGCTCTTATCTCTGATGCGGGTACTCCAGCCATCTCTGATCCAGGCTACCTACTAGTACGAGCGTGCCTTGAGCGAGGGATCGAGGTAGAGTGCCTCCCTGGGGCTACAGCGCTCATACCAGCCCTTGTCATCTCGGGGTTACCTGCCGACCGTTTTACCTTCGAAGGCTTCCTTCCCGTAAAGAAAGGTCGTCAAACGAAGCTTCAAGAGATAGCTAAAAGCGATCGGACAGTCATCCTCTATGAGTCTCCGCATCGTCTACTCAAAACACTCACCCAGCTCTCAGAGCATGCCTCTCTAGACACACCTGTAGTAGCTGTACGCGAGCTTACTAAACTGCATGAGGAAGCTGTAAGGGGGTCCTTGGCTGAGCTCATCGAGCATTTCACGAAGCAGGAGCCAAGAGGGGAGTTTGTGCTACTTATCGGAAGAAGTAGTACATTTGAAACAAAAACGAGGGAGCCTCTAGCCCCTCCTAGTTTGTCGAGTGAGGATGATCCTCGCAAGATGAAGCGATCAAAGAAGTGGAACAAATAGACTCTACAACTATGACCAAGAGATTAATCATCGGTGCTACTTGCCTGTTTGGTTTGGTAGCCTGCAACTCGGGATCCAACGAGTACAAGACCCTCAAGGAGCAGTACGACTCCCTCGCTCTCGTAAACCAGAACTATGAGGCAGAGCTTCACGAGACAGACTCTCTCGTAGCAAGCGTACTGACGAACTTCCAAGAGATCTCCTCTGTAGAAGGGACCATCAAGCTCAATCCCCGCAACGGAGACCTCCCCATGTCAGAGCGTGACCGTATCCAAGAGAATATGCTCTTGATCAATGATAGGCTCCGTGCTAGCAGTGAAGCACTCGATCAACTGACCCGCAAGCTAGAAACCAGCGGTCGTGAAAACAAGCGTCTGCATGCTACCATCTCTGTACTCCGCAAGGAACTCGAAGGACAGAAACAGCGTATCCTCGCTCTCTCCGAAGAGCTACAGCGTAAGAACGTAGCCATTGGCGTCCTTGACTCCATGCTCACCGAGCGTAATAGCGATGTCGATCGCCTCAATGTCGCTACGGCAAAGCAGGCAGAAGCTTTAGCAGCCCAGGAGAAGGAGCTCAACACCGTACGCTACTGCGTCGGGACAAGCTCCGACCTCAAGGATATGAATCTCCTGCGTAGCGGTCGCCTTGTTACGGAGAACGCTAACATGAGCTACTTCACCAAGGTAGATCTACGTGAACTATCACAGATCCCTCTCTTCTCCAATAAGGCTCGTCTCTTGACTGTACACCCTGCTTCCTCCTACGAACTCGTACCCGGATCAGACAAGCAGCTTATCCTGTACATCAAGAACCCTGCAGCTTTCTGGAGCAACTCTAAGATCCTCGTCGTTCAAGTCAACTAACGAGCATCTCTTACCGACCTCGCTCTCCCGCTCCATGCGGGAAGTCTATGACCGAAGCGTCTAAGCCTTCCTCCCAACCTAGAGGAGCTTAGACGCTTCGTTTACTTTATCTCTCGATGACACTCATCACGACGCCCGCTCTTGTTCTACATCACACCCGCTATAGTGACCGCTATAGTATCGTGCATCTATATACGCAAGAGATGGGGAGAGTAGGTGTCTTAGTCCCTGAGCGCACGAGCAGACGACACACCATACGTGAGCATCTTCGCCCGCTTGCAGAAGTCGAAGTCACGCTTAGCTATAGTCCTAAACGGGACTTGGCAAGCATTCAAGAAGTGCACTCCCTACACCCTCGCCACACAGTGCATACTCATCCAGCGAAGGGAGCCCAAGCGATCTTCCTGAGCGAGTTTCTCTATCGGATCTTGACGACACCTCAAGCTGATAGAGCCCTCTATCTACACCTTTCAGAAGCACTCATCTTCTGGGAAGCGACCACGCGTGGTGTGGCCAACTTCCATCTATGTCTCCTCCTCCGCCTACTACCAGAGCTAGGGATTACCCCAAGCATCACCCTACCGAAGGCTGAGGAAGAGGTCTTCTTCAGCCTTGCGGAACAGACTTTCTGTCCCGAGCGTCAGGCCTATTGCCTTGACCAAGAGTCCAGCCAACATCTGCTCACCTTCCTGCGGATGGATTACTTGACGATGCATCACTTTCGGTATAGTCGGCAAGATCGTGCTACGATCCTTGATGCACTGCTTACCTACTATCACCTACACCTGCATCCTCTTCCCCAGCTAAAGTGTCTCTCCATCCTCCGTCAGCTCGGTGCCACCCAGCAAGGAGAAAGGCCACTCGAATAGGACATAGGCATCCCCCCTCGAAGAAAGCATAGCCTTTGCCCGAGCAATGGTACACCTCTAGCGTCTAAAAGGTAAACCTTTCGGGAACGAATCCCCTACCGAAACTTCCTTCATCATCGCTCGCTGGATAGACAGAGAAGTGACCTCGTGAGGCCATTCCTTTAGGGATGCTGAGCTCAAGGCAAAGAATCCGTACATTTCTTTGTATTTTTGTTGTAGAAAGAATAAACAACCCCCTTCCTAAAGCCATTGCTTTGCCGAAGGATTGGTCAAAGACTATCAGATATATGTATCGCACGACTACCTGTGGCGCACTACGCCTCAGCCATGTCGGTGAGGAAGTAACCCTCGCCGGATGGGTACAAAAGGCTCGCCGAATGGGCGGGATGACCTTCATCGACCTACGTGACCGCTACGGGATCACCCAGCTGGTCTTCAATGAAGCACATGTCGGAGAAGCCCTGGTCTCCGAGGCTGAGAAGCTCGGACGTGAGTATGTCATCCAGATAACGGGGACAGTAGCAGAGCGTGAGAACAAGAATCCTAAGCTCCCCACAGGGGATATAGAGATCGCAGTCTCGTCTCTCCGCATCCTCAATCCTGCCGAGGTACCTCCCTTCACCATCGAAGACGATACCGACGGAGGAGATGATCTGCGCATGAAGTACCGCTACCTCGATCTACGCCGTAGCTGTGTGCGCTCCAACCTTGAGCTACGCCACAAGTTTGCCCTAGCTGTTCGTCGCTATCTCGATGCCCAAGGCTTCCTAGAGGTAGAGACCCCCGTCCTCATCAAGTCTACTCCTGAAGGAGCACGTGACTTCGTCGTGCCTTCGCGCATGAATCCTAACCAGTTCTATGCGCTACCTCAGTCGCCCCAGACCTTCAAGCAGCTCCTTATGGTCAGTGGCTTTGACCGCTATTTCCAAATAGTAAAGTGCTTCCGAGACGAGGATCTTCGTGCCGACCGTCAGCCTGAGTTCACACAGATCGACTGTGAGATGAGCTTCATCGAGCAGGAGGATGTCCTGACCATCTTCGAAGGGATGACACAGCACCTCTTCAAGGAACTTCTTGACTTGGATATTGCTACTCCCTTTCCACGTATGAGTTGGCACGAAGCGATGACCAAGTATGGCTCTGACAAGCCCGACACTCGCTTCGGAATGGAGTTCGTCGAGCTGAAGGACACGCTCTCTGGCTATGGCTTCGGAGTCTTCGATGAAGCAGCTTATATCGGGGGAATCTGTGCCGAAGGTGCAGCAAGCTACACCCGCAAGCAGCTCGATGCGCTCACCGACTTCGTCAAGCGCCCTCAGATCGGAGCTAAGGGGATGGTCTATGCCCGTGTCGAAGCCGATGGTACGGTCAAGAGTAGCGTCGATAAGTTCTACAGCCAGGATGTCCTCAAGGCACTAGCGGAGAAAATGCAGGCTAAGCCCGGAGACCTCATCCTCATCCTCTCTGGCGATGACGTGATGAAGACCCGCAAGCAGCTCTGTGAGCTACGTCTCGAAGTGGCTAGGCAGCTTGGTCTACGTGATAAGAGCAAGTTCTCCTGCCTCTGGGTCGTTGACTTCCCTCTCTTTGAGTGGGACGAGGAGACACAGCGCTTCTATGCGATGCACCACCCATTCACCTCTCCCAAGCCAGAGGACATTCCACTCCTCGACACAGATCCAGATGCCGTCCGCGCTAATGCCTACGATATGGTCATCAATGGCGTAGAAGTCGGTGGTGGCTCTATCCGTATTCATGACAGCAAGCTCCAAGCTCGGATGTTTGACCTCCTTGGATTTACTCCCGAGAAGGCACAGGAGCAGTTTGGCTTCCTAATGAATGCCTTCAAGTACGGGGCTCCTCCTCATGGTGGACTAGCCTATGGTCTTGACCGCTTCGTATCGCTCTTCGCTGGGTTAGACAGCATCCGTGATGTCATTGCCTTCCCGAAGAACAATGCTGGTCGTGACGTTATGATCGATGCCCCTTCGCTTATCGATCAGGAGCAGTTAGATGAGCTACACCTCAGCCTTCGACCTATCGCTAAGTAGTCTTATATCCCTTTTACTGACACAATAGATCATTATGGTATATCGCTTTTTGATGCTCTCGGACGAGAATGATTTCTTCAAAAGAGAGCTACAGATCGACTCTGAGGCGACCTTCCTAGAGCTAAATGACTTCATCCTGGACTCTCTTGGCTATGCCCATGATGAGCTCACCACTTTCCATCTCTGCGACGAAGACTGGAACAAGGAGCAGGAAGTCACCCTCATGGATATGGGGCTCAATCCTGATGAAGACAGCTACCTCATGGATCGCACTCATCTCGACGAGCTCATTGATCAGAAGGGACAGCACCTCTTCTTCGTCTTCGATATGCTCGCTGAGCGTGGGTTCTTCATCGAGCTGGCTGAGATGATCCCTGGGAAGAGTCTAGAGAAGCCTGTCATCACGCATGCAGAAGGCAAGGCTCCTCAACAGACCGTATCACTCGAAGTAGCCTCTTCTCGCACGGCCTCACCCTCAAGTGACATCTTTGGGGATGATGACTTCAGCGAAGATGGTGTCGACGAAGGGGACATCGATCTCGAGGGCTTTGACATAGCCGATGCAGAGAGCCTCTACTAAGCAAAAACCACGACTCGTCGTATTACTCGGAGCGACAGGTGTCGGGAAGACAGAGCTAAGTATCCGTCTTGCTCGCCACTTCTCTACCGAGATTCTTTCGGCTGACTCCCGACAGATCTATCACGAGTTACCTATAGGCACAGCCGCCCCCTCCCTAGCGGAGCAGGCGGCTGTGCCACATCACTTCGTCGGTACGCATAGTATCCTAGAGCCCTATAGTGCAGCGTCCTTCGGGGCCGATGCTCTAGCTGTACTTGACAAACTATTCCAAGAGAAAGAAGTCGCAGTCGTATCAGGGGGCTCTATGATGTACCTCGATGCTCTCTGTCAAGGAATCGATGCCATACCCGATATCGACCCTACGATACGCCAAGCAGTATGGCAGCGCTACGAAGAAGAAGGCTTAGAGGGTATTCTGGGTGAGCTACGCTTGCTTGATCCTGTCTACTATGATCGTGTTGATCTAAAGAATTACAAGCGGGTTTTACATGGCTATGAGGTCTGTCTATCTACAGGTAAACCTTTCTCCTCATTTCATACAGGGCAAGCTAAAGAGCGCCCCTTCGACTGCGTCAAGATCGGTCTTGCTAGAGAACGAGAGGAGCTATATCAACGCATTGATCAGCGAGTCCTCCAGATGATTGAAGACGGGCTGATCGACGAAGCTCGTGTAGTCTACCCTTTCCGACATCTTAATGCCCTCAATACCGTAGGCTATAAGGAGCTATTCAGTCACTTCGATGGGACGATTAGCCTAGATGAAGCCATCCGTTTGATCCAGCGCAACAGTCGGTACTACGCCCGTAAGCAACTCACTTGGTGGAAACGAGATCTCTCCATACGCTGGCACCATCCAAGTGACTGGATGGAGATCCTACATAACCTCGGTGAGTACTAAAACTCCCTCCATCAAGCTAGCTCTAGCCAAGCCCAGCCTTCCTAAAATCCTTTGTTTTCACTATCTTTGGTAGCTATTTCACTGAAGCATATCCACTTATTCTCCCTATGAGCCTCTTAGATACAGCGACTGTAGACTATAACGATAGTGACATCAAGACCCTGGAGTGGGACGAGCATATTCGTCGTCGTCCTGGTATGTACATCGGGAAGCTCGGCGATGGTTCCCATGCGGATGATGGTATCTATGTACTCCTCAAGGAGGTCCTTGATAACTCCATCGACGAATATGTCATGGGAGCAGGGAAAAAGATTGAGGTTACGATCCATGAAGGACAGGTCACCATCCGTGACTATGGTCGTGGCATTCCCCTAGGGAAGCTCATTGATGCCACGAGCAAGATGAATACGGGGGGGAAGATTGACTCCAAAGCCTTCAAAAAGTCAGTTGGGCTCAATGGGGTTGGTATCAAGGCTGTCAATGCTCTCTCCATTCACTGCGAGATCACCGTTTGGCGCGAGGGACTCACGAAGACCGTTCGCTACTCTCATGCCAAGCTCTTAGAAGAGACCGAAGCAGTACCCTCGGATCAGCCCTCGGGGACACGTGTTGTCTTCCGCCCTGATGCAGATCTCTTCAAGGGCTACGAGTACAAGGATGAGTTCGTCGAGACGATGGTGAAGAACTATTCCTTCCTCAATGCGGGTCTCACCTTAGTCTATAATGGTAAGCGCTATCTATCGAAGCGAGGGCTAGCGGATCTCCTCGAAGAGAATATCACAGAGGAGCCCCTCTACCCGATCATTCACCTCAAGGAGGAAGATGTCGAGATCGTCCTTACCCATACGAGCCAAGTAGGCGAAGACTTCTATAGCTTCGTCAATGGACAGAATACCACTCAGGGAGGTACGCATCTATCAGCCTTCAAGGAAGCTGTAGCCCGTGTCATCAAAGATTTCTTTGGGAAGAACTTCGACTACCGAGATATTCGCTATGGCATGGCTGCCGCTATCAGCATTAAGGTCGAAGAACCCGTCTTTGAGAGTCAGACCAAGACCAAGCTCGGCTCCAAGGATATGGAGCCAGATGGCCGTAGTATCCAGAAGTTCCTCAATGACTTCCTCGGCAAGGAGCTCGATAACTATCTGCACATGCACGCAGAGGATACGGCGATCATGCTTCAGAAGATCCAGGAGAGCGAGCGAGAGCGTAAGAGTCTGAGTGGTGTAGCCAAGCTGGCTCGTGAGCGAGCTAAGAAGGCGAGCCTACACAATAAGAAGCTCCGCGACTGTACGATCCACCTCAACGATCCTAAGGCTAAGGAGCCCGAGCGAACTAGTCTCTTCATCACCGAGGGTAACTCTGCAAGCGGATCGATCACGACTTGCCGTGACCCCAAGTACCAAGCCGTCTTCAGCCTTCGAGGCAAACCTCTCAACTGCTACGGTCAAAGCAAAAAGGTCGTCTACGAGAATGAGGAGTTTAACCTCCTCCAAGCAGCTCTCAACATCGAGGATGGTCTAGATGGTCTTCGCTACAATCGCATCATCATCGCTACCGATGCTGATGATGACGGCATGCATATTCGCCTGCTGTTGATTACCTTCTTCCTACAGTTCTTCCCCGAGCTGGTACGTCGTGGTCATGTCTTTATCCTAGAGACCCCTCTTTTCCGAGTCTTTCTTCCCAAGGAGCATAAGAAGAGCGATAACTTCCTTACCTCTTCTGCTACGCCCAAGCAAAAAGGACGTAAGAAGAAGGGAGAAGAGGAAGCTCCTGTCGAGGAACCTGTAACAAACATCTACTGCTATAACGAAGCTCAAAAGCAGGAAGCCCTCAAAAAGCTCGGCAAGCGTGCTCTCGTCACTCGATTCAAGGGGCTTGGGGAGATCTCGCCAGAGCAATTCAAGGACTGGATCAGCGAAGAGAATATCAAGCTCGATACCATTCGTCTTCGTAAAGAAGACAATCTAAGCAACCTGCTGATGTTCTACATGGGGAAGAATACCCCCGAGCGCCAGTCCTTCATCATTGACAACCTAGTCGTAGACGAATAGAGAGCCCTTTTGCAGAATTAAATTGCTCCTCATCTGAGAGTACACAAGCCCTCTTGAAGGATGACAATCAAGCGTTGCCCTCGCCTACTCATGCAGTAGACGGGGGCTTTCGTTTTCCCTTAATCCTTCACTTCTGTCGGTGATCTCCTCTCAAGCTTTATGTTCGGAGAATTCATTAGTAATGACTGCATCCTTTCATTACGAATAAATTCATCAGCTCATTACTAATGAACTTAAACTTCGATAGTAAGGAATGACGACTAGTGCTATAATGAATCAATCTGTCCATACTGAATGACCGATCATAGTCACCTATTAAGAAGCTCTAGAGGGATAGAATGGGATAGAGAGGTTGCTACGTCTTCCGTCATTTGGTTAGCCAGATTGTTTCGTATAAGTTTGCGTTGCAGTCTAGGTAGGGAGACTCCTCGCACCTCCTACATCAATAGAGCCCTATGAAACGACTACTGACTATCGCCATCATGCTCCTGACCACGACCATGCTATCCTTTGGACAAATGGTCTGGCACAACCCCATCCTATCCAACCAAACGACCTATGTCCAAGGTCAAGGCTGGAACGAAGATGGAGGGAACTATCACCGATTTCCCAACAGGGCACAAGATAAAGTAAGGGCAAAAGTCTGGGAGTTGGCCTGCCAATCAGCAGGCTTATCCATCCGCTTCAAGACCGATGCGAAGGACATAAGCATCAGGTATCAAGTCACGCAACCCTTGAATATGCCCCATATGCCCTCTACCGGTGTCTCTGGCGTTGATCTATATCGATACGAAGATCAAGGGTTTTGTTTCGGAAGCTATACGTTTGGAGACACGATCACCTACGATTACCGAATCGATCAAGAGATCAAGGGCAAGAAGGAGGTCTATCCTATACTTACCACTCTACAATGAGGTGTCTAAGCTAGAGATCGGTGTCCCGACAAGCACTAGTTTTTTCTTTGTCCCCACGACCGGCGAAAGTCCCATCATCCTATACGGCACCTCTATCGCTCAGGGAGCATGTGCCTCTCGCCCTGGAATGGCTTGGGGTAATATAGTGAGTCGAACGCTTAACTGGCCACTGATCAATCTAGACTTCTCGGGCAACGGAAAGTTAGAGACCGAGATCATTTCCCTCATCTGTGAGCAGCGTCCTTCGATCGTCATACTAGACTGTATGCCTAATGAGACCATTGCGCAAACCCACCTCTTTACAGCTTCGACCTTCCACCTTCAAACTTCGGGGGATTTAGGCTGAGAAGTGAGATGCCTGTCTCTCCCCCTTGCCCCCTCTCGGGAGGGTTATCCTCCCGAGAGGGGGCTTTTCTGGGCTATTTGAAGCTCTGGAGTACAAGAAGCCCAGGCATACGCTTCAGATTGTATGCCATAGCTTCCAAGATATTCT
>CAJPPK010000010.1 GCA_905372565.1 uncultured Porphyromonas sp. | reverse complement strand
ATGCGATGAGTTAGGTATACCATTTAACTGAATGTGCGTACTACCTTCTGATGTCATATCAATCTTCTCTCTCCCATAGGGCGGTAGTAGCATAGCTATTACCGCCCTTATTTGCTTGAGCATACTTTGATATATGAGAAATCTTTGTATCTTTGTCCCCGCCTAAAGCGATAGGCGACTGATAGGCAGACCTTATCGGGGTTTGTTGGTTCAGTCTCTTGACATGATGTGGAGACGAAGGAGTGAGGTCTAAATATATTTTTTAAATATGGAAAGTAAATATCCGATTAAAAATATTAGCCTCCTCTCCTTGGTAATCGTAGGGGGGATGGTATATCAGAATTCTACATCTGAATCTAATCAGAGAATACCGATACCAGTCCAAGAGAAGTTTAGTCAAGTGGTTTCAAATTCAAAGCAGGCGTTGCCAAGCGGAGAGAAACCGAGGGTTTATATCTCTTGTACAAGAGATGATAAAGGTAGGATTGCTTCTGTTATAGACTTCTTAGAAGACTATAACGTAGACTGTGTAACTTCAGATGATTGTATGCTTGGCGAAGATGTAAGGCCCTTTATCAAGAAGAATCTGAAAAAGGCTTGCATATGCTTCGTAGTTCTAACCACAGATTATTGCAATGCAATAGAAGAGGTTGGGTCTACCGTCTCTAGGGAGTATCGCCAAATAATATGTGGCGGACTTTCTACAAACCCAAAGGATACACGGGTAATACCGATATTCTTGGGTGATAAACCTCGGAATATTCCTGGGTGCTTGAAAAACATGCAGGGAATATTTCTTAGTGGACTAGGTAATAACTGGCTAACTGATAATTTAGGTAAGTTAATTGGGTCGCTATCCATCAATATAGGGTGTGTATCGATTAATCTACAAAACGCTAAAATTAAAAATTAAGGTTTAATGACCTCACTTTACTCTCCACATCATGCTCAAGGCTTAATAAGAAGGCATCCCTTTGCAGGGATGCCTTCTCTATTTTGTGCTCAAGCTGGCGAAAGGGTGGCAAAGAGGTAGGTGCTAGGGCTAGAGATAAGGATGGAGTCGTTTATCTGTTTTCTGTTCCAGAAGATAAGGTAAAGCACTACGATAGCGACACTGTCTCTGTACTGGCTAATCTCGCAAAATGCAAGATTTCAGGATCGTGCTCTGCTACTTCTTCTGTGGAGAACTTCAATGACCAGCTTGATATTAAGTTCTTGCTTCACCAGATTAAGGAGGAGAAGCCTCACTTCCTGCCTCGCATTCATCCATGCGACTTGAATAGCCTCTTCTTTGTCAAAGCAAAGAATGGTAATCAACGTATCGCTAATCAGATGGGGGCTTTCTTGATGTTTGGTCTTGGGGTTAAGCAGGTGAAAGCAAGTGGTAGTGATGGAGAGGTTAATCTTCTGACCAAGAGTGAACATACGGAAGTGCCTGCTGAGTGGATTAAGAAAAAGCTCATCATCCCCAAGGAGCGTAAGGCAGATATACTTAAGGAGTTAGCTCTGCTAGGTATTACGGAGTCATACATCTATCCAGGCATGGAGCAGTATTCAAAGGAGCTGAAGAAGCGGTATAATCTATAGCCAGGCATTCTCTTGATCTTTCCCCTCGGGGCTAAAAGCTGTACCTTTGTGTGAATCAATGTTTATGGAGACGATGACACAAGAGAAAGAATACTTAGAGCGATATACGGGAGAGCTAGAGGCGCTACTCTTGCGCTTAGCCGAAGAGGAAGCTCTGCTGGAGAAGCAGCTCTTGGAGACGGAAGACTTGACGGAGCTGTTCCCAGAGATTGCCAAGCCTTACCTAGGAGATGCTGTACCTGACTTTGAGAAGTATCCGCTGGTATCGCTAGGGTGGATCGCTTTCGTCGGGATGGCTCTAGCTGTCCTCTGGGATGCTGACTGGGAGCGGTATGGGAAGCTAGACGCTCAGAGCTTATATGCACAGATTCGCCAGCCCCGAGGTTGGGATGAGCTGGATGAATATGTCTTGGAGGAGGCTTTAGGGCTGAAGAAAGACTCGGAGGAGGCACAGCGCTATACCAAGTTCCTACATCGTGCGGCGGAGCAATCCCTGAGTGCGCTGATGCATGAGCGTGCAGAGCCCTCGACACCGCTGGCTCTACAGCTGTATGTTCGTACGCTCTACGGGCTGTATCGTTTGGGCGTTGCCTTAGGACTGCGCTTCCTTGGCTACAAGTATCACTCGTCCATGGCGAACTAATTCTTGACTTTATAGCTGGGAGAGGTAAGCCATAGGCCGACCTCTTCCTTTTATGTCGTATTGTATTGTCCTATGAATTTCTTCAATCGTATTCGTGTCTACCTTAATCTCCATCCAGATCTGGAGGAGGAACAGCTAGTTGTCGATGAGATCACAAGGGGAGTCTCCTTCCGGGGGGCTAATCTCTGGGTACTCATCTGCGCTATCTTTATCGCCTCTTTAGGGCTGAATGTCAACTCGACGGCCGTGATCATCGGCGCTATGCTTATCTCTCCGATCATGGGGCCGATCATCGGTATGGGACTGGCCATAGGCATTAATGATCTAGATCTGCTGAAGCGAGCTGTGAAGAACTTTAGTGTCACCACGCTGATCAGTGTGTTGACGGCGATGGTTTACTTCTTCCTTAGCCCCTTGGGAGAGGCGCAGTCGGAGCTACTGTCACGTACCTCTCCGACGATTTATGATGTGCTGATCGCCTTCTTCGGTGGTGCTGCGGGGATTATTGCCCTAGCTACGCGGGGTAAAGGGGGGAATGTCTTGCCTGGTGTAGCTATTGCGACCGCCTTGATGCCGCCTCTATGTACTGCGGGGTTTGGTCTAGCTACAGGCAATCTACTCTTCTTCCTTGGAGCTTTCTACCTCTTCTTTATCAATACCGTCTTTATTAGTCTGGCTACGGCACTAGGTGTGCGAATGATGAAGTTCCATCAGCATCACTTCCTCACTCCTGAGCGAGCGAAGAAGGCCAAGCGTATCTTTACCGGTATCGTCATAGCCACTACGGTACCTGCACTCTGGATGACGGTGAATATCATCCGTACCAGCGTCTTCGAGAGCAATGTCCGTAGCTTCGTCAAGCATGAGCTCTCCCTGCCGGGGACACAGGTGCTCTCCTCCTCGGCTGATCGAGGTGAGCACACCCTACGTATCGTCGCTGTGGGAAGAGAGATCTCGGATTCTCTCCAACAGGAGGTCGAATCCCGCCTATCGAACTATGGCTTAGCGGGCTACCGACTGACCTTGATCCAAGGTGTGCAGTCGGATAGTGTCCTTGCAGAGAGACGACAGCTGGAGCCGACACTATCCACCAGCACTAGTGAGCATCAGAAGATCCTAGAGCTAGCCTCGGAGAATGCCTCCCTCTCCCAGCGCTTAGCCGAGTATGAGCTCTATGAAGAATATGCCAGAGAGCTAAGGACGGAGCTAGCAGTGCTCTTCCCTAGTGTGCATACGCTGAGCCTCTCTCCCGTGGTAGAGGTGCAGTCGGATACCACGCGTACGGAGCGCTATATCGCCGTACTCCTCGGTCTGGAGAAGGGGAAGGAGCTCCCCTCGGTAGAAGAGGAAAAGCTCCATAGCTGGCTCAAGACACGTATCCCTGCCGATAGCCTTGTCTTGATCCCTAAAGTGAGTGCTCGTCGTCAGCGCTAGACTGAGCAAGATCGGTACTATACCTAAGCCCTTCCCCAGCGATCCTTAGCTATAAGGATCGCTGGGGAAGGGCTTTTTATGTGAAAGGTAGATAGGTGAGATGTGTACTATCTAGCTTGATAAGGCGGAGGATTAAGGCGAGGCTGGACTAATCTAAGGGCTGATGAGGGCTCTGTGCGGTACTTCTTGGGGGAAAGGTATAGGGTAGCGTATTTTTGCGCCGTTAATATCATTCTCATCAATGAACTACCCAAACAAAAAACGACTCCTTACCTCCGCAGCACTCTCGCTGCTGATGCTTGGCTTGCCTAAGTCACTCCATGCAGAGTCCCTAGATACGATCCAGACCCATGCGCTCGAAGCGGTCGTCATACGCTCCTATATCCCCCAGCGCCCTACGGCTCCGTCGATCGGACAGCCTACTTCGCTGACGTGGATCACGCCCAAGGCGCTAGAGCAGTACCGCATCCAGAGTCTCACCGACCTGACGAGCCGTGTGCCTAGTCTCTTCATCCCTGACTACGGCTCTAAACGTAGCTCGGCGATCTACCTACGTGGGAGTGGGGCACGCAGTGCTGGTCAGACCATCGGCCTCTATGTCGACGGGGTGCCTGTCCTAAATAAGTCAGGATTTAACTTTGAGTTACCAGGACTAGCGGGGATCGAAGTCCTCCGAGGTCCCCAAGGTTCGCTCTACGGGCGCAATGCCATGTCGGGGATCATCAATTACTATACCCGCTCGGCCTTTGAGCATACTGGAGGACAAGCCTCGCTGACGGCAGGCTCACACCGTCTCCTTCGTGCTTCGGTGGAGCAGAGTCTGCTTCTCAACCCTAAGCTGGGGCTGAACTATGGGCTATCCGGTACGACTCGCCGAGGCTACTTCTACAATGAGACCCATCGGGCCTATCAAGATAGCCTACGTCAGATCAGTGCCTTTACCAAGCTCGAATACCGCCCGAGTGATCGGCTAGAGATGGCGCTAAGCCTAACGGGCGACTACGTTCGTCAGGGGGGATTCCCTTACCGCACAGACGATCCCGTGACCAAGCGTCTAGCTCCGCTGAATGCTGGAGATGAGGAGACCTACGAGCGCCATAGCTTCGCCGCTCGCTATCTCTTGAGTTACAAGTGGGGGAGAGTGCAGCTCCAGTCTGCTACGGGCTACCAATACCTCTACGATCGTACGGCTATGGACATGGATGCTATGCCTGTGTACCTCTTCCGAGTGACGCAAGGTCTGCGTCAGCATGGCTTTACTCAGGAGTTTATCCTAAAGGGGTTCCGTGAGAGGTCGCAGAAGTATGCCTGGAGCCTAGGCCTCTTCGGCTACTACGATGCGAAGCATATCGAGGCACCGGTACATATGTCCTACCGAGGCATTAAGTCTATGATCGATAGCCAGCTGGCTCGTCTGCACCAACGTAGTCCTCAGGCTCCGAAGATCACCTATAATGATCCCCAAGCCAAGGACGTCACGAACCTCAATGACTTCCGTATGCCCGACTGGGGTCTAGCTCTCTACCACGAGAGTGCCTATGAGCTGGCGCCAGCATGGACGGTGACCGCTGGTCTGCGCCTAGACTACGAGCACCATCTGGTACGCTATGATTCCCGAGGGTATGAGATGCCTCTGACGATCACCCTCCCCGATGGGCGTGAGATGAATGTCCGAGGGAAGGCTGCCCTACTGCAGGGGAAGCAATCGGTAGACTACTGGCATGTGATCCCTAAGTTCTCTGTCGCTTGGAAGCCGAGTGAAGCACTTCATGCCTATGCGACTGTGACACGAGGGCTCAAGACGGGAGGCTTCAATGAGCAGTCTTTCTCTGACCTGATCACGACGGTGCAGGGACACAATGTGCAGGCGATGTCGGGGCGTACACCAGCCTTCGACGAGTCTACGATACCTGAGCGCACGACTTACAAGCCCGAGCATAGCTGGAACTATGAGCTGGGCGCCCGCTATCACCAAGCTAGCTGGGGGCTAGAGCTAAGCGCTTCGGCCTACTACATGCATGTCAAGGACCTCCAGCTCACGCGCTTCGTTAGCTCCGGAGCTGGGCGAGTCGTCGGGAATGCTGGTGCTTCACGCACGTGGGGGCTAGAGCTCGCTGCCAGCCAGCGTATCTATTCCTCGCTACGTGCCCAGCTTAGCTATAGCCTCACGGATGCTCGCTTCTCTGAAGACTATGCTGGTGGGAAGAAGGGTGCCTTCGTCCCGTTCATTCCCCGCCATATCTTCAGTGCGATGCTCTCGGGTAATGAGTATCTAACCTCTAAGCTCCGTCTCTTCGGGGAGGTCGAATGGTCGGGGCTGGGTGAGCTCTACTGGCGTGAAGATAATAGTCAGCGAGAGAACCTCCAGACGATCCTCCGTGCTCGCCTAGGGCTAGGCTACCAGCGCTATGCGGTCTCGCTCTGGGGAGGGAACCTCCTGGATAATAGCTACACGATCTTCCAGGCAGCCTCTCCTATGGGGCGCCTCGTGCAGACGTCTGCTCCACGTACGCTGGGGGTAGATCTCACGGTGAGGTTCTAAGGGACTTTGTGGTCGATGATCCCCCAGAAGCTCCCTCGCTCGCCTTACCTTGCTCTCGGGCGGTATGTCGGGAGCAGGAAGCGTAGGGCTTCGTCTCCAGAATAAGCCTCCTAGGCTCCTCTCTTTTTAGATAAGCGACAGCCAGCTCCCATATGGGGGCTGGCTGTCGCTTTAGTAGGTCGTGTGGTATCCTCGGAGGAGCTTTCCCGCTAGCCTTGGCTAATTGAAGGGGTAGCTGAGACTGGATATTAAGTGCTCTGACCTCGTCTTTCGCTCAGGGTCGGCTAGTGTATCCTCGGAGAATTGGTGGTGCTTGTCGGAGCTTGTCTTGGCTCTCTTCCCCATTAGCCGAATGGGTGATTGGATGCAAGGCCGAGCGAGGTCAGCGAAAAGGTAGGTCTTTTCGCTGGCGGAGGTGTACCTTTTCGCTGGGAAAGGTCTACCTCTCTTGGCACTAAGAACTAGGTGTGGTGTCGGTAAGCACTGGGGAGTAGGGGAGGAAGATCTATTTTTCTTGGCTTAGAGGTGGTGGTTCAAGAAAAAGTGTACCTTTGTGTCAAGCAACTCAAAGGGGTGCTGGCAGAGGACATCCTCGTCCTTCGCTGTGCTGAGATTATACCCGAAGACCTGATCCAGATAATGCTGGCGTAGGCAGAGAGTGCAGGCGACTTCCCGCCACGTATCTCCATATCTTCTCGTATCTAATGCTTAGCGAAGCCTGCTGGACTCGTTAGCCCTCGCTGTGTCGCTAGTTCACACGTCGCACCTTAGCGCCAATCTATGATGAAGATACGTATCAATGGAGAGCCAGCCGAGCTTCCCGAACCTTATCACTTAATCGATGCCCTCGCTTACCTAGGGCTTGATCTCCCCGCCCGTAGTGCCGTGGCGCATAATGGGCAGGTGATCCCCCGTGCTACCTTGGTCGAAGTCGAGCTACACGAGGGGGATGAACTCCTGCTCATCCGACCTACCTTCGGGGGATGATCCTCGTTCGCTAATCTAAATACTCACCCTCACACTTATTCCCTATGAAGATCCAAGACGTCGTCACCCATGGCCCACTCATGGGATCCGAGAAGATCTATGTCCGTAGTGAGCGCTTCCCCCATGTGCAGGTAGGGATGCGCCGTATTCCACTCAGCGATACCATCGAGGAAGATGGGACACGCTCCCCGAATGCCCCCGTGGTCGTCTATGATACGGGAGGCCCCTATACCGATAGCGCCTACGTCATCGACCTAGAGCGTGGCCTTCCCAAGCTCAGAGAGCCATGGATCGAGGGGCGTGGAGATACCTTGAAGCAGGAAGAGCTCAATAGTACGTATGCCCGCAAGCGCCTTGAGGAGCGGACACTAGATGGTCTCCGCTACGGACATATCTCTATCCACCCCCGACGAGCTAAGGGCGACTGTGTGACCCAGCGCTACTATGCGAGCCAAGGTATCATCACCGAAGAGATGGAGTATGTCACCCTAAGAGAGAACCAACTCATTCACGAGGCGAGAGAGCGCTTTGCGATGGCAGGGGAGCCCTTCGGAGCGGAACTGCCCGAGTATGTGACTGCCGAGTTTGTCCGAGATGAGTTAGCTCGAGGACGTGCGATCATCCCTGCGAACATCAACCATCCAGAGGCCGAACCGATGATCATCGGGCGTAACTTCCTCTGCAAAGTCAATGCGAATATCGGCAATTCAGCTATCCATAGTAGCATCGCCGAGGAGGTCGAGAAGGCGGTTTGGGCGACACGCTGGGGGGCTGATACGGTGATGGATCTATCTACGGGGAAGAATATCCATGAGACCCGTGAGTGGATCATCCGCAATAGCCCCGTGCCCATAGGTACCGTCCCGCTCTATCAGGCACTAGAGAAGGTGCGTGGTCGTGTAGAGGATCTGTCCTGGGAGATCTACCGTGATACGCTCATCGAGCAGGCCGAGCAGGGAGTAGACTACTTCACGATCCATGCTGGGCTACGACGGGAGCATATCCACCTCACGCTTCGCCGTCTCACAGGGATCGTCAGTCGTGGGGGAGCGATCATGGCTGGCTGGTGTACAGCTAAGGGTCAGGAGAGCTTCCTCTATGAGCATTTTGAGGAGATCTGCCAGATCGCAGCCCGCTATGACGTCAGTCTTTCCCTCGGAGACGGACTTCGCCCCGGCTGTATCCATGATGCGAATGACGCAGCGCAGATGGCTGAACTCAAGACCCTAGGGGAGCTGAATCGGATAGCTACACGCTACCACGTGCAAGTGATGATCGAAGGTCCCGGACACATCCCTATGCAGCTGATCCAAGAGAATATGACGCGGGAGCTAGCCGACTGCGACGAGGCGCCATTCTATACCCTTGGCCCTCTGGTCTCAGACATTGGGGCGGGATATGACCATATTACGGGGGCGATAGGAGCCTCGATCATCGGACATCTAGGTACGGCTATGCTCTGCTACGTCACCCAAAAGGAGCACCTCGGTCTACCTGAGCGAGAGGATGTACGGCAGGGTGTCGTGACCTACAAGTTAGCTGCTCACGCCTCCGACCTAGCTAAGGGGCACCCAACAGCCTACTTGCGTGACCATGCGATGAGCAAAGCTCGCTTTGAGTTCCGCTGGAGAGATCAGTTCCATCTAGCTCTCGACCCCGAGCGAGCTATGGAGTTCCATGATCAGACACTCCCTGAGGAGATCCACAAGGAGAAGCATTTCTGCTCAATGTGTGGCGAACACTTCTGTTCGATGCGTGCTAATCGGAGCTTCCGTAATACATTGCTTGCAGAAGCCCATCCCGATGCCTGCCGTAAGATCGTCGAGCAGGTGCATGGCATGCAGGATAGGACGACACAGGGTATAGATAGGTGATGCAGATGCCCTATGTACCCTGAAGATCTCATTATCATCACCCGCCCTGACCTAGGTGGTACGGAGGAGGCACTCTGGATCACTCATTTCCTTCACCTAGGTGTCGGGCGAGTGCATATCCGTAAGCCGGGAGCGAAAGCGGAGGGGTTAGCTCCGCTTTTGGAGGCTATCCCGAGGGAGCTACGTCGACGGTGCATCCTCTCTCAGCATATCGATCTCGTCGCTCACTATCACCTAGGTGGGGTACATCTCTCGGTGAAGGACTGGCGGGTGTGTGCCGATCGTCCCGCTCAGCTGGAGCCTTGGCAAGAGCTAGGTGTGAGTACGCATAGCCGATCGGAGCTGGAATCCCTGCCTTTCCTTCCTGATTACGCTTACCTAAGCCCGCTCGCTCCGAGTCTAAGCAAGGAGGGATATGGGGACAAGGAGAGCTGGACGGAGCAAGAGCTACAAGCTCTCTGCCGAGAACCCCCTTTCTCTCTAGTGGCTTTGGGAGGAATTACCCCGAGCAATGCCCCGAGCTTCCTGCGTCTAGGTTTTAGGAAGGTGGCGAGCTTGGGCTATCTCCAGGGGCTACAGATTAGTGAGCTAGCTGAGGCGGTACGTACCTTCTGCCAGCCACGCCTACTCCTCTGTGGAGGGATCGATCCTACCTCTGAGGCTGGTATCACGGCTGATGCTCGCCATGCAGAGCGCCTTGGGGCGAGGTGTTATACGATCTTGACGGCCATTACTCGCCAAGATTCGGAAGCCTTTCATGGACTTATGCCTCTTCCCGATGCAGAGATTGTGGGGCAGTTGGAAGCTCTTCGGACACAAGATCCTCCTGCGGTGGCTAAGATTGGACTGGTCTCCTCCCTTCATCAGGTAGGCTTGATCGCTAGCTGCATCCGACGATTGTTCCCCCTATGTCAGATCCTTTGGGACCCGATCCTACGTACGAGTTCGGGCTATCAAGTGCTGGAGGAGGGGGATCAAGCGGAGTTAGAGCGAGCGATATGCGCTGTAGATCTGCTCCTACCTAATTGCTACGAGCAGGAAGTGCTCTTCCGAGGCGAGGATCCGCTTGACCTAGCGAAGCGGTGGGGTACGATCTTGCTAGCCAAATCGAGGAGGGGTGACCCTACGCAGGTAGTGGATATAGCCTATTTGCCTAATGGTCGCACGATCGAGCAGTCTAGCCCGCGTGTCGGGAAGGATCGCCATGGGACGGGCTGCCTCTATGCTACGGAGCTAGCTGTAGCACTATCTCACATGCGAACCCCTGAGGATAACCTAAGCTATGCCATGGGGCGAGCTCAGCGAGCCGTGGCCTGCTACCGAGAGGGGGCTAGCCTGCCCTCTCGGGAGAGGAAGGTACGCCTTGGGAAACGTATGTTTATTACCCATGGAGCGACGCCCCAGGAGATCCTTCGCCAGACGAGTCTCGTGCTGGAGCAAGGTCTAGCAGATGTCATCCAGCTACGTATGAAGGAAGCTCCTTGGTTGCTCTTCCTCGCTACGGCTAGGGAGATGCAGGCACTCTGTAGTAGTTTCCGTGTGCCTCTCCTGATCAATGATCGGGTAGACATCGCCCGTCTAGTCGATGCCGACGGGGTACATCTGGGAGTAGAGGATCTGTCTCCTCAGGAAGCGAGACGTCTCCTCGGATCGGAAAAGCTCATTGGTTTGACTTGTCATAATAGGAAAGAGCTGGACGAGGCACTTACCGAGCCCATCGACTACGTGGGGCTGGGACCTTACCGCTATACGAAGACCAAGAAGAAGCTCGCTCCTATCCTCGGGCTAGAAGGCTATTACCAGCTACAGCTCCCTGACTATCCGTTGCCAGTCTATGCTATCGGGGGCATCCATCCTGAGGAGGTGTCCCGCCTACTAGATACCGGTGTCTATGGTATCGCTATGAGTAGTGGTCTCCTACGTGGACTATACAGTGAGGATACCCCTAGCACCTATGACTCTCTCACCTCACAGAACACATCCCTATGCTGACCATTGCAGATAAAACCTTTCACTCACGTCTCTTCCTCGGTACGGGGAAGTTCGCCTCTACCCAGCTGATGTCCGAGGCGATCGATGCCTCCGGCACGGAGCTCGTCACGCTTGCGCTGAAGCGTATCGAGCTGTCTTCGGTAGCAAGTGATGATATGCTCTCTCCGATACTAGGTAAGGAGGGGATCAATCTACTACCTAACACGAGTGGCGCTCGTACGGCTCAGGAAGCGATCCTAGCCGCTGAGCTCGGAAGAGAAGCGCTTCAGACGAACTGGCTCAAGCTCGAGGTCCACCCAGACCCTCGCTATCTGATGCCCGACCCTATCGAAACGCTCCAAGCAGCCGAAGGGTTGGTCAAGCGTGGGTTTATCGTCCTGCCCTATGTGCAGGCTGATCCCGTGCTCTGTAAGCGCCTCGAGGAGGTCGGATGTGCGACGGTGATGCCCCTGGCGGCACCTATTGGGACGAATAGAGGACTAGATACACGAGCCCTGCTACGTATCATCATCGCCGAAAGCAATGTCCCCGTCGTGGTGGATGCTGGTATCGGCACGCCGAGTCAGGCCGCCGAATGTATGGAGATGGGGGCGGATGCCGTCCTCGTCAATACAGCTATCGCCACCTCCCCCGATCCTGTAGCTATGGCAGAGGCCTTCGCTCTAGGCGTCAAGGCGGGACGTATGGCCTACGAGGCACGCTTGGCTCCTACTCGAGGAGAAGCCGATGCTTCTTCGCCCTTCACCTCGTTCCTCTTCTCTGCACAGTAGCTATGGGATCGACAGCTTATGATTTCCTGCAGCAGTATGACTTTGATGCTGTGAGGAAGCGCATTTATTCCCAGCGAGAAGCCGATGTCGAGCGAGCACTACTAAATCCCTATCGGACGACGGAGGACTTCCTTGCGCTGATCTCTCCTGCAGCTCTGCCGTACCTCGAGGCTATGGCTCGGGAAGCTAACCGCCTCACTGTCGAGCGCTATGGTAAGACGATCCATCTGTATCTCCCGCTCTATCTCTCGAATGTCTGCTCCAATAGCTGTGTGTACTGTGGCTTTAGCGTGGAGAACAAGATCCATCGCCGGCGACTAACCCTTATCGAGATCGACCGAGAGGTCGAGGCGATCCAGCAGTTAGGCTTTCGTCATCTGCTTCTAGTCAGTGGGGAAGATCTGAGAGCATCCTCCTGGAAGTACTATTTGGAGGTGACTAAGCATCTGCATCCTCACTTTGCTCAGCTCTCACTCGAGGTACAGCCTCTCGAGATAGAGCAGTATGCGGCGCTTGGACAGGCAGGCATTGGCTACGTATGCGTCTACCAAGAGACCTACCATGCCGAGGCTTATCCGAGCTATCACCCAGCGGGGAAGAAGTCCGACTATCGCTATCGGCTGGAGACGCCCGATCGTATCGCCGAGGCAGGTATTCCTAAGATCGGGATCGGGGCGCTCTTGGGGCTCGAAGAGTGGCGCACTGATAGCGCATTCACGGCACTACACCTCAGCTATCTCAAGAGAAAGTACCGCTCGACGCACTACTCCATCTCCCTGCCCCGACTGCGTCCTGCCACGGGAGGCTATGAGCCCTCTTCGCCGATCGATGACGTCGGCATGGTACAGCTGATCCTTGCCTATCGCCTTCTGGATCCTCAGCTGGAGATAAGTCTTTCCACGAGAGAGTCGGAGACCTTCCGTAATCGGGTCTTACCTCTAGGTGTCACGAGCATGAGTGCTGGCAGTCATACCGAGCCGGGAGGCTATGCCGAGTACAACGAAGAGCTGGAGCAGTTCGCGATCAATGACCGTCGTAGCCCAGAGGAGTTCGTCGCTTACCTACGCTCCGTAGGCTACGAAGCGATATGGAAGGACTGGGATGTATGGATGTCGTGAGGGATGAACCGATGAGCAATAGTGATGCTTTCGAAGAGCGCTATCAGCGTCAGCTCTTACTCCCCGAGGTGGGGCGAGCGGGGCAAGTCTGTCTTGCCTCGAAGCATGTGCTTGTCGTGGGTGCAGGAGGCCTTGGCTCGACCTATCTCCCCCTCTTAGCTGGTGCAGGGCTTGGGAAGCTCACCATCTGTGATGGCGATGTGATCACCTTGAGCAACCTCCCTCGTCAGATACTCTATACGACGGAGCAGATCGGGCAGGCCAAAGCCTTGGTCGCAGCCGAACGTTTGCGAGCCAATAGTCCGACCTGTCAAGTGATCCCCGTCGTAGCGATGCTGACGGAGACCAATATCCGAGCTCTCACTCAAGGGGTCGATCTGATCATCGATGCTAGTGACAACGAAGCCACACGGCGCCTGATCGATCGTTATAGCGAGGAGCATTCTGTCGCTTGGCTCTATGCTTCGGTAGAGGGGTGGCAGGGGCAGATAGCTCTCTTTACAGCTGGTTCTAGGAGCTATCACGAGCTCTTCCCCGAGCAGGAGCAGGAGTGTGCTGAGCCATCCACCCCGCTACCGGTGCTGGCCTGTACGCCTGCCGTCGTGGCTTCGCTAGCCACAGCGGAGGCGTTGAAGTACCTGCTTGGATTGCCGACCTCGCTGGCTGACGAGCTATTGCTTATTGATAGCCTAGGGATGAACTTCCTGCGTGTCAAGCGCTAGCCGTGTTGGTTTCAGCTTGCCTCGACCTCTTCTGAGAGAGAGGTAAGCCTAGGAGTTGAGAGAGGTCTACCTTTCGCTCAGGAGGGCCTTACCTTTGATGAGAAAGAGCTATACCTTTCGCTCAAGAGACTCTATATATGGAGTTCCTCGAGGGGGTATAGCTCTTCCTTATGGATAAGGCTATCTAGCTTCTTCCGTCGACGTCTAGTAGGGGAGAGCCAGCAATTAGAAGGGATAACCGATGGCGAAGTTGATCGCTAAGAGTTGCTTGGGATCTTGGTAGCCGATGACCCAAGGGCGCCCGTTCTCTACCTGCGGGTCATAGAGCTTACAACCTAGATCGAAGCGAAGGACAAAGTAATCGAAGTCCCATCGTAGACCTAAGCCCGAGGAAAGGGCGATCTCCTTGTAGAAGCGATCCCACTGGAAGTCCCCCTGAGGCTGGTGATCGTAGGGGCGAATCGTCCAGATATTCCCTGCGTCGGCAAAGAGTGCCATCTGGAGAGGGCCAAGGATCTTCATGCGATACTCTGCGCTAGCTTCGAGCTTGATATCCCCGACCTGGTCGAAGATCGAGCGTGTGGCCGAGCGAGGCATAGCCCCTGGTCCCAGCGTGCGAGCAGTCCACCCACGTAGACTATTAGCCCCACCAGCGAAATAGCGTAGCTCGACGGGGATGAACTGACTATTGCCATACGGCACAGCTAGTGCCAATCCCAGACGATAGGCAAAGGCATTTCCCGTGCCTAACTTACGTAAGCCGCTATAATCGATTTCGGTCTTGACGAATTGGGCGAAGTCCGTGCCGAAGAAGCGGTACGTCCCATAGCTGTCCGCTTGCCTTTTCCACAGCTTTGATACGCCGTAGAGGAGATTCCCAGAGGTCTGTAGGAAGAGTCGGACATTATGTACCCAGGGAGAAGTAGCGATGCGATAGTCGTTCAGGGAGTTGTATTTGAAGAGATAGGATGCACCAAAGACGAACTGATCTCGGTAGTTCAAGATCTGAGTCACTAGGGGCATCGATCGGCGGAAGTCCTCGTTGATATAGCCAAAGTGTAGGAAGTCCATGTCGATGACCTTCAGCTGGTGGCGGTAAGCAGGACTATAGAGACTATGCCAGCTATACCCCCAGTCGAGGGAGAAGATGTCTCGGCTGAACTCGGGGCGTGTGTGATGATCGAAGCTGACCTGCAGTGTCGTCGAGGACTGAATAGCCGAAGGTCGTCGAGTAGAGCTCCGGAAGGGGAGCAAGAGACGAGGTAGGGAGAGTGAAGCCTCAGCTCCGTAGTTGCGATGCTCATAGGCTCGTCCACGAAGGCTCTCATATCCTCCCCGTAGCTGAATACGTAGCTGCTCACCACCGTGGAAGAGATTGTTGTTAGAGAAGGCCAAGGAGCTACTTACACCTAGGCTTCCCGAGGAATTGGTACCTACGATGTCGCCACTGATGCTCTTCGTCTGTGCGGAGTTCGTCGTGATCTCGCAGTTCAGGAGAGTAGAGTCTGCAGAGAGGCTGTCGGTATGATACTGGATGGAGATCCCATGGATCGTAGGGAGTTCGCTTAGGGCGCTGTAGGTCGCAGCTGTATGGCGCATGGAGTAGAGCTCCCCGGGCCTTACCCATATCCTTCGGGCAAGCTCGGCGGGACGGATGTAGTGCTTGCCATCAAGACGGAAGCGGATCCCCTCACGCTCTGTCTCCCAGAGCGGAGTCTCCTCTTGGCGGGGACGCTGAAGTAGGCTGACCTGCCCGATGCGGTAGACCTCTTGGGGCACAGCGATACGGCTACGCACCCAGATATCCTGAGCATAGAGCGTGTCTACCTCGAAGTGAATGCTGTCACCCGTAAATGAGTAGTAACCCCGATTCCTAAGTAGCTCGGTGACTCGCTCCTGCTCTGCTCGCATATGCTTAGGCGAAAGGATCGCCCCAGCGTGTAGGTGTGAGCGGTATTGCTCACCTGGGAAGAGTCGCTTCTGCGCAAGGGTGTCTTGGGGATGGAGTATCGCCTGAATGGTGGAGTCCGTTGGTCGCTCTTCGTAGCGTCCGACGGTTAGGCGTTTACCAGGGTGGATGCTGTAGGTGAGGAAGGCCTGCTTCGGGCGAGTCGTATCCACCTGCAGCGTCGTCTCCGCATTGATATAGCCGAGGTTGTACATCATCGCAGTGAGGTTGGCTCGCCCGAACTCCGCCTCAGTAGGGTTAAAGATGACAGGAGCGTCTCCCCATCGACGTAGTTGGCGGTTGATGAAGCTGTTGCTCTTAGAGTTGCTAAGGTTGTGCAAGGCAAGTGTCCAGCGGAAGAGCCCTAGGAAGCGTCGATTGGGCTGATGGGGGATGAGGTTGGAGAGCTCTCCTAGCTCCTCCCGCTCCGTAGAGCTGAGGGAGTCTACGTGTATATTGATGCGAGAGAGTAGATAGTCTCCCTCTTGGACATGCTTAGTCAACGCACATGAAGCGAAGAGTAGCGAGAAGGCCACACCGAGTGGCAAGAAGCGATTATAGAGCATCGGTAGTCCAGATACGCCATGCTTCATCAGCCTGGCGGTAAAGCATCTTCAGGCCATTCATTGTGCGAGCTCCTTGGGAGGCTGCTCGCTCTAGGAAGGTCGTCTGCGATGGATTGTAGATGAGGTCGTAGGCATAGTGAGCGGAGCTCAAGCGCTCATAGGGTAGGGGAAGACATTCCCCAGCCTGGAGGCCTACGGAGGTGGCATTGATCCAGAGAAGCTCCTCGGGACGTAGGGCTTCCTCTAGGGTCGTATAGGTCAGCTCTGCCCGCTCAGGACTTCGGCTAACCTGACGGAAGGAGATGCCTAACTCCCGAAGCACGTAGCCTACAGCGGCAGCTGCTCCCCCTGTACCAAAGAGCAGAGCTTGGGGACGCTCGTCTCCTAGAAGCTCTAATAGGGAGCTTCGGAAGCCTACGATGTCCGTGTTGTAGGCTTTCAAGTAAGGCTGACCTGAAGTGCTACGGGTGATCTTCAGGACATTACTTGCTCCGAGGGCTTGGACTTCTGGTGACAGCTCGTGGACGTGGTCAAGGACAGCCTTCTTGTAGGGTAAGGTGACGTTTAGCCCCACCAGCTCGGGAACTTCCTCTAGTAGCTGAGGAAGCTCGCTGATATGCTCGAGCTCAAAGCGTGCATAACTGAAGGGTAAGCCTTCTCGCTGGAAGAAACTATTGAAGTAGTCTGGTGAGAAGGAGTGCCCGATCGGATAGCCGATGAGCCCATACTGGGGGGGATGGAGTGTCTTATCCAGTTTTTTCATTAGCTCTGGCTACCTTTTGCCTGAAGGATCGTGATCGGGTTGTGTTCGTCGACGGTGAGCACGGTCTCGTAGGTGATCTGCCAGCCTACCGAGGAGATAGCCGTGCGGAAGCTGTCGAGTGTCTCTTGGGAGACCGAGTTGAAGACGATGACGCCATCGCTGTCCATGATCTGGGTGAGACGCTGTACGAACTCCGGTAGCCTCCCGCCATGACCACCGATGAAGGCTGCTTCAGGCCGAGGGCACTGATCCAGATCTTGGCTTAAGAAATCCCCGATATGGTGATCGATGCCAGGAGCGTGGAAGCGACGAGAGTTGACCTGCATCAGCTCTTCGCCCTCCTCTCGGATCTCGAAGGAGGTGACCTGCAGATGCGGATAGCGGAGCTTCGCCTCGATAGACACCGATCCCGTGCAGAAGCCGACATCCCAGAAGGAGCGTCTCTGCTCCAGCTCTAGGAGCGAAAGGCTCACGAGACGAACGGGCATCTTCGTGATCATCTTTACACGGCCGTTGAGAGGGAAGAAGTCTAGTTCCTTGAGGCCCAGTGGTGCATCATATTGGCTGACCTTGGTGGCCTCGATGATGAGACAGTTGGGATGAGCAAAGTCCTTGTCCACGACTTCCTCTAGTGGGAGGGTATAGGTCTCTTGGCGCTCTCCTCCGAGGAGGACTCCCACGTGCATGCGGTAGTCCGTATAGCCGTAGTCTAGCATACGCTGAGCAATGCCTGAGGGGGTATTCTTTCGGTCGGTCAAGATCCCTACCTTGGGGGATCGCTCGATGAGAGCTCGATCAAATTCGTGCCAAGGCCTCCCCGTGAGCGAGACGACTCGCATGTCGTGATAGGGTAAGCGGAGGGCATGTGCGAGTAGCTGGAGCGAGCTGAAGGAGGGGTAAGTCTGACGTACCAACCCTGGAAACTCGCGCATGAGCGTCGTGGTGTAGCCGAAGAAGAGAGGATCTCCCGAGGCGAAGATGAGCACGGGAGCATCGTGCTGACGATACTGCTCATAGACCTCCGTCAGCGGTACGACGATGTCGATCCACACCGCCCCCTTCGGCAGGAGCGAGGCTACAAGCTCCCGATGTCGGCACCCACCGGAGAAGATCCGATGCTGGGTGATGAGATCCTGGATCTCCGATGTGAACTGGGGAGCGATCTCATCGTTCATGCCGAGGACGGTAAACGAGAGTCCCGAAGGGCTATTTAGTGTCGTCATATTCAAGTCTCTAGAGCACATGCTATCGTAGCTACAACGGACAAAAATACGACTCTTCGATAGCCTCTCCGAAGGGCTTCCCTAACTAGCTCTGTTTCAGTATCCCCAGAAAAGGAAAAGAGGCAACAGTAGTAACACCCAAGAGGCACTACTGTTGCCTATCGAGGGGCACTACTGTTGCCTCTTGGGTGTTACTACTGTTACCCCTTGGAGGGATATGCTAGGGTGAGGAATGAGCTTGTCGTTGTGGGGAGGTTACCTCCCTAGGCGTTGGCGTATCTTATCTCCGAGGATGCGCAGAACACGCCACCCGAAGAAGGCTGGGTAGAGTCCTATGCCTTCTTGGCAGTGGAAGCACGTTGGGGCGGATTTATCTGCCACAGCTTAGAGCAAAGGGGCAATAGCTGCAGCTATCCGGATTATCTGTTTGGACGAAGGGTTCTTCTTCTTCGAAAAGACGATCGAGGATCTGAGTCGTCAGAAGTTCGGTGAAGGGAGCTTCCACCTCCTGATAGCTTCGTGGCTTGCTCCCTCCCCTTCCTACTTGTTCGAGGTCATCGGCGGTCGGGAGGTGGAGGATGGGATCGTAGTTCTCCTTCTGCTGGAGTAAGCCACCGGAGTTATTAAAACGATAGATAGCAGGATGAAGTTGGTAAGAGTAGCTGACTTGATCGAGCTTGTCTCTTTGGTAAATTTCGCAGTAGATGAGCGTCTGGAGAATCGCCTTGTATTGAGGATCAAGGAGCTTATCCCATGTGGATGCCTTTAGTGCCGCCTGTCCCGTCTTATAGTCGACGATACGATAGACGCCCTCTTTTTTGTCAATGCGGTCAATGATACCGCCGATATAGATGCGACGACCATCACTTAGCTGGAACGGAAGCGAAAGGGATTCTTCGCCAGCGATGTATTCGAAGGGCGTGTAGCGTAGATCTGCTTCCAGTACGGCGCGTACATACTGCTCGATGGTACGACAATAGATCCGAGCCAAATTACTTAATGAAGCAGATCTTAGAAGCATCTCTTCACGATAGGCCTTTTCAACGGAGTCAGTGATACGTCTTTTGTCCTTGAGTAGGGCAGTAAGTCGCTCTTTCGTGATGATGGTACCACTACGTAGATCTACAGAGGTGGCTTTGAGCTCCTGCTTATAGAGCGACTCTAGGACAGCATGGACGATAGTCCCGAGTTCGTTGCTCGCTAAGAGGATCGAGGGCTCTTCTTCTTCCTTGAGGCGACAGACGACATCATAATAGAAACGGAGAGGACACTGAACAAACTTCGCCAGCGCACTTGGGCTAATGCTCTTCCCTCCGCCCTCTGGCTGAGTAGGATCCGTCATGCTACGCTTGACGAAGGTCTCCCAGGCTTCTCCCTCTTTGGCTATGATGCGAGGTGGTGCCTCCACCAGATCGCTACTTAGTCGGAGTGTCCTTCGGGTGATAGGTCGATGATAGATGTACTCTAGTAGGCTGATGTAGCGACTCTCTTCTCCCAAAGAGCTAGCTTCACTGGCTGGAGCTACGATAAAAACTAGCTGACGAGCCTGAGCAATACTCTGGAAAAAGGTGTAGTCTGCCCCTAGATCATCCTCCCCATCTATTGGCAAGCCAAAGGCACGGCGTAAGGTGAAGGGGATCAAGGTATCAGTAAAGCGAGTCGATGGCAGGGATCCCTCCTGAGCAGAGAGGTAAATCATCGTATCGAAATGCAGGGAGCGAGTCTCAAGTAGCCCCATGACTTGTAGCCCCTCAAGCGGGTCTCCTTCGAAAGGGATCGTGACGGTACTTACTAGGCCATCTAGTAGGTGCACGATGGAGGAGAGCTCTGCTCCCTTTTGATAAGATGTGATAAGCCCCCGTAGACGAGTCACTAGACGAAGATAGTGGTGAATGAACTCAATATCAAAGCTGGAAAGCGGAGAGGACTCGGTCTTATCCTCCGAAGTCTTAGAAGGGGAGCTAAGAGCTTGCTCCTGCACACCCTCTATCTCCGTCTCTGTGGTAGCGGGGATCTGCTCGATGAAGAAATGAAGTAAGCCTTCTATTCGATCTAGGAGTTCCTCTCCCAAGGAGCTCATCTCTCCCTGAATAGGATCTAGCAGGAGATGAAGTAAGGGATCATTATGCTTTTCTAGTATCGTAGCTACGGGGAGGTGGAAGCGCTTCTGCCCTCGGATCATCTTCATCGCTTCCGTAGTCTCGGGTGAGGCGAGTAGGCGATGTCCGAGTAGAGCTAAAAGCTGATCGGCAGGGTAGCTCTTGCCTTGATGCCGACGTAGCCCAAATTCAAGGAGAGTGATCCAGCGACGTAGGAGGAGAGCAATAGGGGTCTTGTCTAGAGGGTAGCCAAGCGTGATGTTTACAGCCCCGATGTCGTCGGGGATGGAGCTCGCTGTCGGGAGGAGTAGGCTCTCGTCAGGGAGGACTAAGGCTGCCTGGAGTTGCTCGGCTTGCTCTTTGATCTTCAGAGCTTGGAAGATGGATGGAAGGCCTTTGACCTGCGCTAGCAAGCTGGGGGCTTGGATTACCTCAATCGCTTCGGGGAGGTAGTTCCCTTGTGTATTAGCTAGCCATGAGCCTTGCACTTGTCCAAACTCACTGATGAGTTGCTTGTAGTAGCGAGATGCTGGATGCTCGGGATCCTGCACGATGGCGACAGAGCTATCCCAGCAGAACTCGGCCTTTCCAGCCTTGGTTAGCGTGCGGAAGATCCGTCGCTCAGCCGGTGTTAGCTGGAATAGCCCTACGAAAACGATAGGATCGCTAACCTTGTTGAGGATCTCTTCCTTGTCGTTACTAGCTTGGCGGTAGAGGGAGCCCTCATAGGCTAGTCCTTGCTCTTGGAGACGATCATTGAATCGTATGTATAGAGGAGCTAGGCTTTCCCAGAAGCTAAGGAAGCGAGCTTTATACTGCTGTGCCTCTTTCTCTGTATTCTGTGATGTTAGGGCAGGGAGGTTTCCCCAGAAGCTGAGGAGTAGGTCACGAGCCTCTTCGGATAGGTAGCTGAAGTCGTCTGATAGCTCTTTGAGGTCACTCAAGTTGCTATATAGATGAGTCGTATTGACGAGATAGCGGTCGCAACTGTCGAAGTCTTTGAGGATGAGCCCTCCCCAATAGAGGAAGCTATCGAATGTCTCTATACTCTCTTGGGGTGTCCCTTGCTTCGTCCGCACCTGGTGGTAGGCTTCGTAGAGCTCAAAGAGTAGCGCAGTCTTGTCCAGCAGTTGTACGGAGGGGACAAGGCTGGCTATGAAGTTCCCGATCGTCTCTAAGCGAGGAGAGAAGATCGGCTGATCATCAGCAGTCTTACCTAGGTAGTGACGGAAGAAGGTCAGCGCACGCTTGGAGGGGAAGATGAAGCGAAGCTGAGATATCGAGGATCCATACTGCTCGTAGTAGTGACGAGCGACTTGGGCTAGGAATGCTTCGTTCATCGGCTGGGTGTCATCGTTTGGTCTAGACGCTTCGCTTGGCGTAGGTCATCCTCTGCTGCTTTCTTATTCCCTAGGGACTCCTGGAGCTCTGCCCGTAGACGGTAGAGGGAGGCTGGAGCTTTCCCCTTGGCTAGCTCAAAGGCTTTGTCTAGATCCCGCTGTGCAAAGCCCTTCATTCCTTTGGCTAGATACATGCGAGCACGACCCTCGAGTACCTCGAGGTTTGTCGGGAGCTTGTCGATCAGGTAGGCATAGAGGTGCTCAGCTTGGTCGTAGTTCCCCCGCATCGTCTCTAATAGAGCATAGCCGATACGCGCTTTGAGGGAGGAGCTATTATTCTCGATGATTGTCTTTAGGTCTCCTTCGGCGAGATCATATTCCTTCGTTAGGAGGTAGACCATCGCACGCTGGTAGAGGTATAGCTCGTTGCGAGGGTGATCGGATAGGAGAAGGGCAAAGTCGGTGAGGGCAGCCTTGTAATTTCCTTGTCGTACGAAGAGCTTAGCTCGGTTGAAGCGTGTCGTCTCTTCATGGCTATCGATGCTCAGTGCTCGGCTGAAGGAGTTCAGAGCCTCGGTCTCTTTGCCCTGAAGCAGCTGGAGTCCCCCGAGGTTATTGAGGAGCATGGGCTGTAAGGCTCGGGGTGGTGTGAGACGAAGCGCTTCGGTAAGGTAATGCTCTGCACGAGCATAATCGCCCCGATTGCCTGCCGTGAAGCAGGAGTCCAAGAGAGCTTCGTAGCGTACACTGTCTAGGTGCTGTGCGGACTGTGCCCTCCCTGGCTGGGTGGTGATCAGGGCAAGCAAGCCGATCAGCAGGAGGAGGAAGGGGGAAGAGTATCGGGAGGGGATCGTCATATGCTGGTTTTTGAGGTAGCTTTTGATGCCACCTGCTACCTCAAAGATACAGCGAATATCAGATAGTTAGTTCTCTTCCACGGCGTTTAGCCTAGTCGTTGAGCGGTGAGATCTCTGCCCTAGGGGGCAAGTGTATTGGCTTGGTGACGATAGATAGAATAGCCAGGCTCGCCCCGACTGCATCTCTGAGAGCGGTCGTGGCGAGCCTGGCTAGATCGTCGGGGTGACTTACTTGGAGTAGGGGAGTACGAGCTTGAAGCCCTTGCCACGTACGACGACCTGTCGATCTCGTACTTCCTCGACGTAGACGGTGTACTTGCCGTCCTTTTTCAGCGGATGTTCACGATAGATCGAGGTATAATCGCTGAGCCAGCTGACGTTGATCTCTCGCTTCTCTCCGACCACAGGAGCCTTGATCTCAGGCCGAATGGTGAGCACACGATTCTCTTGGATCAAGAGACGAGGTGAGGTCTTGGCGATAGTGACTGGGTTTGTCGTCTCACTTAGTCGGACGAATTCCCCACGCTTACGTACGGTGAGGAGACTCTTGAAGGTCATACTCAGCGAGCGGGAGGTCGTCGTATAGAGACCGAAGGCATCTGCGCTGCCCGCACAGCGGATCTTGACCTTGATCTCCTTCTTCGTTAGGCCGTCTTCGCTGGTAGCTACGAGGCGGATATCGCCTTCGCTCTTGGCCTGGATGCGTACTTCTCCCGAAGAAGCCTTCCAGTCAATGATCGCAGCCTCCTCGGGATCGAAGACCTGAAGGGTAGCCTTCTCTCCACCGCCGGAGAGGGTCAGCGTGCGAGCGTCATCTCCTGGGTAGAGCGAAACCTCGTCTTCGGTCGAGGCAAAGGGTGGGGCGATGACACGAATGGGTAGGCGTCGCTCCTGATCGAGGGAGCGTAGGATGAGCGTCGTCTCACCTAGGAGGTGCCCGACGACACGGAGCGTATCCCGAGAGATAGACGCTGTGGCATACTTGCTCTCGGTCGTCAGCGCGGTATACTTACCATCCCCACCCTTGAGGAGTAGCGTCAGGGTACGTTGGGGGCTCAGTTCGAGGGATTGGGCATCAGGTGATCCGATCTGGATCGGAGCGATGGTGCGTGGCTCCTCCTTCTTACATGCCGTGAAGGTCAGGGCTAGGAGGGTGATGAGGCTAAGGATAAACTTATTCATTCGGTAGGGCTACTTGACAGTGACTTGATATTCGAGATCCCAGATCTTGTCCTCTGACTCCTGGACGGTGATGCTCAGGGCATGCGTACCTAGGCTGGGGAAGGTGAGGATGCGTCCCTCGGGCTTGACTTCCTGCCCGTCGATATAGCAGGTGATTAGGGCATTGGGGTTGGTAAGCTCTAGGAAATAGAGCGGGAGCTTCTGAGGGCAGGAGCCATCTTCCTCGATGGTGTAGAGGAAGGGGATCGTACCTCCGGAGAAGTCACCTAGCTGTCTGGTCTCGACCTCCAGAGGTTCAGAGTAGTCGGAGAAGGCTGTTCCCTTCTTCGAGCGCAGGCGGATGCGGTAGGTGACGCCAGGAGTCATCCCTTCGAAGAAGTAACGCTTCTCCTTGGTCGTATAGGTCTGCGTAGAGAGGGTGGTACGTCCTTGCATGGCGACAGCCTCGATCTCGAAGCCCTCGACTGCTGGGTCTTCGTCCGTCCACTCGATGGCAAACTCTCGCTGAGTGTAGCGCTGGCGAACTTTCTTCGGTGCCTGTGGAGTGGTGAAGGTCACGGGTGGGACGTCGGGCTCACCTTCTTCGCCTTGGATGAGCTTCATCGAGAGGTTGTCGACCTGCAGGTCATAGTTGGCGATACCGCCATCTTCGTTCTTGAAGAAGGCTAGCTCGAAGGTCATCTTCTCGGCGTTTTCGGGCGCTTCGACGACCATATACTTCTCTCTCCACTGGGGTTCATTGCCCTTAAGGTCCATCCCGATGAGCATGTTGAAGAAGCCTTCGGGGGCATGGGTGTTGGTGTTGTCTCGGCTATCGATCCAGGACTTCCCTGCTGGGGCTAGCTCGACACCCTTGAGAGCTAGTGCTTTGCCTGCCTTAGGGATCCATGTGATGCGGACGACAGCTAGCTTTTGAGCTGAGCGAGCATAGCCGTCAGCGCTCTTGGGGAAATTGCCTCGGTAGTGATAGGATACGAGGTACTTCGCCTTAGAGCGTACGGGCAGCGGATCAGGGTAGGTGTAGAGCTGATGATCGACACTGAATACTCCCGAGAGACGAAGAGCTGCTTGCCCGTCCTGAGCGCCTTCGCTGAAGCGAGTGAAGGAGTTAGAGGACACAGTGCTCTGTGCTGGGTACATCCACCAGCCCTGTATGCGTCCCTTAATGAAGCTGTTCTGCTGCTTAAGGTACGCGACATAGTCATTGACGAAGGTCTTGAAGCGAGCTAACTGCTCGGGCGTGTACTCGATACCCTTCTCTTCGGCATCGTTGAGGATATTCTCCCCGATACCACCCTCCTGCTCCTCTTCGTCCTCGAAGAAGACATCGTCGGGCGAGGTGGGTATGAATTGTCTCGGATAGTCGGACGGGACGGCCGGAGCGGTAGCTGTCCCCGAGGGGAGCGGTAGCTCTAGGCTCCCGTTAGGTAGGATATTAGCCCCCGTAGTCGCAGGGCGAGTGGCGGGTTTGTTACGCTGTGCCTGCAGGCTCCCTATGCTGAGGGAGGAGATCAGGAGTAGGCACGAGAGGAATCTAGTCTTTATCATAAGGGTAATTAACGTGTCATGAGATGGGGAAAGTGATTAGCTAGGTTAAGCCCCTAGCTATGCCCTAGACATAGACGAACTAAGCTCCTAGGACTAGAGGTAGAGCTTTATCCGCACAGCGGTATAGCTTCTCTCGAGGAGAGGTCTACCTTGGTTGCAGGAAAGGTTGATGTTAGCTTCGACTTACTTGGTGCTAGGGAGGTCAAAGACCTGCTTGAGGTGGCTGGTGAGCGTCTCGAGCTTCTGGCTAAGGTCTGTGCTCCAGAGCCCTTCGCCCTGCATGAGGGGGGCTAAGAGAGATGTTACCTCTGTCTGACTTAAGTAGGGGGCGCCAGAAGGACGACGTGTAAACTGAAGCGCATAGACGAAGCCCACCCCTCGGGAGATAAATCGGAAGGCCTGACGTGGAGCTTCCTCGAGGTTCGCTTGGGTGTTTCGTCCATAAAGCTCCTCGATGGCTCGCCGAGCGACTACTTGGGAGACGAGCTGACGGATGGTCTTGAGGTGTGCTAAGGCCTCCTGATAGCGGTACTCCGTGATAGCTCTTCGCCCAAGAGCAAAGGCATCATGGATCCGAGTGCCTATCCCTGGTAGGTCGGAGAGGGTCGTCGACTGCACCTCTCGCTCTAGCTCGGTGTAGAAACCGTAGGCCTCATCCCAGCGATGCTCTAGCTCCGTATAGTTGTGACCTGCTAGGAGGACGAGGTCTTCGTGTGCCTTGATGAGGGTAGAGTCACGTAGCATCTCTTCCTCCAGATCGACCCAGAGAAGCCGATCGAGGTGGATCGCCCCGAGGAGCATACCTCGATACTGCTCGCCAGGTGCAAGTCCCAGTCCAGTAACGAAGACTCTGTCGTCATCACCCTGGCCGAATCCGACGAAGCCGGTGACCCCTGCCGAGGCAGAGCGATGGTATCGTGTGGTGGAGTACATGCCGTTCTCATAGCCAGCAGCCTCCCGAGCCTGCTCTAGGATCTTCGTCAAGTCCGAGAGATAGCGAGCTCGCTCCCCCTGACGTACCGATGATGTGACGAGTAGGGGACGTAGAGCGATTTGATTATTCCCACCTTGGTCGAAGAGGCTCACGAGCTCTGTCCAGCTTCGCTCACTATGTAGATAGGATAGACGTAGGAAGCGACTGTAGAGGACACTGCTCGCCGAGGCCACTCGCTGAGACAGCTGGGTGTCGACACTGCTAGCACCCTCTCGCTGGAAGCTATAGACGGGGTCGGGTACGATAGGGTATTGGTACTGCGACTCGAGGACTTCGCCCGACCAATGGCTACAGGAGCTCGTAGCACCGAGACAGGCGAGTAGGATGAATCCCCCGTAGAGGGGCTTGATGAAGCGGAGCATAGGGCTTAGGGGAGGATGATGTACTGACAGTAGGGACTAGGCAGGCGTGCTTCGCCCTCATCAGCATTCTGCGTCTGCCGAGTGGCTAAGACCGGAGTTGAGAAGATCTTGTCCTGAGAGATCGCATGAAGTGAGGCACTGATAGTTGTACCACGGGTAGCGAATCCCGATACCAAGAGGTAGAGAGGCTGCCCTGTCGTGAGCGTGAAGGTGAGCTCATGGGGGTTGCCATCGTTGATGAGTCGAGCTTTACCGGTAAACTCCTTTGCCGAGCCCAGCGTATGGAGCTGCTTGTCAGCTCCGACATAGCGGATGAGGACGTGGGAGTCTACCTGATTTTGAGGGTTTAGTCCTCCGCCCTGACTGAGACCTGCCGGCTCGGCAAAGGTGTAGGTTAGGGTGACGTCATAGCTACGCTGGAGACCTGGGATGCTTACCCCAGGGTAGACGAAGGTCGCTGGTGTCGTCTCGGGATTGCCAAGTCGGGCGATCATCTCCTCATAGCGGGGAGCAGGTCGCTCTGCTCCTCGGAAGGGGAAGAGCTTATCATAGTCCTCCTGTGGGGGATCTATCGGCATACGAGAGCAGGCACTCAGAGCGAGAAGAAGCCCAAGGAGGGCACTATAATGTAGCTTCATAAGCTTAGTAGTAGTCATAGGAGAGATTAGGATCGTCATAGATCTCTGCCACCAGACCCGTCTCTTCTCCCTCGGGATGTAGATGTCTGCTGACAAGACGTAGGGTGCGCCACTGGGGATCATAGACCCGAACGAGCTCACAGATATAGCGATCGCCCTGACGAACAAAGTCGGAGAAGATGCGCTGGCTATCGAGACGAATCCCCGAGAGGAAGGTTAGCCCCTCGGGAGTGCCTGCATAGCCCGAGCCGAGCCCGCCGATAGCACGGGGCGGACCATCGGGTACGAGTGCCTTACGCTGGACATTCGTGAAGAGAGCATAGCGCTGACGGACCATGTTTCGTCCGTAGCTGGTCAGATCACCACGTGAGCTATACTTCGTGATGTAGTCACTGCGGAAGTGGATACGCCCCCCTTGGCGGATCGTTAGCTGAGGATTGCGCATGGACTCGAAGTGCTTACGATTTTCCTCGGCATGCTTTAGGCGACTCTCTGAGGTGTCGCTAGTGTGGACACGGCGTAGGAGGAAGTAGCTTTGGGCTGGCCGTATCGTCTTGCTACTCAGGAAGACCAGACGACCATCTGCATCGGTACCCTGAAAGAGGAAGTCTAGTTCCCCCTCGAAGCCCTCTCCGATGAGCTGTGTGAGGTAGCTCCCAGAGGTGAAGCTGAGACGTGTCATCCCACCCTGAGTCAGGCTGTAGCTGACTGCTTGGGCTAGCTTAGCCGATCCATCAGTATAGTCTCCTCGGAGACTTGCCTTGCCATCTGGAGTAAATGTTAGCTGGAAGTAGAAGCCTCCATAGCCGAGCTGGTTAGGGAACTTATGCTGATCTAGGCTTGTACGAGTATCTGCGAAAAGGAGCGAGTCGGTCTTAGGGAAGTAAAGCATCTCCCACCCCTCGGGAGCACTCGTGAGTACCTGACGCAGTGAGTCAATGCGCTCGAGACTGCGAGCTGTCGGTGTGGAGGAGAAGACAGGCTTCTCTTCCCGACATGAGGTGAGCAGGCTTAGCCCAACCAAGAGGAGAGCTAGTCTAAGGCTTTGGCGTAGCATGGGCAGAGAGATATTGATTCATCAGGGTGAGGCTACCGAGCTGTAGACGATAGAGCGGGAAGCGCCAAGTCGTAGTGAAGTAATCGTTGAGGAAAGCACGCTTCGCTACGAGGGCAGCATGGGCCTCTCGGGCTTCTTGGGCATAGCGGGCTTGGGCCACGGGATCACCTTCTGCTTCGTCAGGGCGAGCAGCATCGGTCTCCATGGCAGAGAGACTATTCGGAGTCTCCGTGAGTGTCACGCTGTAGGTCTCGGCTAGATCTACCTGAGCACCCAGCATCCCGTAGATCGAATAGAAACCTCGTGACCAGGCATAGCGGTTCGGTCCTAGCCCCTCACGTAGCTGGTCTGGGCGAGCAAGGTAGCTTCGGAGTGCGTCGGAGAAGGGAGAGGTATCCCCGTCAGTATAGTTCTTCTGACTAAAAGGAATGAACTTCGCCAGATCGGCTGGACGTAGATCCAGCAGGTGACGCCCGATTTGGTGCTGAGCACTGCGGATGAGTCGATAGACTTCGACTTCCTTAGTCGGATCGAAGCGATCGATGTGGTAGAGGTGTAGCTCTATGGCTGGCTTGCTTCGGTCAAAGGGTAAGTCGACATCTCGTCCATCGATCTGTCCTCCTCCATAGAGGTAGATGCGGAGCAAGGGTGCCTCGGGGAGGAAGCCCTGCGAGGCAAAGAGATTCTTATCTCGATACAGACGTAGCACGGTCGCCTCTAGGCACTCCAGAGCAGGGCGTACCTGACTCTCTTTAGGAGGGTAGGTATAGCTTGACTGATGACTTCTGTGTGGCTCCCAGCGATAGATGACTTCGGCTTGGTAGGGTGTGGTGATGTGCTCCTGACACCAGCGATCTAGCTCACTGGCGGGTGCAGTCTTATTGAGGATACTCTGCTCATCGAGACGCTCTGATCGGCAGGCCGAGAGCGAGAGGAGAGCGAGGAGCGAGATATAGACGTACTTCATGTGGAAGGAAGAGTCTTAGTGATGGATGAGATGATTGACGCCCTCTCTGGGATTGGCTGGGAGACCAGCGGCGATGGCTTCCTCTGGGAGCTGGAGGAGCTGGCGTGGGTCGTTCTTCTTCAGGGGGCGATAGAAGGAGCTACGAGAGGATCGGGTGACTTCGATATTGAAGCGTCGGATGTCAAACCAGCGTAGTCCCTCCTCAAAGAACTCCATCTGTCGCAGGTGGAGGATCGTATGGATCATCGGAAGTTGCTTGACCGTCAAGCCATAGAATGGAGCATAGCTCTCGTAGCGAGAGGTCGATCCTTGGGTATAGCGGTCATTCAGTACAGCAGGCTCATAGCCGAACTTATACAAGGTATAGGTCTTCAGATCCCGAATAGCTTCTTCATACCGCTTGAGCATGGTGTAGGCTTCCATACGGTTGAGGAGCACTTCGTCTGCGCTAAAGAGTACATTCGTCACAGCTAGTCCTCGTGGATGTGTCTCCGAGGTCTCGCTAAGGGTGGAGCGCTCGTCGAACTTGGCCAGATAGCGTGTCGTGCGGTAGGGAGCAGGTGCGTAGATGAAGGGATAGATCAGGGTTGCGTCTCCTGACTGATCATCATCCTTGATAGTTTTCTGCTTAAAGATGCGGTCGATACTTGCTATCGTGGATCCATAGCGGTCAGTACCGATGGTGCGAGCTAGGCGAGACTCGGTGGAGGCGAGTAAGAGGTTGGATGGAGAGGCTGTCGAAGTATAGCTCTCAAAGAGACGACCACGACGCTCGCTATACTCCTCTTGCAAGTGGATCCAGGGACGAAGTAGGTGCCCAGGGTTACCTGCTAGGACATAGTCTGCATAGGTGATGACCTGCTCCCAGTCCCCCTTCATCAGATAGAATCGTGAGGCAAAGGCATAGGCCGCCTGCTTGTTGAAGTGGCGCTTAGGCTGTGCGTAGTAGTCATCACTCACTAGCGTGATGCCACGGCGTAGGTCTTGCTCGATCAGATCATAGACTGCTGAGACTGTACTGCGTCTCTGAGTGGCAAAAGCATGCTTCTCAGGGCGGGTGAGGTAGGGGATGCCTGGACTATCGGCACTGCGTCCATAGGGTGCAGACCAGATATTCACCAGCATGAAGTGCAGGTAAGCTCTTAGGATAAAGGCTTCGCCATAGAGAGCTCTCGTGCGAGCCGTCTTAGGGAACGTAGCTAAAGACTCAAGGACTTGGTTCGCCTGAGCGATACCCTGGTAGCAGGAGAGCCAGTAGTTCAGAGGGGTATCGAGATCCTCTTGATCGTAGTCCTCCCAGAAGTACATCGTCTCCCCAAGGCGAGACTGTACTCCGCCGACACGCTCCTCGACATTGTCGGTGCGAGGCTCTAGGAAGGGGATGTAGCTGGCTCGTGGATAAGCTCCCGTAAGAAGCTCCTGTAGATCTTCCTCGCTCGTGATCTGGATGCTGTGGGCACTATTGGGAGTCTTATCTAAGTAGTGCTGACAGCTGGTGAGGAGCCCTGCACTGAGGAGGGTGAAAAGAAGGCGTTTCATTGACATCATCGGTGTCGAAGTGAAGCAGAGGCTAGAGCCCTAGTTGGAGAGTGAAGGTGCACTGGCGAGGTGTCGGTAGGGAAACTCCACCCGAACGGAAGTACTCAGGATCTTGTCCGTGTAGGCGCTTATCCGAGTAGAGGAGGAAGGGGTTCGTCAGACTGACCTGGATCTTGGCAGACTGGAGGTGAAGTTGGCGTGCTACCGAGGCAGGCAGGCGATAGCCGAGAGAGACATGCTTGAGGCGGATGAAGCTTCCGTCAGCGATACGTAGCTGAGAGTAGTTGTACGTGCTGTAGGCTCGCTCGATATTCTCCTTGCCGACGGCTTGGATTAGAGACTGAGCTGGTAGGGTAGGCACATCGGTGAAGCGCTCATCTCCAGGGTTGAGCCAGCGATCACGCCACATACCTCCGAAGACATTGAGGTCGCCATAGGTCGGATCGAAGGTGGGGTTAAGACGTAGCTTATGCCCTGCCTGTGCTGTCAGGAAGAAGGTGAAGTCCCAGTCTCGGTAGCGGAAGGTATTGGATAGCCCTCCGATGATCCGTGGCTCGATAGGCCCGTGGTAGGTTAGATAGCTCTTCGTGTACTGGGTATCTCCAAAGTCTGCTCCATAGATGCGGGATTCTTCCCCTCTATTCAGGGGGTAGAGGCCGAAGTCAAAGGTCGGTAAGCCGTGACTATTGAGCCCCTGGAAGTTGTAGGAGAAGAGAGAGCCTTTGGGGAAGCCTACGAGGTTGCCACGACCACGACCGACTACGAGATCTAGTGCATTGGGCGTATTACGGAGGCGAGTGATCTGCTGGTTCATCCAGCTTAGAGAGAGTGTGCTGGTCCAAGAGAAATGCTCCGAGCGGATGTTATCCGAGCTGAGCGACAGCTCCATCCCTCGGGTACGCATATCACCGAAGTTCGCATACTTATAATACTGCCCACCGACACCTGATGTGCGGACGAGGTCAATCAAGTCGAAGGCATTGCGCTGATAGAGATCTATCGTTGCACGGAGTCGGCCTTCGAGAAAGGCTGCCTCTATCCCTGCATTCAGCTCGTACATCTTTTCCCATGTAAGATCTCGGTTCTCTAGATGAAGGATCTTCAGTAGTCGCTCGCGATCAGCATAGGGCACAGACTGGGTCAGTCCACCCTGATAGATCGCTTGCGCATTGATGGCCTCTTCGTTCATCTTCGCAGTAAGTCCATAGCTTAATCGTAGGGCAAGATGACTGAGGGCAGAGGATAGGGAGAAGAAGGACTCCTTATCGATGTTCCATTTCGCTCCGATATTCCAAGTCGGTAGCCACTGTGTATGGGAGCGTCCCCCTGAGGCATTGGAGCCCTCGAGGTTGATCAGTGCATGGGCGATGTAGCGCCCTGCGTAGCCATAGGTGGTACTTGCCGAGAAAGTCACTCCTCGGTCTGTATAGCGAGTGTCAGAGAAGTAGCTCTTATTCTCTTGGCTGAGCTTCTCAAAGATCCCAGGCGAGGGGAGGATTTGTCCTCCACGATTGTAGAGGATGCCATAGCCAGAGAAGGGAGTCGAGGTCCGCTCTGCGGCACGTAGCTCGGTGAAGGCAAAGGCTTTGAGATCGTGGTTTCCCCAGTGCTTATCATAGTCTACCGCTAGACGAAGGAGGTAGCTACGTAGGCTATTCTCTCCCTGCATGAGTATTCCGCCAGCAGGAAGGGGGCTCTTGGGTAGAAGCTCTGGATGGGCAGGGTCGTGCAGGAGATAGGTGTTGGCTCGGGCGACCTCGGGAGTCTCCATCGCACGGTAAGCTAAGATCTGGTTAGATCGTTCGGTGATCTCATGTCGTGTCGTCGTAGATGCACTACGGATAGCCATGAGAGCACGAGCATCTAGTCCTGGGAGGATCTTGTAGCTTGCCTCGAGCTGTGTCTTGAAGTCTACAAGGCGAATATCAAGATGGTTGGCCTTGTACTCATTGAATATGTTGAATGGAGCCCAGTTATTGCGGTAGTACTCATCAGGGAGGAGTGTCCGTGTTGTCCCAAGGGCATAGGAGAAGGGGTTGATGTCGAAGTCTCGCTCGAAGACACCCAGCGTCGTATTGGCTCGCTGAGGGAGTGTGCCAGGAGCACGCTGCGAACGGATATTACCCTGCCCTGATAGGCTTATCTGCCAGCGATCACCGAGGAAGAAGTCCTGCTTGAGGTGAGCCGTGAAGCGCTGTACTTGATCTGCGATCGTCCATCCGCCATCGTGGTAGAAGCCTAGAGAGGCATAGGAGGCACTGTGTTTCCCGCCAGCAGTGAAGCTTACGGTGTGGCTGGTGGTTGGGGTGAGTCGGAAGAGCTCCTTGAACCAGTCCGTATTAGCTCGCTCATGACGCTCTAGGAAGTCTCTTCGGGCTTCGGGCGTGTTGGCTAGGCGGTAGGTGCCTGTGCTAGGATCATACTGCTGGAGTGCCTGATTCAGTAAGTGATAGATCCCGCTACGACGTCCGTAGAGCGTATTGCTTAGATCGAAGTAACCCTTCTCCTGCATCTCCTGATAGACACCCATGGTCTCCTGTGAGTTCAGTAGGTCGAAGGAGCGATAGCTGGGACGGAAGCGGAAGGTGTTCTCTGTGCTATACTGGATACGGAGCGGACTGTTACGCTTCCCTGATTTGGTGGTGATGACGATGACCCCATTGAGCGCACGTGCTCCGTAGATCGAGGTGGCCGAGGCATCCTTGAGTACCTGGATATCTTGGATATCTGCAGGGTTAAGACCAGCTACGGCTGATCCGATGAGTGTCGCTGCATCCCCTGATGCTAGCTGATCGAGGGAGAGATGCACGAGATCTTCATAGACTGCTCCATCGATGACCCAGAGGGGCTGGACATTCCCGAGGATCGATGCTCCACCTCGGATGTTGAGACGGGGAGCGGTGCCGAAGGTGCCTGATACGCTCTGTACCGAGAGGCCAGGGACACGCCCCTCAAGCATACGGGTGATGTCCTGTGTCCCCTCTTGGTGAATATCCTTCATTTTCACCGAGGTCGCAGCTCCAGTATAGACACGGCTACGGATCTTCTGATAGCCGGTGACGACGACCTCGTCGACGAGACGGCTATCCTCGTGTAGCGTGATGGTGAGACGTGGCTGGCTAAGGCGTAGCCGGCGTGTGATCATCCCGACGCTAGAGACTTGAATGGAGTCGCCAATGCTTGCAGAGAGGGTGAAGTGTCCCGAGGCATCTGTGATAGCTCCTCGCGGTGTACCTAGTAGGCGGATCGTCACCCCTCGTAGCGCTTCGCCCTGCGTGCTACGTACCAGGCCGGTGAAGGTCTGTAGCTGTGCCGATAGGGCTGTAGGGATGAGTAGGAGGAGTACTAAGATGAGCTGGCGAAGCTGTCCCCGAGAGAGAGTAAGCAAACGTATATTCATAGACGTGAGAGAGGCCAAGTTAGAGCGAGAGGCGGAAGCCTCCATAGATACCGAAGGGATGTCCTGCACGAAGTCCGGCTGGGTGACGGCTCGTGAGGTAGGCCTTGTTCATGAGGTTCACGGCATTGGCAGTGAGTGTCAGGTGCTTGTTCACCTGTACCTTGATGGAGGCATCGAGGATCGTGTGCGCTGGGATCTGATGAAGCTCAGCGAGCTGTCCTTGCCCAGGCTGTGTGCGCATGGTGCCATTGTAGCGCATCGTGAGGTTCGCTTCCCAGCCTCGGTACTCGATGCCTAGCTGGGCATTGAGCGCATGACGGTAGATGTAGGGTAGCTCATCCCCAGGATAGACCTGCCCCCACGCGGAGGAGTAGAATTCGTTCTTCATCTCCGTGTCGGTGAAGGTATAGCTGACCTGTAGAGGGAGTTGCCACTTCCATGCCCGAGGGATAGGTAGCCATGAGGCGAGGAACTCGAACCCTTGTACTCGGGCGGCACCGACAGCAAATTGATCGAGCGTCCCTTGTCCCCCTGCGGCAGCGAGGTCACTGCCGAGCATATTGCTATAGGCATTGTGGTAGGCGATGGCCTCGACTTTGAGGGTCGGAGTAGATAGACGAAGACCCGCCTCCAGGTTGATGCTCTTCTCTGCCTTCTGACGATAGTAGGTCAAGACACTAGGAGGAGCAAACCCCTGGTGGATACCTGCGAAGATAGAGAGGGGGCGTAGGAGCTTGTAGTTCACTCCGAAGCTAGGGAGTAGGGCCGTAGCATGATTGGAGCCATCGATGCGTAGATGTCCCGTACGTCGGGGATCCTTTACGGTATAGTCTCGTTTGATCAGATCCACATCCTCCAGGCGTAGCCCTGCGGTGAGGGTCCAGCGTCCATTGCTCCACTTCCCGAGGAGGTAGGAGGCGAAGGCATGTGCTGTGGTGATGCGGTTGCTCTGATTGCCAGGGAGACCTGCTCGGTAGAGCTCCATCCGTCCGCCATGCATGGCGTAGCTGTCTTCGTGCTGGAAGCGATCTTCGAGGTCGGCATGGTAGCGTGCTCCTGCCTCGAGATCGAGCATACCTGAGAGGAGTGGGAGACGATACTCGAGCTTGGTCTGGATACCTCGGGAGTGGTAGGAGCGCTGGTTAGCGTGCATGAGGAGGGCTTCTCCGTCTGCATCCTTCACTCCTGTGGGGATGGCGAAGTAGTCGGCACTCGCTTCGGGATCGGCAAGTATTTGCTCGATGGTGCGCTTCTCGCCTGTGCGGTATCCGATGCGTACGTCATTGAGCTTATACCAATTGCGCCAGAAGTAGTTGTAGTAGGCACTCGTCGTCAGTCGTAGCCCATGGGAGAAGTCTAGTAGGTAGGTTAGGGCCGACTGCCAGTGTCGAGTACGCATCTCGTCCATCTGTGCTCCTCGGTAGCGGAGGTAGGGCTGACGAGCGAAGTCTGTGGCGCTAAGCCCTACGTAGCTCTCATCGGAGTGCTCGTTAGCAAAGCCTAGCTTGAGCTCTAGCGCCTGCTGGATGCTGGTCTCGGGGGCTGTGTGGAGACGGAGCTTCCCGACGATGTCATTGCGGTAGAAGCCTGTGCGCTCATCGGGTATATCTCGGCGGAAACCCTTGGACTGATAGCGGAGATACTCCACGAGGTAGCCGAAGTGTCGGCTATCGCTCCCGATGTGAGCATAGCTATTGAAGGTGCCGTAGCTCCCGTAGCTGGCACGTAGACCAGCCTTGAATCGAGTAGGGATGGGTGTAGATACGAGATTCACGGCTCCGCCGGTCGTGAAGGGGCCGTACTGTACCTGGCTACTTCCCTTGAGCACCTCGATGGCATGCATACGTGCTGCATTGGGGAAGTAGTAGGCCGCAGGAGCTGCATAGGGGGCGGGGGCAGCGAGGATGCCGTCCTCCATCAAGGAGATACGCTCGCTTCGCTCTGCCTTCGTACCACGGAGACTGATATTGGGTCTAAGACCGAAGCCATCCTCCTCGTAGATATTGACACCTGGTACGGCTCGTAGCATACGGCTAATATCGGTGTAGCCGAACTTGGCCAGCTCCTTGGGAGAGAGGTAATAGGCTGATCCCGTGCGGTTACGGGCTTCGAATTTACTGCCGAGCATCTGCCGGGCATGGACGACCACCTGCTCCATGCGGTGGACACTGTCTTGTCCGTCGGTGAGGCTGTCTAGCTGGCTACGCTCTTGCGCATAAGCAAGGCTAGAGCAGGCGCTCAGAGAGACGACCACGAGGAGTCGTCTAGAGAGAGTGTACATACTATATCAAGTATCGTGGGTCGTTGTATTCCTGCCTCTAGCTTGGTCCTATATATGGGGATAAGGAGCCTATCTATACTCCTATCAAGATCAGCCAACTAGAGGCGCTATTTAGCGAGTGCAAAGGTAGTCCGACCGCTCCGCTATTGAAATACCAACAAGTAGGGATTTATATTCGAGAAAAGCTTCTTTTATCCTCTTCTTTAGGTAGGTCAGTTTCCCCTAGCTGGTTGGGTATATTGTATTCATTCTGTTAGGTATATTGTGTTGGTTCTGTTGGGTATATAGTGACTCACCTGTTACGTATATTGTGCCTAGTGGATGCTAGGGAGGAGGGCGACCGCTTAGACTAGGCATACGCCTCGTAGCGGATAGGTAGAGCGTGTCTCACTACTAGGATGATGGCTGGCGGTGCAGGCAATTCTTCGTAGCTTTGCTCCAACTTAAAGACAAAAGAAGATCCATCGAATGAAGAAAGAAGACCTCCGTATCCTCTATATGGCGACCGCAGACTTTGCACTGCCCTCTCTCCAAGCCCTCGTCGAAGGGGGCTACCACATCGTCGCTGTGGTGACCATGCCTGATAAGCCCGCTGGTCGTGGGCAGAAGCTCCGAGAGAGCTCTATCAAGACCTATGCTCGGGAGGTGGGGATCGAAGTGCTCCAGCCCGAGCGTCTCAAGGACGAAGCCTTCATCTCTCGCCTGCATGAGCTATGTATAGACCTAGGGATCGTCGTCGCCTTTCGGATGCTCCCCGAGGTGGTATGGAGTCTGCCTCGCTTCGGTACGATCAACCTGCACGGCTCCCTCCTGCCTCGCTACCGAGGGGCTGCGCCTATCCACTGGGCGATCATACGGGGAGAGACCGAGACGGGGGTGACGACCTTCCGCCTGCGACATGAGCTAGATACAGGAGACATCCTCCTACAGGCTCGTCTGCCTATCGCTCCAGAGGACAACGTGGGGAAGGTACATGATGCCCTGATGTACCTTGGGGCAGAGACCCTAGTGAAGACCGTAGACCTCTTCCTCCAGGATGAAGAACCTCAGGCGCAAGCCCAAAGCTCCTACGACATCGCTCCTACTTCGGCCCCCAAGCTCACCAAGGAGAATACCGAGCTTCGGTGGACATCCACAGCCCAGGAGCTACACAATCAAGTGCGTGGGCTCTCACCTTACCCTGCGGCGTGGGCGACCTTACAGTTCCCTGGGCAGGAACCCGCTGTCTTCAAGATCTTAGCTACTGAGCTTGGTGAGCCCCTAGCGCCAACGGAGGCTTCTCCCCTTGGCTCACTACATCTCGTCGGGAAGGCAGGGGTAGAGATCCAGACGGCATCAGGGCGTCTACGTATCCTCACGCTACAGCCCGCAGGGAAGAAGGCAATGCCTGCCTCGGCTTACCTCAATGGACTGCATCTGAAGTAGGCTACTCTACTCGCTGTAGCCATCCATAACGAAGCACCCCCGAAACTCTAAGCTAGAGTCTCGGGGGTGCTTCGTTATGGATATGGTCGGTATGTGCTTAGTGTGTACCGATGAGCGACTGGAAGTCCTTCAGCCCACGTAGACCTGCGAACTCGAGGTCGTAGTCTAGTTGGGTGCTTAGGCTAGGATTCTTCTGAATGGCCTTCTGTAGAGAGGACAGGGCTAGACGGCTGTCACCCATGCGAGCAGCGACGACTGCACGAAGGTAATCTGTGATCGCCGTAGGATTCTTTACCCCTTCGAGTGCCTGGATCGCCTTGCTGTAGTTACGAGCGAGGATCTGAGCCACAGCCGCATTGTTCGTAGCGATATCACCATAGGCAGTAGCTGCCTTAGCATATTCTCCCTGACGTAGGTAGAGGTAGCCTAGGACATCACCAGCACCTGGGAGGGCGCTTCCTTCAGCTATTAGGTTGGTAGCCTTAGTTAGATCACCATCCTTGAGAGCGAGTAGACCGAGAGAGACCTTAGACTCTGGATTGTCCTTGCGCTGGAGAGCGCGCTCGAGCCAGATGCGAGCAGCTTCGTAGTCGCCACGCTGGAGGCAGAGTGCCCCTACGTTATTATAGGCACGGTAGTCCTTAGGATACTTCTGCATGACGATCTTGTAGATATTCTCCTTCTGCTGGACGTTGTCAGTGAGAGTAGCTGAGTAGAGGAGTTCTTCGACCGTGAGAGCGCTAGGATACTTCTCGAGCATCTGCTGGATCTCTTCATCGCTCTTCCCAATGATCTGCACGTTAGCGATGAGGCGAGAGCGACGGAGCTTAGGCAGTACTTCGTCAGCTAGCTTGCTAAAGACCGCAGAGATGTTTCGGATCTCACGCTCACGCTGCTCGGGATCGGGGTACATGCTGAGTACACGTAGGACAAGATCCTTGTCTTGGAAGTCACTCTTCTCGACGAGCTGCTTAAAGCCTTCCCAGTCTTGTGCCGTATAGTGTGCGTCGATAGCTACGTCAGCCATCTTCTGCTGCTTAAACTCGCTCTTGAGCTTAGCCGTCGTATTCTTTTCACGGTTGGCACTTAGCTTCTCGTTGAGTTCCTTACCTCCATCGGGCGAAGCATAGGCCTGTACCTCGACAGAGACGCGCTGGTTAGGGGTTTCCTTAGCATTCTGTACGGTGTACTTCCACTCCTGTACCTCGTCCTTGTTGAGCTCGCTAGAGCGGACGTTAGCCTGCTGGATCTGGAACATGATGTTCGCATCATAGGCCTCCTTGACGATACGCTGGAATCCATCTGGAGCGATCACAGGTGATACGCCATCGAGTGTCGCTAGAGCTTCGGTAGAGATCACCCCATCGGCGACCTTCAGCTCGGGTAGCTTGACCGTCTTACTTCCTTGCTTACCCTTGAAGCTCAGGTAGAGCTCACTCTTTGCCATAGCGGGGACATAGGGCAGGACGAAGTTCACTGTGTTGTTCGATCCGTTAGCGTAGTAGACGATACGGTCGTTGCCGTAGACCTTTTCTCCTTGGAAAGAGATACCCGTGCCCCACTTTTCTCCTCCTTGATAGCGAAGGATGGGCTCGACAGTGAGTACGGCATTCTTGGGGAACCACTTGGCAGGGAAGGTGAGATGCACGGCTACAGGTACCTTACCTCCGACGAGCTCGAGAGGCTGAGGGGTTGCCTTCACTTGATCTGCCGTCATCGGACGGAGCTTCTGGCTACAGCTACTTCCCACCAGGAGAAGCGCTGACGAAGCGAGTGCCAGGGTGATTACTTGCTTAGTCATTACGATGAATAGAATAATATTGGATAGGTTACGGATTAGCTAGCTGTGTTTACGAACTTTCGTTTACGCTGTAGCAAGGGAGCAAGGAGGGCTGAGAGAAGCAGTAGGAGGAGTATCCCTGTACTGATGCTGGCGACAGTCTCAGTCGTATGAATGGACTTGGGATCGAAGACCATCGTTAGCTCATGCTTCCCTGCTGGGATATAAGATGCACGAAGGGTGTAGTTGGCTCGTAGGAGAGGAAGCTCCTTATCCCCGTCGATACGTAGATGCCAGCCGTGAGGATAGTAGATCTCAGAGAAGACTAAGAGACGGGGCTCCTTAGTCTCCACTTGATACTTGGCTTCGCTGGGCGTATAGGACTGTAGCGTGACGGAGTGTGTACTACCAAGGCTATCTGCACTCACTTGAGTAGATACAGGCTGATACGTCGGGAGCAGGGAGTGGAAGGACTTATCAACTACTGCCACATGACGGAGGTCTGTACTATCAAGGGCTGCCATCTCTGCATCAGCTGTATCAACCCATTCGATGCGATCGACAAACCATGCAGCGCCGAAGGCATCAGGGTTATGCTGATATTGTAAGCCATGCTCCTTATCTGCAAAGATGAAGTAGCGAGTGTCAAGCATATTGTACACCTGCATGTTCTGCTTCGCTAGCTGACGCTCGATGAGGTCTTGGTAGCGACGGAGCTTAGCGGCGTGGTAGCCCCCGATGCTTCGGTGATTGGCACTCGTCGTAGCATCGTTGAAGCTATTTACTGCGAGATTCATCACACGGTAGTGCGGATCCTTGTCGGCATTGATCGCTTTGTCCACTTCGGTTACGGGGCGTGCCTGCGCTTCGACGCTAGCCTTGTCGATGAAGAGATCATCATTTAGATACCGCTTGTCTACGAGCCAGAGGTCTGCGAGCGTGATGCCACCGAGTAGGAGATAGAGTAAGCTCTGCTTGAGCTTCCCTATAGCATAGAGGTAGCAGATGCCTAGGCTTAGGAGGATGACGAATGCCGAGCGAAGAGCATCTGCTGATACGATGCTCGCACGTACCTCCTTTAGATTGCCAAGGATAGCTGCTACGGGTAGCTCGCTATTGCCCATAGCCTGGCGGAACATCTCCTGCTCCCCTCCGCTGATAAGTCCGAGGAAGGTGCTAGGCATGAGCCAGAGAATTAGGCAGGGTAGGAGAGTCAATGCTAGACTTACTCCGAGGGCAACATGATCGCCGAGGAATGCCTTCGGATCACGTACGAACTGCACCAACGCGAGTACGGCAAGAGCAGGGATGGTGAACTCTGCTATGACGAGGATGGAGGAGACTGTACGGAACTTATTATATAGGGGAATATAGTCGATGAAGAGGTCGGAGAGCCACATCAAGTTATGTCCCCAGGCGAGAGCGATCGAGAAGATCGTCCCAGCTAGTAGTGTCCACTTCAGTGTACCCTGTACCTTGAAGACCCCGAGGAAGAAGAGGAAGAGAACAAATGCCCCTACATAAACGGGACCCGCTGTGAAGGGTTGATCTCCCCAGTAATGGTTCATCCCACCGATGATCTCCCGATACTCTGGCTTAGCCTGCTCCATAGCGGAAGCATCTTCGGCTAGATAGCCTGAGGCTCCTCCATAGAGGTTTGGGATGAGGAAGGTGAATGTCTCTCCCTTGCCATAGCTCCATGCGGTGATATAGTCCTTGTCGAGTCCTTGAGCATTGGCTTCAGCTTGCTTGCCGTCTTGGTTAGGAAGCGGAGTAAGCTCGCTACCTCCACGGATCGTCTCCTGCCCATACTCATAGGTGTGGTAGAGATTGGAGCTATTGATGCCGATAGCGATGACCCCAGCTCCTATGAGGACAGCCGTGGCCTTCAGGAAGCGTCCCAGCGTGTGGGTACGTATTGCCTCTACGAGGTAGCCGATGATGAGGAAGAGGATAAGGAAGGCAAAGTAATAGCTCATCTGTACGTGGTTCGACAGGATCTGCAAAGCCGCAAAAAGAGCCGTCAAAGCACCACCACGTAGATATGCTCCTCGGTAGATATAGATGATGCCAGCGATCGTAGGAGGGATGAAGCAAAGCGTCATCAGCTTCCAAATATGACCGGCTGTGATCAGGATGATGAAGTAGCTAGAGAACGTCCACATGATCGCCCCGAGCACTGCAGGGAGACGATCCATCCGTAGACTGCGCATGAAGAGGTAGAATCCTCCTAGCATCGCGAAGAGTAGCCAGCTATAGCCTGGGAGTAAGTTCAGAGGCCACTGTAGGGTCAGCAGATCTTGGATCGTGCGAATGATGCCTACGGAGGGGTAAGAGGGAGCGATCTGATACATCGGCATTCCCCCGAAGAGACTATTCGTCCAGTAGGAGAAGGCTCCTCCCGTAGCCTCCATATGACGATAGACGTCGGAGGCATTACCACTGGCTCCAGCGACGTCCTGCTGGAAGAGCTCTCTCCCCTCGAATACAGCGGGAGCGAAGTAGCTCAGGGCTAGAAAAACAAAGAAGATCGCTACCCCGAGCCATGGACCGGCCGAACGGAGGTAACGATGAAAAGGTGAAGAGGCTACAGCTTCCACTTAATATAGATCTATTTGGATGGGACTATACGATGATGAGTTATGTGGCTCAAAGATACGAAAAAGCGGGTATCTACCTGGGTTCGTGGCGAAGAAGAGAGCCTCCCGCCGTGCCTTAGGTAGAGGACGGCGGGAGGCTTGGCTCTATCTTGTCGATAGGATGGAGGGGTAATCTGAGCGATTACATACGTGAGCGTAGCTCCTGAGCATTCTTGCCACCCTCCTTACGCTGGATGGAAGCACCGAAGGAGTAGGAGAGACTGAGGGAGAAGTAGCGATAATTATTGTTATTGATGATATTCAGTCGGTAGTCTGGTGTCTCGATCTTCGAGTTGTTAGCCGAGTTCACTAGGTTGTAGAGGTCAGAGGCTATACGGAGCTTACCTTGGAGTAGGGTGTAGGAGAGTCCTACCCCGCCAGATACGATATGGGAGGTATGGAATCCCCCCTCATAGCGTGGAGTGCCATAGGATATATAGCACGTGCCTTGGAAGGTCTTGCTTCGGTTGAAGAAGAACGTATTGTTCATGTTGACACGGTAGCTCACCTTCGATCCACCATAGAGGGAGGCGCTTTCGGAGCCGATCTTGGTGTCGGAGTACCACACTCGCTGGGAGATATAGGTCTGGAAGAAGCTGATCCTATTGAAGAAGAAGCTATTCTCTAGCCCGAATGTCCAGGTCTTCTCGGCATTCTCGTGGGTGTAGCTTCCTTGGTTCGTCGTCGGGTCTAAGCGTACGACTTGCGTGATGCCATCCCAGAGGTAGCCACCACCGAGCTGGAAGTTCAGTACACCTAAGAAGGTATATCCCAGTGCTAGATGGGCACGCTTCGAGGCACGAAGATCCTCCTTGCCGATCAGGATGCTGTACTGATTCTCATAGTTAGGGAAGGGGGAGAGCTGGCTGAAGTGTGGGCGATTGAGGCGGACGGTAGCATCTAGGCTGAAGGCATGCCGCTCATTCGGGTTGTAGCCGACGAAGAGCGTGGGGAAGATGTTGAGGTAGCTCCGGAGATTCTCTAGACGTCGTCCGTTATTCTCCCCAGCGGTGTGGGTGTACTCCATACGCAGTCCTGAGCGCAGACTCCACTTCGCTGAGAGGGGCTGGTTAAGGTCGGCATAGAGGGCATAGACGTGCTCGTCGAAGAGGATCTTATCGTGGCGCTCGCCGATCGTACTTAGGGCATCGTAGTCGTTGGTGTTACGTGTACGTGTCCAGGTGCCTTTCGCTCCGAAGGAGAGGGTTCCCTTGCCGAGAGGCTCGGTATAGTCTAGGCTGGTGATATAGGAGTCGGTGCGCTGGTTGGTCGTGCTGTTGAATCGGAAGTCTGATCCAGGGATGAGAGCTCCCTGTGGGGTGAAGCCACGGGAGGTGAAGTTACGCCCTTCCTCTTGGCGATAGCCAGCGAAGTCTAGATCCCAAGAGAAGCGACGCTTGGGGGTTTCCTTGAAGGACTTCTCTAGATGGACGTTCGCAGACGTGTAGGAGCCCTTATCTAGCTCATCGGCTGTGCCAGGGAGGGAGCGCAGTAGCTCCAGCGAGCCATTGGGTGCGATGCGGTAATCACGTGTGTCATTCTGACGAACGGGGCGGTCTTTCTCTGGCGTGTAGGAGAGATTGAGACCCAGAGTTAGCTCTGGGGTAAAGGCATAGTCAAGGCCTGCTCGGACATTGAAGTAGCTATTCTTTCCCGTAAAGCTCGTTTCGCTCGCCGAGTAAGTGCCTTGCTTGGGATAAGTGCGGTAGCTGTTGAAATTCCCGAGGTAGCCACCGTGTCCTGCAGCTAGCTGAAGGGAGGCGGTGACCTTGTCCTTCTTGTAGTTGAAGTTCGTGCTTAGATTGTACCGAGGTTGGTCGGCTAGGAGGCCAAAGCTAGGGGAAACGCTACCACCGAAGTAGTCATTTTTGACTTTCTTCAGGACGATGTTGAGGATACCCGCATTGCCTTCGGCTTCATACTTGGCTGGAGGTGTCGTGAGGATCTGGATCTCGCTGAGGTCAGACTGAGGGTAGGAGCGGAGTAGGCTGACCAGAGCCGAGCCAGCGAGCCGTACTCGCTTCTCGTTGATCAGGACGATCACGCTGCCTTTGCCTATGATCGAGATCCCATCGTCCGTGACATTCAGACCAGGGGTTTGCCTTAGGACATCCAAAGCTGAGCTTGCCGCCGGCGCGATCTGGGTGGCGTCGAAGACCATGCGGTCGGCTTTGCGGAGCATGATCGGGCGTTTGCCCGTGACTTGTACGGCGGAGAGTTGGGTGGCCTCTTCGTTAAGGAGCAGTTCGCCGAGGTTCATTGCTCCCGAGAGCGTAAGGGTCTTGTGATAAGCCTGTAGCCCGAGAGCGCGTATCTCGAGGAGATACTTCCCTGGAGCTACTTCGATGCGAAATTTACCTAGGGAGTCCGTGATAGCTCCGGTAATGAGTGTGCTGTCCTTCGGACTTCGTAGGAGGACGTTAGCGAAGTCTACGGGGCGATGATCTGTAGTCTTCTTGAGGGTGCCCTGTAGGGGGAAGGTCGTCTGCGCTAGAAGGCTACCTGAAGAGAGCGCAAGGGCGACACAGAGCATACTGAAGGGTTTCATGACTAAGTGTGTTGCTTAAAGGTGACACACAAAGGTAATAAGAATCTCGTAGGTTGTATCTCTAGCTCCCAATTTCTTGTCTCTGGGAGCATGATCGTCGTGCTATCGTTCAGGTTAAGTACTTCTTAGACAAGGTAAAGGAGAGCTAATCGGTGAGCAAGCCAGCTCCTTCTTCAATCCAAGCTATACCTCCCTAGGAGCTAAGCTATAGCTTTCCCCCAGTGAAGCTATACCTTATGTTTGGCGTAGGTATACCTTGTTTTCTTCAGCGAATGATCCTTGCTGGCTGACAGATGAAGGCTTCTCCGATGAAGGGCTTGGATGAGGGTGTTATAGCTAGCTCTTGTCCCCAATGTACTTCGCTGGTCGAAGGCGGATAGCTAGGCGTATCATTCTTCGTATCTTTGTCTACCTAGAATAGAGCAGTAATGGATCACGAACCTATCATACTCGGTATCGAAAGCTCTTGCGACGATACCTCCGCGGCAGTCCTACGTGGACATACCCTACTTAGTAACGTCATCGCCTCGCAGGCCGTCCATACCGCCTACGGAGGAGTGGTGCCCGAGCTGGCCTCCCGTGCCCACGAGCAGAATATCGTCCCCGTCGTGAGCGAAGCCCTGCGTCGTGCCGGAGTCGAGCCCGAGCAGCTGGACGCGATAGCCTTCACTCGCGGGCCAGGACTCCTAGGCTCTCTCTTGGTCGGGACGAACTTTACCAAGGGGCTAGCCCTAGCGCTGGATATCCCGATGGTTGAGGTCAATCACCTACACGCCCACGTCTTGGCGCACTTCATCCAGGAGGAGGGTGAGGAGAGTGACGAGCCTGAGTTCCCCTTCCTCTGCCTGCTCGTCTCCGGAGGTAACTCACAGATCATCCTGGTGCGGTCGCCCTTCGACATGGAGATCATCGGTCAGACCATCGATGACGCTGCTGGCGAAGCCTTCGATAAGTGTGCTAAGGTGATGGGGCTGGGTTATCCGGGTGGACCCGTAGTGAATCGTCTGGCGAACGAAGGCGATCCCACAGCTTTCGCCTTTAGTAAACCCAACATAGCTGGGTATAACTACAGCTTTAGTGGGCTGAAGACCTCGTTCCTCTATACCTTACGTGATGCGCTGGCTAATGATCCCAACTTCATCGAGGAGCGTAAGGCTGACCTTTGTGCATCCCTCCAAGCAACAGTCATCGACATCCTAATGAAGAAGCTACGGCAGGCGGCGAAGGATCTAGGCATCAAGCAGGTGGCTGTGGCTGGGGGAGTCTCGGCGAACACCGGGCTTCGTGAAGCCTTCCACGATCATGCTCGACGCTTCGGGTGGAAGGTATTTATCCCGAAGTTCGCCTACACGACGGATAATGCAGCCATGGTGGCGATGAACGGCTACTATGCCTTCCTCGACGGTAAGCGTAGCGAGCTGGATGCCGTACCCTTCGCTCGGGTGACGATGTAGCCCCCGAGCCCCTAAGCTATAGGATTATGGCCTCCCTCCCTGCCCTTTCGCCCCGACTACGAGCGTTCCTCCAAGAGCGAGGACTTACCGTAGCGACAGCCGAGAGCTGTACTACGGGGCGCATCGCTGCGACCCTAGGACAGGTAGCTGGTGCTTCGTCCTACCTAAGAGGTGGGATCGTCGCCTATGCGACGGAGCTCAAGACGAAGCTCCTAGGCGTCCCCGCCGAGCTTATCCTAGCTCACCATGTGGTGAGTGAGGCCGTCGCCTCAGCGATGGCTCGTGGTGTCATGGAGCGCCTTGGGACAAATATCGGTATCGCTAGTACTGGTCTCGCAGGACCGGGCGGTGCCGAGGAGGGACATCCTGTAGGTATGGTCTGCCTAGCGGTGACCTGGCGAGAAGAAGGACTGGTGCATTCGCAGGCAAAGACCTATCACTTCGAGGGCGATCGAGAGTCGATCATCCTCCAGGCTACTACGGAAGCGCTTCGGATGACCGAAGCCATCCTGAGCCGACACGATAAATAGATAATGCTGACTTGTGCGTGATGAAGAATTTGACTCGATCGTTGCTTTCCCCTAGCTTCTCCTCTCTGGGGCTCGCTCTAGGGCTTACAGCCCTCGTCCTATCCTCTCCCTCGCTCCAGGCGCAGGAGCGCTGTCGTCTAGGGATCCACTATCAGATGGGATCACCTATGGGATGGGGGAAGGGGTATCCCGTACTTACGGGAGTCTTGCCCTATAGTCCGGCTTCGATCGCAGGACTAAGAGCTGGCGATGTCATCACGGCGATCGATGGGGTGTCTACCTCTGGTCGCTCAAGTAGAGAGGTCAGTGAGCTCCTTGTGCGTCCTGTGGCCGAGCATCTCATTACCCTAGAGCGTCTAGGGGCAGGGAGTGCGACGACGCTGCTTCGTCCTTATTGTAAGGGGGCTCAGACCGCTACCGAGGCGGAGCTAGCCGTAGCCTTCGCAGGATATAGCCAGCTGGATGCCACGACGCAGCAGCTAAGCTATCCCTTCACCTTCCGTGCCCAGGTTAACTATCCATGGGAGGTGGTGAGGACCTTTGCCTTCGCTCCCTCTAACTCGGGTAATGAAGCCATGGACAAGCCGATCTATGCCGAGATAGCTAAGCTCCTAGAGGCACGAGGGCTTAAGCAGGTAGATATGGGAGCAGAGCTTATCGTCGAGACCTTCTATAGTCTCCAGCCAAGTCAAGATAGCCGTCGGGATGCGACCCAGCCAGAGACGAGCCTACGCTACGAGCCTCAGTCACGAGGGCTGCAGGTCTTGCCTCTCCTACCGAGTACGTCTACGGCAGGGAGTGCCTATGATCTGAATCTGACTCTGCAGGTGACTCCGGCGGGGAAGCCCAACCAAATCCTCTGGAGCTGTGAATCCAAGGAGCGTCTTAGCGAAGCGATAACCCTCCCAACGTATGCTGCGAGTGCTCTACCGGTGATGCTTCAGTCTTTTCCCTATGCACCTAGCTCGTCACCGGTGTCCTACCACTACCAGAGCCTGCGCTACCTCTATACGGGGATCGTCTATGACCTGCGTCAGATGAATCGGATCGCTGATGTCGTGGAGGGCTCTCCTGCCTTCAAGGCTGGTCTACGTAGTGGCGACTATATCCATAGCATCAATGGCAAGCCCTTTAGCCAGACCGATCTGAAACGTCTCTCTGAGGCCTATCAGAGCTTCCTCGGTGACACCTTCCGCTACCGCCAGACCGCCGAGCTAGCTCCTAACCTACGCCCATGGGAGAAGAAGAGCTACGCAGCGGTACGTAAGGCTCTAGAGAAGTCTCCCGAGGAGTCCATCTTCAGCTACCTCTTTTTCTTCCGCCCTTACGTCAATGATAGCGAGCATACCCTCCTGCTTCTCGACATCGAGCGCAATGGGAAGCGCTACAGCCTCAGCATCCCTCCCGAGCTCAGAGATGAGACGACGCTCATCCTAGACTAACTCCTTTTCTCTATGGACGCTACTCCTATATCCACCTATCAGCTGGGACGCCTACAGGAACTCCCGATCCTACGCCTAGTCTCCATCGGTGCTTACCTCGACGGAGGTGTACAAGACATCCTCCTGCCCATACGCTATTTACCCGAAGGAGCTAAGGAGGGAGACCTCGTGAAGGTCTTCGTCTACCACGATAACGAGGGGCGACTCATCGCGACGACCCTTACCCCGCTAGCTGAGGTCGGGCAGGTAGCCTATCTCCGATGCTCTAGTGTCACCGAGGCTGGGGCTTTTCTAGAGTGGGGGATACATAAGGATCTCTTCGTTCCATTCCGTGAGCAGACTACGAAGATGCAGGAGGGCTACAGCTATATCGTCTTCCTCTACATCGATCAGCTGAGTGGTAAGATCGTCGGGTCGGCACGCCTTCAGAAGCACCTCGATAATACTCCGGCCTCTTATTCGCCTGGGCAGGCCGTCCAGACCTTGGTGACTGAGCAGCATGAGCTAGGCTACCGTGTCGTCGTCGAGCGCCGGCACTGGGGAATGCTCTATACCGATGATACCCCCCGTATGCTTCGTCGAGGCGAGTCGCTTACAGCCTATGTCGTCCGTGTCCGTGAGGATAATAAGGTAGACCTCTCCCTAACGCCCGTCGGCTATGCAAAGATGGACGGGGAGAGCCAGCGCCTACTCTCCCTCATCAAGGAGCAAGGCGGAAGTCTCCCTATCGGTGATAAGAGTAGTCCCGAAGCTATCTACCGCTTAACGAAGATGAGCAAGAAGACCTTCAAGATGGCTCTTGGATCACTCTATAAGGCTAAGCAGGTAGTTCTGTCGCCCACCGAGGTGCGACTGAAGTGATGAAGCACGCTACACTACCTAGTCCTTCGGCCGAAGTCCTCGCCGTCCTTGCCCAGCTCCAGCGGGCGATGCGGGCGGGGACTCCTTGTTTCTTCCTCCTAGACTTCGAGCTACAGGAGGGATATTGCTATCTCGATCCTATCCGTCAGCCTACGGGAGAGATCTTTTTCGATTTCCCTGCAGGGAAGACGCCTGACCCCGAGGGGAAGAAAGGGGCGATCGATCTGTCTCTCCAGCCAGAGGGGCTGGAGCATTATAGTCAGCGTTTCTCGATCATTCAGCAGGGTCTACAGCAGGGGGATTCGTTCCTCGCGAACCTGACTCTCAAGACTCCGATAAGTACGACAGCAGGACTAGAAGATATTTACCTCTCCAGTCATGCGACCTATCGTGTCCTCTTACCTGGTCGCTTCGTCTCCTTCTCTCCCGAGTGCTTTATCACATTAAGAGGAGAGGAGCTATCGACTCATCCGATGAAGGGAACCATCGATGCCACCCTGCCTCATGCTGCCGATCTGCTACGTAGCGACTACAAAGAGGGATGTGAGCACCATACGATCGTAGATCTCATGCGAAACGACCTCAATCAAGTGGCTCTCGGCGTCCGTGTCAAGCGCTTCAAGTACCTCTCCGCCCTCCATACCTCAAGAGGGGAACTCCTTCAGATGAGCTCGGAGATCACGGGGAAGGTGGATCGCTCGGCGGAGACCTTCGATATCGCACAGCTCCTCTTACCACTCCTGCCAGCTGGATCCATCAGTGGTGCACCTAAGGCTCGGACACTCGAGTTGATCCGAGAGGCAGAGGGCGAGAAGCGTGGCTTCTATACCGGGATCACCGGTTACTTTGATGGTAAGGATCTGGATACCGCTGTCCTTATTCGCTATGTAGAGCAGACACCTTCGGGGAGCTATTACTATCGCTCAGGGGGAGGAATCACGATCCATAGCCAGTGTGAAGCCGAGTATCACGAATGCCTACAGAAGATCTATATCCCCCACGCTTAGTATCCGAAGCTCGCTTCATCGAGACGCTCGCCGTCGAGGGAGGCTTAGCCATATGTGCAGAGCGTCATCTCACTCGGATGCTTCAGACACTCGAAGCCTTCGGGGCACCTTCTCCCTCGCTGGTCTTGGAGGAAGCCGAACGATGTGTCACTTCCTGCCTTAGGACGCTGAGCCAAGAGGCTTGCCAGCAGATCCATCGTCTTACCTTGACCTATACTCCTAGGGGGATCGAAGCCGTTCGCCTGATCCCCTATCACCGACGAAGCGTACGGCACTTAGTCCCGATAGAGCTACCATCCGACTTCGACTATACTTATAAGTATGCTGACCGCTCCTTTTTTGCGGAGGTGTCTTCTCGTTTGGGTGCAGATGAAGAGCCGATCTTCTATCGATCTTCGGGGGAGCTAACGGATACGACCTTTACGAATGTGGTCTTAGATCTTCCTGAAGGGCTGATGACACCTAGACATCCTTTGCTCGCTGGTACACGGCGGGCATCTCTACTGGACGAGGGACGCATCCAAGAGGCTGATCTCGTGCTTGAAGATCTCGGCCGATCTCGTGCTGTCTACCTCATCAATGCACTCCGATCGCTTGACTAGCTCCTGCGATCCATGGCTAGAGTACATAAAAATATCCGCCCCAGAGAGTGACGACTCTCTGGGGCGGATAGCTTTCGGGCAGTGCCGTGGGCTTAGATGATCGAGTTCTTCTTGGTGAACTCTACGATCTCATCGATATAGCCAAAGGCCAGACCCGTCACGGTATCCGCACAGCCGTAGTAGATAGCGATACGACCTGTGTCGGCATCATGTAGTGCGGCACAGGGGAAGGTCACGTTAGGTACGTCACCCATGCACTCGTACTGCTCACGAGGCGAGATGAGGTAAGGACCTGAGCGGAACTTTACCTTCCAAGGCTCGTCTAGATCCAGGAGTGCAGATCCGAATGCATAGACGAAGCCATTGCACGATGCGAGTACCCCGTGGTAGATCAAGAGCCAGCCCTCACTAGTCTCGATGGGGATAGGACCCGCACCGATCTTGGTGCACTGCCAAGCGCTATCCTCAAAGGGAGCAGGGCTCATGACATGACGATGACGACCCCAGAACTCGAGGTCAGGCGACTCGCTATAGAAGATGTCACCGAAAGGCGTGTGACCATTATCGCTAGGACGGCTCAGCATAGCGAACTTCCCATCGATCTTGCGAGGGAAGAGCACTCCATTACGATTGAAGGGCAGGAATGCATTCTCCAGCTGGTGGAAGGTCTTGAAGTCAAAGGTATAGGCGACACCGATCGTAGGGCCATGGTAGCCATTACACCACGTCACGTAGTAGCGGTCTTCGATGAAGACGACACGAGGATCGTAGCCATAGACCCATTCTCCGATCTCCTTGTCCTTGCATTCGAACTTCAGAGGCTCGGGATTGATGTTCCAGTTGATCGCGTCATCGCTGAAGCCGACATGCAGGCGCATACGACGATTGGTGTCATCACAGCGGAAGACTCCAGCGTAACCTTCTCCGAAGCGAACGACAGCACTATTGAAGATGCTGTTAGAGGTAGGGAGTAGGTCGCGTGGGATGATGGGATTAGCGCTGTAGCGCCAGACAGTATCCTTACAGCCTTCGGGGCGGTCTTCCCAAGGCATATCGGGCAGGCTTTGCCCAACGATCTTGATCTTGCTCATTCGTTATAAATATAGGGTGATGGATAAGACAGATTAGACGACCTCCTTCGCTTCGGGAGTGTGTACGAAGGGGAGGCGTAGACTTAGTACAATGGCTGGGATCGTCACGACGAGGACGAGGACGAAGAAGCCCTGATACCCTAGTGTTGTGGCTAGCTTCCCACTGATCATCCCAGGTACCATGACGCTGAGGTTCATCAGACTATTGGCGAAGGCGTAGTGCGCCATTTGATACTTCCCAGGGGCGATCTGCTGCATCATGAAGAGGGTGATCCCTACAAAGCCAAAGCCATAACTGAAGTACTCGAAGACAATGCCCGTGGCGATCCACCACAGATTCTGTGGCTGGAAGAGAGCAAAAATCAGGTATACGGCAAAGGGGATGTTGAAGATGCAGACGAGCGAAAAGAGCGTCTTCTTGAGCCCAAACTTAGCGATGTAGTAGCCCGAGAGGATGGATCCGAGGATAAAGGCGATCGTACCTGCCGTACCATAGATGAGACCATAGTTTTCATTGGATAGCCCGACGCCTCCTTTTAGGATCGGATCTTTGAGAAAGATCGGTGCGATCTTCATAGCCAGACCTTCGCCTAGACGATAGAGGAAGATGAAGACGAGGTAAAGCCAGATATGCTTCTTGACAAAGAAGGTGCGGATGACTTCGAGCATCTCCTCCCAGCTCTCTTGAGCCGATCGCTTCTCCTTGGCCGTTTCCTTCGGTAGGACAAACATGTGATAGAGTGAGAGGGCTAGCATCAGACCTGCACAGATCGCCATGATCACCATCCAGGACTTCTCTAGACCCATGCTCTTCGATAGGTAACCTGCGAGGTAGACTAGTCCTCCGTTGGTCAGGATCTTGGCCAGATTATAGAAGGCTCCTTGCCATCCAGCATAGACCCCCTGCTCACTGCTTGAGAGCTCCTGCATATAGAGACCGTCGCCAGCGATGTCGTGCATCGATCCACTGATGGCGAGTACTCCCATGAAGGCTAAGGCAATGGCGAAGAAGCTAGGTAGAGGGAGAGCGAAGCATACGAGCCCAAACATGAGAGCTGTGATCGCCTCGGTCAAGAATACATATTGACGCTTCGTGCCGAAGAGCTCCATACAGAGGCTAAAGAGGGGCTTCAGTGACCAGGGTAAGACGAGTAGACTTGTCCAGAAGGTGACATCCTCTTTACCGACCCCCAGGTCAGTGAACATCAGGACAGAGACGATCGAGAGGGCAACATAGGGCAGCCCCATCCCAAAGTAGACGCTTGGCACCCAAGCGATAGGGTTAATTTTCTTATTCATGTCTGGTTGGACTATCCTTGCTTTCGATGGCATGAGGTCATTCACCGCCTGCCTCGATCTTCGGGGCGTACAATTTCACTCTAAAATTACCAAAAATAATGATGCTCCCCTGCATGTGGAGCCCGCTCCCTTGAGACCTTCTTAACTGGTTGAGACCATTGCGCAAGCCCATCTCTTCACAGCTTGCACCTTCCTTCACCGAACTTCGGAGTCTTTAGGCTGAGAAGTGAGATGCCTGTCTCTCCCCCTTGCTCCTCTCGGGAGGATAACCCTCCCGAGAGGGGACTTTTCTGCGTTATTTGATGCTCTGGAGCACAAGAAGCCCAGGCATACTCTTCAGATTGTATGCCATAGCTTCCATGATATTCTGCGCATGTGCTCTCAAGTCCTCGGTAGTGACATCGCCCTCCTGAAAACCACCTTCGGATACTCCGAAGGTACGCTCGATTAAACAGCGCATTTTGCTGATGGCATTATTCAGTTCACGTTGTCGCTCTGTCAGTTTCATCCCTTTCTACACCTTGAGCATAATCCCATCAATCAAGCCGCGCTCAAGCAAACAAGCCGAGTTCTTCTTGCTACAATCTGATAAGCCTGCTCTTGGGCTTGCTCTTCTTCGGTGCGCAAGTCCTCTCGGTCGTCTGCCACTTCGATGAGGATACTTCCATCGGGAGCGTGCGGGCTATCCACAATGCTCGCATCCACGATAGCCCCTTGGTCAATACGGCTAATCCCGTGCTTCTTGAACTGCTTATTCAGCTCGCTAAGGAGCTTGTCCATAATCCCCAAGCGCGTCAGTTCAGCGCGAAAGCGACAGATGGTGCTGTGGTCTGGAGCTGGAAGGCCCATATCCAAGAGGAGGAATTCGCTGAAGAGGAGGGAGTCGTTGATCCGTTCTTCGACTTCGTAATCACTCAGGCCGTACCAGGTCTGAAGCAGTAGGATCTTGAACATCATCAAGGCATCATAGGCTGGATTGCCTGTGGCGTTCTGGGTCTTTGTATACTTCTTGTTGAGTAGTGTGCGAATACCTCGCCAGTCAACGCAAGCGCTGATCTGT
>CAJPPK010000009.1 GCA_905372565.1 uncultured Porphyromonas sp. | reverse complement strand
TAGAAGAGTTTGGGTGTTCTGAGCGTATGCTTGGGACACCCAAATCTGTTATATGGCTACCCGAAGAGTACGAGCTAGTCGTGAGATAGCTACGAGGATATGGCTACCGCTAGTGAGGGTGTGCTTGGATAGCTTTGTTCTGCGGATACCCCTGCTAAGCTAGCTAACGATACCGCTAGAGTAGAACGATGATTGTGGAGTAGAAGGAGCGATCCCTTATGAATTGCCTGTATGATTAGCCTGTGTTTATCTGTACAGATGATAGGAATGGGGACGGAGGGTAGGACTAGATCTATCAGGCCTTACTTCGAGGAGCTGTTACTTCAAGCGTGTGTTAATGGGGAGAGGAGAAATGGAGCTCTCTTGCAGGCTCTGTGACGGTGAAGACTTGTATCCTGGTGTGGAAGCTGCTGATTTCTGAAAGTAGATACTATACACTCTACCTATCTGTTCTCGTAGCTATTAGCGCTGTACTATAAGTATACTTCCTTGCTTCTTTTAGTTAAGGCTCCCTATATCCTAGCGAGGTGCTGCTGGATTTTCCACTATTTCTGTCTATCTAGCCTCTGTCCTCTTGTTTGATCGTGCCGGATGCTTTCTTTCTTCGATGTATCTCTAGCTAGTCTGCTGATCCCTGGAGTCTGAGGATGCGACTTGGTCGGTTAGCTGGGGACGAGTCGTAAACAGTCCTGAGTATCCGGTGCATATAGATTTTCGAGCCTAGTCATATAGCTGGGTGATTTGATGGAGAGCCCTTTTCTTCGAGTTATCGAGGAAGAGGGCTTTTCTTGTTTGTGGACTACTTCTGGGAATGATCGCAATATACCTAACCGGTGAGTTACTATATACCCAACCCATGGATTAGAATATACCTAACTGTGCAGCCACAATATACCTAAAGCATCGAGGCTGATGAAGCTAGCTCAAAGGAGCATTTAATTACTTCGTAAGTTGTTTAGTAGAGCGGAGCTTTAGGTGCTCTTAGGGAGAATTGATCCGGCAGTATCTAGGGAGGGAGCTATCCTCTTGTGACCTGGTAGAGATCTCCCTGTCTCAGGAATGTTTGCTGTCGGAATGGGGATAGATAGCCTTCCTTCTTATCTGTGCCTTTTCCTTGATATGAGGGGATGGGCGATGCCGATGAGGAGGAAATTTTGGGATAGAGTTTTTAGGGAGCTGGTCTTGTGTTGGGAAGTTTTTCCAGTGGCTATATCTATTTTAAGATATAGCTCTGATAGGGGTGTAATGGTTTAATTAAAAAGGGTTTGATTTATTTAAAAGTAATAAGAAGTAGCTGGGTGGGCTTATTTTTATGAAACGCTCACCCTTTTACTTATATTTGCTTCTGCTACTGCCCTCGAGGTGGAGCTACACTAACAAGCAAGCGTCGCGATCTACTATGGTAACAAGACTACGAAATTTGCTCCTTATGCTAGCCCTTGTGCTAGGTACTGTAGCAACCGTTTGTGCTCAGACGATCTTGGTGAAAGGTACGGTGCTTGACTCCCGAGGTAACCCCTTGCCAGGTGTTGCTGTGACAGTCAAGCTCGACAACTCCAAGCGCACGACTACTTCCTCTGAGGGGAAGTTCTCTCTAGAAGTCGGAGAGAAATCCATCCTGGTCTTTACTCTTGAGGGTAAGACTACGGCTGAAGCTCCCGCTTCTACGACACCTCTCTCTATCACGCTTGAGGATGCTGAGGAGCATCAGCAGACTACCGTGACGACGATGCGTCAGACTACTTCTATTAAGACGAAGGCTTATCCACTCTGGGTCATCGATGGAGTCGTTTACAAGCAGGATAGTACATTCAATACGGCTGACCTTAGTTCTCCTGATGCCAAGCGTATCATCGCTGCTACCTTGCCAGGTCTCTCGGAGCGTGACATCGAGGGCTTCTCCGTGATCACGGATGCCTCGGCTACGGCCTTGTATGGGAACCAAGCTATCGGTGGGGTCATCTCCGTCCGTACACGTCGTGCAGGGCAGGGAGTGAATCGCTTCACCTACACGACCCAGCTCACCTATCGCTTCATCCCCTCCTACCGTGAGTTTAATGTGCAGAATTCACAGGATCATATGTCTGTCCTGCGTGAGCTAGAGCAGGGTGGGAGCCTACTCCCATCGAACCTAAGGGTGCAGACGCAGTATGGAGTCTATGGGCTGATGTATGAGAATACGATCCGCTATCGTAATGGGAAATTTGCACAAGAGAATACTGCCGAGGGACGTGCTCGCTATCTCTCGAAGGCAGAGTATCGGAATACAGACTGGTTCAAAGAGCTCTTCCAGCACAGCATTCGCCAGCAGCATACGATAGCTCTTTCTTCAGGTGGACAGAAGGCTAACTACTATGTCTCCTTGGGGACAACACTTGATCCAGGTTGGGCCAAAGTGCAGAATGAGAAGAATTACTTCGTCAATCTCAATACCACCTACCGCCTGACTCCCAAGTGGACCTTTGGGGCTATCGTGAATGCCTCCTATACCCAGTCACACGATGGTGGCGACTTCGAGCCTCTCAAGTCTGCTGCGAAGATGCCTCGTACCATGGATCCTGAGGTCTATTATCTCTACCAGTATGCTCCGCTCAATCTTAAGGATGAGATGAATGAGAACTACCGAGATGATGATGGTATTAACCTCCGCTTGCAGGCTTCACTAGCCTGGACGCCTATTCGCCAGCTACGTGCTTCGCTACTGGGGTCAGTACAGTACTATAGCAATCAGACGGAGTTCGTACGTACAGAGAAATCTAATCTCTCGGAGCGATTCCGTGCTATGAGTAATCGCTATATCCGTGACCAGAACAGCTACCTCTATAAGCCCGCAGATGATGTCTATGCTCTGCCTCGCATCGTGATGCCTGATGGTGGGTATCGTACGATTCAGGGATATTCTACGAGACGCTTTGATTTGCAGGGGAGACTCTCCTATAGTGATAGCTTCCTCGATGGCAAGCATACACTCACTGCTCTCGGAGGTTTTGATATCTACAATCTAAGAGAGAAGTCTGGCTGGGATCAGGAGTATGGGGTGAACTTTAACCTCGGTCAGCTGAGCACCTTCGATCCGCTGCTCTTCCACTGGCTCCATGATTCGAATCGTAACTATTACAACCGTACGACGACGATTGATCGCAATGTCTCCTTCCTCGGTACGCTCTCCTATAGCTACCTCGGTCGCTATACACTGGATGGGTCGCTCCGCTATGAAGGCACTAACCGCTTCGGTCGCTCTCGTCTAGTCCGCTGGATGCCTACCTGGAGCGTTTCGCTGGGCTGGGATATTGGTCAGGAAGCCTTCTTCCGTAGTCTACGTCCTCTCTCCTCGCTCTCTACACGTCTGACCTACGGAATGACTGGAACCATGCCCTATGTCTATAACTCACAGGAGCGGATCAAGTCTTACTTACCCTTCCGTCCCAATCAACTGACCGAACCCTCGCTCTATATCAATGAGCCCGCAAATAATGAGCTGACCTATGAAAAGATGTACGAGCTGAACTGGAATCTAAACTTCGGATTCCTCAAGGATCGCATATCTACTTCGCTAAGTCTGTTTACTCGCCAGGGGCGTGATCTAGTCGATGTCGCTTATACACAAGGTACAGGTGGTTTCTTCACTCCTTACGGGAATGTGGCTTCGATGGAAGCTAAGGGGGTAGAGCTCTCCCTAACGACGCAGAATATCCATACGAAGAAGTTCTCCTGGACGACCTCCTTCACCTACTCACGTAATACGAATAAGGTCACTCGACTGAATTCTCGCCCTGACGTCTCGGGGTTGGTTAGCTCGACAGGGTCAGCTCGTGAGGGTTATCCACTAGCATCCGTCTTCTCTATCCCCTTCTATAAGCTCTCATCAGAAGGGTTCCCCCAGTTCTATAATCATCGTGGACAGATCGAGCGGGATAATATCAACTTCAGTGCTACGACCAACCTCGATTACTTGAAGTACTCGGGGACGCGCACTCCGACCGACCAAGGTGGATTGAATAATAGCTTTACTTGGGGCAATGTGAAGTTCAGTGTCTATGTCGTTTACTCCTTCGGTGCGATCCGTCGCCTACCTGATATGTTTAACTCTTACTACTCCGACTACGAGGCACTAGGACACGAGTTTAATCGTCGCTGGCTACGACCAGGTGACGAAGAGCGTACCAATGTCCCCATCCTACCTACTGCACAGCAGCGTCTGAATAATCCGAACCTCTACTACGCCTACTATACGTACAATCATTCGGATGTTCGTATCGCACGTACAGACTATGTCCAGCTACGTGACATATCGCTTAGCTATGCGCTACCGAAGAATCTCCTACGTAAGACCTTCATGAGCTCTGTTGATTTCAAGCTACAGGCGTCTAATGTCTTCCTGATCTACTCAGATAAGCGCTTGAATGGAGCCTTGCCTTACAGCTACACTCCCCACTCACTGATCTTCTCTGCCTCCGTGGGTATCTAGTCACCTCCCAAGAAAATACGACGACGATGAGAATCCTAACCTCTCTTCAGCAAGGGGCACTTCTAGCTATCGCCTCGCTGAGCCTAGTAGCGTGTAACAGCTTCTTGGATGAAAATCCTCGGTCTGATTTGGTCGAGCTGGATACACCAGAGAAGATCCGTGCCCTGCTACCCGCAGCTTACTCCACGAAGTCTCCGACCTATCTTCTCGAGCTGGCTTCGGACAATGTACAGGATGATGGACTTGATCACCCGTATGGGAATCAGTTTAGTGTCGGGGCAGCTTACTGGAAGAAGATCCTCAATTCAGATGGTTATTATGACTCTCCCTATCAGATCTGGGAAGGGAACTATAATGCCATACTGCATGCCAATACTGCGCTAAGAGCTCTCGATCAGCTGTCTGATCAGGAGAGTGATCTCGTCAAGGCATGCCGAGGTGAAGCCTTGCTAGCTCGTGCTTGGGCACACTTCCAGCTAGTATCTGTCTTCTCGCTAGCTTACGACCCGACTACCGCAGATAAGGATCTCGGTATCCCCTATCTCCTAGAACCGGTCACTCGCCTTCAGCCCGACTATCCTCGTGGTACCGTAGCTGAGACATATGCCAAGATCGAGGCTGATCTAACTGCGGGTATTCCTCTCGTGGAGTCCTATGTCGTGTATCCCGAGGAAAAGAAGAAGTTCCACTTCTCTGCTCCTGCCGCCTATGCTTTCGCGGCACGTTTCTATCTCTACTATCAGAAGTGGGATAAGGCGATCGAGTATGCCGATAAGGTCTTGGGGGGCAATGCTGCCACTATGATACGTGACTGGAAGTCCTTTACGACGACACCACGTACAGATGCCGCCTATGCCCTCCACTACTATGATCTCACCAACAAGGCAAACCTTATGGCGATCTTGCGCCAAACGAACTACGTTGGGCAGACCACAGGAGGGACGACCTACAGCAATACACGCTTGACGCAGTCACAGTACCTCACTCGTATTGAGACACTCTTTGCCAAGAATATCTGGGGACGACAGGATGCCTATTGGTTCCAACCCTTCATCTATACAGAGAAGAATATCAATAAGACGGTCCAGCCCAAGCTCCCCAGCTTCCCTAGTGACTCCTATAAGAGCTTTGAGATACCCTTTACGACGGATGAAACGCTGATGGTGCGTGCTGAGGCTAAGATCCACAAGGGGAGCGCCCACTATCAGAGTGCCCTTGCAGACCTCAATGTTTGGACTTCTGCCTACCTTAATGATAAGGATGGTAGTACTGCTCGTCAGAAGACCTTCACGCTGGCCGAGGTGGTCAAGCACTACAATGCGCTCTCCTACGACTCAGAGTCGCGTGGTTCACTACGCAAGAGCTTCCAGCCACACTTCACGATCGCATCTGAAGAGGAGAATGCTCTGCTACAGCATCTCCTGCAGTGTCGACGTATCCTTACCCTGCATGAGGGGCTTCGCTGGCAGGATGTAAAGCGCTATGGTATCACGGTCTATCGCCGAGTGAATAATAATGGTACCTACTCTGTTCAGGATCAACTGCCAGGACGTGACCCACGGCAAGCTATAGCTCTGCCTGATCAGTCTGTCACGCTCTCCATTCGTCCTAATCCGACTAAATAATCCATGCACCTACTATGAATAAGCTATTCATCCCCCTGCTCCTAGCCATGGGCTTAGGGAGTCTTATAGGGTGCTCATCAGAATTAGATTCCCCTCGCTCCGATAGAGCGGTCTATACGACTCCTGATGTCAGCTCGATGCCTCGCCTGCAGCGCTATATCGAGCGCCTCTTCGCCAAGCAGTATAATGTAAACATTACTTATACCTGGGACCAGAAGGCTACCGATAGTCGATTCCTCCTAGCTCCTATTACGGAGGCGAAGGCTCTTGAGTATCTCAATCTTATTGACTATGCTTTCTTTCAGGTCTATGCGGTCGCTGCTCCCGAGGGTTACCTGCAGACTCATACGGTGAAGAGTTTGAATCTCTTTGGCTCTTCGGGCTATGGTATGGACCGACGTATGCTAGGGGCTGCTCCACAGGGAGAGATCTGGATCTACAAGATCAATGAGCTGGATGTATCTGATCTTCAGACGACGCGTGATGACTACATTAGTACGCTTTATCATGAGTCAGCACATACGCTTCATGAAGAGCGAGCCTATCCGGCCGAGTTCAATCGTCTCTCAGCGCTAGAGTATCAGCGTCAGGACGCCTTCTCCTACTGGTGGCGTACCAATCGTCGATCTGATTATGCTGGCTTCGTCAGTGACTATGGTAGCACCGACTCCGATGAAGACTTTGCTGAGCTCTTCTCTATCTATATCCTCGATACGGATGAAGCCTGGCAGGCTAGACTGAAAGCGGCTGAAGGGAAGAACCGCCCTGAGGCAACGATGACTGGTAGACAGATCATCGAGCGTAAACTAGAGATCTTGAAGGAATACCTCCGCTCGGAGTATTCCACCGATCTAGACAGTATCAAGGCTGAAGCTCAGCGCCGTCTAGTGAAGATCTCCACGATGGACTTCACCCAATACCCCTCAGGATACTAACTATGCGCTACGATCGTATTTTTGCCCTCATTGCTCTCCTGGTGCTGGGGGTCTCGTGTAAGCAGTATGAAGATATGCCCGAGGGGGATCAGTATCCCTCGACGGTCATATCTCGATCAACTCAGGATCTTCAGGATCTCCTATGCTCTAGTGAGCAGGGCTGGCTCCTGACACTCATGCCCGATGGAGGTCGATATGGAGGCCGAGCCATCGTGGTGAAGTTCAAGGACAGCTATGCTGTCACCATGCGATCAGAAGATGATGAGACAGAGCTGAACTCGACTTATCACTTCTCTCAGAATGGAGGGATACGTCTCACCTTTGATACGTATAACTATCGTCTACATCGCTACTCTGATCCTTACTGGGGGTTGCCGGATTCATACAATGGGGATTCAGACTTCATCATACAGCAGATTAGCTCTGACCAGCGGACGATCACGGTACGTGGTGGACGTACTGGAGCTATCCAAACACTCGTACGTCTAGATAAGGATCCTGCGACTTATCTCCAGCAAGTCAAGGCAATGCGTAAGACCCTGCAAGGGCAAGCATTGGCTCCCCTTACACTTGGCGGAACAGAGGTTGCTCTTTCGATCTTTGGCTTTGCACATAAGCTTTGGGTACGCTATGGCGATAAGAAGGAGTTGATCCCGATTACCTTCTCTGATCGAGGACTACGCCTCTTGAAGTCATTGACCATTGGAGGGGAAACGCTCTCCGAGCTGGTGCTGAATGAAGATAAGAGTGCTATGCAGACCGCAGATGGTAAGCAAACGCTTAAACTCTTCAGAGGACGCTATGACTTCACCCGAGACTACGTGATTACTCGATTTATCAATAGTGCAGACACAACGGGTACGAGTGCCTATGCCGTCTTTAATCAGCTTAGCCAGATCCAGAGTAATACATATTACCCTGGGACATTTGACTCCAATGTCTATCTAGGTCGATCCTCTGACTGGATGCCATCCATAGGGCTTTACATTGATCTATCGCCTAGCTTCTATCGGTTTAGTCACTATTATCTAGACTATACGGCTGTGTATGGTGAGCCATTGCAGTTCCATGTGACGCGCATTATTCAGGATGGCTTGCCTTGGTTCTATGTGCATGATGCTCTAGATACCTTCATCGAGTCTTTGGTGAGCCATGGGCCGTATAAGATCGATCCTTTTAAGGATGGGCAAGAGCACTCGTTCATTCGGAGTATCGCTGATCCTGATAACTATTGGATGATGGCGATGCCTCCGGTCAGCTTTGCTCAAGATTAGTCGAACTTTTACCTAGCCTTAGCTGGTATGCTGAGGCCATTAATCCAAGGACACTACCTACGTGAGAGGAGGTAGTGTCCTTATTTTTTGCTCATGTTACTTGCTCGTTTTCAGAGAGATTGTGTGAAATGTAGGGACAGATAAAAGAGAAATTTGATGCAAGAGAACAACAGATATGTTTTTTTCGTATGTTTGCATCCGGATTTGGTGATGACTGACCATAGTGAGGTACAGACGCCATCAGATCCACTCTTTAAAATAGAATGTACGACAATGAAGAAAGTATTTGTTTCTTTCGCAGTACTGGCGCTGGCTCTTGCCTCCTGCCAGGGGAAGAGCGCTGAAGGTCAAACCGACAGCATCGCACAAGACAGCACGGTAGTAGCTGAACAACCAGCAGCTGCTAACGAAGGTGTTTATGGTACCTACGAAGGTACTATCCCTGGAGCTGACACGTCTATTAAGACGACGATCACGCTCAATGCTGATGGCACTTACACGAAGCATGAAGAGTTCTCTAAGGAAGGTGCTCAGCCTATGGATGAGAGCGGTCTTTACCGTCTCGAAGGCGATCTCCTGACGCTGGTAACTCCTTCTTCTAACCTTGAGACCTACTATAAGGTCTCAGAAGGCAAGATCACTCTCCTCGACCAGGCTACCAAGGAACTTCCTACCGGTGAACTGGCTGCACAGTACGATCTCGCTAAGAAGTAATCCATAGCGGATAGCGTTTATCCGCATCGAATAAGCCTACTCGTGACGCTCGGTCAGGGGTAGGCTTTTTCGTTGTCAGAGGTTAGTCTCTTTGTGAACGACCCTCTAGCTTTTCAGTAGTATGGGGTTGTCTTAACCTCGTTTGTTGCATGCAAGGAGAGATTTTGCTATCTTCTTCTGGAGAGCTAAGTTGTTATTTGACGAGAGTTCTTCATCTAGGAGGCATCCCTTAATTACATGATTGATTTATGACTCGATCTCGATTTTTGACGATTCTCGGTACGGTCGCTTCTATCACAGCGATCTTGATGTATGTATCCTATATTAGCACGATTCGTGGCAATCTCGCTGGACATAAAGGGGACTGGATCCAACCGCTTGTCGCTGCTATTAACTGCACCCTTTGGGTCATCTATGGGATATTTAAGCAGCCCAAGGCTGATTGGCCTATCGTTATTGCTAATGCCCCAGGGATTTTCTTTGGCTTAGCAGCTGCGCTGACAGCTCTATGCTGATCATACGTTAGTGCCTAGAGGGCGGTGATCGTATCGCTCTCTTTGCGCCAAGATAGATTCATTGATCGCCCGCTTCCTTTCTATCCCATAGGGATGGAGAGGAGGCGGGCTTGCTTTTTTGCGAGGCATGTCGGTTTACTCTATCTCAGAACAGAAGGAGGGAGATCTTTCGGATCGAACAGTGAGGTTGTAAGGAATGAACGCTTCCTTTCGTTTCTAATGAAATCAAGTTTTATTAGGTATCCAGTCACTCATTTATTAGGTATGATATGCTGTCTTATATCTAATGAAATGGAGTATTTGATCTCAATAAGTTTCTTCTGCCGATCGAAGGGCTATCTACCATGATACCGAAGAGACCTAGTGGGTGCTCCCTATTGGAGGGAAGGAGCGTGAGGAACCTGTTAGGAAGAGATGCCTAGAGACAGCCTTGTACGATACCTAGTCGCAGGCAAATGGCTACCTTTGCGGTAGAGCTGAGTAAGGGTAAGCCTTGCTCGCTCCTATCCCATCATTCTAAGTACACTGATACGATGAAGCCCTTCGTGACATCTTTAATGAAGTCGCTCGTGCTAGCTCTTAGTGTGAGCACGAGTATTCTAGCTCAACGAGCGACACCGCCCCCAGGCTACAGCTATGATCATTCGACCGCTCCTGACGGACAAGAGTGGCAGTCTCCTACCCGCTATGCCCTAAATAAGGAGCGTCCTCATGCCTATTTCTTCTCGTTTGCTCCCCATGATCGTGCGGAGCGAGTGCTTCCCGAGCATAGCTCTTACTATCATAGTCTAGATGGCAAGTGGCGATTCCACTGGGTGCGTACACCTGAAGAGCGGGAGAAGGACTTCCATAGTAAGGCCTTCGATGATAGCCGTTGGGAGGAGGTCACCGTCCCGATGAACTGGAACGTCTACGGCCTACAGCGAGATGGTAGTAAGCGCTATGGTACGCCGATTTACGTCAATCAGCCCGTGATCTTTTACCATGAAGTGCGCCCCGGTGACTGGCGTGGTGGGGTGATGCGTACTCCACCGAAGGAGTGGACGACCTATCGTGATCGCAACGAAGTCGGTGCCTACCGCCGTAGCTTCTCTTTGCCAGAGAAGTGGGATGGTAAGCGTGTGTATCTGAACTTTGACGGGGTTGATTCCTTCTTCTATCTCTGGGTCAATGGACGCTATGTAGGCTTCTCGAAGAACTCACGAAGCCTAGCTTCTTTTGATATTACGCCCTATCTTGAGCAGGGGAAGGAGAATACACTAGCTGTCGAAGTATACCGTAATAGTGATGGCTCGTTCCTTGAGTCGCAGGATATGTTTCGTCTGCCAGGGATCTTCCGTTCGGTTTATTTGACCGCTAAGCCTGAGATTCAGCTAAGAGATCTGCAGGTGATCCCCCAGCTGGATCTAAAGCGTGGTCAGGGTATGCTAGAGCTAACGGCCGAGGTGGAGCGATCGGGCAAGAAGCGCTCTGTCGATGAGCAAGTGCGCTATCATCTCTATAGCTTACCTCTATACAGCGATGAGCCTGCTGAGCGACTACCGGTAGAGGCACAGAGCCGAGTAGATGCCGAAGGTATCGCTCGCACTAGCCTAACGCTAGATGCTCCGAAGCTCTGGTCTGCTGAGGCTCCCTATCGCTATGTCTTGGTCGCCGAGCTGTATGATCGCACGGGGAAAAGGCTCCTAGATCGTGCCTCGATTTATACGGGATTCCGCCAAGTAGAGATACGTGAGACGCCAGCTCATGAGGATGAGTTTGGGCGAGCAGGGCGTTACTTCTATGTCAATGGACGTCCTGTCAAGCTCAAGGGAACGAACCGCCATGAGACGAGCCCTGAGCGAGGACACGCGATCACCCGTGAGCAGATGCAGCAGGAGGTCTTCCTCATGCGACGGGCGAATATCAACCATGTGCGTAACTCACATTACCCGACGAGCCCTTATTGGTATTATCTCTGCGATAAGTATGGGATCTATCTAGAGGATGAGGCGAATATCGAGTCGCATGAGTACTACTATGGCAAGGCGTCGCTATCGCATGTCCCCGAGTTCGAAGCTCAGCATGTCTCGCGAATGCTTGAGATGGTCAGTGCGCATATCAATCACCCCTCGATCGTCATTTGGTCTTTAGGTAACGAAGCTGGACCTGGAGATAACTTCGTCAAGAGCTATAGAGCTACCAAGGCTTTAGACCCATCACGTCCGATACAGTATGAGCGTAATAACGACATCGTGGATATGGGATCCAACCAATATCCTTCGATCGCCTGGGTGCAGGGTGCCGCTGAGGGGAACTACGATATTAAGTATCCTTTCCACATCTCTGAGTATGCACACTCCATGGGGAATGCCGTGGGGGGGCTCGATGATTACTGGCGAGCGATCGAGAGTAGCAACTTCATTTGCGGTGGTGCTATCTGGGACTGGGTAGACCAAGCGCTTTATCATCATACACCCGATGGGAAGCGTTTCCTAGCCTATGGTGGTGACTTCGGTGATATGCCTAATGATGGGATGTTCGTGATGAATGGTCTTATGTTTGCAGATCTAAGCCCCAAGCCCCAGTACTATGAGGTAAAGAAGGTTTATCAGCAAATAGGCTTTACAGCAAAGGATTTGCATGCGCGTAAGATCACGCTGTTCAATAAGCATTACTTCACGGACCTCTCTGCCTATGCGCTCCATTGGTCGCTGGTGAAGGATGGAGTCGTCGTACAGGAAGGAACGATGGATTTGCCTATGATTGCTCCTCGCCATTCGGCCGAGGTGACACTCCCGATCCTTATCAACGAGCTTGAGCCCTCTAGCGAATACTTCGTTAAGGTAGGCTGTATCCAGCGAGAAGCTTTACCTTGGGCAGAGGAAGGCTATACCGTCGCCGAAGAGCAGTTTGCCTTACAGACGGAGCTCAAGAAACCTGCGCTACAGCGTGATGCCTCCCTCCCTCATCTGAAGACGAGCCAAACGAAGGAGAAGGAATGGATCGCTGAGGGGCGTGACTTCTCTATCCGATTTGACTTGACGACTGGGATGCCCTCGTCTTATGTCCTCAGTGGTGATACGTTGCTTTCTCCGGCGATGGCACCTCGACTGACAGGCTTCCGAGCTCCTTGTGATAACGATAACTGGATCCGTGCCTCATGGATCTCCAATGGCCTGCATAACCTTCGTCCACACGTGCTGAGTCAGCGTATCACGCCACAGCGCGATGGATCTGTAGAGCTATTCTTCGCTGTCCGCTGGCAGGCGCCTAATGAAGCTACGCTCACGATGACGAAGGCCTCTGGACACTATAAGATCACGGAGCATATCGATAAGCCTCTTGGTAGGGATGACTTCTCGATCATGGCACAGCAGGTATGGTATGTATCTCCGTCGGGAGATGTTACTCTTCGATCAAGTCTATCTTCTAGCAAGCCAGCTCTTCCTCTAGGACGTCTTGGGTATGAGTTTGTCCTGCCACAGCGGTTCGATAGATATACCTACTATGGTCGTGGACCTGTGAATAACTATGCGGATCGTAAGTCGGGGCAATTTGTCGGGAAGTATCAGAGCCGAGTAGCTGATCAGTTCATTCACTTCCCGAAGCCTCAAACGATGGCTAACCGTGAGGATGTTCGTTGGGTCAGCTTGAGAGATACAGCAGGTAAGGGGCTACTCTTTGTGACAGACTCCGTGATGACTTCTTCTGCTCTACCATGGAGTGCTCTCGATCTAATGCTCGCTCCTCATCCTCATGAGCTACCTCCGGCAGGAGATACACATCTAGTTCTTTCGGCTTCGACGACAGGATTGGGTGGGAATAGCTGCGGACAGGGTCCTCCTCTCGCAGCTTATCAAACTCTAGGGAAGCCTCAGGTCTTTAGCCTGCTCCTCCGACCTCTTCGATCCGAAGGAGATGAAACGAAGCATGCCAAGGTCTCTTTCTCGGGGAGTATTGCTCCAGCGATGATGCGTAGCCCTCAGGGCTTAGTGAGTGTGATGACTCCAGCTTCAGCCAACATTCGCTATCGGATCAATGATGGGAAGGCTATGACTTATACAGCACCTTTTGATCTCGCTGGGGGAGGTAAGGTCACTGTATGGGATATTCGTACTCCATCGATCATAGCAGAGGATCATTTCCCTAAGCTCATCTATAGTCCTGCTACCATCCATTATTGTAGTTCGGAGGAAGAGGGATATGAATCGCAGTATCTGATCGATGATAATCCTGAGTCCTTCTGGCACAGTGTCTGGACGCTGACCGTGCCAAAGCATCCACATTGGGTGGAGCTGGATATTCAGAGAGAGCAAGCGATCAAGGGGATCATCTACCAGAATCGTCAAGATGAGAGCTGGATAGGTGCCGTCAAGGACTTCAGTATCTCAATTAGCTCCGATGGTAAGACGTGGAAGGAAGTTCATCGAGGTACGCTAGCTAAGGATCGTAGACCACAGGAGATACGCCTAGCCCAAGTACAGCGAGCTCGCTATCTCCGCTTCACTGCTCTTAGTGCACAGGATGGTCTAGACTATACGAGCATCTCTGAGCTACGTATACTGACGAACTAGAGATATTATCTTGTCTCTAGACAACTCCCTAAACAAGCCGTCCCGCTATTCCTACGATAGGAATAGCGGGACGGCTTGCTTAGAGAGTATCGCTTAGGCGAAGCGCTGTGTTACCCACCGTGTAGCTCGATTGATCACGGGTTGTAGTCTCCAGGCAACGAGGATCGTCACGACGGTATAAATGGTGAGGCCAAGGTAACGATCACTCCTAAAGTGCTCAAGGATGAGTTGACGTACTAGGGGATGAAAGACGAAAATAGCCGAAGAGATCCCCCCTAGCCAAGTCAGAGGGTTGATGATAGCTTGAGGAAGAAGCTGCATAAGACTTAGACCAGCTACACAAACTAGTGCAGGTACCCATAGCCATGAGGTTATAGTAAAGCTACCTAAGAATATCCCTATGCTCGATAGTATCAGGAGGAATAGAGCTTGCTTTCCACTGATGCTCCGCCCATAGCGGGCATAGAGTAGCCCAAGGATAAAAGGAAGCATACTTCCAATAAAATTATAGCGTAGCCACATCTGTACGTAAATATTGTCAGTAAATAGATGCTGTGCTAGCTGGCAGAGTAAGAGCATTCCCACAGCCCAGTGCCATGTCCGATGAAATAGGAAGAGACGATATACGATATAGACTTGCACCATGAGAGGAAAGTACCAATAGGGACCAGGCCAAACCATATCGGGCTCGAATGGGAAGAGCGTACTGATCATCGTCAGCTGGGGTACGATGTTAGCTAGCGGATCTTTACATCCATCAACAATAATGTAGGCCAGTGCGAGGAAAGGGAGAAATCCGATGATCATCATGACCCAGAGTTTCGCATAGTGGCTAGCGATAAACTTACCTGTGGAAACTAGTTTGTCAGATGCAGCGTACTTCTTCTCTAGACCGTAGGCACTGAGGAAGAGAAAGAGGGGCACACCATAGTGTCCAAAGAAGGATAATAGGTGTAGGGGGAGCTCTAGCGTCGGATGGAGGAGCTGGTAGAGTAGTTGGTGGGGATGTTTACTAACGAAGGAGTATTCGTTTTCTGTCACGATGCCACTTAAGATGTGGCTATAGTTGTGCAGGAAGATAGCGAGGATAGCTAAGCCTCGGGTAGCTCCACCATGAATGATCGGGGAGACAGGCGATGTAAGTTGGGAAGAACTACTCATCGGAGGGAGATGAGGATAGGAGTCAAATCCTTACCTCTGTCGAACAAAGAGAAAGCGGAGATGCTGATAGAGGGTGGGCAAGAGTCCATAGTGACGGCGCATGACATCAAAGCGCTCAAGGAGTGACGCTCGGTGGTTAGCCGTTGTTGTGCCCTCGCTGAGATAGAGAGCGATAGGATAGGGGAGGAAGAAGCAGTCTTTAGCTTCCTTTAGTATACGGATACACCAATCTACATCTGCCGAGAAGCGATAGCGGAGGTCAAAGCAGGGAGACAGACTTCGCTTAGCGATGAAAGCTTGGTGGCAGACGAGCATTCCTGATCGGAAGCTCTGCCAAGTGAGTTCTCGGGGAGGACGGAGGCGACGTAGACCTAGATCGCTACCATCGTTATCAATGAGGCGTGTATCTCCATAGATCACATCGGGAAGATGATCGCTACAAGCCAACTTAACTAGCTCCTCTACGGTAGATGGTGCGGGGAGAGCATCGCCAGCATTGACGTACCAGATGTACTCACCCGTAGCATGCTTCAGCCCCTTGTTCATTGCGTCATAAATACCCTTGTCGGGTTCACTGAAGACTTTGGCTCGAGGAGCCAGCTTCTGCACAAGCTCTAGTGTACCATCCTTTGATGCTCCATCGATGATGAGATATTCGATGTTCGAATAGGTCTGAGCTTGGATGCTACGGAGAGTACGAGGAATCGTCTTTTCCGCATTGTAGCAGACGGTAATGATCGTGATGCGTGGAGTCATAGAGAGGTGGATGTAGGTCGGAGGCTTTGCTGATATTGCTGGATGAGGGCTCGGGCTACGGATGGAGCTGTAAAGGGGCGAGTACTTTCTCGGCAGACTTCTGGAGAGTAAGCTGAGGAGTCTCCGATGGGATCCCTTTCGAGAATTGAAGCAATAGCATCTGCATAGGCCTTGGTGTCAAAGGGAGAGATCAGTCGACCATTTTCTCTATCCCGGATAATGTCTTCGGGGCCTCCACATCGGAAGCTAATGACCGGTGTACCTACGGAGAGTGCTTCGACGAGTGTCTGTCCAAAGGTCTCGAATAGGCTTGTCGAGAGGAGTAGACTACTATGGCGATAGATCTTGGCCATAGCCTGAGGATCCCTTATTGTACCCAAAGTTACGTAAGAGAGAGCAAGGTCGGCGAATGCTTCTACATCTCGTATTCCTCCGACTAGGACAAGTGTCATCTTCTCGGCAAGGGCTGGATAGTTTGCTTGGAGGTGACGAGCGATCTGCTTGAGGAGTTCCGGTCCTTTGACTTCTTCATCTAGTCGGGCGGCCACAAGTGTGAGATAGTAGCGTCCAGCTTGATACCAGGCAGGTGGTTCTTTTTTTTCTCCGCTAGCAGGGGAGAAGAGATCGGAGTCGATGGGGTTAGGTAAGACCAGAGGAGAGGGAGCGCTCCGCATCAGCTGACCTTGGCGGAAAAGCTGTGCTTCGATGGTGCTAACTGCGATGTAGCGAAATGGGGCTTGGCCCAGGAAGCTCTTCTTTTTTAGTAGGCTCCTAGAAAAGTCCTGCTCGGTATGACTAGCTAGTAGCGGGCAGAGCCCGCAACCCCAGGCATAGCGAGAGCAGAGCTGTGCGCCGAGCGAGCTAAATTCTAGCGGGAGATGACAGCCTCCCGTGCCCATCCAGAGATCATGAAGGGTCACGAAGATGGGCTTACCCAGCTGTGCTAGACGGCGGAGGCTGGAGAGGGAGAGAAATCCTTGGTTGATCCAATGGAGATGGAGCACATCAGCATCCTGCACCCAAGGGTGAGAAGCGAGGTCGAAACCAAAGCGAGCGGAGGAGAAGCGGAAGAGCTGACGTCGAGAGCGCCCGTTGCGAAGGTAGATCTCTAAGCGCTCTGCAAGGAAGCTAAACTTCCCCCACCAGCGACGTCCTAAGTTGGAAGCAATGGAGGCGATCCTCGGATCGTCTACCTCTTTCTTTAGGACGAGCATCCGAGCATTCACTCCTGCTTGGCAGAGTGCCTCTAGCTGACGGCGTGCTGACTCAGCCGCCCCTCCTCCGAGGTCAGCAGTGCAGAGGAGTAGTACCTTGAGAGGTGCGCTGGAGGAGATTCCTTCGGAGGCCATTGTCTTAGCTGCGTGGTCGGGTGAAGCGTGCTGGGAGCTTGCCCTCGAGCATCGTCATCAGCTCGGGGGTGATACGTAATACTAGGAGGCTAGCGAGTAGAGCCAGCCCTACGATCGCGCTACGTACGATGAGGTCTGCCCATACCCAGTCTAATCGAGGAAGTAAGCTATCTGCTCCCCAGGCAATAAGGGTGATCGGGACTATGTAGAGCATACGCCCTGTGAAGGGATGTATGCGCAGTCGCCAGCTGAGAAGCCCTTGCTGTAGACCATAGCTGATGAGGTTCGTCAGGAGCATCGCTAGGGCTGCACCTAGCGTACCTAGGCGAGGGATGAGGAAGAGGGTAGAGAGGAATGACATCACCAGGACGCTGATGGTATAGTAGACATTCCAGTGGTAGTAGCGAGAGGTGCTGACGACGGTATGACTACATGTGAGTGTCAGCTCGACGAGCTTGGCAAGCCCGAGATAGAAGAAGACCCATTTCCCTCCAGCGAACTGATCTCCGTTGGGCATGATGCTGAAGATATTGTCAATGTTCACCCAGATCATAGCGAAGATCAGCAGGCCTGAGAGTAGCTGATAGAAGGCTACGAGACGATAGACCTCTTCGACCCGCTGATTATCGCCGTGCTTAGCAGCCTCGGCGATCTTAGGTGCAGCGACATTGAGGATAGCTCTCATCGGGATCTCGATAATAGATACCATGTAGAAAGCCATGGTGTAGACCCCAGCGGAGGAGAGCCCACCCTTGTCGACGAAGGCTACCATGAAGAGGTCCATGCGCCCCGCTAGGGTGATCCCTACCGAGGTTAGCGTGTAGAGAGCAGTGTAGCGATAGAAGCCTCGGCGCATCTCCGTGGAGACATAGTGAGGGTTATGCCGTAGGCTTAGTGGGGTGATACGACCTAGATAGATACCACTAGCGAGCATACAAGCTCCGAAGCTCCCGATGAAGCCCCATACCATCGTCGTGAAGTCGATATATCCGAAGGCATAGAGTAGGTAAACGGCGAGCTGAAGCACACGAAGGAGTACTTCCTTGATCCCCTTAGGTACAGCGACACGTAGGAGCTGGTAAGTGTAGAGCTCGAAGATCGTCCATCCCATCGTAAATAGGGTCAATGGGATGACACCATAGTAGAAATCGGCCAGTAGAGGGCTATTCTTGCTATAGAGAGCTATGAGGGGAGCCTTCGCGAGGATATAGAGGAGGGTCATCGCGACCGCTCCGATGCACCCCACGACGGTGAGGTAGTAGAGGAAGCCGTGATGAGGTCCATCTTCCTTACGATAGGGGTTCGTCTCGCTATCACGGAAGAATGGGAAGTACCGACTAATGGAGTAAGTCATCCCAAGCATACCTAATCCAGCGAGCTGGGTAGCGAGCTCGGGGAGTAGACGTGTCAGTCCGATCTCTTCGGGGGTAAGGAACTTGGCTAGGATGAAGAAGGTCGTCAGGAAGCCTATCCCGACGCCGATGTAGGTCACGATGGTACCTGCGATGCTTTCCTTTGCTGCTAAACTCGCCATTTATCTATCTGCTCCGTCATAGCGACCTAGCTCTGGTCGCTGATGGAGTAAGTAAAAATCCATGAGGGTGAGGGCTGCCATGGCCTCCACGATAGGTACGGCACGTACACCTACGCAGGGATCATGTCGTCCGGTGATCGTTAGGCTGGTGGGAAGGCCGTCACGGTCGACGGTCTGCTGAGGGAGCGCTATCGAAGAGGTCGGCTTGAAGGCGGTGCGGAACGTAAGTGTGGCGCCCGTCGTGATGCCCCCTAGTAGCCCGCCGGTATGGTTCGTGGCCTGCTGAGGAGAGCCTTCCTCGCTGGGAAGGAGTGCGTCATTGCTCTCAGAGCCTCGCCGAGAAGCTAGCTCAAAGCCTTCTCCAAACTCGAAACCTCGGGAGGCATTGATGCTGAGCATAGCCGATGCTAGGCGTGAAGATAGCTTGTCGTAGATCGGTTCGCCTAGCCCTGCTGGGAGCCCGTATACTTCACAGGAGACGATGGCGCCTAGGCTGTCGCCTGCACCCCTTGCCTGCTGGATTGCTTGTGCCATGCGCTCGGCTGTCTCGGGGCAAGGGCAGGGGAGGACTTGGTCATAGCGTAGCTGGAGTGACTGCAGATGCTGACTCGACGGATGTGTGACAGTCCACTCGGGTTGCTCCAGCTGAATAGCCCCGACCGTGCTTAGGTAGGCGAAGATAGATATACCTCTTGCCTCAAGCCATTGGCTCGCCAGTGCTCCAGCGACGACACGAGCGACCGTCTCTCGTGCAGATGCTCGTCCGCCACCTCGGGGGTCTCGGTGCCCATACTTCAGGGTATAGGTGAGATCTGCATGACCGGGGCGATAGGTATCAGCTAGGGCGGTGTAGTCTCCGCTTCGCTGATCTTCGTTCTCGATCATGAAGGCGATCGGAGTACCTAGGGTCTTGCCCTCGTAGATACCCGAGAGGAAGCGTACTTGATCCGTTTCCTTCCGAGCGGTAGCTAGGGGTGATGCTCCAGGTCGTCTCCGACTTAGAGCGAGCTGGACCGCCTCTTCGTCGACTCGCCAGCCTGCGGGGAAGCCGTCTAACACTCCTCCTAGGGCTAGCCCATGCGACTCTCCGAAGGTAGTAAGGCGTAGGTGTCTGCCGAAGCTGTTCATACTATATAATAGGTAGGCACGGATGCTTCATAGAGTAGCTATGAGGCATCCGTGCCTGAGGGTAAGGTCGGGAGATTAGTGACCGCTACAGCTGCAGCCTCCACCACAGCCGTGTTGCTTCTCTTCGCCCTCTTCATGGTCGTGACCACAGCCACATCCGCAGCCATCATGACCGCCGAAGAACTGCTCAATCTCTTCCGCTGTCGCTTCGTGGACCTCACTTATTGATCCGATAAAGTGAAGATCTTCGCCAGCAAGAGGGTGATTGAAGTCGAGGACGACGACGTCTTCCTTGATTTCGACGACGCTACCACGGACGATCTGCCCGTCTGGGGTGTGCATAGGTAGGGTAGCACCTTCGACGACGAGCTCATCGAGCTGACCCGAAGCATCGAGGAAGATCTCACGAGGGAGTGCCTGTACGGCTTCTGCCTCAGGCTGTCCATAGGCAGCTTCGCACTTGAGGACGAAGTCAAACTTATCGCCAACCTTCAGACCAAGAAGCTGCTTCTCGAAGGCAGGGAGCATCATGCCCATGCCTTGGATATACTCGAGGGGACGGTCGGGGGTGGTTTCCTCCATGAGGGTACGTTCGTTCTCATTGCCGACGTACAGTTCGTACTGGCAAGCGACGAACTTGTTAGGTGCTATCGTCATAACGGTAGTCTCTCTAATAGGTTTGTTCTTGTGAAGCTCCACCTAGGAGGGCGGAGCGCGAATAGTGTACAAAGATAACGAATTTTAAGGCGTTTTGGTTGTGGAGCTTTTCCTCGGCTCTTGCCATGATAGCTCCTCCTCGGAGTAGACGTCTACCTTGGTGCGGGCTAAGGTTTATCTTTTCGCTGACGAAGGTAGAGCTTTGCTGGGACGAAGCTAGAGGTTTCTCTTGGGTAATGCTGATGTGAGGCGAGTGGCAGGCAAGCTGGATATAGGGGGAAGGCTGTGCTCTTGCAAAGGTAAAGATGAAGTCTTATCTTTGTGAGTAGAGAACGAGACCCAAAAGAGCCACGATGTCGATTGGGAGACTCATCAAGTATTAGTTGAAAACCGAGAATCGCTTCTGTGCCAATGGCGGGCTACAACGGCAGGCTTCGGCCTACGTTCACCTCTGGTGATACAGTAGATTACAAAGGCAGAGAGGTACTCAAATCCTGTTTTTCGGAGTTTTCGCTTTATCCGCTCGTGGCTCTCCTCATGAAGTAGGTCACTCCTTCGCCTAGTACAAGGCTTGAGGGAGTGACCTCTCTCTTTTATCGTAGGTCAGATATACGCTGACCTACTCGGGAGTATCCGGTAGGGATAGACTCCCCGGATGCTATGAGCGCCTCGACGGATCCCATGGATGGGATGGTCGAGGCGCTAAGTGTAAGTGGGGATGGAGGTCGCTCGGGGCTATAGGGCGGGCAGGAGCTTGCCGAGACGAATGCCATTGGATCCCTTGACTAGGATCAAGCTATCCTGTAGGGGATGTGCTTCGAGGTAGAGGAGAAGCTCTTCGACGGAGGGGAAGACTTCGGCCTTCTCGTCCGCTACCTTCTGCCATTCTGGCCCGCAGAGTAGGAGTCGGAGTGGGGGAGTCGTGGTGGCGGTGAGCTCGGCGAAGAGGCTTGCATGAGCTTCGTGACTACTTGATCCGAGTTCGTTCATGTCTCCGAGGATAGCGACACGGGGGAGATCCGCAGGAGGGAGCTGGAGGAAGTTCGTCAGCGCCGTACGCATGCTGGAGGGATTGGCATTGTAGGCATCGGCAATGACTCGATTCCCTCGGGATGTACGCATGAACTGAGAGCGACTATTGCTAGGTGTATACTGCCTCAAGGCTTCGCAGATCTTCGCAGGAGGTACATCGAAGTAGGTGCCGATCGTGACCGCTGCCAGCGCATTCGGTAGGTTGTAGTCCCCGACGAGCTGGGTCGTCACTTCGTAGGCCTCGGGGCTTAGGGTCTCGGCTGACCAGCGGAAGCGGAGGAAGAGCCCTTCGTCCGCATGGGGAAGCAGTGCCCCTTGGACGGTGGACTGCCCTGCGGTGCTGTAGCCAAGGCGTGTCTCACCCTCACTCATCGACGTGAGTGTGGCATCGTCAGCATTGTAGAAGATGATCCCATCGTGCAAGCGTAGATACTCGTACAGCTCACCCTTAGTGCGACGAACACCCTCGAGCGAACCGAAACCCTCGAGGTGTGCCTGCCCGATATTCGTGATGAGCCCGTAGTTAGGGTGGGCGATAGCTGTCAGCTCGGCTATATCTCCGGGCTTGCTAGCCCCCATCTCGATGAGTGCCAACTGATGATGGGAGCGGAGGCGAAGGAGTGTCAGCGGTACGCCGATGTGGTTATTGAGGTTGCCCTCGGTATAGAGTAAGTCGTAGCTTTGGGCAAGGACTGCGGCGGTAAGCTCCTTGGTTGTGGTCTTACCATTCGTGCCGGTGATGGCGATCACGGGTAGCCCTAGGGTGTCACGGTGGTGTGCTGCCAGTAGCTGAAGCGTATGTAGGCTGTCTTCGACGAGGAGCATCCGCTCATCGGTGGCATAGCTTGGGTCGTCGATGATAGCATAGGCCGCTCCGGCAGAGAGGGCTGCTTCGGCGTAGGCATTGCCGTCGAAGCGCTCTCCACGTAGTGCGAAGAAAAGTCCGTCCTTAGGTATGCGCCGGCTGTCGGTGCTGACTTCGGGGTGACGAAGGTAGATGGCGTAAAGCTCTTCGAGAGTGATCATAGCTTGTCGGATAGGGAGATCGTGGCTTGTCGGAGGGTGATAGTCTAAGGAGTGTCTTGACCTTCTTGCCACAAAAACGTACCCAAAGGTACGACAAATCAAGAGGTGAGAACAAGGGAAAGGGAGCTCCCCTGCCCCTCCTGCTACCGTGCGGTGAGATAAGGGATAGTCGCTACTTGAGAAAAGGTAGAGCTTTGCCTGCCTAAAGGTCTACCTCTCCTCAGGCAAAGATCTAGCTTCTCTGAGCCTAGAGAATAGGCTCTCCGAGGGGATGTTTTAGGCATTTTTCTTCTTGTCTAGACCGCATAGATCTCGAGGCTCTACGATGCTGGCTGTCACGATAATGAAAAATTTAAGGAAAGGTATACGTCTTACACTTATTTAGCGTATCTTTGCAACAGAAGCAACTAAAGCTATATCAACCTCAAATAGATCAATAATATGGTTAGTTACAAGGAACTTGGTCTCGTCAATACGCGCGAGATGTTCGCAAAGGCAGTCAAGGGTGGCTACGCTATCCCTGCTTTCAACTTCAACAACATGGAGCAGCTCCAGGCAATCATCGGCGCTGCTGTAGAAACGAAGTCCCCCGTCATCCTTCAGGTATCTAGTGGCGCTCGCAAGTATGCGAACCAGACGCTGCTTCGCTACATGGCTCAGGGTGCAGTGGAATACGCTAAGGAACTCGGATGCCCTAACCCACAGATCGCTCTTCACCTCGACCATGGGGATAGCCTTGAGCTTTGTAAGAGCTGTATCGAGATGGGCTTCTCGTCAGTGATGATCGACGGTTCACACCTACCTTACGATGAGAACGTAGCTCTTACTCGTTCGGTCGTTGAATATGCACACCAGTTCGACGTCACCGTAGAAGGTGAGCTCGGTGTCCTCGCAGGTATCGAAGACGATGTCGTAGCTGAGCACCACACTTACACGGAGCCAGAAGAAGTAATCGACTTCGTTAACAAGACCGGCGTAGACTCTCTCGCTATCTCTATCGGTACGTCTCACGGGGCTAACAAGTTCACTCCAGAGCAGTGCAAGCGTGATGCTAACGGTATCCTCGTACCTCCCCCCCTCCGCTTCGATATCCTCGCTGAGATCGAGAAGCAGATCCCAGGATTCCCCATCGTCCTTCACGGTTCTTCCAGCGTACCTCAGGACGAAGTCGCTACGATCAATCAGTACGGTGGCGCACTCAAGGATGCTGTAGGTATCCCTGAAGAGCAGCTCCGTCAGGCATCTAAGAGCGCCGTATGTAAGATCAACATCGACTCTGATGGCCGTCTTGCTATGACCGCTGCTATCCGCAAGGTCTTCGCTACGAACCCTGCAGAGTTCGACCCACGTAAGTACCTCGGTCCAGCACGTGACTCCCTCAAGAAGCTCTACATGCACAAGATCGAAAGCGTACTCGGATCTAACAACCGTCTCTAAGACATATCTCGCTCCTCACCCCCACCTCTAGGCGGGAGATGGAGCACCTGAAAGAGGCTACCTGCTCGCCCTCACGCCTTGCGCGGGGAGGAAGCAGGTAGCCTCTTCCGTTTGACTCATCCTACCTTACCTTATTATATGCATCGTCTCTTCACGCTCCGTGAGCATCCCTACGGAGCTTATCCTTTCGATCAAGTCCAGGTAGAAGCCTTCCGTCCTGCCTTCGCCGAGGCTATTGCCGAGAAGCGTAGCGAGGTCGAAGCGATCATCCAGCAGGCCGAGGCACCTACTTTCGCTAATACCATCGTAGCTCTTGAGCGTAGTGGTGCTAAGCTCGAGTGGCTCTCTGGACTCTTCTTCAATCTCCTACATGCCGAGGCTACGGACGAACTGATGACTATCAGCCAGGAGATCAGTCCTGAGCTTTCGGCACTCTCGTCCTTTATCCTCCTTTCCGAAGGGCTTTTCGATCGTATCCGTACGGTATGGGAGCAGCGTGAGAGCCTTGGATTGGATGCCGAAGATGCCCGTCTGCTCTTCCGTACCTACGAGAGCTTCAGTGAAAGTGGAGCCTTGCTCCCCGAGGAGAAGAAGGAGCGTCTTCGTCAGGTCAAGCGAGAGCTTAGCGAGCTGGGCTTGACCTTTGGACAGAATAACCTCAAGGAGCAGGCTCGCTTCCGTCTATGGGTCGAGGATGAAGCACAGGTCGCTGGTCTTCCCGAGTCCGCACTTGCTGTCGCTCGGGAGCTAGCTACGAAGGAAGGGAAGGCGCATGGCTATCTCTTCACGCTCGCTGCGCCGAGCTTCTTCCTCTTCATGCAGTACTGCCCTGACTCTGGTCTTCGTCAGCAGATGTATCTGGCGAAGATGAGCCTTGGTGCTGTCGAGGGAGAGTATGACAATCGGGAGGTCATCCGTCGTCTAGCTAATCTTCGCCTAGAGCTGGCACAGCTACTGGGGCATAAGACCTTTGCCTCGAAGGTGCTCGCTAAGCGTATGGCAGGAAGCTCTGAAGCGGTCTACCGTCTACTCGATGAACTCCTCGATGCCTACCTGCCTGTGGCCAAGGAGGAGCTAGCGAAGATCTCCGCCTTTGCTCGTGAAGCAGGGCACCACGAAACCCTACAGCCATGGGACTGGAGCTACTGGGCGGAGCAATACAAGCAGGCCTTCTATCAGCTCGATGAGGAGGAGCTACGTCCTTACTTTGAGCTCTCCAAGGTCTCCGATGCCATCTTTGGCCTAGCTACGCGTCTCTATGGTATCCGCTTCCAGGAGCGAACGGATCTGCCCACCTACCACCCCGATGTCCATACCTACGAAGTACGGGATCAGGATGATAGCTACCTCGGGCTACTCTATACGGACTTCTTCCCTCGTGAGGGGAAGCAGAGCGGAGCATGGATGAATAATCTCCAAGAGCAGTACCACACTGCCCAGGGCGAAGACCACCGTCCGCATATCGTGCTGGTGATGAACTTCACCCAGCCCGTCGGTGATCGTCCTGCGCTCTTGACGCCTGGGGAGGTACGTACCTTCCTGCATGAGTTTGGACATGCGCTACACGGGATGCTTGCTGAGGCTCGCTACTCCTCACTTAGCGGGACGAATGTCGTCCGTGACTTCGTCGAGCTCCCTAGTCAGCTGATGGAGAATTGGCTGGATGAGCGGGAGTGGCTTCAGAGCTTTGCCCAGCACTACCAGACGGGAGAAGCCCTGCCAGTGGAGCTGATCGAGCGTATGGAGCGTGCTCGCCACTTCCTCGTGGGCTATGCGGCATGTCGCCAGCTGAGCTTTGGCTATCTCGATATGGCCTGGCATACGATCACTGAGCCTCTAGCCGAGGGGCTAGATACGAAGGCCTTTGAAGAGAAGGCTTGGGCCAAGGCGGTCCTTCTACCTGCTTCGCCTGCTCCCTGCCAGATGAGTACCGCCTTTGGACACATCTTCTCTGGGGGATATAGTGCGGGCTACTATGGCTACAAGTGGGCGGAGGTACTCGATGCTGATGCCTTCGCGGCCTTCCAGGAGGAGGGGATCTTCTCTCGTGAGACGGCGCAGCGCTTCCGTGACTGTGTCCTCTCGCAGGGTGACCGAGAGGATGCCGAGGTGCTCTATGAGCGCTTCCGAGGTCAGGCACCTTCGATCCAAGCCTTGCTTCGTCGGGACGGACTTTAATTCTCCTAGCTAGTATGCAGCGGAGCTGAAGTGACGACTTCAGCTCCGCTTTTCTTTGGTGCAAGAGCTTATGCTCAGCTTTCTCTCAAGATCACCAAAATATGTGAAGAAGCGTAGCTGTTGCTAACCTGAAGGCGAGCGCATGACAGGCTTCTTTCGTTACCCCTCTTGGGTTACTACTGTAGACACCTCTGGGTTTACAGTAGTAACCCAAGAGGGGCAACAGTATAAACCCTGAGGTGTCTACAGTAGTAACTCCAAGGTGTGAAAATGGGTATTGATTATCAGTGAGTTAGGTTGGCCGTTTTCTGCTTCTAGGGAATGGGATCAAGTGCTTGTTAGTCAGCTAAGCTAATGCAATGCTTGCGTGAAGACTTGATCGAAAATCACCAATCTGTACTTCGTGGCGAGGGGAAGCTAAGGCTGGAGTATGGGATAAGAAAAGCGGGTAGCCCCTCTTGATGGAGAAGGACTACCCGCTAGGGGAGGCTAGGCTAGAGCCTAGCTAAGCGAGGAGTGTGTCAGGGCTTAGAGTGACACCGAGTAGGTGACGACATCCCCTGACTGAGGATAGAAGCCTCGTAGGATCAGAGCCGAACGCCCCCGACCGGATAGCTGGGAGACGGCCTGAATGACCTTGTTGAGGTCAGCGATACTGCGCAGAGGAGCATTGTTGGCTGTCAGCAGGATGAATCCCTCCTGAACGCCTGCATTCTTCAGCGCTCCAGCACGTAGGTTCTCGACGATCAAGCCATAGGAGAGACCATAGGCACGTCGCTCGTTAGCTCCGAGTTCCTTGAGGGTGGCTCCGAGGCGTGCATCCCCATTCTGTGTGCTAGACTTGAGGATCTTCGATCCACCTTCCTTATTGCGTAGGGTGACCTTGAAGGTCTTCTCCGTCCCCTTACGATTGACGGTCACAGCGATGGTGTCACCTGGGCGGAAGCGAGAGATCTGCTCCTGAAGCTGTCCAAAGGAAGTGATGCGGCTTCCCTCGATAGCTACGATGACATCCCCCTTCTCAATGCCTGCTGCTAGAGCTGCACTGATCTCAGCGAAGTCAGCCACGTAGAAGCCCTCATTGACCTTGAGTCCTTCCTTTTGGACGAGTTCGGCAGAGACGTCTTGACCAGCTACTCCAAGGAGTCCACGCTGGACAGAACCAAACTTCTTGATGTCGGAGACGACCTTAGCCGCGATATTGATTGGCACGGCGAAGGAGTATCCAGCATAGTTGCCTGTCTGCGAGTAGATCATGGTGTTGATCCCGATCAATTCGCCTGCGGCATTGACGAGGGCTCCTCCGCTGTTGCCTGGATTGACAGCAGCGTCAGTTTGGATGAAAGCACTTACTTCCAGCTGATTACCTGTCGAGGCCGTCGAGCGTGACTTAGCACTGACGATACCAGCGGTGACAGTACTATTGAGGTTGAAGGGATTACCTACAGCCAGTACCCATTCACCGAGACGGAGGTTGTCCGAGTTGCCGAAGGGAATGGTCGGGAGATCCTTGCCTTCGACCTTGATCAGGGCGATGTCACTAGACGGGTCAGCACCGACGATCTTGGCCTTGAAGGTACGGTTGTCATGCAGTGTCACAGAGAGCTCATCTCCTCCGTCGATGACGTGGTTATTCGTCATGATGTAGCCATCATTGCTGATAATTACGCCTGAGCCATAGCCAACGACAGGCTCACTGTGCTGACGACTACCTCTAGGGTCTCCACCGAAGAAGAATTCAAATGGGTCGATCATCTGCTGCTCGCGTACCTGCTGGGTCTTCTTGACCTTGATATGTACTACAGCCTTTACCGAAGATTCGGCAGCAGGAGTGAGGTCGGGGGCATTACCCACAGAGCGAGAGCCCATGGAGAGTGCCGTGTTTTGGAACCCATATTCATTGGCGGAGAGGGCAGGAGACTGCTCGCCCTCCCAAGAGAGGGAAGAGGAGCTGGCCTGTCGGGTCATCAAGTGTACCGTGGTGGCGGAGGCTACGACGCTAACCCCGACGAGGCCGAGGACAGCGAGGGATTTCTTCAGAACGTTGCTCATAGATCTTACGTAGTGTCGTGTTTGTAATCGCTAGCTGTACCTGTCTAGTGGTGCAGGTACCAGCTATTAAACGGAGAGAGGTGGCTTCGAGGTATATTGGGCTCAAAGCCTCCTGCTTATACCCCTTAGAGGGGGAAGTGAAGGTATAGGTTTAATTAGCTTGACGAAAGCCTTGGTTTTAGTTAGCGAAGGCTTACTAACTCTCCTACCATAGCGAGTGTACTAGTGCCGGAAGAGATGCTTGAACTCATCAGCATAGAGACGGGAGAGCCCCTTGCGATTGTCGATAGCTTCTCCGACGACGATCATCGTGGTGAGGGTGAGGTTATGCTCCTTGACGATCTTGGCGAGATCCTTCAGCTCTCCTCGATAGATCCGTTGGTCAGGCCAGGTGAGATGATAGCAGGCTGCCACAGGAGTCTCGGGGGGATAATGCTCCAGAAGTTGCTTCTGCACATCATCGACGATACCTGCGCTGAGGAAGATACACATCGTGCTCTGGGAGCGAGCTAGGAGGTGGAGCTTCTCCTTCTCCGGCATGGCTGTGCGTCCTTCGCCACGTGTGAGGATGATGGTCTGAGTCTTCTCGGGGATGGTGAACTGGGAGCGAAGTTCAGCTGCCGCAGCTTGGAAGGAGGAGATCCCTGGTGTAATGTGGTAGCTCATGCCATATTCATCGAAGAAGGCCATCTGCTCTTGGATCGCTCCATAGATGCAGGGATCACCGGTATGAAGACGGGCTACTAAGAGTCCCTTGTCATAGAATTCCTTCATGAGCTCGAACTGCTCTTCGAGATTCATGTCTGCCGAGCTACGTACGGTGGCTCCGGACTTAGCACAGAGGGTCAGCGCCTTGGGAACGAGACTTCCCGCATAGAGGATGAGGTCTGCCACTTCGAGGAAAGCACGTCCACGGATCGAGATGAGATCGGGATCCCCAGGACCCGCACCGATGATCTCGATGTGCCCTCGGCGCTCTGCTCCACGCTCGATCGCTAGTGCAAAGGTGAAGTCATTGCCTGGATACACCATCCCCTTCTGCTTGGGCAGAACGATAGAGCCAAGACTAGCCGCATAGCGGGAGGTGCTCTCTGCTACGCCCCACACACCAGTGACCTCAAAGACCTTTTGTGAGGGGCTGAGGACTTCCACGTCCTTTAGCTCTTCGGCAGTATAGATGAGTGGGGAGACTTGGAGGCACTCTGCTAGCTCTTTGAGTAGAGGCTCGTCTTTCTTGAGGTTGATCGTGGTGAGCTTACCGATGGCTTCAGGGTAGAAGCCTAGTCGACTTACTTCTCCCAAGATATGATCGACGATATCGGTAGGATCACACTGGTAGCGACAGCCAAGTCCCAAGGCAAGTACCTTGGGAATAAATTGGATGCAGGGAGTGTCTCCTGTATCGAATCGCTGTGGGGAGACGACCAGCACGAGGGCATAGTCAGCCAAGCGAGCCGTCAATTCTTCCCGAGAGTAGAAGAGATCAACATGATCTGCCTTGGTGCGCTCCAGCTCGAAGGTCCCCTTGTCCTTGACCTCAAGGAGGAGAGCCGTACGCTCCCTATTTGTGTAGCGAGCGATAGGAAGGTTGAGGTTAGGTGCATTCGTCTGAGTAGACCAGCCGTAGCGTCGAGGGAAGAGGTCTAGTGCCCATAGGCCTGTATTATCCGTCTGGGTACTGATTACGGCCTCGGCTCCAAGGAGAGTCGCTAGATCTCGAGTCAGCTCATTGGCTCCACCGACATGCCCTGAGAGGACAGAGACGACGAATCGCCCTGTGCTGTCGATGTTGAGGACAGCCGGATCAGTGTACTTGTGCCCGATCAGTGGTGCAATGCTTCGTACACAGATCCCCATAGCCCCTATGAAGATCCACCCGTCGAAGGAGGAGAATTGCTCGGCTATGAAAGTCTGGATATGCTCGATCTTCTCAACACCCTCTCCGGGGTGTGTCGAGAAGAGGCGAGCATCGGGATAGGTCGAACGAATGGTCTGAGCTGTCTGAATGCCTTGGGGAGAGACAGCGAGAATAGCAAAGGTCATAGAGATGCGGGTGCCCTATTATCGTGGATAGACTAGCAGCGAGCTAAGATACGTGCTATCACTTCGTGATCGATGTCTTGGTCTTCTCCGAGGAGTGTGCCACGCTCACGGAAGCGATTGACTATTTCTTCTCGTAGTTCATCTCCTAGACCGCGCTCAGCAAGGCGTGTCTCTAGCCCCAGAGAGCGGAAGAAGTCCTCCGTCTTATCGATCGCTCGGGAGATCCGCTCTTCTTCACTACCCTCCTCAATGCCCCAGACACGTGAGGCATACTGCAGGAGCTTCGCATGCTTACCCTTATCCGCCTGCTCACGAAGGAGTGCAGGCAGGACGATGACTAAGGTGTGACCATGAGTTAATCCAGTCAGTGCTGTGATCTCATGTCCGATACGGTGTGTCGCCCAGTCCTGCGTGACGCCCATAGATATAAATCCATTGAGCGCCATGGTAGCTGAGAGCATGAAAGTAGCCCGGGCATCATAGTCCGCAGGCAAGGTGCGGATCTTATCTGCCGTCTCGATCAGTGTGAGGAGAAGTCCCTCTGCCCAGCGATCCATCAAGGGACTCTCTCCGGCACGGGTAAGATACTGCTCGACGACATGTACAAAGCTGTCTGCGATACCGCATGCGAGCTGGTAGTCAGGGAGTGAGTACGTATAGGTCGGATCGAGGATCGAGAAGCGGGGATATTCATTGTAGAAGCCAAACTTCTCATGGGTAGCTTCGGAGGAGATCACAGCGCCTCGGTTCATCTCTGATCCCGTAGCAGGGATCGTTAGCACGGTGCCGAGAGGCAGTGTCTGTACGGTCTTGTCTGCTCCTCGGAGTACCAGATCCCAAGCATCTCTATCGGAGGGGATGGCATTGACGATGAGCTTGCTGGCATCGAGCACACTTCCACCGCCTACGGCTAGGACGAAGGTGACACCCTCACGCTTACCTAGCTCAATGGCTTTTCGTAGGGTTTCTACTTTGGGGTTGGGCTCGATACCCCAGAACTCGACGGTCTGGAAGCCCTCTAGCTGTGCCATGACGGCTTCGTAGACTCCATTTCGCTTGACGCTCCCTCCTCCGAAGGTAAGGAGGAGCTTAGCATCTTGGGGGAGGAGTTGAGTTAGTTGGTTGATGCTACCTTGCCCGAAGACGAGCTTAGTCGGATTATGGAAGGTGAAGTTATGCATAGTCGTTAGGATTATTTAGTCGATACGATAGACTTGGCGGTGTATCTCTCTTTGGATGGTGAGGAAGTCTCGCTCTGCTAGAGGTCGGTTAGCTAGTAGGTGCAGGTCGACCCAAGGGAGATCCTCTCCATAGGGAGGCTGACGATAGGGGAAGGGTTGTACCTTTAGTCCAAAGCGCTCGTAGAAGGCAAGTCTTCGCTCTGCCATGGGCGAATAGCCTGCGGGCTCTGCTTCGAGGACGATGGGGTATTCATCATCGTAGAGCTGGCTGATCCGCTGAAGCACCTTTGTCCCCAGGCCTTGCCCCCGTAAGGCTGGGTCAATGACGAGGTACTCGAAATAGTGTGATGAGGGCAGTTCCCAGCTGACGAGGAAGCCAGCCACACGCTCAGCGTAGATGATTAGCTGGGCTACATGCTCGCAGTGCTGTCGATCGAAGAGCTGTGACCAGGGGCGTCGCTCCTCGGGAGGGAAGGCTTCTTCGTAGATCTGACGAAGGTGTGCTGGAGGCTCTTGCCCCCAAACGATGGGCTGTATCTCGATGAATGACATGGTCTAATGCGAGTAATGGCGTGGATAACGCAGGAGGATCGCTAGCAGGGCACAGCCCCCCATGATGAAGGGGTAGTAGAGGTTCGGGATGATGTCGATCGGCGATATGCCAGCAAGCTTCGAGGCTAGGAGTAGCTGAGCTCCATACGGGATCAGCCCCTGGACGAAGCAGGAGAAGGTATCGAGGATCGAGGCCGTTTTGCGTGGATCAAGCCCATACTTCTGGGTAATCTCTCGAGAGACCTTACCCGTGGTGAGGATCGCTATCGTGTTGTTAGCCGTACAGAGGTTAGCGATGGAGACGAGTGCTGCGATCGTTAGTTCGGCTCCACGCTTGCCACGGATCCCTCGGGAGAGATGGCGGAGGAGGTAGTTGATCCCGCCATTGAAGCGGATAAGCTCGAGCATCCCACCGGCTAGCAGGGTCACGATGATCAGCTCGCCCATTCCGGTGATCCCATTGCCTAGGGAGCCGATCCATTCCCAGATCGGGAGTTTCCCTGTGCTTATCCCGACGATGCCGCACGAGAGAATGCCTACGAGTAGGGTCAAAAGTACATTCACCCCAGCTAAAGCACAGATGATCACGAGCAGGTACGGAAGCATCAGGATGAATGAACCCGTTTCATGGCTTGCTTCGTGTGGAAGACCTAGTCCATCCCAGAGGTAAATCCCTAGAGCAATGAGTGCGGCTGGCAGGACGATCAAGATATTTACCTTGAATTTATCTCGCATGCTACAGCCCTGCGTACGCGTAGCAGCGATAGTCGTATCGGAGATGAACGAGAGGTTGTCTCCAAAGAAGGCTCCTCCGGTGATGATCGCCACGACATAGGGCGCTGGTAAGGCGAGGCTCTCTCCGATACCTAAGGCGATCGGTACAAGGGCTACGACTGTCCCTACGCTAGTGCCGATGGAGAGCGATATGAAGCATGAGGCGATGAAGAGACCAGGTAGGAGGAAGGAGGAGGGGAGGAGACTTAGGATGACGTCGACCGTAGCGTCGATCGCTCCCATGCTCTTTGCTCCGGTGGCAAATGCCCCAGCCAAGATGAAGATCCAGATCATCAGCAGGATATTCGAGTCTGCAGCCCCACGGGAGAATTGGCGGATACGCTCCTCCAGCGTCAGTCCTCTCGTGATCGCAATGGCAAAGGCAGAAGCTACAGCAAAGGCTACGGTGATAGGCATCTTGTAGAAGTCTCCCGAGACGATGGAGCTCACCAAGTAGGTGAGTAGGAATACCAGTAGTGGACTGAGACCGAACCAGCCCCATACGCGGGGAGAATAAGTAGGGTTCTGCTGCATTCTATATTTACTTCGATGAGTTGGATGGATTGGGTCGTTAGATAGAGCGCTGAGGCTCCCTCTCCTTTCATAGCAAAGGTACGGAAATCTCCCCTTGTGCTCCGTCAGAACCCTTTACCTACGGTGGGGGAGAGGTATTCCTTTGGGAGCAAAATGTCCTACCTTTTTGTCTCGGACGGTGGATCCTAATGACGCTGTCCATTGATTAGGACTGATCGTCAAGCTTCATTAGGATCAAAGATGAGCGTCGTTAGTAATAAACCGAAGGGATGGTTAGTAATGAAGTTTAGCTTCGTTAGTAGTGCGTTGGCGGGGGATTTGGGGATCTTCTAGCATCCGCTTATTGGTCTTGACGTGTTATACCATAGTATATAGTAGTGGGAGCTCTTTCTCTTTGTTGGGATATCGCGATGTCGACTTTGGAGCTGTCCTTGCCGGTAGATAAGCCAAGAGTGATCAGGTCATACAATGAGGATAATTCTGAGCCTGACGATGATTCAGCCCTATACCTCTGAATGGGAGTAGTGACTAGCCGATGTCGGTTAAAAGGTGGAGATTAGGGGTAAAAGTTGTTACTTTGTGAAACAATTCAATCGCTAGTAACGAGTCCAAATGAATAGCTTTCGACGTGTTCTGCTCAAGCTGAGCGGAGAGTCCCTGATGGGAGCACAGCAGTATGGTATCGATAATGATCGACTAAAAGCCTACGCCCAAGACATCCAAAAGGCTGTATCCCGTGGGATCCAAGTAGCCATCGTGATCGGTGGGGGAAATATCTTCCGAGGATTGAGTGGAGCATCCCAAGGCTTTGACCGAGTACAGGGAGACCAGATGGGGATGCTAGCTACGGTGATCAATAGCTTAGCGCTAGGCTCCGCTTTGACCTCTCTAGGTGTTAAGAATCGTGTCCTTACAGCTATTCGTATGGAGCCTATCGGAGAGTTCTACTCTAAGCGTCGTGCTGTCGATGCTCTGGAGGCCGGCGAGGTCGTGATCCTATCTGGAGGAACGGGTAATCCCTTCTTCACTACGGATACGGGCTCTTCGCTGCGAGGTATCGAGCTCGAGGCCGATGTGATGCTCAAGGGAACTCGTGTGGATGGTATCTACACTGCCGATCCAGAGCGAGACCCGACAGCGACAAAGTTTGATCGGATCACCTACGATGAGATTTATCGTCGTGGACTCAAGGTCATGGATCTCACAGCGACGACGATGTGCCGTGAGAATAACTTACCTATCATCGTCTTCGATATGGATACTCCTGGTAACCTGCTGAAGGTGCTCCAGGGTGAAGCTATCGGTACCTACGTAGGCTTCGAGGAGTAGACTTCTCCTCACCCTTTCCCTTTATACAATAAGAATAGACAAAGAATATCTAATGAGCGTACTCAAAGAATTGATCTCTCAGGCGGGATCTCAAATGGAGAAGACCGTCGAACACCTCGAAGAAGCTCTTGCTCGTGTCCGTGCTGGTAAGGCAAATGTCAAGATCCTTGATGGTATCATGGTCGAGTATTATGGCAGTCTTGTCCCTCTAGCACAGGTAGGGACTGTCACGGTGCCTGATGCTAAGAGTATCGTGATTACTCCTTGGGAAAAGAGCATCATTCGAGATATCGAGCGAGCGATCATCAATTCTCCGCTCGGTATCACCCCCGAGAATAATGGTGAGCTCATCCGTCTCGGTATCCCTCCTCTGACAGAGGATCGTCGTCGTGAACTCGTCAAGCAAGTCAAGGCTGACGCAGAGACGGCCAAGGTGAGCATTCGTAATGCACGCCGCGATACCAATGATGCGATTAAGAAGAGCATTAAGACGGATAATACGCCTGAGGATGTCGCTAAGGATGCCGAGGCCGAGGTCCAGAAGCTCCATGACCGCTACATTAAGAAAGTAGACGAACTCTTCTCTGCAAAGGAGAAGGAGATCATGACGGTCTAAACTGACCGTCTCTGTCATCTACACGTGACCGGTCTCGTCATTAAGAATACGGGTAGCCACTACATCGTCCTCGGAGAGGATGGTGTAGAGCGTCCGTGTCTAGCGAAGGGAAATCTCCGTCTGAGAGGATTTCGCTCTACCAACCCCATCGTCGTGGGTGACCATGTAGAGATCCAGATCTCAGAGGGGCAAGCAGGAGAGGAGGCTCACTACATCAAGGATATCCTGCCACGGAAGAATTATATCATCCGACGAGCAGCTAATCTCTCGAAGGAGTCGCATATCCTAGCGTCTAACCTCGATGCTTCCTTCCTCGTCTGCACCATCGCTGCCCCAGAGACGAGTACGACTTTCATTGATCGCTTCCTGGCGACTGCCGAGGCATATCGGGTGCCGACAGAGCTGATCTTTAATAAGATCGACCTCTATACGCCTGAAGCGCTAGCGTATATGCAGGAGCTGATGGAGCTTTATCGCTCGATCGGTTATCCCTGTCACGCTGTGTCAGCTACGACTGGTGAGGGCGTAGAGGAGCTTATATCACATTTGGCGGGTAAGATCACGCTATTTAGTGGACATTCAGGTGTCGGTAAGAGTACCCTCATCAATCGTCTGATTCCAGGGGTGGAGCTTCGTACGGGGAATATCTCGGTAGCTCACTTCAAGGGGATGCATACGACGACCTTCTCCCAGATGATCCCTCTCCCTTGTGATGAAGGAGGCTACTTGATCGACACGCCAGGGATCAAAGGCTTTGGTATGCTAGCGATGGAGGATGCGGAGGTGTCTCACTATTTTCCCGAGCTCTTTGCCTTGAGTAAATCCTGTCGATTTGGGAATTGTACGCATACGCATGAGCCTGGCTGTGCTGTCCGTGCAGCGGTCGAGGCAGGTGAGATCGCTGCCTCTCGCTATATCAGCTACCTCGGTATCCTCGAAGATAAGGATGGAGGTAAGTATAGACCCGAATATAAATAAGCAAATAGTATGAAGCCACTTGGCACGATAACCAAAGTTTTTTCTGCGATAGCTCTCGTGGCTATCATCTGTCTTTCAAATTGTGGTACGGTACCCATCACGGGACGCCGTCAGCTAAGTCTCGTCTCTGATGGAGAAATTCTCTCGGCGAGTGCAACTCAGTATAGACAGTTCATCAGTCAGTCTCAGCTCAGCAATAATGGGACTTACAATGCTCGTGTTACCCAAGTCGGCCGTCGACTAGCCGCTGCAACAAATGCCTATCTTAAGCAGAACGGCTATGAGTCGATGATCTCGACCCTTAATTGGGAGTTCAATGTCGTAGAGAGTAAGCAGGTCAATGCCTTTTGTATGCCTGGAGGCAAGATCGTAGTTTATACTGGTCTCCTTAATCTGGTAGGGAATGCCACTCATGCAGATGATGAGCTAGCAGCAGTCATGGGACATGAGCTTAGCCATGCCTTAGCTAAGCATGCGAATGAGCGTATCAGCAATCAACTTCTTCTGCAGGCCGGAGGACAAATCCTTGGTGCTGCTGTTGGTGTACGCTCGCAGGCTCTCAACTCTCTGATCAGCCAAGTCTATGGTATCGGAGCGCAGGTCGGAGTGATGCTCCCCTTCGGACGTAAACAAGAGTACGAAGCTGACAAAATGGGACTTGTGCTAATGGCTATGGCTGGCTATGATCCTCGTGCTGCGATCAACTTCTGGCAGAAAATGGCTGCTAGCAAGGGAGGACAGCAACAAAATGAGCTGATGAGTACTCACCCCAGTGATGAGAATCGTATTAAGGCCATCCAGGCCTATCTCCCGACAGCTCTTCAGTATTATCAGGGTAACACTAGTGGCACTACTTCGACCGAATCTAGATCAAGACGCACCTCACAGCGGACTACTCGTAGTATCCCTGCAAGTGAGATGAATAAGTACCTTAAGTAGTACCCCTCTGTCTATATCTCGCCCTGAGCAAGCAGATAGCTTGATAGCTCTCTACCTGCTCAGGGCTTAGTTTATCCCCTCCTTCTCTTCTATTCGTATGGATAAGTTCTCTTGGACAAATGAAGAACTGAGTGCCTTACGCTCTCTGATCTTAGATCACTATAAGATTGTCATTTTTCCCCACACAGCACCTGACGGTGATGCTCTAGGCTGTACTTTGGCTTGGTCGGGTATTCTTCGGCAGGTTCATCCATCTGCATCGGTTCATGTCATCTCACCTGATGTCGCGGAGGATTACCTCTCGTGGCTCCCTCACCTAGACGAACTTCAGATTTATAGTACGGATCCTAAGCGTTGTCTTCAGTTGATCTCTGAGGCAGACCTGATCTTCCATCTAGACCATAATCAGTGCTCTCGTCTACGTCACCCTGACCTCGTGATGGCTGCTCAGGCCTCTCAAGCTGCCCGAGTGCTCATAGATCATCATCTTGATCCAGAGCCCGGATGTGATCTTGTCTTTAGTTATCCCGAGGCTTCGGCTACCTGCGAGCTGATTCACTCGATCATTTGTGCCCTTGGCTGGAGAGAGTATATTACTCCTGAGTTGGCGACACTTCTTCTGACAGGTCTTATCACAGATACGGGGCGGTTCATGTATAGCCATCTCTCTCCTCATCTCTTCCGTACGACCTCTGATCTTCTTGAGCTAAAGGCTGACTATCCATGCATCATCGATCGCCTTAGCTATCACAATCCTGAACGTCAGATCCGACTACAGGGCTATGTCTTGGATCAGAAGCTAGAGCTCTTCCCAGAGCTTCGGGCAGCATGTATTACACTTTCTCAGGAGGAGCTACAGCGCTTTGGAGCAAGTAAGGGAGATACCGAGGCACTGGTTAATATTCCACTAAGTATTGAGGGGATTGACTGCTCTTGCTTCATCCGAGAAGATAAAACTCAAATTAAGATGTCCTTTCGCTCAACAGGAGATCTCCCTGTGAATCGGCTTGCCTCCGAAGGTTTTGGAGGTGGAGGACATCTGAATGCAGCGGGTGCTGAATTCCAAGGCTCTCTAGAAGAAGCTAAAAATAGCTACCTTTGTGAGCTAAAGAAACTTATCGGGTGATTTGCTAATATTTCGCTCTAGTTCCTCTCTGACCTTTGTATAGAAGACTACATAATATGAATAGCCTCCTCAAGCACAGACTTCTCATCCTTCTGCTTCTCTTCGTCCCAGTTCTAGCACTTGGGAGCTGTCGGAAGAGTCGTACGGTCAAGCCTCTTTCTCAGCTCAAGCGTGAACAGCGTCGAGCCATTGATCGCCTTATTCGTACAGAGAACCTACGTATCGTCGAGCGCAATAGCGAGACACTACCAGATAACCCAGATCCCAATGTCTATTATCATCTCTCCAATGGGGTCTATCTCCGCGTCTTGAAGGCTGGAGGAGAACGTCCGAAGGTGAATCAGACGATCGTAGCCGTCTCGATGAAGGGATACTTCTTTAATGATGGGACTCCCAAGGGTGCCGAGTTCGATAATTTAGGACAGCCAGGGTTTGCCCCTCTCTACTTCCGCTATATCTCGACTTATACCTCAGAAGGGACGCTACACTTTGATCAGATCCCTGAGGATAGCTCGTTTGGAGGATATTCTTCTATCCTCTGCGAGGGTCTGGCCTTCCCTATGGCTGTCTTAGGTGATGGAGCTGAGGTGGCGATCATCATACCCTTCGAGCGAGGCCCTGCTTCGAACTATACCTCTGGAAGTAGCATCTATGTACAGCGTGCTATCTACCAGTTCTATCATAAGCCCAAACAATAGTCGTTAGCTACTCCTATGACTCTTATTAAGTCTATCTCAGGCATACGTGGTACCATCGGAGGGTCACTCTCCGAAGGGTTGAACCCCGTTAGTGCAGCACAGTTCACAGCTGCTTATGCTCGCTTCATCCAAGCTCAGTCCGGGAAGAAGCGGCCTCGTATTGTCGTAGGGCGTGATGCTCGTCTCTCGGGGATTATGGTTAGTCGTATCGTCACAGGGACTCTCATCGGTATGGGCTGTGATGTCTTTGATATAGGCTTAGCTACTACCCCAACAACAGAGATGGCGGTTACGGGAAAGCAGGCTGATGGTGGGATTATCCTCACGGCAAGCCATAACCCCAAGCAATGGAATGCTCTGAAGCTACTTAATGCCCGAGGAGAATTCCTTAGCGATGCAGATGGAAAGGAGATCCTTCGACTTGCCGAAGATGAGGATCTCGTCTTTGCTGATGTGGAGGAGTTAGGTACACTGCACCCTGAAGAGAGCTATCTGGATGAGCATATCCGTGCTATTCTTGCTCTCCCTGCAGTAGATGTCGAGGCGATCCGACAGGCGAACTTTCACGTCGCTTTTGATAGCGTGAACTCTGTCGGGGGGATTGCTCTTCCTCCCCTCTTTAAGGCCCTCGGTGTAGAGCATGTCACAGGTATCAATGCGGAGCCTACGGGACACTTCGCTCACAATCCAGAGCCCCTGCCCGAGCATCTCACCGAGATCTGCGCAGAGGTGGCTAAGCGTAGTGTCGATGTCGCTTTCGTTGTCGATCCCGATGTCGATCGTCTAGCTATCATTGATGAGCAGGGTGGCTTCTTCGGCGAGGAGTATACACTCGTAGCTGTCGCTGACTACCTACTTGAGTTGAATGGTGGTGGTAATACTGTCTCTAATCTGAGCTCCACACGTGCCTTGGCTGATATCACCAAGCGCCATGGTGGTAGCTACACAGCTGCAGCCGTAGGGGAAGTGAATGTCGTGACCAAGATGAAGGAGACCCAGGCGCTCATTGGTGGCGAGGGTAATGGTGGAGTCATCTATCCTACGCTACATGCTGGTCGCGACGCTCTCGTGGGCATTGCGCTCTTTCTCTCTCTGCTCGCGAAGCGTAAGGTGAGTGTGAGTGAGCTTCGCAAGAGCTACCCCAACTACCAAATGAGTAAGCAGCGAATCGACCTACCTCAAGGTATTGATCCTGCCGTCCTACTCGATCGTCTAGCGAAAGACTTTGAGAACGAAGGGACCATTAACTTGATCGATGGAGTAAAGATCGATCTACCCAATGAGTGGGTGCATGTCCGTCGTAGTAATACCGAGCCTATCATCCGTATTTATACGGAGGCTCCGACGGCTCAAGAAGCTGATGCCTTGGCTCAGCGCTTTAAGGACGTCCTCCTTTCCTATATCAAGTAGGCTTCATATTCTACGCCCTATCCTCTCATCTCCCTCGCTGTGTCGGGGTGAGATGAAGAGGGTAGGGCGTAGTCCTTTATCCTTATCACGGTTTATAGTTTAGTATTTTGGCACGTAAGAAGAAAGAGTTGCCTCTACTCGAGCATATCACTATCGAAGGTCTCGCTAGTGAAGGGAAGGCTTTGACCCACGTCGATGGGAAAGTCCTTTTTGTCCCCTTTGCTGCTCCCGGAGACGTCTGTGATATCCAAGTCGTCAGAAAGAAGAGTAGCTTCATGGAGGGAAAGATCGCTCGCCTAGTGGAGCCATCCCCAGTACGTACAGAGCCCTTTTGCCCACACTTTACGATCTGTGGCGGATGCAAGTGGCAGCATCTCCCCTACGACCTACAGCTCCAGAGCAAGGATCAGGTCGTGCGTGATGCCTTGGTGCGCCTAGGGAAGATCGAAGTTCAGGAGTACCTCCCTATTTTGGGGTCAGCTAATACGGAGCGCTACCGCAATAAACTCGAGTTTACCTTTAGTCACAAGCGCTGGCTCTTCCCCTCCGAGATGGATGAGATCAATGCTCGCCCTACGCCTCCTAGCCCGATGGAGTTAGCTGGGCTGGGGTATCACCTCCCAGGGATGTTCGATAAGGTACTTGACATCGAGGAGTGTCACCTCGGTGCACCTATCATGGATGAGATACGCCTCTTCATTCGGGACTTCTGTCATCAGTATCCAGAGGACTATCCTTACTTCGATCTCAGGAAGCAGGAGGGGCTTATGCGCACCTTGATGCTTCGTACTACATCCACGGGAGAGACCATGGTCGTGGTAGTCTTCTATCGTGAGGATGAAGAAGCACGTGTACGTCTGCTCACAGCCCTCCAGGAGCGCTTCCCCGAGGTTACGGCTCTGCTTTATGTCATCAATAGCAAGGCTAACGATACCATTGGCGATCAAGAGGTACATTGCTTCTACGGAAAAGACTATATCGAGGAGGAAATGGAAGGCTTACGCTTCCGTATCGGACCGAAATCCTTCTATCAGACCAATAGCCAGCAGGCCTATGAGCTCTACAAGGTAGCTCGTGAGTTCGCCGAGCTCCGAGGTGACGAGCATGTCTATGACCTCTATACTGGCACGGGGACTATCGCTAACTTCGTCGCACGTCAGTGTGCCTCTGTGGTCGGTATCGAGTATGTCCCCGAGGCGATCATCGATGCGAAGATCAATAGTGAGGTCAATGGCATTGATAATACGCTCTTCTACGCTGGAGACATGAAGGATATCTTGACCGAAGACTTCATCTCGCAGCATGGACGTCCTGACGTCATCATCACCGACCCGCCCCGAGCAGGTATGCACGAAGACGTCATCGCTACGATACTCCGTGCCGCCCCCGAGCGGATCGTATATGTCAGCTGTAATCCCGCTACCCAAGCTCGCGATCTCCAGCTCCTCACGGCTGGTGGAGCCTATCGGGTGGCGAAGTCACGTGCGGTGGATATGTTCCCGCACACCCACCATATTGAGAATGTAGTTCAGCTCCTTCGTTGCGAAGGCTAAGCCTTTCCCGCTTATGCGCTTACCCTCATCCCTTCAAGCTCTCTGCCGACCGACGGTACTCTTCCTCCTCGCGGGGGTAGTGCTCTCGGTCGGCACTGCTTTTCTGCTACGTCGTCAGCGACAGCACCGCTCCTATGCCGAGCAGATGGTCGCCCAGCAGCGCCTGCCCGATACGCTTCGGGCGGTCACACTATCTGGGGCGACGACCTTCTTCACCTACCGTGATGAGCCGATGGGCTATCAGTACGAGCTCGTTCGGCTCTTCGCTAGCAAGCATCACCTACCGCTGAAGGTTTATGTCGTCCATAGTCTGGAGGATGCAGAGCGTCTCGTCCTGCAGGGAAAGGTAGATCTCTGTATCACGCCACATGCCGAGACGCACTCGGCACGTAGTACGCTCCGCTTCACTGGGCCAGAGATCCTCTCCGGACTGATCCTCCTTCAGCGCAAGAAGCAGGCGGGCGATACGACGGCCTACCTGACCCAAGTCACCGAGCTCCTAGGCAAGCGTATCACGGTACTTGAGGGTTCGCGTGCCGAAGAGCGTCTGGGACGCCTCGAAGAGCAACTGGGTGGCAAGATCAATGTCCAAGCTCTCCAAGCCGATACCATTAACAGCGAAGATCTCATCGCCTCCGTAGCCACCCGAGAGATCGACTATACGGTGGCGGACGAAGAGCTTGCTCGTCTGTCCAAGACCTATTACCCGAACCTTGACCTAACCCTCGAGGTGGGGTTCAGACAGCGTCTTCGCTGGTTCACCGCACCTCAAGCTCAGGGACTAGCTGATGCGCTGGATGCGTGGGCTAGCGAGCTCGAGGTGGATAAGAGCTTCCGCCAGATCTATAAGCGCTACTTTGAGCTAAATAAGGCCGAGCTCCCCGAAGCTCCTCGTCCTGCTACGCCTGCCGTCTCACCTACCCCAGCGGAGAAGACAAGCCAGGCACCAGCTCCCCAAGGTACGCTCGGGATCTCGCCCTTCGATAAGCTTTTCCAGCAGGAGGCCAAGCGTCTTGGGTGGCCATGGCAGCTGTTGGCCTCGATAGCGTGGCAGGAATCGAACTTCCGCCCCGAGGTCATCGGCTGGTCGGGTGCTCGTGGGCTCATGGGCATCATGCCTCGCACGGGACGGATCTATGGCGCTAGCAAGGAGCAGCTCCTTCATCCCGCCACCTCCGTGCGGGTGTCGGTGGACTGCTTGCTAGCCACGGAAGCCCTTTTCCGCTCTCAGATCCCGAACCTCGAAGAGCGAATCAAGGTCACACTCGCTGCCTACAATGCGGGTCCTGCACACCTTCAGGATGCTATTCGTCTAGCTGCGAAGTACGGCTATTCTACCATGCAGTGGGAGGGGGGCATTGAGACTACCCTGAGACTGAAGAGTGAGCCGAAGTACTACAATGATCCTGTCTGTCGTGCGGGCTACGTACGAGGCAAGGGTGTCGCACGCTACGTGGACGAAGTCGTCGCTCGCTATCACAGCTACCTCAGCAAGAGCGGACACTGAGCTTAGCTTGGCGAGGCTAGATCCTACCTCGCTGAGGATAAGAAGCTAGACCCTAAGGGAAGTGGCTAATCATCGTACAGATAGATTAGCCACTTTTTCTGTATTCTTAGGTGCAGGTGTTTGTGAAAGGTGTTGGTAATTTGCTTGTTAGAGAGGTATAGCTCTGTGGGGAGGAAGCTCTACCTTTCTCGGATGGGAGGTAGAGCTTTGCGCTAGTGAAGATACACCTGGTGCGAAGTAAGAGGGCGTGTGTGCGTCGCTGGAGTAGGGGAAGAGGAGGGCTGACAGCTGATGGGTATAGGGGCTTCCTCACTAGAGCGGATTGGTGAACGCAGAGAGTTTCGCTATATTTGTTAATAATTTAATCTTAGGCATACTAGATCATGTACGATCTTAATCATATCAAGGCTCCCGTAGCAAGCTATGTGGAAGACTTCCACAGCCAGTTTGCCGAGATCCTATCTGCCAAGTCCGAATGGCTACAGCAGGCTCTGGAGCTCCTCAATGCTTCCACGGGGAAGCAGGTGCGCCCGATCTTGGTGGCGCTACTCGCAGGTGCCCTGCGAGCGGAAGCTCCGTCGGGGAAGAGCATCGAGGCGGCCGTCCTCTTGGAATTGATTCATACAGCTACGCTGATCCATGATGATGTCATCGACGAAGCTAAGACTCGCCGGGGACAACCGACGCTGGGCGCTATCTTTGACAACCGTGTAGCGGTGCTCATGGGTGACTTCGTCCTCTCCTCCGCCCTGATCGGAGCGATCGCTTTGGGTGACCTACGGATCATGCACATCGTCTCTGCGATTGGCAGAGAGCTGACTGAGGGGGAGATTAGGCAGTTCGAGACCGCCGATAGCCTAAGGTTAAGTGAAGCGAACTACTACGATATCATTCGCCAAAAGACGGCGGAGCTCTTCGCAGCCTGTGCCGAGGTCGCAGCGATCACCTCGGATGTCGATGAGAACAGCCGTCAGCGTGCTCGCCAGATCGGGATGTCGCTCGGGATGGCCTTTCAGATTCGAGATGATATCTTTGACTATTTCCGCTCGGATGTAGGCAAGCCCACGGGGAATGACCTGCGAGAGGGGAAGATCACCCTGCCTCTGCTGCATGTATTGCTCCAGCAGGAGGATGCGAGCCCTTACCTTGCCCTGCTTCAAGAGCGACCGATCAGCTCGGAGAGCATTGACCGCCTCACTCACTTGGCGTACGATGGGGGAGGGATTCGCTACGCCGAGGAGCGCCTCCAAAGCTACATTGATGAGGCCAAGGTGCTCATTGCTCCCCTCCCAGCTAGTCCTTATAAGGACTCACTCTTGGCTCTAGCCGACTATATCGCCCTACGTAAATACTAAGTTCTTTCTATCTTATGAATGGTAAGCGCATTTCGTTCTCAGTCTATGCCCTTGTCTGGCTCGTACTGATCGTCCTTCAGACCCTGACGACAAGCCTACAGGGGACACAGGAGACTTCGGTCTTTCATAACCCCAAACTCTATTACTCGACTTGGCTGACTGATCTCTATCTGATCGCTCTCTTCTACCTCAACTATGCCGTCCTGGCGCCTCGCCTGATGCGTCAGCGTCTCTTCCGTGCCTATCTGTGGATCGTCGTGGTCGCTGCACTCATAGGTTTGCTCATCCCCTTGCTATGCTACTCGATCTGGGAGCTAGGTATGCCTGGCTTCGCCCCTGAGGTAGCTCCGGTCTCTTCCCTAGGTGTCGTCGGTGCTGTAGCCGTCATCTCCATAGGGCTATGCGTCCGTGGGCTCATCGAGTGGAATAACTTAAACCAGGAAGTCCTCGAGCTACGCAAGAGCGAAGCTACCCTTCAGGCTGAGAGAGATCTCCTGCGAAGCAAGCTAGAGGGTGTCCAGCACACCCAGCTCCAGGCTGCTGCCTCTGCCGTAGCTACGCCTGTGACAGAGAAAACGATCGACTAATCTCCTATCTAGCTTGAGGAAGCGTCGCTATCACCGCCACCATGCCCTGCATGTAGCTCCCTCTCCTTGGAAGCGACGTCTGTGGGTGATCCTTGCCTTAGCGATCGTAGGGGTGGGGATCCTCGGTATGCTCCTGTGGAATAGCTGGGGGCGCATCGAGGAGGAGCCTTCTTATCGCTCGGAGCATGCTATCCAGCGAGTGACGCTAACCTCGGGGGCAGACTTCAGTCACGAGCGTAGGATCTCGTGGCGATGTGGTGATTCGGTATGTCCGGCAGAGGTGCTCCTCTCTCGCATCGGTGAGCGAGGCGATACCCTACGTCCGAAGTGTCTCCAGCCTACTCACGAGGTCGTCACGACATCGGGTGGTCAGGCGGTCTATTACCACGTACAGCTAGATAGCCTTCAGCCCGGCATGCGCTATGTCTATCGCCTACGTGTGGCAGGGGCAAAGGACTATCGTGGCTCCTTCGTCCTCCCGGATGAGGAGCGACGAACGAGCTTCTTCTATCTAGGAGATCTCCGAGATAATCCTACGGAGCTTACTCGTCGTCTCTTTGATTACCTACGTTCCAGCCCCTTACCCAGTGACTTCTATGCGCTAAGTGGTGGTATTCTCTCGGGACAGACTGACCGAGCCTGGCAGGACTTCTATCATAGTCTCGATGGAGTCAACTCAAGTGTGCCGATGATCCTCGCCCCAGGACTGGGAGAGGCACAGCGATCGGGCTGGTCGCATATCCTCGATGGACGCTGGAGGGCGCAGCTAGGCTACCCGATGAATGGCTCCGAGAGTCTTTCCCTAGCTCATTACTACATCGACTTCCCGCTTTTCCGTCTCGTGATACTTGATACCACGGATCTATTGGGCTTGGGTGCGATCAATAGCACTCGCTCTTGGTTGAGCTCCGTGCTACATGAGGCGAAGCAACCCTGGCGTATCGTGCTCTGTCACCATGCAGTCGATCGCGTAGAGGAGGGGAAGAAGAACCTGATCATGCACTACTTCATCAAGGATGAGCTCATTGAGGCGGGAGCAGACCTTGTACTCCAGGGGAATGACCATAGCTATGCACGTGGGACACTCCGCTCTCGTCAGGGAGATACGATCCCTCCTCTCTTCATCGTCAGCTCTACCTCCGTGCGTCATCACCGCAATAGTTTCAATCCCTGCTATGATCGCTTGGGCTCAGGACTGCTCCTCTATCAGCATATCACGGTAGAGCCAGATAAGCTGACCTACGCTTCATATCGCTTCCCAAAGGATCGCACTGAGTCCTTGGAGAAGTGTCGCTATGACTCCGTAGTGCTCCGTCGTACGACAGGAGATAGTGTCCGACTAGAGGACTTAGCACGTACTTGGCCAGAGCGCTTTGACTACGATGCCTTCTCTCACGATAGCCGAGGGCGCAAGAAGGCTGCTCAGTATGCTAAGGAGGTTCGTGACCGTGCCTCGCATCGTGCCTCTAAGAAGTGATGCCATCCTTATACTTCCATTAGCCCACTAACTATGATTCACTTTGTTTCTCTAGGCCCTGGTGACCCCGAGCTGATTACACTCAAGGCACTACGTCAGCTCAAGCAGGCTGATACGATCTATACTCCTGTCCCTGTCTCTAAGAAGGGACGACATACATCCAAGGCTGCTGAGATGATGCTCTCCTTGGGTATTCGCCCCGAGCAGATCTCCCTCTATGATCTACCGATGAGCAAGGATCGAGATGGAGCACAGCAAGCTTACCTCGATGTCGCTGAGCAGATCATCCAGCAAGCTCAGTCCCACCCCGAAGCATGTATCGCTATCGTAGCAGAGGGAGACTGTGGCTTCTTCTCCTCATCGGCTTATATCGCTGAGCATCTAGAGCAGGCGGGTCTAACCTATCATCAGCACTGTGGTGTCCCCGCCTTTATCGCATGCAATGCCCGACTACAGGGACAGCTGGTTCAGCTCGAGGAGCAATGTACCGTCATCCCTGGTCAAGCAACTCCCGAGGAATGGGAACGAGCTTGGCAGAGTAAGCATACGATTGTGGTGATGAAGGGCTCACTTTGCGAGGCAGAGCTGAAGCGAGCCATCGAGGCTTATCCTCATCGACATTGGCATTACTTTGAGTTTCTAGGTATGGAGAAGGAGTTTGTCTCCTCTAGCCCTGACTTGATCCTAGAGCGTACTTTCCCTTACTTCTCTATCCTCATCAGCAAGACCCGCTAGGGAGTAAAGGCTAGTCTTATTGCCTAAGTGGTCGAATTAGATTACTTTTGTACTCAATTTGTTAGGGGAGTAAACTATCTCTTGGGCTAGCGCCCTCGCTGGATGATGCGCTCCTCTGAGACAAACCTCAATACGTCAGTATACAATATTAATAAATAGAAAGACGAATGGCTGTATCGATCAAGCAGACCTCCGAAGTCTCCGCTATCATCACCGTAGCTCTCGGTGTCGCAGACTATCAACCCCTCGTAGATAAGGCGCTTAAGTCTTATCAAAAGAATGCCTCCGTCCCAGGCTTCCGTAAGGGACATGCACCTCTGGGTATGCTCAAGAAGCAGGTAGGTACCTCCATCAAGGTCGATGAAATCAACCGTGCAGTCATCAACGAGCTCTTTGGCTACATTGATGCTGAGAAGTTGGAAATCCTTGGTCAACCTCTGCCTGTCGAAGGTGCACAGTATGACTTTGTCAAGGATGAGGATTATACCTTCGACTACGAAGTGGCTCTTGCTCCTAAGCTGGATGTGAAGCTTGAGAAGAGCGACAAGCTCACCTACTACCGTATCGCTGCTACCAAGCAGATGGAAGACGAGCAGATCCAGCGCATGCTTGACAATGCTGGTACACAGATCGAAGCAGACGTAGTCGCTGATAACGATGTCATCTATGGTCACTTCGTCGAGCTCGAGAATGGTCAGCCTAAGGAAGGCGGCATTCAGAAAGAGAAGGGACTTATCCTTCCTCGCTTTACTAAGAACGAAGATGAGAAGAAGAAGCTCCTCGGTGCTAAGCTAGGTGATACGATCGTCTTCTCTCCTTTCGCTCTCTATGCTGGTGAAGTCGCTGAGCTAGCTAGCCTGCTGAATATCGAGAAGGAACAGGTGCCTGCACTAGAAGGTGTCGAGTTCTCTTACAAGATCGATAAGATCTCTCGTCATGAAGCTGCAAAGATGAATGAAGCCTTCTTCGTCCAGGCTTTCGGTGAAGGTAGTGACATCCGTGACGAAGAAGCGCTTCGTGCTAGCATCCGTGAAAGCTTCGGCGAACAGTTTGCTACCGAGAGCGACTACAAGTTCACGCGCGACCTTCGTAGCCTCCTTCTCAAGAAGGCTGGTAAGGTAGCCTATGATGAAGCTCTCCTCAAGCGCATCTTCCTCGCTCGTAACAGCGAAGCTAAGGAAGAAGATCTTGACCGTGATCTTCCCCAGATCCTAGACGATATCACCTTTGATCGCATCAAGACCAACCTCCTGAAGGCTGCCGATGTGAAGATCGAAGAAGCTGACGTACAGAAGTTCGCTCTCATCGTAGCTAAGAGCCAGTTCGCTATGTACGGTATGACTTCAGTACCTGATGAGCTACTTGAGAACTATGCTCAGAGCATGCTCAAGGACGAACGTACTCGTGAGAACCTCATTGATCGTGTAGCAGACAGCAAGCTCGCTGCGATCGCTAAGGAAGCGATCACGATCGAAGAGAAGGAGGTCTCTCCTGAGGAGTTCAATGCTCTGATGAACCCTGTCGAGGCTTAGTCTCACCTCTTACCCTTACGAGGGTCTCTCCACCAGAGTTTTTGTACTTGGAGGAGAGACCCTCGGCTTTCATTAGGCTTACAGGCCACCCCTTTCTACAATCATTCAGCAGATAGACAAGACGACGATATGATCACAGTCAGCGATCTCTCCGTGCAGTTTGGTAAGCGTATCCTCTTCCAGGATGTTAACTTGAAGTTTACCCCAGGTAACTGCTATGGTATTATCGGTGCTAACGGAGCTGGTAAGTCTACCCTCCTTCGCACCATCAGCGGTGCTCTTGAGCCCACTCGAGGTACGGTTACTCTTGGTCCAGGCGAGCGCCTTTCGGTACTTAGCCAGGATCACCACGCTTTTGATGCCTTTACCGTCATGGATACTGTCCTGATGGGGCACAGTGTCCTATGGGCTATCATGGAGGAGAAGAATGCCCTCTATGCGAAGCCTGACTTCAATGACGAAGATGGTAATCGTGTAGCTGAGCTTGAGGATAAGTTCGCCGAGATGGAAGGCTGGAATGCCGAGAGCGATGCTGCTATGCTCCTCAGCGGTCTAGGGATCAAGGAGGATCTCCACTACAAGCTGATGAAGGAGCTGAGCGGTAAGGAAAAGGTACGTGTCCTCTTGGCTCGTGCTCTTTATGGCAAGCCAGATAACCTCCTCCTCGACGAGCCTACCAATGACCTCGACCTAGAGACTGTGACTTGGCTGGAGCACTATCTCTCCGAATACGAGCAGACGGTGCTTGTCGTCAGCCACGACCGTCACTTCCTCGACTCGGTCTGTACGCATACGGTAGATATTGACTTCGGTCGTGTCCAGCAGTTCGCGGGGAACTATAGCTTCTGGTACGAGTCTAGCCAGCTAGCTCTTCGCCAACAGCAGCAGCAGAATAAGAAGGCGGAGGAAAAGCGTAAGGAGCTGGAAGAGTTCATCCGTCGCTTCAGTGCTAACGTCGCTAAGAGTAAGCAGACCACCAGCCGTAAGAAGATGCTTGAGAAGCTCAATGTCGAGGAGATCAAGGCTAGCAGTCGCCGCTATCCAGGGATCATCTTCACCCCAGATCGTGACCCCGGGAACAAGATACTTGAGGTCAAGGGACTCACGGCTTATGCTGATGATGGTACGCTTCTCTTCCGTGATCTGAACTTCAATGTAGAGAAGGACGATAAGATCGTCTTCATCAGCCGTGATCCACGTGCTATGACTGCCCTCTTCCAGATCATCAATGGGGAGGAGAAGGCTGCAGAAGGCACCTACGAATGGGGTCAGACGATCACCGAAGCTTACCTGCCGCTGGATAATACTGCCTTCTTTAATACGGATATGAACCTCGTCGAGTGGCTGTCTCAGTTTGCAGCAGATACCAATGAGGTTTATCTCAAGGGCTTCCTCGGGCGTATGCTTTTCTCGGGAGAAGAGATCCTCAAGAGTGCCTCTGTCCTCTCTGGGGGAGAAAAGATGCGCTGTATGATCTCTCGTATGATGCTCAAGAACGCTAATGTGCTCGTCCTCGATAGCCCAACGAACCACCTTGACCTCGAGTCTATCCAGGCCTTCAACAATACGCTGAAGACGTTCAAGGGAAATGTCCTCTTCACGAGCCATGACCACGAGTTCATTCAGACGGTGGCTAATCGTATCATCGAGCTAACGCCAGGGGGCATCATCGACAAGATCATGGACTACGACGACTACATTGTCGATCCTACGGTCGCTGAGCTCAAGGCGAAGTACTACGGCGCTTAGTTTCTCAGAGTACTAAGTGACGAAAAGGAAAAGGACGCCCCGCCTTCCTCTTGAGGAGGGTGGGGCGTTGCCTTATCTTTACTCCCGATTCAGGCTAGAGATACCTTCTATTTATACCTGACCCTCGGTGCTGGGATCAAGTTGATCCAAAGTGTCCCAGCACGCTGGGACAACTGTCCCACAGCGTTGGGACGATTGTCCCATAAGGGTGGGACATGTGTCGATCAAAGTAAGTAAAGCCCTTTCCTTAATAAGATCGCTCTCGGGGGAACACGCTTTTGACCTTTGATTTCGAGAGTGCAAGATGAACGAAAGGCCTAGCTGACTTGTTAATCAATTATAGTATTCACTTCATACTGTATCAAGAACAAACGAGAAAATGGCACTACTAGATGACCTAACTTGGCGTCACGCCACCAAGGCTTATGACCCCACCAAGAAGCTCAAGCATGAAGATCTGATGAAGATCGTCGAGGCTGCACGCTTAGCACCTACTTCTTCGGGACTCCAGCAGTTCCGTCTGATCGTCGTCGGTGATCAGGAGCTGAAGGAAAAGATGGTCGCTGGGGCACTGAACCCCGATTGCATGCGTGAGTGTTCGCACGTGATCGTCTTCGCTGCGTGGGATGAATATACTCCCGAGCGAATTGATGCGATCTACGATCTGACGACAGACGAGCGAGGCCTGGTCCGTGGACGATTCAAGCGCTATACGGATATGCTGAAGGAGAAGTTCGGTGAGATGACGAAGGAAGAGCAGTTCCAGCACGCTGCAGACCAGAGCTTCATCGCTCTAGGCCTAGCTCTCGCTCAGGCGGCAGAGCTAAAGATCGACAGCACGCCTATCGGTGGATTCGATCCTAAGCTCGTAGATGAGCTACTTGACCTCCCTGCTAAGGGGCTTCGTAGTGTCTCGCTGCTTTATCTGGGTTATTCAGACCCAGAGCGTGACTGGCTCGCATCGATGAAGAAGGTACGTAACTCGATGGAAGAGTTCGCTACATTCATCTAAACGATCCCTTATGCATCTCCTCTCTGTTAGGAGATAGAAAAGGATAGCCCCAGCAGACTATGGTCTGCTGGGGCTATCCCTTTATGTGGCAAATGCGGGGAAGTCCCCTTGCTTAGGTTCTAATCAGCGTGTGGGCGAACGATCTCCCCACCACGCTCGATCGCTGAGATATTCATCGGGATTAGCTTGTGGTGTCGCTCGGGCAAGGACTTCTCGAGTCCACGGCGAATGCTGTCGATCGAGAGCATAGGGCGTAGCTTGAGGAGTGCGCCGAGGATGAGCATGTTGAATACCTTCGCATTTCCCATGGCCATCGCTTCGTCCATAGCTGGGACTTCGTAGTATTCGATGTCATCTCGCTTAGGCACGTGGTGGATACCATTGGTGTCGAAGAGAAGGATACCGCCCGGCTTAACACGAGGAGCGAACTTATCTAGCGAGGGTTGGTTGAGCGCGATGACGACATCATAGTTCTGCACAAGTGGCGAGCTAACAGCCGTGTCACTGATGATGACGGTGACGTTGGACGTCCCCCCGCGCTGCTCAGGTCCATAGGAAGGCATCCAACTGACTTCCTTATCTTCCATCAATCCAGAGTAGGCTAGGATCTTTCCCAGGGAGAGGACTCCTTGCCCTCCGAAGCCTGCGATCACGAGTTCGTAAGTCATCTGTGTCGTATCAGTTAGAGGTTAGATATTCTTGATGTCGCCTAGAGGATACTGGGCAAACATGTGCTCGGCCATCCACTTATTGGATTCGTCAGGGGTCATCTTCCAGCCCGTGTTACAGGTCGAGACGATCTCTACGACGGAAGTTCCCTTGCCATCAAGTGAGTTTTGGAATGCCTTCTTGATCGCCTTCTTCGCCTTCATCACAGCTGGCATCGTGTGGACGGCCTGACGAGTGACGTAGCAAGTCCCATCCGTGAGGGCGAGCATATCGGAGATCTTCAGAGGGTAGCCATTGAGTTCGGTCGAGCGACCCTGTGGCGAGGTGGAGGTCTTCATCCCTGGTAGGGTCGTAGGAGCCATCTGCCCCCCAGTCATCCCGTAGATCCCGTTATTGATAAAGATGATCACAATGTTCTCACCACGGTTACATGCATGAATGGTTTCTGCTGTACCGATGGCTGCGAGGTCTCCGTCACCTTGGTAGGTGAAGACCATCTTGTCGGGGTTGAGGCGCTTGATAGCTGTAGCCAAGGCAGGAGCTCTACCATGGGCTGCTTCCTGCCAATCGATATCGATGAACTTATAGGCGAAGACGGCGCATCCGACCGGGGCGACACCGATAGTAGACTCCTCGAGTCCTAGTTCTTCGACGACTTCTGCTACTAGCTTGTGGACGACACCATGGCTACAGCCTGGACAATAGTGCATCTGCACATCATTCATCAGGGTGGGCTTGGCATAGACAAGGTTCTCGGGTTTGATCCGATCCTTGATATCAAAGAGTACCGCCATAATCTTAGGTATAGGCTTAGCTCTAGCGAGAGAGCATCTTCTTAACGTAGTAAATAATGCGAAGGACGATAGCTGCTATCCCTAGGCTCTGGAAGAGCAAGGGATAGGTCTGTCGGCAGGCAAAGAAAGCGATGATACTTCCTGCAGCAAGGACAAAGAACCAGAGCTGGAGGATGAAGTCAATACGCTCGCTGAAGGCTGGACGCTGTGCCATCATCACGGGCTACTTGATCAGTAGCTTCTTGAGGTTATCGAGGATCTCATTAGGTGAGAAGAGCATCCCACCCATACGCCCGTAGTGCTCTACGGGTATGCGACCATTGACTGCTAGGCGCACATCCTCGACCATTTGTCCTGCATTGAGCTCGGGGACGAGGAAGCCCTTGACGTGTGAGCAGAGGGCTTGGATCTCCTTGGTGGGGAAAGGCCAAAGCGTGATAGGACGAAGGAGCCCTACACGGAGCCCCTCGGCACGTGCCAGCTCGACCGTCTTCTGACAGATACGCGAGGAGGAACCAAAGGCTACGAGGACATAGTCTGCATCTTCGGTTTGGATCTGTTCGACACGTACCTCATTCTCCTCGATTAGCTTGAACTTCTTCTGGAAGCGTTCGTTGTTCTGCTCCATGACGGAGGATTCGAGCTCGAGTGAGGTGACGATATTAGGAGCTCGCTTATCCTTACGTCCTAGGGTCGCCCAAGGGCATTCCTCACGGATCTGCTCTTCTGTGCGTCGGGGAGTGAACTCTGGAAGGCGAACCTTCTCCATCATCTGACCGATGATCCCGTCGGCAAGGATGATCGCTGGATTGCGGTACTTGAATGCTAGCTCGAAGCCTAGAGGAACAAAGTCTGCCATCTCTTGTACCGAGTTAGGAGCGAGGGTGATCAGGCGATAGTCACCATGTCCACCACCCTTGACTGTCTGGAAGTAGTCGGCTTGGCTAGGCTGGATCGTCCCTAGACCAGGCCCCCCACGCATGACATTGACGAGTAGACAGGGAAGCTCGGCACCAGCGATATAGCTGATCCCTTCCTGCTTCAGACTCATCCCAGGGGAGGAGGAGGAGGTCATTACGCGCTTGCCACAGCCGGCACCACCGTAGACCATGTTGATAGCTGCTACTTCGCTCTCCGCCTGAAGGACTACCATCCCTGTGGTATCCCAGGGGTGCTCAGCGGTGAGTGTCTCGAGGATCTCGGACTGAGGAGTGATCGGATAGCCAAAGTAGCCATCGACACCCGAACGGATAGCCGAGTAGGCGAGGGCTTCGTTGCCCTTCAGTAGCTTTATTTCTTCTGCCATGATAGATTTCTTTCGTATAGCATAGGCTGAAGGATCACTCCTTCCACTTATAAACAGCGATACAGCCGTCGGGGCACACTGTCCCACAGGCTGTACAGCCGATGCAGTCATCGTAGTTCTTCAGACGGGCGTAGTGGTAGCCCTTGTCATTGACATCCTCTGGATGGAGCTCAATGACCTTTGTGGGGCAGGCCACGACACAGAGATCGCAACCCTTACAGCGATCTGTGTTTACCACAATGGTACCTCTTGTCTTAGCCATAGCTGGATGTTATAATTGTCTTGCTTGTGTCTCTACGAGATGCCTCCGGAGGGGCTCAAGTAGCGACTGTCTTCGGAGGGAAGAGGCTGTGCCTAGAGGCGCATCCTTCCCGATAAATAATAAGCCGTGCTACTGAATGGTTCTCAAGTAGCTAGTGATGAATCTGTACCCTCTTTAGATTGAGGTACATAGGAGTTCAGAGTTATTTTCTGGAGCTAGCAGATATTCCCCGAGGGGTGCTAGGGTGTGGGCTCTCCGTGTGTCCTCTTCCATGGGAGGGTATCACAAAGTAAGAGAAAAATAGAGATATATCCAATATATATTTCACGATTGAAGGGGAGGAGCTTCTCCCAAGCTCTTTCTTCCCTCTTGTGCTATGGCTGGGATCGGAGCCTAGTGCTAGACTAAATTCCTTTTAGTCCCTTATCACGTCAAGAAGAGGAGGGTGATATGGCTTGGGGATTTAGAATATACGTAATCAGTTGGTCGCTATATACGTAACCGACAAGCCACAATATACCTAGACACCCAGTCACAATATACGTAACTGGATACTCCTCTCATTTCGGAGGGCATAGCGATGGGTATGGGAGCCATTTCTGTTGATTATACTCGGCAGAGCAGGGAGTTACTTCCCTCTGTAGACTTTTAGCCAAACCACTTGGCAAAGAGCGGAAGGAAAATGGAGGTGAGAAGCCCCATGATGCCGATCGCTAGACCACTTAGAGCACCTTCGATAGCTCCCATCTGGATAGCGGCAGCCGTACCAATACCGTGAGAGGAAGCCCCCATAGCTAGCCCCTTAGCGATCGGGCTCTTGATCTTCATAAGCTTCATAATGGGAGGACCGATGATGCTCCCCATGATCCCTGCGCAGACGACGATCACTGCGGTCAGACCTGGGATACCGCCATTGTTCCCCGACAGCTCCATAGCGATCGGAGTGGTCACTGACTTCGGAGCGAGAGAGGCGATCAGGGAGGAGTTGACACCTAGGAGATGTCCGATACCGACGATCGAGCCGATGCCCACCATTGCACCCACGGTGATCGCTATGACGATGGAGATCGCATTCTGCTTCAGGTGCACTACTTGCTGATAGAGGATGTAGCCAAGGGAGACGACTGAGGGCCCTAGCATGAAGTGGATCATGCGACTTCCCTCCTTAAAGGTCGGATAGGGTACCCCGAGCCACATGAGCAGAGCGATCAGCTCCACGATGGTGATCAGGACGGGGTGAAGGAGTGCGAAGCGAATGGCACGATAGATCTTGATATTGAGGAGGTAAAGGCCGATCACAAACATGATGGTGAAGACCTCGCTTTGGAAGAGATGTGCTAGCATTTACTTACGGCGCTTTTCCATTTGTTCTTGGGTGTAGGCCACCGAGGCGATCACGAGGATGGAGCTTACTACGATGGCTACGAGGATGACCCACCAGTTGGCTAGGACAATATCAAACTGAGACATCAGTCCTACGCCAGCGGGGATGAAGAAGAGCCCCATATTGTCAGTCAGGGCACGAGCGGGGGTATCTACTTGTTCTTCCTTAATGAGTCCCATCTGCAGGGCGATGAAGAGGAGAAGCATCCCTAAGACGCTCCCTGGGATAAACTCATTCATCAGGGAGGAGAGGAATTCGCCTACCCAGTAAAAGAAGAAGATGAAGAATATCTTGATCAGTGTCTGCATAATCGATTGAGAAATGAGATACAGGGTTTAGCCTTGGGCTAGATCAGCAACTAGGAACTCATGCCCAGCGGAGATCATCGCACGGTAGACCCGATTGCGAGCTTTGCCAGCAGAGGAGGTGCGGACTCCCTCGGGGAGCTCTAGCCCCGTGCTACCATAGCGGTCGATTGCTTCGAGTAGGAGAGCTAGGGTAAAGCGCTCTGGGGGGATGTTGGGGTGATAGTACCCTCCCTCGACGGTCTCCCGCCCATAGTTCACCTCGATGATGAGTCCCATCTGGCGAAGCTGGCTGAGAGCATCCTGCGTCTGTCGTAGAGGGAGATCGCAAGCCGCCGCTAGAGTCTCTGCTCGGTAGGGCCCTTCATGCTCCGAGCTATAGCGAGCGGTGATCTCAGCAGTGAGGGTGATGAATAAGAGGTCTTGGTAGTAGCGGGATGGGGTATCGGCGCTTGGGGGAGCATTGAAGTGCCAGACGTGCTGGATAGCATACGAGATCTGGGCACCTAGCAGGACGATGAGCCAAGAGAGCTGCATCCAGAGCAAGGCTAATAAGACTGCGGCGAAACTCCCATAGATGGCATTGTACTTAGAGATCCATAGGACGCCACTGATATAAAGTCCTTGGAAGAGCTGGAAAGCAATCCCTGAGATGACCCCTGCGATAAGTGCCGGGAGAAAGCGTACACGTACGTTCGGCACGAAGAAGTAAAGCCCTGTGAAGGCTAGCGTGATCAAGACGTAAGGTACGAGACTTAGGAGCTGCGTCGTCAGCGTCGAGATCACCTCAAGTGACCCCAGATAGGTATGGTTCAGCGTAGAGAGGAAGAGGGTCGTACCACTAGAGACTGTAAGGATCAGCGGAAGGAGGATAAAGGCGCCGAAGTAATTCACTATACGGCGTGACCAAGAGCGAGGGTAGGGGGCTTGCCACAGCTTATTAAATGCATCCTCGATCGTCGAGATAAGCATCAAGACCGTGTAGAAGAGGATGAGTAGCCCCAGCCCGATGAAGAGTCCTCCCTGTACTTGTCCTAGGTAATTCTCTACGTAGGTAAAGGTGCGCTCGAACTGCTGGTCGTGTCCAGGCAAGGTATTCGTTAAGGCTTCTCGCACGACCTCCTGCAGACCAAATCCCTTGGCTATGCCGATGATGACGGCAAGCATAGGCACGACGGAGAGCACCGTGCTGTAGGTGAGTGATCCGGCGAGCGTGCCGATCCCCTCCTCTAGGTAAGCCTGGATGCTCATGTAGAGGATACGGAGGCTAGCCACCCACGTACGGCGTAGCGGACTCAAGTCAGAGGGCTTGAAGCGCCACATGTCTAGGCGGATGAAGCGCCAAGCGTGTAGGATGAAAGCTTGGAGAGAGCGGAGCATCGTCTTAGCTGAAGAGGAGGAAAGGAGCGGACGTAGTGGGGCTATAAGCCGGGTTCTGTGCCTATAGAGCTATAGGTGTCTGTCATTTATCTAGGGGCTTAGTCTCCTAAGTCCTCGTGCGGTCTACCCTCCGACTGGGGCGAGCAACCCTCGTAACGTCGGTTTACATGACCTTGCAACCCATAGGATGTACGGCAGAGCCTATCGCTAAGCTCCCGGTGAGCTCTTACCTCACCTTTTCACCATCACCCCGATCTCTCGAAGAGATGGGGCTGTCATTCTCTGTTACATCTACCTACCCTCACGGATAGCTTCCCGTTAGGAA
>CAJPPK010000008.1 GCA_905372565.1 uncultured Porphyromonas sp. | reverse complement strand
CTACTTCAGCTTATTCTCCCAGCTGATACGTTCTACAGAGTTTCCTTTTGCAGGTAGGAGTAAACATCCACCCAAGGATGAAGTTAATGCCCTGCTCTCCTTCTTTTATACTCTGCTAGCTCACGATGTACGCAGTGCGCTAGAGAGTGTAGGACTCGATCCTTATGTGGGATTTCTCCATACAGATCGTCCTGGACGTCCCAGTCTAGCTCTTGATCTCATGGAGGAGCTTCGGGCATACCTTATCGATCGATTCGTCATCACCTTGATCAACCGTCATCAGGTCGTCCCCTCTGATTTCCTTCCCCAAGGAGAGAATGGTTACCTTCTACGAGAGGATGCTCGTAAGGAGCTTCTTGCTCTTTGGCAAAAGCGTAAGAAGGAAGAGATCACTCATCCCTTTCTCCAAGAGCGGGTCTCCATAGGCCTACTACCCTATATACAGAGCCAGCTCTTAGCTCGTTATCTTCGCGGTGACCTTGATGACTATCCTGTTTTCCTCATCTCTTAGTCTCTTCTCCCCTATGTATCTCTTAATTACCTATGATGTCTGTACCACTTCTCCTGCAGGAGCGAAGAGATTACGTCAAGTGGCCCGCATTTGTCAGAACTATGGTCAGCGAGTCCAAAACTCAGTTTTTGAATGCCTCGTCGAACCGGTGCATCAAGTCCAATTGATGAAAGATCTCGAGGCAAGCATTGATAAATCTCTCGACAGCCTACGTATCTACCAGCTTGGCAAGAATTATCATAGTCAGATCATATCCCTCGGTAAAGAAACTAGCATTGATCTTGATGGCGAACTCATTCTTTAGATATTCATTATTTAAGTCATATACACTTCATTCTCTTTCTTGCTAGAGCAAAAGGTAGATGTTAATCTTGACTAACGTCTACCTTAAATCGAGTTAAGGTAAGCGTTAGGAGAGGAAACGGTATATGTCAGCAAAGGAGAACCTCTAGGGAATCAAGACTTATATGATCTACACATTTAAAGTTCGTTAGTCTTCCAGAAGAAATAGTTTAGCTCTATAGCTATGCAAGTCTAATTTGCTCAAAGAAAGACCAACGCATTAGGGATAGACTACGATAAATCTTACCTCAGTATAGGAGCATTAGATGAAAGCTGGACTCTCTGAAGAAATCAAGAATAGATTAAACCCTCGTAAAGACTAAGGTTTGTACCCGTAGAATTACCTATCTTTGAATAGTCATTCGGGGATAGCAATCCCCAGAAACGTACACAACAAGCACAACAAACTATGGCTGAACAAACCTACAAGCTCCTCGATGGGAAAGCTACTTCTCTAGAGATCAAACAAGAGATAGCCCAAGAAGTCCAAGCTCGCCAAGAGGCAGGGAAATCCATCCCTCACCTTGTCGCTATCCTCGTTGGGCATGATGGTGGCAGTGAAACCTATGTAGCTGCAAAAATCAAAGCTTGTGAAGAGGTGGGCTTTCGGTCTTCACTTATTCGCTTCGAAGATGATGTCACGGAGGAGCAATTGCTAAGTGAGATAGCTCGCTTGAATGCAGATCCGGGAGTTCATGGCTTTATCGTTCAACTTCCCCTACCTAAACATATTGACGAGCAGAAGATCATCGAAGCAGTAGACCCTAAGAAGGATGTTGACGGCTTCCACCCGATCAACGTCGGGCGTATGAGTATCGGACTCCCCTGCTTCGTCTCGGCAACACCACAGGGCATCATTGAACTACTTCGTCGCAACCACATTGATACTCGAGGCAAGCACTGTGTCGTCCTAGGACGAAGCAATATTGTTGGCAAACCTATGGCACAGCTCCTCCTTCACAAAGGCAATCCTGGAGACTGTACAGTTACTGTTTGCCATAGTCGAACTCCCAACATCAAGGAGCTCTGCCTACAAGCTGATATCATCGTAGCAGCTCTCGGAGTCCCCGAATTCCTCAAGGCAGATATGGTGCGTCCAGGAGCTGTCATTGTAGATGTAGGTACCACTCGTCTACCTGACCCATCGAAGAAATCAGGTTTCCGTCTATCTGGGGATGTCGCATTTAATGAAGTTGCCCCATTGGTATCGTACATTACTCCCGTACCAGGAGGGGTTGGTCCCATGACCATCGTTTCTCTCATGCTTAATACACTCAAAGCCGCAAAGCTCCAAGATAACCTATAGTCAATGCATAAGGAGACTACCTATCAGCTTTCATCCCTGGAAGCTTTACCCGCAATAGCTCAGCAGTTCATTGAAGAGGTACTCCCTTGGGGTGACGTCTTTGCTTTTTATGCCCCTATGGGTACAGGAAAGACCACGTTCATCAAGACCCTTTGTGAAGCTCTAGGTGTAGAAGATGTGATCAATAGTCCTACGTTCTCTATCATTAATGAGTATCGCGCAGAGCCCTCAGGTGAGTTGATCTATCACTTCGACTGCTACCGCTTAGAGAGACTCTCTGACGCCCTTAACTTGGGAGTAGAAGATTACCTGCAGAGTGGAGTTCTTTGCCTCATCGAATGGCCAGAGGTTCTAGAAGACATCCTCCCTGCTGATACGGTACGCATCATACTCACGGAGCAAGAAGACGGCTCTCGTACGTTGACTGCTCAATATCAAGAAACGGCTCTATGATGACTCCCTTTGAGACCGGACAAGCTCGAGTACGTGGCAGTATTGAGGTGATCTGCGGATCAATGTTTAGTGGCAAGACCGAAGAGCTCATGCGTCGGCTTCGTAGAGCAAAGATTGCAGGACTACGCACTGAAATATTCAAGCCGACGATTGACACAAGATACGCACAAGAGGAAGTCATCTCTCATGATCGTAACAGCATCGCCTCTACCCCGATTGACACAGCTGAGGCTCTCTTACTCCTTGCTTCGAATGTTGACGTCATTGGTATTGACGAGGCTCAGTTCTTTGATCCCCGTCTTCCACAAGTCGTAGAGCAGCTAGCTGACCAAGGTATTCGTGTGATCTTAGCTGGACTTGATATGGATTTTAAGAGACAGCCTTTTGGCCCTATGTCTACCCTCTGTGCTATCGCAGACTCAGTAGACAAGATACATGCGATCTGTATCGAATGTGGAAGCTGGGCAAGCTATTCTTATCGCCTTGTCTCTGGCCAGGAACAGGTCATGCTGGGAGAAGCAAATGAATATCGCCCCCTCTGTCGTACCTGCTATCTAAAACACACATCAGATCATTCTATTCAACACTAATCCCATCTAAACCTATGTTCTCAAAAAAGTATCTAACACTAGCTGGTGCGACCCTGATCTCAGCAAGTCTTCTCTCTAGCTGCATCATCGCTGTTGGTAACAGCGACAAGAAATTAATCGACCAGCAGCGCCTCTCTCAGCAAGCGCATGCCATGAGTCCAACCCTAGGGGGGAAACTCTTTACTGCAGCCTGGATACAAAGATCGGCTGAATACAAAGCACTCTGCCAACAGGCGTATAATATCGCAACAGAGCGTCTACTCGCTGCTACCTCTCAGCCTCTACCTGCAGGAGCTAAACGTTGGGCTATCGTAACGGATATTGATGAAACGATTATTGATAATAGTGCTAATTCTGTCTATCAAGCACTCCGAGGTGAGGACTATGTCCAAGCATCATGGGATCGCTGGTGTGATCAAGCTGATGCCGTTGCATTACAAGGAGCGGTCGAATTCTTTCAACGTGCAGCTAGCCTTGGCGTCGATATCTACTACATATCCAATAGAGATGAAGTCAACCGAACGGGAACAAAGCGCAATCTTCTTGCCTTAGGCTTCCCTCAAGTTGATGATGCTCACCTTATGTTCAAGGATAAATCCTCCGATAAGACTTCTCGTCGGAATGAAGTTTTGAAGACACACAATATTCTCATGCTCTTAGGAGATAATCTTGGTGATTTTGATCACTTCTTTGATACTCGCGATGAAGCTACCCGAGATACTGGTGTTATACGCTTTGCATCGGAGTTTGGTAAGCGCTTTATCGTCCTACCTAACCCTAATTATGGCACATGGGAATCAGCTATGAATGGAGGCTATCCTGAACTTAAAGTCAAAGATGCTAAGCTTAAGACCATACTCCGTTCTCAGAAGCAGTAAGTGACACTATTACCTTAGATCTTACTTTACTATGCTGACCTTAGAAGAAATCCAGCAGATTACTTCTCTGATGCACAGAGAGGTTGTACCTGCCACTGGTTGTACAGAGCCCGCAGCTGTAGCTTTAACGGTTGCCTATGCGGCATCCCTTCTGTCTTCTCCCCCTCAAGAGATTAGCGTATTATTAAGTGCCAATATGCTTAAGAATGCTATGGGAGTAGGCATCCCAGGCACAGGCACCTTTGGACTTCCGATAGCGATCGCTCTTGGAGCTGTCCTTGCTACCCCTGAGAAGCAACTGGAACTGCTCGATAGCTTCACGCCTCAAGAGCTTGAGCAAGCCAAGGATCTTGTGAAATCTGATATTATTCACGTGGATCTAAAGGACGGTGACGACATCGATCGTCTCTATGTTGAGGTACAGATAAGAGATGAAGATCAGCATTGCGCACGAGCTGTCTTACAGCGTACACATACGGGTATCTGTTCATTGACGCTTGATGGTGTGGATCACTTCTCACAGAGAGAGAGTCTTAATGAAGAAGATCAGGGAGCAACATCTACTCCACTAGCAGATCCGCACCTAAACTTTGATCTTGTCTATGCTTACGCTATGACAGCTCCCTTAGATGAGATTAGTTTCATCTATGAGGCAGCACTCCAGAATAAGCAAGCAAGTGAATTCTCCCTCGCTCATAACTGTGGACATAACTTAGGTAAACTATTAACGAGTGACTTGGGGAAACGATATTTGGGATCCTCACCACTAACGCAGATGCTCACCTATACCAGCTCAGCTTGTGACGCACGTATGGATGGAGCACCTGTGACCGTAATGAGTAATTCTGGTAGTGGTAATCAGGGAATATCTAGTATGCTCCCTGTGTTGTCCTTCGCAGAAGAGCAAGGAGCAAGTCAAGAACAAACTACTCGAGCTCTTATGTTCAGTAGTCTACTAGTAGTATATATCAAGCAACTTCTAGGACGCCTTTCCTGCTTGTGCGGAATGGTCGTATCAGGTATTGGTACATCAGCAGCTCTTGTCTACTTACTTGGTGGCACGAAAGAACAATCCATCGGTGCCGTTAAGAATATGATAGGGAACGTATCTGGGATGATCTGCGATGGAGCTAAACCAAGCTGTAGTCTCAAGGCCTCTACAGGGGTTAGTTCAGCACTTATCTCCGCTCTTCTTGCAATGGAAGGTCAAGTAGTCACTGCCACAGAAGGGATCATTGATGATGATGTGGATCTTTGTATTAAGAACCTTGCAGATCTCGGACGAGAAGGTATGGCAGAGACCGATCTAAAAGTTCTCAAGATAATGACTAGCAAGGGTAAGAAAACACCCTGCTCAGCCTAGCATCTACTAGGCTCATGAATGACGTATTTACAACTCAATGAAATCAAGTAGCACCCACTACTTCGCCTTAAGTTTTCTCTGTAGCTCTCTCCTACTTTGGAGCTGTGCTAATCAAGGTTCTCCTGAAGGTGGTCCCTATGATACGGAACCGCCTCGACTTCTACAGGCAAATCCAAACAATAAAGCCACCAGTATCACCAGTCAGCGCTTGGTGCTGACTTTTAATGAGAATATCAAGCTCTCTTCCCAGCAGGATAAGATCATTGTCTCCCCTCCTCAACGTGAAGCAGCACGTATCACAGCTTCAGGGCGCAATGTCGTCATCCAATTAGAGGATACACTAAAGCCAGAAACGACTTATAGTTTCTATTTTGATGACGCCATCGTTGATAACAACGAGGATAATCCACTAGAAGACTTCAGCTATTTGGTCTCAACGGGGAGTACTATTGACTCTATGCAAATCTCAGGAAGAGTTGTCGATGCTCTAACTTTTGAGCCCATAGGAGGATTGATCGTTGGAGCTTATCGATCGTCATCCTTTGCAGACAGTCTCCTCAAGAGTACCCCTTTCCCTTATATCTCTAAGACAAATAAGCAAGGTAACTTTACCATTAGAGGCTTAGCTATACGTGAGTATCAAGTCTTTGCGACAAAGGATAACGATGTCAACTATCGCTATAATGAGAAAAGCGAAGGGCTAGCCTTTGATAGAACAAGCTATCTAACACGGCTCCTAGATAGCGTACGTACGGATACCATACGTATTGACTCCATTGTACGACGAGATACGTTGCATCGCGATTCTCTCGTCACTCACCCTTACACCTACTACTATCCAAATAATCTTACTCTCCGGTACTCAGTCCCTCAAATTAAGCAAGAAGGACTAGAACGTCATAGTCGATTGGATAGTTTAGTCTGTAGGCTTGAGTTTCTATCCGAACCTAAGTATCTCCCCAAGCTACGTCTACTAGACAAGCCAGAGATACCAGCAGAACGACTCTACTGGGCTACGGCTAAAGGTCGCACTGTCGATTATTGGCTCCGAGATAAAGAGCTCATTCATCAGGACTCTATTAAGTTCGTCTTAGCCTACGCTAAGACAGACTCACTAGGCCAAGTAAGAGAGAAAACAGATACGCTAACATTCCTTCGTCCTCCTACACGTGCGACAAAGAAGGAAACTAGTAAGAAAGAAGTTTCTCCTCTCCAAGTATCTTTTGCTGGCACAAGTGGAATCTACATAGGGACTCCTCACGATACACTCTACCTGCAAAGTAATCGTCCTCTAGCTCCCTTTGACAGCTCAGTTATCAAGCTTGAGGCTCAAGAAGACTCGACTTCCCATCCTCTGCCTTTCCATATCCTGCAAGATAGTCTCGATAGGCTACGCTATATCCTTGATTTTCCTCGGGAGTACGGGAAGAGCTACAAGGTCAGTATTGATTCAGCACGTCTCCAAGATGTCTACGGAGCGACTTCCGACTCTATAGCATTCATCCAGCGAGTCCAACCCGAGAAGGAGTTTGGTGGACTATCCGTCACCCTTATGGGAATCAGAGAGAATGCCCTCGTCCAGCTCCTAAACAAGAATGACGCAGTACTTACTCAGCAGCGAGCGAAGCTCCTCCGCCCTGATACCATAGCAGGCAAAGAGTCACAAGAAACACCTGATGATCCTCAGCTAGCTCAGTTGTTAAAGCAACAGGTACAGGCAACAAAGCAACAGATCGACTCTATAGCTCCCAAGAGTAAGGAGGCAGATAGGATACAGGAGCCTATGGAAGTAATCTTTCGTGATCTGAAGCCCGGTGACTATTTCCTGCGACTAATTGTAGATAAGGACGGTAATAATGCCTTCACTCCTGGAGACTATCCCGAGCTTCCCGAAGAAGTATACTACTGCCCTCAGACATTCTCTATCAAGCAAGGCTTTATGAGTCAGGAGCGATGGGATATTCATACTATCTCTCCCTTCTTAGCCAAGCCCGATGCTTTACGTCAGGTAAAACCAGACGAAGCTAAGAAGAAGCGAGAGGACAAGAATGTAGAGTACTATAAACGCTGGGGACGACGCCAACGTTAGCTCTCTTAATCCTCACTAAAGCACGAATCCCCCGCCAGCCTAGTGCTGACGGGGGATTCGTATTTTCTTCTCTTAGGGAAGGCCTCTCGGCTAGAAGGAGAATTTCAAACCAAAATATCCAGAACGAGGAATAGTCGGACCATAGATATATCTACTATCACGATCCGCTCCGAAGTCGTAGTCACTCTGGAAGGAATTGAAGAGATTATTCACTCCGCAGTAGAGCTGGACATTTGCCCGAGAGAATAGTCGGATATCATAGGTGACCTTGGCACCTAGATCAAAGAAGCTCTTTGTCTTCGTGAGTTCATTCCACTCGACATCTGCCTCCTTGGCGGAACCTGCATCCATAATGGGATTACCAGAAGCATCTACTAGAGGAAGCTTATAGCCCTCCGTACGGCGATTAGCTACGATTTCTGCACGATCGGTAACCGCAGAGTTCTGCCCCCACTTAACGACGTGAGGTACATACATTGAGCCCGTGAAGGTACCCGTAAGAGATAGATTCAGTGGCTTCACTGGGTTCAGTCCAATAGTGAAGTAGCCATAGGTCGAAGGGGTACGTAGGATCTCTCGGCTAGTCATCGATACCGTCTGAGCTTCTCCTGCCTCATCGGCTACGGGATCAAAGCTTGAACCATCCTTAGCAGGGACGAAGCTAGCATAATCAATATTGGCATCGTTCTTTACCTTCTGCCGTACCCCCCATTCCTGCAGAGCATCGTACTTATTGCTAGTTAGGGTTAGACCAGCCTGAAGAGATAGCCAGCGATAGGCAAGTTTACCCTCGAGGTTTAGACCTAGGATCTTAGCGCCTGAAGCGATCTTATTCCCTTGGTCATCGAGCCCATAGTTGTAGCGAGTATAGTAGGAGATCCCATTCTCAGACTTCTCCTTGTAGTTGGTGAAGACATCTAGAAGGCGTGTATAGAAGCCCTCGACTAGGAGGTTCACCTGCGTCTGTCCTAGTCGGAAGTACATATCATCACTGATACTGAAGGAGTGCGAAATCTCGGGGCTGAGATTCTCTGCATTCGTGACACGCTGTGCTTCTCCACCGACGACGCCTACGTGCAGGTCTTCATCAAATACCTGAGGAGCACGGAAGCCCTTTGCATAGGTAGCTCTGAGGTTGATATTCCGGTTAGGGATTGAAGCGTAGTGTCGCACGAGGGCTAAGGATCGCCTTCTTGACGGCTGAGTTTTCGTCAAGGCGAGTCCCTAGGAGCAGGCTCCAGCGCTCATTCTTCCATTCGATTTGAGCGAACTGACTTGCATTACGGATCACTTGATGTAGTGATGGAGATAGGGAGATTGGGTTAGCACTAAGGTCGAATCCTGATTCATTCGTCTTCTCCGTCTCCCATTCACGTAGAGGCATCCTGTCATTAAGGCGGTCATAGCTATACTCTAGGCCGACCAATAGCTGAGCAGGGAGGAAGAGTAGATGCTCAAAGTCTCTCGTGTACTGTCCTCCAAGCATCCAGGTGAGACCACGAGTGATACCGAAGTTCTTCCCATAGTTCATAGGATGGATGGGACGACCGACAGAGCCTGCCTTAAGAGCGGCTCCCTCATCATCCGTCTCCGTACCCTGTGGCGTGATGAACTTATCACCAGCCTTATTACGAAGCTTAGGCTCACCGATCCCACCATAGTAGCTATTGCGTGTGATATGCTGGGCGGAGGTATAGAGCTGGAAGTGGTTCTTATAGTCTGAGGAGAAGGCATCAAATCTCAAGTTACCGCTATAGACCGAGTGACGGATAGACTCTGCTACTCCAGCGACCTGCTCTGGCCAGTCGATATGATCCCCTCCACGGCGTGCTTCGGAGAAGGTATGTACCTCTCCCGTCAAACGTGTGTAGTCCGTAGGACGAAGGTAGCCACGGAAACCAAGTGCTCTAGAGTCTAGGCGACCTAGCTCGCTATAGCCATCGCCGTTGATGTCATGCTCCTTGCGATAGCGTGCTTGAGCGAAGAGCATCACACCTGCGCGGTTATCATCACTGATGAGAGAACCGTTGAAGCTTAGATTGTTGTCTAGGTTCTTAAAGCCTGTGAAGCCCATACTCTCATTGAATGTAAAGCTATTCCGCTGGGGCTCCTTCGTGATAATATTGATGACTCCAGCGATGGCCGATGAGCCAAAGAGCGCTGAACCACCACCTCGGACGACCTCCACACGCTCGATCATATTCGTAGGGATCTGCTCTAGTCCATAAACACCTGCCAGAGCGCTCATGATAGGACGGCTGTCGATCAAGATTTGAGAGTAGCGTCCATCAAGTCCGTTGATACGTACCTGATTAAATCCACAGTTCTGGCAGTTATTCTCGACACGTACTCCTGGCTGGAAGATCAGTCCTTGAGCGAGGTTATTAGCATTGGTTGTCTCGAAGAGCTTAGAGTCAAGGACCGTGACGAGGGTAGGTGCTTCACGACGAAGTGTCGCTTGACGATTGGAGGAGACGACCACTTCGTCGATGTTGATCTCATCTTCCTCGGCAGAGAAGTTTGCCTCAATGACCTTATTGGGCATGATCTTGACGACACGCTCTTGGCTTAAATAGCCTAGTCCACGCATCACCAAGGTCACAGTCCCCTGCTTCAGATTCTTGAGAAAGTAGTGTCCCGTAGCATCCGTAGCTGTTCCAAAGGTCGTTCCCTTAATGGCAATGGTAATCCCAGCTAGGTGTTCACCCGTCTTGGCGTCTGTGACGTGCCCGATGATGTTAGCATCCGACGGACGCTTACTTTGGGCTCTAAGCTCCCAAGCTGAAGACACGGCCGTCAGCGTGAAGAGCAATGCCAAGAGTAAGGAGTAAAGCTTACGCATATGTATGTTACTATTAAAAGTGAATAGGTAGTATTTTACCAGATATAAAAGTAGGGGAAAAAGAGACCTAACAGACACATATTTCGCAATATACATAAGTGTAGGTAGAGGTAGAGCTCCGATTTCATCCATAGGATCCCCTGAAGTCGGTAGAGGTATCGATAAGTAACCTCTGAATGCAATGGAGGAGATCCGAGGTAGAGCGCTACATTAGGTAGAGAAAACATCCCTCGAAGCTCCACTAAGCATCATCCTAGGCCGCTTCATGAGCTCGTCTCTTGATGTACTTGTATCGCCTCAACTAACTCAATCAGTTAGCTACTCGATAGATGCCTCTACCCTCCTTCCATATAGAGGTAAAGCTTTACTCCAAAGAAGGTTAACGTTAGCTCTTGGGAAGGCATAGCTTAGTTTCAGCTAAGGTCTAGGTTGAGCATTGAGCATAGTCTCCTATAGGGAGAAGAGGATTGGTTCAATAAGCTATAAAGACAGCCCTTCTCCCTCTCTTATATCCCTATCCCTCGGCAGAATATACGTGCAATAGTCCTACGATGAGTAAGCCCCCTCTTCACACTATCGTAGCAAGGCTTCATCATAGGTGATCCACTCCCAGCCTTACGCCTAACTTTAGTTACTTTTTAGCTTGACAATAGTAACTCTGACCACTTAGTCTCCAAAACGGGAAGACTATTCCGCCGGAGAACTAATTTTTACGTCATTTGCCTAAACCTCGATGCTACTTCATATTATTTTGTACCTTTAGAGAGAAGATAATTACAGAGATAAATCGAGTATGCAGACGTTCACTCCCTCTCAGGAAGCACAAATCTATCGGTGCTGTAGGTATCTACTGGGTATCCTACGTGTGCAGATGGAGCCTACTCAGCGCCGTATCGTGCACCAATTGCTAACTAAGGCATTTGAGCAGGGGGACTTTGAGCAGACTTCGACGGAGGAAGGACTGAGCACTGGTATCCTTGCCCAGCTAGAGGTCGCTTGTCTAGTGGCTCGTGAGCTAGGGCTCAATGCTCCGTCGATACTCTCCGTCCTCCTCTATCGTCCGTATGCCAAGGGGCTCCTGCCTACCTCCGAAGTCGCAGCGCTGTGCTCGGGAGAGGTGCTTCGCCTCCTGCAGCTCCTCAATCGTACGTCTGAGCTCTACCAACGCAAGGAGTCGATCAGCTCGGAGAACTTCCACAACCTCTTGATCTCTATGGCGGAGGATATGCGCGTGGTACTGATCATCATCGCCGATCGCCTATATCGGCTCCGCCATGCCAATGAGCTTCCATCCTCAGAGGCACGTCAAGCTCTTGCTTCGGAGGTCTCCTTCCTTTATGCCCCCATAGCTCACCGTCTTGGTCTGTATAAGATCAAGGGCGAGATGGAGGATCTTTGTCTGAAGTACCTTCAGCCGAAGATCTACGGATTCATCCAGCGTAAGCTACGTGAGACTAAGGATGTCCGAGATGCCTACATAGCTGACTTCATCACAAGCGTACGCTCCGCTCTCGCACCGCACCTCGATGGGATCCCCTACGAGATGAAGGGGCGTGTCAAAAGTATTAGCTCGATAAGCAATAAGCTCAAGCGTCAGCTCTTCGAAGATATCTATGACATCTTTGCGATCCGCATCATCGTGGATGTCCCCCTAGAGCGGGAGCGTCAAGTATGCTGGCAGATCTTCTCCATCGTCACCGACCTCTATCGCCCCAATCCTGAGCGTCTCAAAGACTGGATATCTATCCCTAAGAGCAATGGCTATGAGAGTCTTCACACGACCGTCCTAGGTCCAGGGAACCGCTGGGTCGAGATCCAGATCCGAACGAGCCGTATGGATGCCATCGCAGAGCAGGGTGTGGCAGCCCACTGGAAGTACAAAGGGATACAGAGTGACGGTGGACTGGACGAATTCCTAGCCTCTGTCCGCGAGGCGCTAGAGAGTGTGCGTGACCAAGCTACTGCAGAGGAAGAGAAGCGCCAGACCTTAGAGTCTTCACTGCTGACCTTAAAGGCTCGTGAGATCTACGTCTTCACCCCCAAAGGTGAGATCCTGAAGCTCCCACAGGGTGCTACCTTACTCGACTTCGCCTTTGCTATCCATAGCCGAGTCGGAGCTAAGTCCATCGCAGGGAAGGTCAACGGTAAGAATGTGTCCCTACGTCACCCACTCGTCAACGGCGATAGCGTAGAGGTCATCACCTCTCCCCAGCAGAATCCTAAGCAGGGTTGGCTCTCTATCGTCGTCAGTCCGAAAGCCAAGGCTAAGATTCGCCAGCTCCTTCGAGCCGAGGAAGAGGCGGGGATCGCTGTCGCTAAGGAGACTCTACAGCGACGGATGAAGAACCGAAAGCTGGATTTCAACGAAGCGATCTTCGTACGTATCACCCAGCGTAAGGGCTATAAGACTCTGACAGACTTCTATCGAGATCTTACCCACGAGCGTCTTGATCTCCAGGATTTCCTCAACCTCTATGAGCAGGAACTCCAGGCTTCGGCCCATACAGATAGCCTCCCTTCTATCGGATCAGCTCGATCTGCCGAGAGCTTTATCTCGCCCCAAGAGGATAGTAGCAATAGCCCCATCCAGACCTCAGAGGTACTCATCCTCGATCGTGGGCTCACCGGCGTAGCCTATAGCTTAGCCCAATGCTGTCGCCCCCTCTTTGGTGACGAGGTCTTTGGCCTAGTGACAAGCCGAGGGATCAAGATCCATCGCATGAACTGTCCTAATGCTCCGGATATGTTTGTCCACTCCCCTCACAAGATCATCGCTGCCAAGTGGAACGGAGAAGAAGGAGCTACACAGGTCGCACAGATCGAAGTCGTCGGACGAGATGAACTGGCTATCGCTACTAATATCAGTTCGCTCATCCGTAAGGAGGCTGGCGTCAAACTGCGTAGCTACAGCATCCACTCCGAGGATGGTCTATTTCATGGCTCCTTCGTGCTCTATGTTGAGCGCCGAGAGGTCATCACACCTCTGCTTAAAAAGATACGTAGCGCCTCAGGCATCAAGCATGCCGAGCTGACCTACAAACAATAGAAGTACTACTAACCCTCATCTAAAACTAACACAGTATGGATATCACCGAACGCGAACTGAAATACTTGGGGCTACTCTCCAAGCAGTTCCCTAACGCTGCCGCAGCAGCTTCCGAAGTTATCAACCTACAAGCGATACTCAATCTGCCAAAGGGTACTGAACACTTCCTAGCCGATATTCATGGCGAGTATGAAGCATTCATCCACGTACTGAAGAATGCTTCGGGCACGATCCGTACCAAAGTAGAGGCTCTCTTCCTCGGTCAGATCCGTGAGCAGGAGCTTCGCCGGCTATGTACATTGATCTACTACCCGAAGGAGAGCCTAGAGTACCTCAGCCAAAAGCGAACGATCGACCATGATTGGTATAAGGTCACGCTTAATCAGCTCATCAAGGTACTCCAGCGAGTTAGTGAGAAGTATACCCGATCTAAGGTGCGCAAAGCCCTGCCTGCACAGTATAGCTACATTATTCAGGAGCTCACGCATGAGGATAGCATGAACCCTAAGAAGTCAGCCTATGTCGGCGCCATCCTAGACTCAATCATCGATACAGGACAAGCCGATGACTTCATCACCGCAATCAGCGAAACGATCCAGCGACTAGCTATCGATCGACTCCACATTGTCGGGGACGTCTTCGACCGTGGCCCTGGTGCTCAAGTGATCATGGATAAGCTGCTCTCCTACCATAACCTCGACATCCAGTGGGGAAATCATGATATGCTCTGGATGGGAGCAGCCGTTGGCAACGCTGCAAGTATGGCCAATGCTATTCGTATCGCTCTTCGTTATGCCAACCTCAATACCCTGGAGAATGGCTATGGGATCAACATGCTTCCTCTAGCTCGTCTAGCTATGGAGCTTTACAGCGATGACCCCTGTAAGCCCTTCCTACCCAAGCTAGGCGATGCAGACGAGACCTACGACGATAAGAGCATTGCTCTCATGGCACAGATGCATAAAGCTATCGCGATCATTCAGTTTAAGCTCGAACATGCGATCATAGCCCGTCGTCCGGAGTATGGAATGGAGGATCGTGATCTACTACACCGAATCAATGTAGTTGATGGAACGATCACCCTTCCTGATGGGAAGACCTATGCTCTCAAGGATACTTTCTTCCCTACCATCGACCCTAATGATCCGTATGCTCTTACAGAAGGAGAACAGGCCGTAGTAGATAAGCTTCTCCACTCTTTCTCGCATAGCGAAAAGCTACGCAAGCATATCAACTTCCTCTATAAGAAGGGGGGAATGTACCTAACCTACAATCATAATCTCCTCTTCCACGCTTCGGTTCCCCTGAATGAGGATCGTACTTTCCGCAAGGTACGTATCGGCAAGAAAAGCTATTCAGGGCGCGCTATGATGGATCGTGTAGATGAGTTTGTACGTTTGGCGCATTGGTCCTCGGCAGATAATAAGGAGCATGAAGAAGCTGTAGACTTCATGTGGTACCTCTGGTGTGGCCCTGATTCTCCACTATTCGATAAGTCCGCTATGACAACCTTTGAGCGTTACTTCATTGCCGAGAAGGAAACTCACCACGAAGCCAAGGGTTACTATTACATCTATCGTACCGAACCAGAGATATGCGATAAGATTTTAGCCGAATTTGGTCTCACGGGTACGGAGTGTCACATTATCAATGGACACGTACCGGTGAAGGAAGTAAAGGGAGAACACCCTGTTCAGGCAGCAGGTAAGCTGATGTTAATTGATGGAGGATTCAGCCGAGCCTATCAGTCCAGCACAGGGATTGCTGGTTATACCTTAATCTTCAATTCACAAGGGCTACACCTAGTGAAGCATGAGCCGTTTAGCTCTACAAAAGAAGCTATCGAGCTCATGGAAGATATCTCCTCGACTTCTGTCGTTAAGGCTTACTCTACAGACCGTGTTCTTGTACGAGATACCGATCAAGGAGCTATCCTCAAGGATCAGATCGAAGAGCTCAACAAGCTCCTCTATGCCTATCGTCATGGTCTTATTAAAGAGCGTGAGTAACTGAATAGCCTAACCTCTGCGAATAAACTAGCCCCTATATGGAAACTTTCCATATAGGGGCTAGTTATTTCTATTATAGCTTCAGTAGGCTACTGCTCAATGATACCAAGTCCGAGAGCACAAGTATGTAGGTTCTCACGTGCCTCATCCAGCATCAGCATCGTACAGCGAACTGGGACACCAAGCTCCTTGAGCTTTTTGAGCCGGTCAATGGATTTCTGTGCTAATGCATAAAGTTTCGCATCTAACTTGCCTGAGATCTTTACCTGAGCTAATGTCAAAGCAACAATTAAGCGATCAGTACGACGCAAATGATCCCAAGCAGAACGATTACCCAGACGGCTTTTCGAGAGAGCTTGAAGCTCTTCGATAGTCTCCATCCGTGGAGGATAATAAGGTTGATGGTAAAGTCGCTCCATCAATTGAGCTGGGTAATGATGTAGATCGGGATTAGGACGTCGACGAAGTAGATCACTTAATTCCCAGAGAGCATCGCTACCCTCATCATTCCCAAAAGGGGCTCCCTCCTCAATACTAGAATAGTAAATGGGAGATTGGAAGTAGCGTCGAAAAGTAGGATGACTCGTCAATGGATGTAGACCGTAATCGTCATCATCGTAATAGTACGGCTTCGTCGGGTCAAAAACAATGTCCTCTTGATAGCCAGCACGAAACTTTGACTGAAGGAGAGAATTAGCCTCCTTCTCACATTGCTCTGGGCTTGGGTAGCTTCGGAGCTCATATCGCCCAGAGCTACCGACACGTCCCCAGTTAAGCATCAGGTCTTGCTTCAAGGTTTCGATACGCCAAAAACGTCCAGTTTGAGTATCAGGGAGGTGGAGTACGTGTAGCATTGTCGTATAGCTTTGATAGGATGAAGCGAGTTCGAGTGTAAGCGACTTACAGAGGACTCAGCTTTCTGTTTGGACAAATTTAGCTATTTATAACCTAAAAAGCTAGCTTATGAGAAATAATATTAAATGTATGCGGAGGCTACTTCCTAGGAAATAGCCTCCGCACATATTCGCTAAACGATTATAGCTAGTTCAGCTTGAAAGCGCTTCGAATAGCATCGACATAGTCTAGCTTCTCCCAAGTGAAGAGCTCGACCTCTAGTTCCTGTGTGCCACGACTATTCGTTGGGAAAGTCTTCTTTACCTTGCGTGGTTCACGCCCGAAGTGTCCATAGCTCGCAGTCTCTTGATAGATCGGAGCACGAAGTTTCAGTCGCTGCTCGATGGCGTAGGGACGTAGATCAAATAGCTTAGCTACTTGGCTGGCGATCTCAGCATCTGCGAGCCCAGCCTTCGCTGTACCATTCGTATTGATGAAGATACTGATTGGCTCAGCCACACCGATGGCATAGGCAAGCTGAACCAATACCTCATCAGCGACACCTGCTGCCACGAGGTTCTTAGCTATGTGTCGTGCTGCATAGGTAGCCGATCGATCCACCTTCGAAGGGTCTTTCCCTGAGAAGGCGCCACCTCCGTGTGCCGCCTTGCCTCCGTAAGTATCTACGATGATCTTACGTCCTGTCAGCCCCGTATCGCCATGAGGACCACCGATGACGAACTTCCCCGTAGGATTGACTAGGAGTCGGACATCCGTAGTTAGGATCGTTCTCATCTCTTCGGGATAGCGAGCAAAGACACGAGGTAGAAGGATCGTACGAATATCCTCGGTGATCCGCTCCTGCATCAGAGCATCAGCCTTGACCTGAGCCTCGTCACTACTATCCTCAGGCTGGAGGAATTCATCATGCTGGGTACTTAGTACGATCGTATCGAGGCGTAGTGGCTTACCATCTTCTGCATACTCTACCGTCACTTGGCTCTTCGCATCTGGACGAAGGTAGGGCATCAGGTGGAGCTCATGCTTACGGATGTATGCAAGCTCCTCTAGCAAAGCATGCGACAGATCCAAGGTAAGGGGCATCAGCGATGGGGTTTCACGGCAAGCATAGCCAAACATAATCCCTTGGTCACCCGCTCCCTGTTCCTCGGGAGCCGTACGTTCGACACCTCGATTGATATCGGCGCTCTGTCCATGGATAGCAGACAGCACACCACAGCTATCAGCGTCGAAGCAGTATTCGCTCTTGTTATACCCGATGTTACGAATAACTCCACGGGCAATATCCTGGAGCTCAACGTAGGCATCGCTCTTGACTTCACCTGCCAAAACGACTTGCCCTGTGGTCACAAGCGTCTCACATGCCACCTTAGAATAGGGATCAAGCGCCATGAAAGCGTCTAGGATAGCGTCGGAGATCTGGTCTGCTACTTTGTCTGGATGTCCTTCGGAAACGGATTCCGAGGTAAATAGATAGCTCATTATTTGTAAGTCTTCTAGTTGGTAAATTGATGACAGCGCTCTGGAGGAGATATAGCTAGAAGCAGAAGACCTTGGTTGCCTATAGGGGCAACCAAGGTCTTCTGCTAGTTCGTCATCTTACTCTCTGGGGAGCACTTCCTATGGATTGGCTCGTCAGAAGGCAAGGAGGCGGTTTAGCATTTTTTACCGTGGTTGCAAGCGACACAAATCTTTCCACGCCTCAGCCTCTCCCTCGGGAGCGCTTTAGCTCCACAAAAGTACGTCTTTTCTCTTGAAGTGGAAAGATCGAGGACATACCACCCCCTTGACTATCCCTTGCATCGAGGGGAAAAGATGCCTACCAACCAGCCCATAAAGCTCTAGGTGGTAGCCTACCGACTAAGTAAATCCTCCTCTGAAATCTCACCCTTTATCGCCGTAATAAGAGGCTCTTATAAACCTTAGGTAAACCTTTCCCGCAGTAGAGGTAAAGCTCTCTCGGAGCAAAGCTATGCCTTTATGCTTCGCAAGGTAAAGCTTCACTCAGATAAGCCAGAGTCCCCCCTACAGGGTAGATCCCATTCATCCCTCTAGAGCACCTAGGCTAGAGGGCCTAGCGACTACCCTATCTCCCCTACAGCATCTCCCTTTTCAATAGAATTAGCGTGCTTTACGTTATCTTTGTATTAAAGGCTTTTGACAGTTCGCCCTGTGAAGAGGAAGCCTTACTTTAGCTAAAAGATCAGCTTATGCCTACCCTCAAAACGAAGATAACACTCCTTCTAGCGACCCTTGGTATAGCTCTCGTTCATCCAACGGAGACCTTAGCCCAACGCAAGAAAGGCTCTACACATAAAACGGCGACTGCCAGGTCCTCCAAGAAAGGCAGTAAGAAAAGCGCTTCACAGACCTCTAAGAGGTCAAACTCTCGTCATAGTAGAAGACAGGCTACACGTAGCTACGCTCGCTCATACGCACCTAAGGAGCTGACGGAGGAGCAACTAGAGAAGATGCGCCAAGATAGCATCCGACTACGTACTGGCGGTACATCCGTTAGCACTAAGACGCTAGACCGAGCGAGCCAAGCTCCCGAGCTACTGACGACTCGCTTTCGTCAGGCAGACTCGACCCTCAGCCGAGGAGAGCTACGTGAGCTCTACTTCGCACCACAGACGAAGGAGGACACAGATGCTTTCATTGCTCAGATAGAGCTATCTGCTGATCAGCAGATAGAGAAGCATCGCTTCGAGGAAGCCCTGCGCCTCGTACAGCAGGGACTATGGCGTATGCCCACACACCTTGGCTTGATCAAGCGGGCATGTGACCTCTCTTCTCACCTCAAGAGCCCTCGTTTCAACGGCTATATCTATCAGCTCGTCGAGCTACTCAGTATGATTTCCCACTCGGGAGACGGATCTAGCCCCGAGAAAGCTACCGAGGTTCGTTCGCTCTCTGATGCCCTTCTCTTCGAACAGCTATGGAAAGAAACGCCTAAGGAGCGCCTGACCACGCCGAAAGAAATTCAGCAGGGCGGGAAGACCTATTATCTCTTCTCTCTCAAGGATGAACAAGGCAAGAGCATCCAGCGTTATTACTACATTCGCACAACTCCCTATCGCTAATCAAGGGAGCCAATACGCCGCTATCTCCCTATAGATAATATGCCTAGAAGCTGGGAAATACGTCCCCTGACAGCCGAAGATACGACCCGCGCAGAGCTACTCGCTCAGCGTCTAGGGTGCTACCCAGCCATTGGTCGGCTACTCCTAGCTCGTGGCATCGACTCTGTCGAGCAGGCGGAAGCCTTCTTCTCTCCTTCGCTAGACGGGCTCCATGATCCCTTTCTCCTAGAGGATATGGAGCTGGCGGTAGCTCGTCTTCAGCGAGCACTACAGCAGAAAGAGAGGATACTGATCTATGGTGACTATGATGTAGATGGTACGACGGCTGTCGCTCTCCTCTACCGCTACCTCCGCCAGCAGGGCATGTCCTCGGAGCAGATCCACTACCATATCCCTGATCGCTATGACGAAGGCTATGGTATCACCCTAGATCGCCTTTCCCAAGCCCACGAGGACGGGATCGATCTGATCATCGCTGTCGACACAGGAGTTAAGGCTCACGAAGAGATCGCCTATGCTCGTAGCCTAGGGATGGACTTCATCGTCTGCGATCATCATACACCCGATGATGAGCTTCCCCCAGCGATCGCTCTGCTCAACCCCAAGCGTCGTGACAACCACTACCCATTCACCGAGCTCTCAGGCTGTGGCGTAGCGTTCAAGTTACTTCAGGCTCTCCAGCAGCGACAGGGATGGAGCTTCGACACACTCCTACCTCAGCTTGAGCTACTCGTACTCTCTATAGCCCAAGATCGTGTCTCTCTACTCGGAGAGAATCGCATCTTTGTCTACCATGGCTTACGTCAAATCAATAGCCAACCCTCCCTTGGGCTCAAGCATCTTATGCAGCTGGGTAAGATACAGCCAGGTCATGTCGATATGGCGAGTATCTATTATGAGCTAGGCCCCCGCATTAACGCAGCCGGACGCATGGCTCACGGAGCGGAATCTGTCCAGCTTCTCATCGCCGAAGATCAACGTACGGCGGAGACACAGAGTCAGATCCTGGATAGCTACAATCGTCAGCGTCAGGAGCTCGACCAGCAGATCACCCGCCAAGCCATAGAGCTCGTAGAGCAAGACCCATATGCGAATGCTCGCCCAGTCTTTGTCCTCTATCACCCCGACTGGAACAAAGGAGTCATGGGCATAGTCGCTGCTCGACTAGCCGACCGCTATCATCGCCCGATCATCATCCTTTCCCGCAGTGGAGATATTCTCTCAGGGTCGGGACGCTCTTCCGGAGGGTATGATCTCTACCAAGCTCTGCAAGCCTGTAGCTCAGAGTTAGAGAGCTTCGGCGGACATATCTTCGCGGCTGGACTTACGATGCGCCCAGAGTCTCTACCAAGATTCCGAGAGCTACTCGAAAGCTATATCCAGCAGACGACTGCCCAAACTGACCTAAACATCCACCAAGCTCCCCCGCTACAGCTAGAGGCGGAGCTCCGACCCTCAGAGATCAGCAGAGCATTGCTCCGACAAGTCGAGCGCTTTGCTCCCTTCGGAACGGATAATGAGCGCCCTATCTTCTTCACTCGAGGTCTACGTGACGCTGGGGGTAGCCGTGCTGTGGGCAAGGCAAACCAGCACCTCAGCCTTCGGATAACGGATAGCTATCTCCGACTTCGCCCTATCCATGGCTTTGCCATTGGTCTAGCCCGCTATGCTCCGGCGATCAATCGTCATCAAGCCTTCGCCCTATGCTACGAGCTTGAGGAGAATACCTTCTATACTCAGAGCTTCCTACAGCTCCGAGTCAAAGATATGTGCCTAGAGTCCGAGCTGGACGAACGACTGACTGACCGATGAGGCCTCTCGAGCAAGAAGAGTATCCCTTAGATGAACTTCTCGGACATGAAGACGAGAGGGACAATAGCTTTATCTCCACAGGAAGCTGGCCTGAAGATCTCTTTGACCAGCTACAATCCCCCCCCCTACAGCTATCTACCTACGATCCTCGCCCTGGAATACCCGATGAAGAGCTATCTCCAGAAGAGATCCTAGAGCGTTATTGGGGCTACAAGACCTTTCGCCCTCTCCAGCGAGAGATCATTCAGTCCTGCCTCGATGGAAGAGATACGCTGGGGCTAATGCCTACCGGAGGGGGAAAGAGCATCACCTTTCAGGTACCAGGGTTACTCCTCCCAGGACTAACGATCGTAATTACCCCTTTGATTGCCCTGATGAAAGACCAGGTAGATCATCTTCGTGCACGGGGTATACGAGCGACTGCGATCCACTCAGGGATGTCCTATGAGAAGGTACAGACTGCTCTTGATAATTGCCTATACGGGCGATATAAGTTCCTTTACATATCTCCCGAGCGTGCAGGCAGTAGCACCTTCCATGAGTGGCTACAGCATCTACAGGTCTCACTCATTGTCGTCGATGAGTGTCACTGTGTCTGTCAGTGGGGATACGACTTCCGCCCCTCCTATCTAGAGCTACCTAAGCTAAGGCCACTACTACCCGAAGTACCCGTTCTCGCCCTCACAGCGACAGCAACGGAAGAGGTCGTCCAGGACATCATCCAAGCCTTAGAGTTTCGTCCTGGATACTCCTTCTTCAAGAAGAGCTTCCTCCGACCCAATGTCTCCTACTCTATCCGCTACAGCGAAGATAAGTCGGCCATGATGAGACATATCTTAGGTCGAGTAACGGGAGCCGCTATCATCTACTGCCGTAATCGACAGCAGACACAAATCGTAGCCGAAGAGCTACAGACAGAGGGGATCAGCGCCACTTACTACCATGCTGGGCTCACCTATCTAGAGCGTGAGATGAGACAGAGTAGGTGGATGCGGGGGGAAATACGTGTGATGGTAGCGACGAATGCCTTCGGCATGGGGATCGATAAGCCTGACGTTCGGCTAGTGATCCACCTGACGATGCCTACCTCGCTCGAAGAGTATTACCAAGAGGCAGGTCGTGCTGGCCGTGATGGAGAGCGATCCTATGCGGTGGCTATCATTAGCCAAACCGATGACCGACAGCTCGTCCGTCGTCTCGAAGACAGCTTCCCAGAGAAGGATTATATCCGATATACATTCGACCAACTGTGCTCCTTTCTTAGTATCGGAGAGGGAGAGGGCTTGGGGCAGACATTCGACTTTGATGACGAGCGGTTCCTTCGTCTCTTCCACATGCGCCCGATCCAGACTCGACATGCGCTAGAGATCATGCAGCTCGCAGGATGGATCCAGTACAATGACGACGGATCTCGCTCGCTACTTCACTTCTTGCTTCCGAGTAAAGACCTCTATCAGCCACACATCGGACCCGATAAGCTCATCCGGGCAATCCTAAGGACTTATACGGGACTCTTCTCGGACTACGTCGTCATCGACGAAGGAGACCTCGCCCGCCTCACAGACTATAGCGAAGATCAGATCTATGCCTATCTCACCCAGCTATCACGTCAGGGTGTGCTTCACTATATCCCAAAGAAGCAACTGCCACGTCTTCGCTTCCTGATCCGTAGAGAAGACAGTAGCTATCTACGTATCCCCTATGAAGTCTACCAAAAGCGTAAGGAGCGCATGGCCGAGCGAATAGGAGCCGTACGTACCTATATCGCCGAGGGAGAGACCTGTCGCTCTCGTCGACTACTGCACTACTTCGGAGAAGAAGATTCTACGCCCTGTGGCCTGTGTGATGTCTGTCTCAGGCGTCATCCCTCGGGGCTCAATCAATTCATCATCGATGCCTTGCGTGAGGAACTCAAGCGTTCCTTCCTAGGCACTGATGCTACCTCGTATCCTGTGACTAAGATCACGGAAGCACTCCCCTACAATCCGCTTGATCTCATCCAAGGTCTTCGCTATCTCGCCCAAGAGCCAGAGGAAGGCTTCACCCTAGATGGCACTTACCTCGTCAAGCATATCCACTGAATTTCATTAAGCTTCCTCTTTCATTCCTTACCACTCATGCTTAAGATTCATAGCTTTACTTTCAGTCCAGTACAAGAGAATACCTACATTATCTATGACGATGATAGTCGTGATGCTATCATCGTCGATCCAGGATGTATGCGCCATTCGGAGGAAGAGACCCTTCGTAGCTTTATCGAAGAGCATGGGCTAACTCCCAAACTCCTATTCTGTACTCATCAGCACTTCGATCATGTCTGGGGCATTCCCTTTGTCCTTCGCACATGGCCCGACCTACCTGCCTACGGGCATCGTAAAGATTTCGAGCTCCTCCCACCTGCCTCTGAGCAGCTGAAGAAGTTCGGTCTGACACTCCCTGCCGAGGATATTCCTATGTCTCGCTATACCTTAGTTGACCAAGATGATATCATCCCCTTCGCTGGGGAAGATATCCGTGTCCTTTTCGTCCCAGGCCATGCTCCAGGACATATTGCCTTTTACTTCCCGACGTCAGGTATGCTCCTAGCGGGAGACACCCTCCTACGTGGCACCATAGGACGTACGGACTTCTGGTACGGGGACTACGATCTGCTTATCGAAGGCATACAACAGCAGTACATGACGCTCCCTGACGAGACCATTGTCTACAGTGGTCACGGGCCCGAAACTACGATCGGGTATGAGCGTCGTACTAACGGCTTCCTCCGCTAGCCTAAGAAGCTTCATCCCTTAGTTAGACGAAAGAGCGATAGCAGGCTATCAGCTATCCCTCTCTCCCGAGGCCTATGGATCCAAGATCTATAGGCCTTTCTTTTCCCTCTTCGAGTCTCTTCACTCCTTAGATCTGACCAGTTCTAAGAACATCTCCTAGATAAATCATAAAAAGCTTATACCTTTTGAACAAAAAAGGTATATCTCTTGTGAACTAAGTGTATACCTCTCCTCGAGCGATCCCATACCTCTCAGCATGGAAGGTTAGGAGGACGAAGAAGGGTGCCTTTGGGGTACCCAGAGCATTCATTTAGGCTAGGGGAATTTAAGTATATTTGTGATTATGAACTTGGCAGAACTACAGACAGGACAAAAGGCTGTTATCCTCCGTGTACATGGATCGGGGGCTTTCCGCAAGCGTATCCTTGAGATGGGCTTCATACAAGGAAAGGAAATCACAGTCGTGCATAATGCCCCGCTCAAGGATCCTATTTACTACAAGATCCTTGACTATAATGTGTCGCTCCGCTACCAAGATGCCAAGAAGATCGAGGTTCGACTTCTCGAAGAGCTTGAGCAAGTCCCCTCGGAGGACAATGCATCAGAGCACCGAGCCGTGCCCTCACCAGAGTTACACCACCTCCAACGTCAGGGGAACATATTCACTCGAGGGACGCATCTGCCTACCATCCGCATCGCTCTACTAGGCAATCCTAACTGTGGAAAGACGTCGCTCTTCAACCAAGCCAGTGGGGCACATGAGCACGTCGGTAACTATAGTGGCGTCACCATCGAGGCTAAGACTGGCTACATCTACTACGCTGGCTATCGCATCGAACTCATTGACCTGCCCGGCTCCTACTCTCTATCTCCCTATAGTCCTGAGGAGCGCTATATCCGCGACTACCTCACCGGAGACCAACGTCCCGACTTGGTGCTGAATGTGCTGGATACTTGCAATCTGGAGCGTAACCTCTACCTAACGATTCAGCTTAAGGAGCTGGGGCTACCCGTCGTGGCAGCGTTGAATATGTTCGATGAGTTCATGCAGCGCCAAGAGTATCTAGACTACCCTCGCCTATCTCGTCTGCTGGGAATACCTATGATCCCGACGATTTGCCGCACGGGACTCGGTCTGGAAGCTCTCTTCGATGAAATCATCAGCTTAGCCAAGGGATTAAAGGAGACTCCTGATACGCTTTTCCATCCCGAGCATGGAGAGCTACGCCCACTACGTATCCCCTACGGACCATTAGTCGAGCCTCTGGTTCAGGAACTGACCCAGAAGATCCAAGAGCATACTCAGCTGACAGATCCGATGACAGCGCGCTTCTTTGCCGTCAAGCTTTTGGAGAAAGACCAGGATATTGAGAAGCAATTGATCTCGCGTTTCTCTCGAGGAGGCTTCCTCATCTCCGCCCGAGACTTTGCTCTACGCAAGCTCCTAGAACAGGCCGAGGAAGAAGCTGAGGCCTTGATCACCGATGCGAGGTATGGCTTCATCGCTGGAGCCCTCAAGGAAACCTATATCCCTGCCCAGCGTAGGAAGCGAACACTGACTGACAAGATCGACGATCTCGTAACCCACCGCGCCTGGGGATTCCCGATCTTCCTCCTCCTGATGGTACTGATGTTCTTCTTCACATTTACCCTCGGGCAGTACCCTATGGATCTCATTGATGCTGGGGTGAACTGGTTAGGAGAGCTGGTAGGCAGAGGTATGAGCGAGGGACCACTACGGGACTTGATCGTCGACGGCGTGATCGCCGGTGTCGGAGGTGTCATCGTCTTCCTTCCACAGATCGTCATCCTCTACCTCTTCATCTCCCTGCTAGAGGACAGTGGCTATATGGCTCGAGCAGCCTTCATCATGGATAAGCTCATGCATCGCATGGGACTCCATGGCAAATCATTCATCCCGCTAGTCATGGGCTTTGGGTGTAATGTCCCCGCCGTGATGAGTACCCGAATGATAGAGAGCCACAAGAGTCGCATGATCACCATGCTTGTGCTTCCCTTCATGAGTTGCTCGGCACGTCTACCGGTATATCTCTTACTGGCTGGAGCGCTATTCCCTATCCCATGGCAGTCTACGCTGATCCTCTTTGCCCTGTATGCGATCGGGGTATTCGTCGCCGTCCTTTCTGCCCGACTACTTAAGAGTAAGGTCTTCACAGGAGAAGATATCCCCTTCGTCATGGAGCTTCCGCCCTATCGTCTCCCTACGATTCGCTCCGTAGGGATCCACGTCTGGACACGTGCTCGACAGTATCTCCAGAAGATGGGTACCGTCATCTTAGCTGCCTCGATCTTGGTTTGGTTCATGAGCTATTATCCTCGTCAGAATGAAGCCAGAGCGATCAAAGATGCGCAGATAGCTCAAGTAGAGAGTCAAGCTAATCTCCCAGCAGAGGTACGTAAAGTCCAAGTTGATTCATTGGAACACGCTTTCGCTACCTTCCACCAAGAGCAATCGATCATCGGACATATCGGACACTGGAGCGAACCGATCATTCGCCCCCTAGGCTTCGACTGGAAGATGGGGGTTAGCATTGTCTCTGGTCTTATGGCCAAGGAGGTCGTCGTAAGCACAATGGGGGTAATCTACACCGGGACCAATAGCGATGACGAAGAGGCCGTAGCTAACTTATCTGCTCGAATGCTTCAGGAGCGTCGTCCGGATGGCTCACCTTCGTTCACGCCACTCATAGGCTTCTGCTTCATGCTCTTTGTCCTTCTTTACTTCCCTTGTATAGCTACGCTCATCGCTATAGGGAGGGAGTCGGGACATTGGAAGTGGGGTGTTTTCGCTGCACTCTATTCTTGCGGGATGGCTTGGCTCGTCTGCTTCCTCGTTTATCAAGGCTCTCTCCTACTCCATTAAATAGCTACCTACATCATGATACAGACCATCGCCGTTTTTATCATTCTCGCCGTCGTCCTTTTCTTCATCGGTCGATCCTTTTGGCACATGCTTCGCTCTCAGTCATCCGATAAGTCTTCGGGCTGTGGATGCTCTGGCTGTAGTGGCTGTGGACACTAATTAACAGGATCACTCACCATCTATAATCCATTTATCTTTCAGGATTCCTCCTATGCTCATAGATCTATTACTTTTCATCCTAGGTGTCATTCTTATTATAGCTGGAGCTAACTACCTTACCGAAGGTGCAGCAACACTGGCCCGACGCATGGGAGTCTCTCCTCTGGTCGTCGGTCTAACCATCGTAGCCTTCGGGACGTCTGCCCCAGAGCTCATCGTTAGTCTCATGTCTGCACTCAAGGGTAATGCGGACATTGCAGTAGGGAATGTCGTAGGATCAAACATATTCAATGTCCTAGCAATTGGTGGTGTCACAGCGCTCGTTGCACCCATTCACATTACGCAGAGTACCATCAAGCGAGAAATCCCCTTAATGATCCTGGCTTGTTGCCTTCTCTTTGTGCTCGGATATGATACCATCTTCTCAGGATTACCAACCAACGAAAACGTCATCACTCGTGGTGAGGGGTTAGCACTTCTAGGTTTCTTCCTCATATTTTTGACCTATACCTTTGCTATGGCCAAAGGAAGTTCTTCTGATCCACATGCAGACACTACTCCAGTCAAATACTATCCCTACTGGCTTCTAGCTATCTTTATCCTCGGAGGCCTTGTGGCACTTGTCTATGGAGGCGATCTCTTTGTCTCTTCAGCGTCAAACATCGCAAGAGCCTTCGGCATGAGTGAAAGCTTCATTGGGCTAACTATTGTCGCTGCAGGCACCTCTCTTCCCGAGCTAGCAACGTCCGTCGCTGCCGCTCTGAAGAAGGAACCTGAGATGGCGGTAGGGAATATTGTCGGGAGCAACCTATTCAATGTCTTCTTCATCTTAGGCACCACCGCTACGGTGACACCTATACGTATCCAAGGTGTTACTCCACTAGATTTCCTAGTGATGATCTTTGCTGCCGTTCTCCTCTACATCTTCTCGGTATTGTTTGGGCAACGTGTGATCAACCGCTTTGAAGGAGCTATCCTATCCCTAGGCTTCATCACCTACACCCTATACTTGATTTCTCAACTATAATCTAAGTCTGGATCACCATGGCTCCGCAAAGCTTGAGTTTCACCCCTGAGGAAGAAGCACTCATCGAACAAGAGTACCAAGCTCTCGTCGCTGACTATATCGCTTCTCCGCATAGGCAAAAGACCGAGATCATTGACCAAGCCTTTCGCTTGGCTCGTCATGCCCATGGTCTAGTGCGTCGTCGCAGTGGAGAACCCTATATCCTACACCCCATAGCTGTAGCACGTATCGTCTGTAAAGAGATTGGTCTCGGATCGACCTCCATCTGCTGTGCCTTGCTGCATGATGTCGTTGAGGACACCGAATATACTGTCGAGGATATACGTCGTGAGTTCGGAGACAAGATTGCCCAGATCGTTGAGGGACTCACCAAGATATCTGCAGAGCAGGTACCACAGAACTTCGACAGCCTCCAAGCGCAGAATATCCGCAAGCTCCTTCTTACGATCGGTGATGATGCACGCGTTATTCTGATCAAGATCGCTGACCGTCTTCATAACATGCGTACGCTAGGCTCGATGAAGCCTGAGAAGCAAATGAAGATAGCAGGAGAGACTTCTTTCTTCTATGCTCCCTTGGCGGATCGTCTCGGGCTCTTCTCTATCAAGACAGAGCTAGAGGATCTAAGCTTCCGCTATGAGCATCCAGAGGCTTATGCAGAGATCGAGCGTAAGGTTAAGGAGAGCGAACAGGGCAGAGAAGATCTCTTCCACCGCTTTGCCACCCCGCTCAAGGCTCGCTTCAAGGAGATGGGACTCACCTACGAGATGAAGACTCGCGTCAAGGGATGCTACTCTATCTGGCGTAAGATGCAGATGAAGAATATCCCATTCGAAGAAGTCTATGATCTCTTCGCTGTACGTATCATCTTTGATAGTAGTGATGGCTACCCCGAGAAGAACCGATGCTGGGATATTTATACTGCTATTACGGAGATCTATCGCAATCGCCCCGAGCGGCTCCGAGACTGGCTGTCTACGCCTAAAGGGAATGGCTACCAAGCGCTACACCTCACAGTACTGGGACCAGACGCTCAGTGGATAGAAGTACAGATCCGATCCAAACGTATGGATGACATAGCCGAGCAAGGTCTCGCAGCTCACTGGCGCTATAAGAATGGGCTTGTCGAAGAAGATCGAGAGCTAGGCATCTGGCTCGATACCATCCGGGAAGTCCTCAACCATCCCGACTCCAAGGGCATGGAATTCCTTGACACGGTTCACCTCAGCCTATATGCTAATGACATCACCATCTTCACGCCTAAGGGACGTCCCATTACCTTACCGCTGAATGCCTCGGTACTGGACTTTGCTTATGCCGTACATACAGATCTGGGAGACCACTGTCTGGGAGCCAAGGTGAACCACAAGGTACTACCGGTCTCCTACCGATTGTCCAACGGAGACCAGGTCGAAGTCCTCACAAGTAAGACTGTCCAGCCAGAAGCCTCATGGATTGGCTATGTCGCCACTGCCTATGCCAAGGTGAAGATCGAGACTGCTCTACGTCGACGTCAGCGTGAAGCCATCAGTCGAGGTGAAGAAATCCTTGACAAGAAGCTACGTTCCTTCGGTCTCAGCCTTACCGCTCCCCTTCTAAACCGCCTCACGAGCGTCTACCACTTCGATCGTCCGGACAGCTTTCTACGTCAGATCGGGGAAGGACTCTTTGACTTCCCATCGGACTTTGATCGTGTTGCCCAAGGCAAGAACCCTAACAAGGGGAATGCCGTCACACGTGCTCTGTCCTCCTTCTTTGGGTCTAAAGAGAAGGAATCAGAAGTCTCTGAGACTACTCCGCTCTCCCAACCGATCGACAAGAACAAGCTCTACGTCCTCGAAGAGCAGGGTGAGCGTCTGAACTACCGTGTCGCTCCATGCTGTCACCCTATCCCTGGCGATGAAGTCCTCGGGATCCTCTCCGATCATGGTCAGGTCATTGTTCACCAGCGTGCTTGTCCGGAAGCGACACGCTATAAGACAGCTCAGGGAGACAGCCTCCTTGCGGTGACCTGGGGTACGCATCATACGCCACGATTTGAGACAACGATCGTCATGTCGGGTATCGATTCCAAGGGACTACTTAATGTGATTTCGCAGGTATTGCTTGAGGACTTCAAGGTAAACATTCAGGCTATCACTATGCAAGCTAAGGATGGAGTCTTCGAAGGTCAGATCACGATACTAGCACTAGATACCCATCAAGTGGAGAGCATCTGCCAGATCCTTCGCAGAGAGCCTGCTATACATGATGTTCATCGACCTCTTATGATAGAGACACACTAGTCTCCCTCTAAGCGTTCGTCACCTCCTGAGTATATACGCACATAGAGCCCCTCCCTCGTTCAGAGCTTGGACGAAGGAGGGGCTTATCTTTTGCTTCTCACTACGTTATTGCCCCAGCATGCAGCGCTAAGCATTTCGTGTCTCGTGATACAGTGGTTCAACTACGGATGCTATCCGACCCAGCACTAAGAGCCATCTTTTAGCTCCACGAAAGGTAGACCTTTCCTCCAGTAGAGGTAGATCTTTCTCGGGGGAAAGATCAAGGTTTCAGGAGCGATAGGTTTAGCTCAGATGCCGAAGAGCTAACTCATACAGAGACAAAGCCCTCGGAGAGTGGCTTATTCTTGGTATCTTTGCTCTACGCACCACCAGAGGTGGTCTATCAGATTATATACCTACTGTAGCTTTATGAATAGCGATAGCTTAGTTATTATCCCGACCTACAATGAGCGAGAGAATGTCGCTCAGATGATCGATACCGTCCTTACACTCCCCCACCCCTTCCATATCCTCATTGTCGATGATGGCTCTCCTGACGGCACCGCCAGCATTGTCAAGGAGAAGCAAGTACAATATCCTGAGCAAGTGCACCTCCTAGAGCGCTCGGGCAAGCAGGGTCTTGGCACCGCTTATATAGCTGGCTTCCGCTGGGCACTGGAGCGAGGCTATGATTACATCTTCGAGATGGACTGCGACTTTAGTCATCCCGTAAAGAAACTACTCGAACTCTACAGCGCTTGCCACGATGGTGGTGCTGATGTGGCTGTAGGTTCACGCTATGTTCGTGGAGGGAAAGTGAAGAATTGGCCTATCGATCGTATTGCGATGAGCTATGGTGCTTCCCTCTATGTTAGGCTGATCACGGGGATGTCCGTTAAGGATACGACAGCGGGCTTCGTCTGTTATCGCCGAGAAGTCCTAGAGCGCATGCGCCTAGATCAAGTACATTTTAAGGGGTACGCCTTCCAAATCGAGATGAAGTACACCGCCTACTGTCTCGGCTATAAGATCGTCGAGGTACCGATCACCTTCGAGGATCGTGTCCTAGGTACGTCTAAGATGAATACATCGATCTTCCAAGAAGCCTTTACGGGTGTCGTTAAGCTCCGCTACTGGCATACGTTTAAGGGCTTCCCACAGACCAACGGCTAAGTCCTCCTATATCACTACACGACTATGCGCACTTCCCTTCTCCTAGTTGGGGCTTTGAGTCTAATCACATCGACGAGCCTTGGGGCACAAGAGCTTGCTGATCATCAGCTCCAACGACTGATCGAGATGCCCCTGAAGAATATCTTCGTCGAGTATCCCAATAAGACTAGTCACATCGTCCTCGATAGTCTAGATGCACAGAGGACACCTCGGGAGCTACATCCGGCATTCTATGGGAGCTTCGACTGGCATAGTTCGGTGCATAGCCACTGGATGCTGGCAGAGGTGATTACCTCTCATCCCCATCATCCAGCTAGAGAAGCGATCACCGAAGCCTTTGACCGGCACTTCACCGAGGCCAAGATGCGAGGCGAAGCAGCTTACTTTGATCAGAAGCTAGCTAGCACCTATGAGCGCACCTACGGCTGGGCTTGGCTCCTCAAGCTAAGCCAACAGTTTCATCAGCTAGCATCTTCCAGCCCCGACACCTCCCTCCGAGAGCAAGCCAAGGGCTGGGCAAGTCACGTAGACATCCTAGCAAATAAGATCGTAGGTAAGTGGAAGGACTATCTAACGAAGATGACTTATCCCAATCGCATAGGTACACACTCGAACTCTGCCTTTGCTCTCTCCTTCGCTATAGACTACGCTCGTGTCGTAGGGGATAAGCCTTTCGAAGAAGCGCTCCTAAGCAAGGCTCGGGAGTTACACGGAGGAGACAAGCGTATCCCCGCCTCTTGGGAGCCCAACGCTACGGACTTTTTCTCCCCAAGCCTGATGGTCGCTGACCTCATGACACGGGTCTTGTCTCAGAGAGAGTATGTACACTGGCTCAATAGCTACTTCACAGCTGACGGTATCGCTCGCCTTTGCCAACCCGTAGTCGTGAGTGACCTCTCCGACTATACGATCGTACACCTCGTCGGACTATCCTTTACGAGAGCATGGACGATGGCTCGCATTGCGGGCTATCTGCCTACAGGGCACCCCTTGCGTAAGCGATTCCGGAGCACGGCACGAGTCATGTATGAAGCTGGTATGAGTCAGATCTTCCGATCGAACTACGGAGGCGATCATTGGCTTGCCTCTTTCGCTCGATATGCCGAGCAAGTCCTGCGAGAGCAGCAGCTCTTCCCGGCTAAATAAACTAGCCCTAGCAATATGCATATCAAGCAGCTCGGGAAGGAATGGCTTCATGGTGGTGGCCTATGGATCAATAGACACACCCATGTACGCATAGGCCTGATCATATTCTCCATCGTCGTCATCATCATCTCCCTAGTGGCATCCGATCGCCTCATATCGAAGATGGCGAACGAGGAGCGTATCAACATGGAGATTTGGGCCAATGCAACCCAGGCCTTGGGCTCTAATGATATGACGACAGCGCTCATCTATCTCTCTCGGATCATGGAGCTCAATCCCTCCATCCCTACGATCATCACGAACTCAAAGGGAGAGATCCTGAGCTATCAGAATATTGATCTCCCCAAGGATCCCGAGCAATCACGTCGCCTACTGGAGAGGAAGCTAGCCTCCTTCCGCACTGGTTACCCGCCGATCGTCATGGCTGGACTAACCGAGCCTCTCTACCTCTATTATTCAGACAGCAACGTTCTCCGTCAGCTCCAGCGCTTCCCCTACATCCAGCTGATGGTCTTCCTGCTCTTTCTAGGTGTGGCTATCATCGCCTTGATAAGCCTAAAGAAGTCTGACCAAAATCGTATCTGGGAGGGACTAGCACGTGAGACAGCGCATCAGCTAGGCACTCCGACCTCTTCGCTTATGGCTTGGAAGGAATATCTCGAAGCTATGGAGGTTGATCCCATGATCACGACAGAGATGGAGAAAGACATTGAGCGCCTAGGGATCATCGCCGATCGCTTCCAAAAGATAGGCTCTACGCCCAATCTCAAGAGCGAAGACTTGCATCCCATGCTCCTTCGTGCCCTCCGCTACATGCAGCCTCGCATCTCTAAGCAGGTGACTCTGATCCCACCGACCCATACAAGTGACGAGGCGATCGTAGTTCGTCTCAGCGAACCCTTACTCGCCTGGGTCTTTGAGAACCTCATTAAGAATGCCGTCGATGCAATGGACGGGAAGGGAACGATCACCTTTGCCTACCAACTCAGGAAGGATCAGGTCTTGATCGATATTACTGACACGGGGAAAGGGATCCCCAAGAACAAGCAGAAGGCTATCTTCCGTCCCGGTGTATCTACCCGTCAGCGAGGCTGGGGGCTAGGTCTTTCTTTGGCTAGACGCATCGTCGAAGAGTACCACGGCGGTCGTATCTATGTCAAGAGCTCGGAGCCCGGGCGAGGTACGACTTTCCGTATCGAGCTCAAGCGTGAGCAAGACTAATCGTTAAGCCTTCTCTTTCCATTTCTTCCGATGCATCTCATCCGAGCTAACTATCCTAACCAACCAGTCCAATTCTCTTGGAAACTTCCTCGATCGAAGAGTCTTTGGGCAAGGCATCTCTTGCTCGATGCCATGGAGAGTAAGGAGCTGAACATCCTACAGGAGGATGCTACCCCCATTGATATTCGTGCTTTGGCTCAGGCTCTACGAGCCTTCGAGGCAGGAGAGATGTGCCTGGACGTCTGTGAGTCAGGCACAGCGATGCGCCTCTTGCTAGCCTTCCTGGTCGCACGGACCGATCGTCCCATTCACTTACGTGGTCAGAGGCGACAGCATCAGCGCCCTATTGCCCCTCTAGTCTCTGCACTACGTCAGCTAGGAGCACGCATCGACTATCTCGGAGAGGAAGGCTTTCCACCCCTAGCCATCTATCCCTGTCAGCTTAATGGTAAGTATGTGGAGCTTGATGCCTCCTCCAGCTCCCAGTATTTGAGTGCTCTATTTCTTCTCGCACCTATTTTATCTCCGGAAGTAAGGATTGACACGAGCAGACATACCCTAGCCTCTCGCCCCTATGCCGAGATGACTCGACAGCTTCTTGCATATAGGGGATACCTTTGGGAGGAAGAGTCTACGGGTATTTTCATCTATCGGGGGAAACAGCAAGCTCTAGCTGGTAACCGTGAGATAGAGGCGGACTGGAGCGCAGCATCCTATGCTTATGCCCTTTTAGCTCTCTTACCCGTAGGATCAAGTTGTACCCTCTCAGGCTTACACCTACCCTCTTTACAAGGGGATGCTGAAGCCTTATACCAGATCTTCACAGCCCTCGGGGTCACCACGACAGATGGAAGTAGCGGGGTATGCCTAACCAAGCAAACGGAAAAAGCTACCCCATTCTTCCGCTTCTCTATGCACTCCTGTCCTGACCTAGTACCATCAGTCGTCGTAGCACTAGTAGGTAGAGGCATTCCCTTTCGCCTTGAGGGTGTAGCACACTTACGAATCAAGGAGTCAGACCGGCTCCTTGCTCTAAAGGAGGAGTTGGCTAAGCTCGGCTATGACCTCCTTATCGAGGACGATGCCCTATCTTGGGATGGCAAACGTGGCTCCTATATTAAGGAAACTCTACTCTCAGCCCATGGAGACCACCGCATAGCTATGGCGCTGGCTCTACTTGCTCTGCAGGAAGGCTCTCTGCAGCTTGATTCCCCTGATGTTGTCTCCAAGAGCTTCCCAGGCTATTGGGAAGTCTTAGCTCATACAGAACTTTTCATTTGAACTAGCTACCCTATCGACAAATTACTCTCATCATAACATAAACGACCTATGCAGATCAAGAAAACTATCCTAACGCTTGGCCTAGGCATGCTTATTGCCCATGGGCTAACTACTTCGCTCTCTGCCCAACAGAAGGTGCCTGCTATCAATTTTGCAGACATGGATAAGAAGGTACGTCCACAGAATGACTTCTATCACTATGTCAATGGTGGATGGATCAAACGCAATCCCCTCAAGCCTGCCTATAGTCGCTTCGGGACTTTCGATGTCTTACGTGATAGTGCGACAGCCCAAATACATCACATCGTCGAAGAACTCGTAGCACAGCCACAGACCAAAGGCACCAATGACTACCGTGTCGCAGTCCTCTATCAGCAGGCTATGGATGCTGCTACCCGCAATGCTCTCGGTGCGCAACCCCTGCAGTCTGCGATCAAGAGGATCGAAGCTCTGAATTCGAAGGAGGCACTCCTCGGCTACGTAGCCCAGCAAGATCAAGTCTATGGTGGAGGTATGCTCTTTGGGAGCTTCGTCGGAGCGGACGAAAAGAATAGCTCGATGAACATCCTCCTACTTACCCAGACCAGCCTAGGGCTAGGTACTCGGGACTACTATGTAGAGGACACTTCTGAGAATAAGCAGATCCTCTCCGGATACGAAGCTTATCTCAAGCGTATCTTAGCCCTAGCTGGATACCCCGAGAATGAAGCCTCTCGCATAGCACAGACCACGATCCGACTAGAGAAAGAGTTGGCCCAATTCGCTTACTCCAATACGGAGCTACGTGACTCTCAGAAGAACTATAACATCGTATCGATCGCTGACTTCGCTCGGGATCATCAAGGCTTCGACTGGGCAGGCTATTTCAAGCAGCGTGGTCTCAGCCTCCAAACGGCCAACTTCACCCAGCTTAACTTCTTCAAAGCTTTCGACAAGTGGTATGCCTCAGCAGACCTCGCTCAGCTAAAGGACTTCCTTCTCGCGCGCCATATCAGCGGTTCGTCGGAGGGACTCTCTGACGCCTTTGAGGAAGCTCACTTCGAATTCTTCGGCAAACAGCTGAGTGGTCGTAAGGAAATGCATCCTCGCTGGAAGCGAAGCGTAGGCGTTGTCCAGAGTGTCCTTGGGGAAGCGCTAGGACAAGCCTATGTCAAGCGCCACTTCTCCCCAGAGGCTAAGGAAAGAATGCTCACGCTAGTACACAATCTCCAGAAGGCGCTCTCTAAACGAGTCGAAGGCCTCTCTTGGATGAGCAACGAGACTAAGCAGAAGGCACAGGAGAAGCTCTCGAGCTTCATCATTAAGATCGGCTATCCCGATCAGTGGACTGACTACAGCTCCATGGATATCGATGCGAGCAAGAGCTACTACGATAATCTCCTAGAAGCATCTAAGTTCATGCAGGCCGATAATATCAAGGATCTAGGTAAGCCTGTCGATCGTAGCAAGTGGCTGATGAGCCCACAGGAGGTTAATGCCTACTATATGCCCACGACCAATGAGATCTGCTTCCCCGCAGGTATTCTCCAGCCTCCGTTCTTCAATGTCGATGCCGACGATGCCGTAAACTATGGTGCTATCGGAGTCGTGATCGGTCACGAGATGACCCACGGGTTCGATGACGAAGGCTCTAACTTTGACAAGGACGGAAATATGAATAACTGGTGGACAGAGGATGACAAGAAGAAGTTCAATGCTACGACCCAGCGTCTAGCACGCCAGTTCTCTGCCATCACAGTCGCACCTAATCTCAAAGCCAATGGTGAGCTCACTCTCGGCGAAAACATTGCTGACCAAGGTGGTCTAACGATTGCCTACCTAGCTCTGCAGCTATCCCAAGAAGGGAAGCAACCTATGAAGATCGATGGGCTTACGCCTGCCCAACGCTTCTACATAGCCTACGCTCGCCTCTGGGGACAGAATATCACCGAAGCAGAAGTGAGACGCCTAACCAAGCTCGATCCGCATAGTCTCGGCATCCTGCGTGTCAACCAAGCACTGCGTAATCTCGACACCTTCCACCAGGCATTCCATATCCGCCCAGCGGATAAGATGTACCTCGCTCCTAGCTCTCGTGTCATCGTCTGGTAGCAGACGCTCGTCCTATCCGCAAAGCATAACTATCCTCTACAAGGCATACCATTACGCAGGATAGGATAAGCCCCTACGTTTCTTCCCCCAGCTTTACTCCCTATTGGGATAAAGCTGGGGGAAGAAACTTTATGAGCTTCACATTAAGCTCCACAACAAAAGAGAGCTAAGCCTGATAGGTACCTTGCTTCCTTAAGAAGCTACTCCCCTATGAAACAGGAGGCATCCAAGCCTCCTGTTGTAAAGCCTAGCCTTTCCAATGAGTAAGGCTAGGCTTTTCTCCAGCAAAGGTTAAGCTCTGTCCGCAAAAAGCTATACCTTTCTCGAAGGGCTCCTTTCCCTTTTGACTCCCAGCTTCCCCCTTTACTCCTCCTACAGCGACACGCTAGACCTTTGGACAGTGATCTCGTCAAGGAGGAAATCACCTCATTGGGCTAGCTTATCTCGAGCTTAGGAAGTAGTACGAACTGAATTTCTTCGAGGAAGGACTTATCTTTGTGGGCATTAACGCCGTTTTTTAAGACAAGTAAGCTATGACCCTCAAGGAGCAAGGACAGCTCTTCCGCATCTTCTTCAAGATCGGTATCACCACCATCGGTGGAGGTTATGCGATGATTCCTATGATGGAGCACGAGATAGTCACTCGCACTGGTTGGCTAGACAAGCAGGAGTTCCTCGACATTCTGGCCGTCTCTCAGGCAACACCGGGCATCTTCGCTGTCGATATGGCTAGCCATATCGGGCATAAACTAGGGGGCGTCAAGATCGCTATGCTAGCTGCCCTAGCCAATATCCTACCCTCCTTCATCATCATCCTACTGCTAGCGGTGTTCTTTCATCAGTACAAGGATGTTCGACTAGTAGCCTGCGCTTTCCTAGCCATACGCCCCGTCGTCGTGGCACTTATAGCAGCCCCTGTCTTTAGTATGGCTCGCACGGCTAAGCTCACACGCTATACTTGGCCTATCCCCGTGATTAGTGCGGCGCTCATCTACCTCTTGGGCATCTCACCGGTCTATATTATCCTCCTCGCGGGTCTAGCTGGAGGCGTCTATGGTTACATCCAAAGCAAGCATGCCCGATGATCTTCCTTGATCTCTTCCTCGTCTTCTCTAAGATCGGCATCGTAGGTTTCGGTGGCGGCTATGCGATGCTTTCGCTGATTCAGGATGAGGTCGTCACGACACACGCCTGGCTATCATCGCAGGAATTCACAGATATTGTCGCCGTCAGTCAGATGACCCCTGGGCCTCTGGGCATCAATATGGCCACTTACGTAGGCTATACCTCGGTGCTGAATGCAGGCTATCCACCAGCTATAGCTATGTTAGGGTCTTTCATCACGACCCTATCGATCATTTGGCTACCCTTTCTCCTGATGCTTGGGGTAAGCCATCTGCTCCTAAAGCATAAGGATAGCCCGATTATCAAAGGCATTTTCTCAGGGCTTCGCCCGACGATCGTCGGACTTGTCGCCGCCGCTGCGCTCGTTTTGATGAACGCTGCGAACTTCGGAGCTCCAGCAACGAGTCAGCTACAGTTTGTGACTAGCCTAGTACTCTTCGCTGGTAGCTTCCTCGCTGTCTTTCGTTTTAAGATTAGTCCCCTGAAGGTGCTCGCTGGAGCAGGTATCTTCGGGATGATCTTCTATACCCTCTTCCCCGTCTAACACCTCCCTCACTTCATGCATACAGCTAAGCTCGGCCCCATCGGGGTCTTTGACTCAGGCTACGGAGGCTTGACGATCCTCTCAGAGATACGTCGCCAGCTTCCTCTGTACGACTATATCTACCTTGGCGACAATGCTCGCTCTCCCTACGGGACACGCTCCTTTGACGTCATCAACGACTTCACCCTACAGGCGGTGAAGTACCTCTTCAAGCAAGGATGTCCGCTCGTCATCTTAGCATGTAATACCGCTTCAGCTAAGGCCCTCCGTGAGATCCAGCAGCACTACCTACCGACCTGCGACGATCCCACAAAGCGCGTCCTCGGAGTCATACGCCCGACCGTCGAAGCCATCGGGGAGTATACGAAGACAAAGCATGTAGGACTCGTTGCCACACCTGGGACTGTCTCCTCGCATTCCTATAAGACGGAGGTCGGAAAGCTATTTCCCGAAGTTCACGTCCAGGAGCAAGCCTGCCCGATGTGGGTACCTCTAGTAGAGTATGGTGAGAGCGATAAGCCTGGAGCGGACTACTTCGTCCGAAGCTATACCCAAGAGCTCCTGAAGCAAGACCCACTGATCGACACCTTGATCCTAGGCTGTACCCACTACCCCCTCCTAAGACCCAAGATCCGAGAGGCTATCCCCGATCACATTAAGATCATCGCTCAGGGTGAATTGGTAGCTGCTTCCCTCGACGACTACCTACGTCGCCACCCCGAGATGCAGGTGCGCCTAAGCCAAGGCGGTAGCGTCTCCTACCGCACTACTGAGTGTCCTGAGAAGTTTGAGGAGCTCGCTTCTCTCTTTACAGGTACTGATGTCGATGCCCAGCGTGTGAAGATCGATCAGGTATGAGAAAGCTTCTTCTCCCCCTTCTAGTAAGTTGGCTACTTGCCTGCCCAGCTTTCTCCCCACGATCACTGGCGCAAAAGACCAGTCAGCCCACTCAAGAGTCACTTAAGACTGGTGCTGACCGCCTGGATCTCCTACTTCCGCTCCTGGAGGGGAAGCGGGTCGCCTTGATGGTCAATCAGTCTTCGCTCCTCCAGGATGGTACTCACCTGGTGGATACCCTACTCGCTAGAGGAATAAAGATCCAGCGACTCTTCGTACCAGAGCACGGCTTGCGGGGGAAAGTCGATGCTGGCAAGCACGTACGGCATGGCTTTGACAGCAAGACAGGCCTCCCTATCTCCAGCCTCTATGGACAGCGCAAGCGTCCTACCCCAGAGATGCTCGCCGATATCGACGCCATAGTCTTCGATCTGCAGGACGTCGGCACCCGCTTCTATACGTATATCTCGTCCATGCACTACTTGATGGAAGCAGCAGCCGAACAGGGAAAGCACTTCATAGTCTGTGATCGTCCCAACCCTAATGACTACATTGATGGGCCAATCCTAGAGCCTGACTGTCGCTCCTTCGTGGGTGTCGATCCCTTACCTATACTTCACGGGATGACAATAGGTGAGTTAGCGAAGATGATCAATGGGGAAGGATGGCTAAGACTCGGAGGTAAATGTGACCTACACGTGGTCCCGCTATCGGGATGGCAGCACGGTGACAGCTACGAGCTACCCGTTCGTCCCAGCCCGAACCTACCTAATAGCCTCGCCATAGCACGCTATCCTTCGCTTTGCTTCTTCGAAGCGACCATTTTCAGCGTCGGACGAGGGACAAAGAAGCCCTTCCAAGCCATCGGACACCCAGATAAGCGCTTTGGGAGCTATGTCTTTACGCCAGAGATCAAGGTAGGAGAAGACTCCAATCCCAAGCATAAGAGCAAGCCCTGCTATGGCATAAACTTCACCGAGGAGGTCTTCCCTACGAGACAGCTCAACCTCTTCCCCCTCCTATACATGTACCAGCAGGCGGAGAAGCTAGGACTTACACTCATCGACCAACGCCAGCTCTTTGATCTCCTAGCAGGTACGAAGCGTCTTCGTCAGCAATTAGCTGCGGGAATGAGCGAAGCTGACATCCGTGCCACTTGGCAATCGGGGTTAGCGACCTTTCGCTTAAAGCGAGCGAAGTACCTACTCTATCCAGACTATCCACCCTCTTTACAACAACAAGGCAACTGATCCTGTGAAGCCAAGCAAGGCTGAATAGCGAGCCGGCGCAGTACAAAGTACTGACTAGGGCGGGGGGTAGTTTAGGCTATCCCCCGTCGCTATTTTAGAGCCCATAGCTCCCTCCTTCAGCCAAGGCATAGCCTCCTGCCGACGAAGCTATACCTTCACTCGAAGAGAGCTATAGCTTCCCATAGAGAAAGCTATACCCTTGCTTTCGATAAGGCTTGGAGCTAGCCCATAAAAGCATATCTACCACATAGACAAACTAATAATCCATATGGATCTTCCCTCATAGATCTATTCTCAAAGGATAGATCGGCGGGATTGGTATCCTGGATCAAAAGCGTACCTGAGGTCATCCTTTTTCATGCTCTAGATCTACCCATCTCGCCCCTAAGGAAAGGGCTTTGAGGGAGAGACATAGAGGGGTTGTCAGTTTTGGAATTATTTATACCTTTGTTAGAAAGAGCACACTCGTCTATCTTTGTGCCTCTTATTGATGAATAACAGATAATGAACGAATTCAGAAAATTTGCCGTCGGTCACCTAGGGATGAGCTCCTCTGCACTGGATGACTATATGCAGATCCAGAGTAGCTATATCTCTCCTACAATCATCGAAGAACGCCCGATGAACGTAGCTCAGATGGACGTCTTCTCTCGACTGATGATGGATCGTATCATCTTCCTCGGAACGGGGATCAATGACTATACGGCAAACGTAATCCAAGCACAACTTCTCTTCCTGGACAGTAGCGATCCTGGGAAGGACATATCCATTTATATCAACTCTCCCGGAGGATCGGTCTACGCAGGCTATGGGATCTATGACACGATGCAGTACATCAGCTGTGACGTATCTACGATCTGCACGGGGATGGCGGCCTCGATGGCTTCCGTCCTGCTCGTAGCTGGGAAGAAGGGAAAGCGCTTTGCCCTCCCCCATTCTCGTGTGATGATCCACCAGCCCCTAGGGGGCATGCAGGGGCAAGCTAGTGACCTCGAGATCGCCGCACGTGAGATCCTCAAGGTGAAGAAGGAGCTCTACACGATCCTCTCTGATCACTCGGGACAGCCCTTTGAGGTCATCGAGCGAGACAGCGACCGTGACTACTGGATGACAGCCGAGGAAGCTCTAGCCTATGGTATGGTCGATAAGATCCTTACCCCAACGAAGTAGCGATGGCGAAGAAGACAAAAGATCATAAACACTGTGTCCTCTGCGGACGAAGCGAAGAGGAAGTCGGTGGCTTACTCCAAGGTGAGCCTGGAGATGCTGGTGTCTGCGTCGAATGCATATACCAAGCTCAGGAATACCTTACACAGGTAGCTCCCGGACTCGCCACATCACTTCAGCAGGAGAAAGGATCAGCTTCGGCAGAGCATCTCGATCACCTTGATCTAGGACAGCTCCCCAAGCCCGCCGAGATCAAGCGTCACCTCGATGACTATGTCGTAGGCCAAGAAGAAGCCAAGCGCTACCTCTCCGTCGCTGTCTACAACCATTACAAGCGCCTTCAACAGGTCGCTGGAGCGGAAGAGGACGGTGTAGAGATCGAGAAAAGCAACATCCTTCTACTTGGACCTACGGGGACGGGGAAGACATTGCTTGCTAAAACAATCGCTCGCCTACTTCATGTCCCCTTCACCATCGTCGATGCTACCGTCCTTACTCAGGCAGGATATGTCGGGGAGGATATCGAGAGCCTACTCACCCGCCTGCTTCAGGTCGCCGACTACGACGTCGAAGCAGCACAGCGAGGGATCGTCTTCATCGATGAGATAGACAAGATCGCTCGTAAAGGTGACAATCCCTCCATCACACGAGATGTCAGTGGTGAAGGAGTCCAGCAGGGACTATTGAAGCTCCTCGAAGGTTCGATCGTCAACGTCCCACCTCAGGGCGGACGTAAGCATCCCGATCAACCGATGATCCAGGTCGACACCAAGCAAATCCTCTTCATCTGTGCCGGAGCTTTCGATGGTATCGAGCAGAAGATAGCCCATCGCCTCAATACGCAGGTCGTCGGCTACAATAGCTCGGGCAAGAGACGCACCAAGCGTCAGAGCGAGGAGCTTCTCCGCTACGTCGATGCACGTGACCTAAAGAGCTTCGGACTCATCCCAGAGATCATTGGGCGTCTACCGATCATCACGCATCTACATCCCCTGCACCGCTCTACTCTACGGATGATACTCACAGAGCCAAAGAACGCTTTAGTACGCCAGTACATCAAGATCTTTGAGCTTGACGGCATCACACTCCGATTTACCGATGATGCACTAGATGCCATCGTTGATAAGACCTTGGAGCAAAAGCTAGGCGCACGTGGGCTACGCTCGATCATGGAGCAAGTCATGATTGAGCCTATGTATGAGCTCCCCTCGACCAATACGAAAGAGCTCGTCGTGGATGCAGCCTATGTACAGCGCCAGCTGGCAAAGCAAGAGGAGTCCGAAGAGGAAGCTACCTCTTAACCCCTATTTGACCATTCACAGCACCAGCCTAAGGCCTCACGCTCATCGTCCTCAGTCCTATGAGTCAGCTAGATCTAACCCAGGCTCTGCAGAAGCATTTTGGCTTCAGCATCTTCAAAGGGAATCAGCAAGAGATCATCGAGAGCATCCTTGAGGGGAATGACACCTTTGTGCTCATGCCTACGGGTGGAGGTAAGAGCTTATGCTACCAACTCCCAGCTCTTCTGATGGAGGGAACAGCGGTAATCATCTCTCCTCTCATCGCTCTGATGAAGAATCAAGTGGACGCTATGCGAGGCTTCTGCGAAGAGGATGCCGTAGCACATTTCCTCAACTCCTCTCTCTCCAGAGCGAGACTCGAGGAAGTCAAGGATGACATTCGTCAGGGACGGACAAAGCTACTCTATATAGCTCCTGAGTCTCTCCAGAAGAAAGAGAATATGGAGCTACTTAGTCAAGTACCCATCTCTTTCTATGCAATCGACGAGGCTCACTGCATCTCAGAATGGGGACATGACTTTCGACCCGAGTATCGCCGGATACGTGCATTAGTCCAGGAGATCGATCGCCGTCCTATCATGGCTCTGACGGCAACAGCGACCCCCAAAGTGCAGCACGACATCCTCAAGACGCTGGGTATAGATCAAGCAAAGGTCTTCCAGAGCTCATTCAATCGTCCCAATCTTCTTTATCGGATTCTACCCAAGACTTCCGAGGTGGAGCGAGATATCGTACGCTATATCCTAAGCAACCCAAAGAAGAGTGGTATCGTCTACTGTATGCGTCGCACTCAGGTGATGAACTTCACCGAAGTCCTACAGGCAAATGGTGTACGTGCTCTCCCCTATCATGCAGGACTAGATGCCAAGGAGCGTGCAGAGAACCAGGATGCCTTCATCGGCGAAGAGGCCGAAGTGATTGTGGCTACCATCGCCTTTGGCATGGGTATCGACAAGCCTGACATTCGCTATGTCATCCACTACGACATGCCCAAGAGCTTGGAAGGTTACTATCAAGAGACAGGGAGAGCTGGTCGTGATGGAGGCGAAGGAGTGTGCATCGCTTACTACGATCCACACGATCTTGAGAAACTTGAGCGTTTTACTAAAGGGAAGTCTGTATCCGACCAGGAAATTGCTAAGGCACTCCTCCGTGAAACTGCAGACTATGCAGAGACTTCTATCTGTCGACGCTCCTTTCTCCTTAACTATTTTGGGGAGGACTACACGGCCGAGAACTGCGGTAGCTGTGATAACTGTTTAGTGCCTAAAAAGAAAATGGAAGCTAAAGAACTGCTACTTAACCTCCTTGAGGTCATCAGCACCCTCAAGGAGAAATTTAATGCTGACTATATTATCACCATCCTTCGTGGTGAAACTAATTCCGATGTCGAATCCTTCCATCACGAAGACCTCGATTGCTTTGGTCTAGGGCAGGATCACGAAGAGTCTACTTGGACCACCGTCATCCGTCAAGCTTTAATCGCTGGGTACATCAAAAAGGATGTAGACAACTATGGGCTACTGAAACTTACTCCTGCAGGGAAAAAGTTTCTTAAGAAGCCTGTTAGCTTTAAGATCACGGATAGTGACGAGCAGGACGACTCCACAGCTGGTGCCTCTAGTGCTGGATCAGGAGAGTCAACTGATCCTGTACTCTTCTCAATCATGAAGGATCTTCGTAAGAAGATGGGACAGCAACATGACGTCCCCCCTTACGTGATCTTCCAAGATGCGTCACTGGAAGCTATGGCTACGCTCTACCCTATTACGATGGATGAGCTACAGAACATTCCAGGAGTCGGAGCAGGTAAGGCTGCTCGCTATGGACAAAAGTTCCTAGAGGTTATTCGTCGGCATGTTGAAGAAAATGACATTGAACGTCCAGCTGATATCCGAGTACGCACCCGTCCAGATAAGTCGAAACTCAAGATCAATATTATTCAGCAGATCGACAGAAAGGTTGCACTGGATGATATTGCTATTGCCTTAGGTCTAGACTTTGATATGCTGATTAGCGAAGTAGAAGCCATTGTCTACTCTGGCACTAGGATTAACATCAACTACTTCATCGAGGAAATCATCGATGAGGATCGCATCGATGACATCTATGCCTACTTCAAGGAATCAACCACTGACGACATCAATGAAGCTTTGACAGAACTGGGTAGTGACTATTCCGAAGAGGAGGTACGCTTAGTGCGCATTAAGTTCCTCTCTGAACTTGCCAACTAGTTGTTCTCCCCTCATCCATCTTAACCCTTCTCAGAGATGAAACATAAGACCCCTCTAATATTTCTAGGTCTCTATACCTTGAGTACCTTAGCTTTAGCTCAGCCAAAGCCCCAAGAGCCCAAGAAGAGCATTGTCGATGAAGTTGTCTGGATGGTAGGTGATGAACCTATTCTTCTTTCTGACATTGAATATCAGAAGCTATTCTCTAAAAGTCAAGGTATAACTATCTCAGGAGATCCAGACTGCACAATCCCCGAACAACTAGCGATTCAAAAGCTTTTCTTGAACCAAGCTAAGATCGATAGTGTGCAAGCCAATGAGACACAGGTGGCTCGTATGGTCGAGATGTGGATACAGAATGTCATCTCTGAGCTTGGATCAAAAGAGAAGATGGAGGAGTACTTTAACAAGAAGCTCTCTCAGATTCGTGAAGACCGAACGACTCAAGCTCGAAATGAGTCAATCGTAGAGATGATGCGTTCTAAGATTGCTCAAGGTGTGCATGTCACACCATCTGAAATCAGTGCATTCTACAAACAGATTCCTAAAGATAGCCTACCCTTCATCCCCAAGACGGTCGAGGTACAGATTCTAGCTATTCAGCCACAGGTTCCATTGACAGAAACAGACCGAGTCAAGGAAACTCTACGTAGCTATGCAGAAGATGTGAACTCAGGCAAACGAGAATTCTCGACCATTGCTCGTCTCTACTCTCAAGATAGTCGGACAGCATCCCGTGGAGGAGAGTATGGTTTTGTTGGTCGAGCTTATCTTGATCCTGCCTTTGCATCAGCCGTGTTTAATCTGATGGATAAGAATCGAGTCTCTCCAATCATCAAAACTGACGAAGGCTATCACATAGCACAATTAATTGAGAAGCGTGGAGAGCTGATTAACTTCCGGCACATCCTCCTGCGCCCAGTAATCGAGGAGAAAGCGATTACTGATGCAACAAAGAGAATTGATTCCATCAGTCAAGCCATACAAGAAGGGAAATTCACCTTTGAGGTAGCAGCTCAGCTATACTCCGAAGACAAGAATACCTTCAATAATGGTGGCTTAATGATGAACGAGTCTCAAGAAAGTGAGTTCTCAGGTTCCTCAAACTTTCGTTACGAAGACCTCCCTCAAGACATCGCTAAGATTGCCTATGAGCTGAAGCCTGGGGAAATCTCCAAACCCTTCGTCATGCATACGGATAAAGGGATTGAGCAAGTTGTCATCATTCGAATCAAGGAAGAGCATCCCGAACATATGGCAAACATGAATAATGACTTCCGCCGTATCAAGGAGCTTGCTCTGGAGAAGAAGCGATCCAAAGTTATTGATGAGTGGATTCGAGCTCAGCAGAAGCGAACACATATCGAGATCAATGAACGCTATCGCAACTGTAGCTTCCAATATCCAGGTTGGATTCACGACGAGAAGTAAATGTCTCAATCAACCAATCAACGCCTAAGTATTGCCGTAGCTTCCGTCCTCTTACTGATGGGCGGAAGCTACCTTACTTCACGTGCCTCCCTACAGCAAAGAGCCTCTCAACAGCAGCCACGAACAAATCCAGCATCTAAAGAGGGAACTCGCATCATCCTTGATCATGCAGACCTCCTCAGTTATGATGCAGCTCTTCGACCTGGCGTACAGCTCCTACGAGGGAATGTTCAGTTTCGGCATGGGAATGCAGTGATGACCTGTGATAGCGCTTACTTAAACGAAGAGCAACAGTTATTCGAGGCCTTTGGAGATGTGCACATGATCCAGGGTGACACTGTACATATGTATGCTCGTTACCTTTTCTATGACGGGATAACTCGGTTAGCTAAGTTGCGTCAGAACGTTCATCTAGCCAATAAAACAACAGACCTGTATACAGATAGCTTAGATTATGATCGGGTAGCTGACATCGCCTATTATTTTGAAGGAGGTACTATCACAGATGCTCAAAATACACTGACCTCCGACTATGGGCAATTCCTCCCCGCTACGAATGATGCTGAGTTTCGCTACAACGTGAAGCTGGTCAATGATCGCACAACGATAACAACCCAGCATCTCTTCTATAATACCCATACTCGCATCAGTAGTTATGAAGGGGAGACGCTAATCAAGTCCGATTCAGGCCAGATCATCTCCACTCGAGGAATCTACGATGTCGGTAAGGAAGTGGGGATTCTTCTCGATCGCTCTCAGGTTTATTCAGGAGCACGCTCTTTATTGGGCGACTCGATCTACTACGATGGACAGAAGCAATTTGGAGAAGCCTTTGGTCATATGATCCTCACGGATACCGCACAGAAGGCTACACTTTTCGGAGATTATGGCTACTTCGACAATCCAAAGAACTATGCTTTTGCGACCTCTCGTGCTCATGCTGAGGAATACTCGCAGAAGGATACCCTCTACGTCACAGCCGACACCCTAGAGCTAATCAGTCGTCCTATACGAGACCAGGTAAGGCTCGCAGAGCTACATAGCGACACGACGAAGAGTAAGCCAGATACGATGCAGCGCTACCTACGTGCTTATCGTCATGTTCGGGTCTTTCGCAAGGATGCACAGGCCGTATCAGACTCCATGAGCTATATCTCCTCAGACTCTTTATTAGGACTTTATGGTAAGCCCATCTTATGGAGTGAGAATAGGCAGCTATCTGGCGATACTACGCTATTCTATTTCCGAGATAAGAAGCTAGACTATGTCGATGTCCTAGGGAACTCACTCGCCGTAGAGCATCTTGATAGTGTCGACTACTATAATCAGCTTAGTGGGAATCAGCTACGAGCTTATCTCCAAGATAGCACAGTCCGAGAGATCCTCCTCCAAGGTAGCGTCGAATCTATTTACTACATGAAGGAGGAAAACTCGAATGACTATAATGGGCTCAATCGTATGACAAGCTCCACGATGCACGTCTTCCTAGACTCTGGGACAGTGAAGAAATCTATCTGGACGGGACCTGTCGAAGGGAAAGCCTACCCGCTAGAGATGGCAGAGACCCCAGAAGTCAATCGCCTGAAGAACTTCCTCTGGGCAAGCGATCGACGCCCCATGCGAAAGGAAGACATTATTGCGGGAGGCGATACCTTAGCCGTGGAAGAGCAAAAGCCTCACTCCCTCTCTGATCTTCGTCGCTTCAGCGGAGCAAAAGCAGCCCTTCTAGCTTATGCACCATTCCTTGAGCGAGATAAGTCAGACTCTATACGTACGGACTCTCTCCTTCAGCACTACCACCAGCTCCCACCAGCTGTCTATCGCCAAACCTATTCCTTCATCCTACGTCCATTGCCCTCAGATAATTCAGCAGACAATGGGCTCCTCTCACGCTTAATTGGCTCATGGGTATACAATCCTTTTTCAAGCAAAGACGACCACGAAAGTTTGACCACAAGCCCATCTACTGGGATCCCAAGAAGGAAGAACTAGCACAGCGTGTCGCCCGAGTACGTCAGGAGATGATCGAAGCAGGGGAACTACCTCAGCCCGAGTCATCAGCACAAGACGGAGCTGAGCAGGTGGAGGGCTATGACCCTAGCCAACAGATCCGAGGAAGCTTTATCCAAGCGACTCGTCACCTCAAGCGTCAGCAGAAGCAAGGCGTAACCTCTGCAGACCGTGATCAGAGGATGATCCGCCTAATGCTAGCTCTTCTTGCCCTAGGATTAGCTTTCTGGTTCTTCTTCCTCCGATGAGTGATATCATTCGCCTACTCCCCGAGTCTATTGCCAACCAGATCGCTGCTGGTGAGGTAGTCCCGGCTCCGGCCTATCTCATCAAGGAGCTTCTGGAGAATTCTGTCGATGCTGGGGCTACGCAAATCCAAGTCGAAGTCATCGGTGCTGGACGTATCGCAGTCTCCGCCACGGATAATGGCAAGGGGATGACTCCGACGGATGCTCGCTTAGCCTTTGAGCGTCACGCTACATCCAAACTACAGCGTATCGAGGATCTAGATCAACTAAAGACTATGGGCTTCCGAGGAGAAGCCCTTGCTGCCATTGCTGCAGTCTGCCAAGTTGAGCTTCTCACACGAACAGCGGAGCAAGAAGTCGGTACCGAGCTAATCATCGAAGGGACACGGGTCAAGTCTCAGACCCCGATAGCCTGCCCAGTCGGGACAACCATCAAGGCTAAGAACATCTTCTACAATACACCTGGACGACGTAAGCATCTCGAGGCTCGCAAGGAAGCCACGGAACTCAACGAGATCTGGCGAGAATTCTCCAAGGTAGCTCTAGCACACCCCTCCATTGCCTTCTCTCTCCGTGGCGCAGGGAAGTATGATAAACTCCTTCCTGCGACATCGCTCAAAGAGCGCATCATAGCCATCGGCGGACAAAAGCTGAGTAAGGCACTCATCTCCGTAAGCTACGAAAGCGACTTCTGCACCATCCGAGGCTTCATCGGCACCCCCCACAGTGCGCTGAAGAGCGGTGCGCAGCAGTTCTTCTTCGTCAATGATCGCTTTATCCGCCACCCTTACTTTCATAAAGCTATTAGTCTAGCTTACGAAAGCTATATCCCTGCAGGGACGCAGCCACAGTACTTCCTCTACTTTACGATCCCAGCAGACAGCATCGATGTCAACATCCATCCACAGAAGACGGACGTCCGCTTCCTTGAGGAGAGTACGATCTTCCATATCTTACAGAGCCTGATCCGAGATGCGTTCAGTGCACATGCACTTACCCCTAGCATCAACTTCGATGAAGGTCAAAGCATCATTATCCCAGCTTACCAAGGTAGGCGGGATGATCTCCCTCTCCCCGGTGATGAGGTAGAGGGGGATACTTCAGAAGCAACCTCTTCTGCTCGCCCTAGCTCTGGGATGGGATTTCGCTTCTCTAGCCGTAGTCTCCCTAAAGTTCCCGAGGTTAACTGGGATGACCTAGGTGAGCACTTTGACAGCATGAGCTTCGGGACGGAAGAAACCAGACAACTCTTTGAGGACGCCCCCGCTGAAGCTCAACCGAGTGGCATTCGTCTCTCACAGGCTCAAGCGCTACAGACACGTTCGCTGACACTCGGATCAAGCCTACTCTTTCAGAGTCGCTACCTCGTTACGATTCTAGGAGATAGTCTAGCGGTGGTTGATCTCGTCCGTGCTGTACTTAAGATCACGTATGAAACCTATCGAGCTGATCTCTCCGCCCAACGCTACGAAGTAGAGCAACCTCTCTTCCCCGAGATCCTGGAATTCTCTCCCCAAGAGCTTCCTACTGCGACTCACCTGATGGAGCTACTCAGCGAAGTGGGCTTTGACTTTGGCGACCTTGGTGATGGTCATTTCTCGATCATCGAAGCTCCCTCGTTCATTGCCAAGGAGGCTACGGGCTTTGTTCGCTTGCTCGTCGCTGATAGCTTAGATACCCGACGGGATGATGCCGAGTACGTCCATACTTTCCTAGCGGAAGTTGCGGCCGAGAGTCTAGCCCTCCAGCGTCCACTCCCCAAGACCCCTACGGAGCAAGAGGATCTACTCAAGCAACTCTTCCTCTGTCCTGATCCTTACTTCACCCCCTCCCGCAAGCCGATCGTCACCCTCTTCACGGAGCCGATGGTGGCTAATTTCTTCTCTTAATGGAGTAAGTGATCTAAGCCTCTACGACAGCCCTCTCCCTCATCTGCGCAGAGAATGAATCGTAGCGCATAGCATCTCTTCAGGCTCCCAGTAGTTCTATAAGGCTACTGGGAGCCGTCTTTTACCCTCATAGGGAACTTATTTCTCGGGATAAAGAGGGACCCCCACCCGCCAGCCTTTGGCAATGCAGAGAAATACCCTGATCCCCCTCCTTTATTTCCTCTATTCCCAGAAATGTCCCATAACGTTGGGACATTTGTCCCATAAGCTTGGGACGGTCGTCCCAGCACTATGGGACATATAGAGACCTACCAAGTAATCAAGAACAATACTAGGACTAAAACTAAGCCTTAAGGCAAGGGAAACATCAGATAACCCATACGGAGACGATCATCTACTTCTCCTTCTTAACTCAAAGAGAGTTTCTTCTTCGCTGACCATCTTTTGTATTTCCTCATCCAACTTGACTCCCTCCTGGGGAAAGCACCCCCAAAGATCGTAGAGGACTTCAGCCAAGCCAAGTAAATTGTAGTACCTTTGTGGCAAATAGATTAAGTACTTATATACACGATGTCAATCATATCCTCCCTTGAGCGTCTCGTTGCGCAAGTCGCTACAGACCTTTATGGCACAACACCCGCAGCAGGACAGATCCAGCTTCAGAAGACCCGAAGCGAGTTTGAAGGTCAATGGACGCTTGTCACCTTCCCCCTTCTCAAGCTCTCTCGTAAGAGCCCCGAAGTGACAGCACAAGAGATCGGAGAGCGACTCCTCCAGCATCCCGAGCTTGTCTGCGGTATCCAGATCGTCAAGGGCTTCCTCAACCTGAGTATTTCACCAAGTGCCTGGATGAATGACTTCAACGAGCTTCGTCAGGATAAGCACTTCGGTCACACGCCGATTACCGAAGCGTCTCCGCTGATCATGGTCGAATACTCTTCGCCTAACACCAACAAGCCCCTGCACCTAGGTCACGTCCGTAATAATCTCTTAGGCTACAGCATCTCCAAGATCCTAGAAGCAGCTGGGAATAAGGTCTTCAAGACGAACATCGTAAATGACCGAGGTATTCATATCTGTAAGTCTATGCTCGCTTGGAAGCGTTGGGGCAATGGTGCCACACCAGAATCCACGGGCAAGAAGGGGGATCACCTCATCGGAGACTTCTATGTTCTCTTCGACAAGCATTATAAGGAAGAGCTCAATGGGCTGATGGCAGAGGGTAAGACTAAGGAGGAAGCAGAAGCAGCCTCCCAACTGATGGCCGAAGCACGAGCAATGCTCCGAGCTTGGGAACAGGGAGATGCCGAAGTCGTCAGCCTATGGAAGATGATGAACTCCTGGGTCTATGCCGGATTTGATGAGACGTACAAGCGTCTCGGAGTCTCCTTTGATGAGATCTACTACGAATCCGAGACCTACCTGCTAGGCAAAGAGGAGGTACTCCGTGGGCTAGCAGAGGGGAAGTTCGTCCAGGATCCCGATGGATCCGTTTGGGCTGACTTCACAGATGAAGGGCTTGACCGCAAGATCCTACTCCGCTCTGACGGTACCTCCGTCTATATCACACAGGATATCGGGACGGCGAAGATGCGCTTCGACAAGCATCCGATCGACAAGATGGTCTATGTCGTGGGTAACGAGCAGGAGTATCACTTCAAGGTACTTTCGCTCCTACTTGATCGCCTAGGATATGCTTTCGGCAAGGGGCTTGTTCACTTCAGCTATGGTATGGTTGAGCTACCTAACGGCAAGATGAAGAGTCGTGAGGGAACCGTAGTCGATGCCGATGACTTGATGGACGAGATGATTGCTACGGCGAAAGCCATCGCGGAGGAACAAGGCAAGGCCAAGGATATGACCAGCGAAGAAGCTGCAGAAGTCGCACGTCGCGTAGGACTAGCTTCCCTCAAATACTTCATCCTCAAGGTTGATCCCCGAAAGAATATGGTCTTCAACCCCGAGGAGAGCATTGACTTCAATGGGAATACGGGGTCTTTCATCCAGTATACCTATGCCCGTATCCGTAGCGTCCTACGCAAGGCGGAAGAGCAGGGCATCATGCTACCCGATCAATTCGGATCCCTCTCCCTCTCTCTCAAGGAGCAGGGTCTCATCGGCCTGATCGCCTCCTACCCAGAGATCATCGTAGAGGCAGCCAAGAGCTTTAGCCCAGCGGTCATAGCTAACTATGTCTACGAGCTAGTGAAGGAGTACAATCAGTTCTATCACGAATTCTCTATCCTCAAGGAAGAGAATACTGAGCTACGTGCCTTCCGCCTAGCGCTCTCCGAGGTCGTAGCACGGACGATTGCTTCAGGCATGGAGCTTCTCGGTATTGAGATGGTCGAGCGTATGTAATCGCTCGAAATCATACATATACTCCCCCTCTTCTTGAACTGAAGAGATCGACCAGCAGGAGGAAGGGTGTCCTTGATCATAAAGTGCCCCCTTCCTCCTGTCTTTATCTACTAAAACCAATTCCTCTCCAGCTAGCAACGATGGCCAAGATCATCACCAAGACGGGCGACCGAGGCACGACGAGTATCTTTGGGGGCGAGCGTGTCTCCAAGGATAGCGTACGTATAGAAGCCAATGGGACAATGGACGAGCTCAATGCCCATCTAGGTATCATCCGCTCCATGATGGAGCTTAGTGATCCACGTCACAGTCTCTTTGGGACTATCCAGCGTCGCATCATGCCTGCGATGAGCTTGATCGCTTGTCCCAGCGAAAGACGTGGAGAGAATCCCAATTCGTTTGATCCTCATTGGGTCACCGAACTCGAAGAGGAATCCGCTCGTCTGATGGAGGAAACTCCAGACAATGGGCACTTCATCTTACCTGGAGGTACTCCCCTTTCTGCACAGATGCAGCTGGCTCGTACCGTGGCTCGTCGTGCAGAACGTCGGCTCTGGACACTCGACCGAGAGGATCCTCTCCCCGAAGGCCTCTTGCCCTGGGTCAATCGTATGAGTGACTTCCTCTTCATTTCAGCTAAGTGGGAGATGGCTCAGCAAGACTGGCCAGAAGAGCGCTGGCATGCCTTTAACTACAAGCGGAAGAAGAAGCGTGAAGATTGATACACCTTGGGCTCCACTGATGCTAGTAGGCACAGGGAGTGATGTCGGTAAGAGTCTCCTTGTGGCTGGACTCTGTCGCATCTTCAAGCAAGATGGCCTACACCCAGCTCCCTTCAAGGCTCAGAACATGGCTCTTAATTCCTTCGTCACCCCCGAAGGACTTGAGATAGGTCGTGCCCAGGCTGTACAAGCTGAAGCCGCTGGCATCCCCTGCCATACGGACATGAACCCCGTCTTACTCAAGCCCAGCTCTGACAAGACTTCCCAGATCGTCCTACACGGCAAACCGATCGGAAACAAAGATGCCTACCAATACTTCCGAACCATCGGACGAGGCGAGCTCCGACAGGAAGTCAATGACGCCTTTGATCGCTTAGCATCCCGATACAATCCTATTGTCCTCGAGGGAGCGGGAAGCATCTCCGAGCTCAACCTTCAGGATTCGGACATCGTCAATATGCCTATGGCTGCACATGCTGGAGCGCGGGTACTCCTCGTAGCAGACATAGACCGTGGAGGAGTCTTCGCTTCTGTCTATGGATCGGTGATGTTACAGAAGCCCGAGTATAAGAAGCTACTCGTAGGGATCATCATCAATAAGTTCCGTGGAGATCTTCGTCTCTTTAAGGAAGGTAAGAGGTTACTTGAAGAGATCAGTGGCTTACCTGTACTAGGTGTCGTCCCCTTCCTTCCTGACCTACATATCGAGGAGGAGGACTCGGTCGCTCTCTCGAAGCGATCCTTTGTAGCCTCACAAGGTAAGATCAATATCGCTGTTGTTCTCCTACGCTACATCTCTAACTACACCGACTTCGCTCGCCTTGAGCAAGACGAGCGAGTGCATCTCTTCTACACAAATAACGTAGAGGAGCTCTCCCATGCAGACATTATCATTCTCCCTGGGAGTAAAAGCACCTTATCCGACCTTTATGAGCTTCGGCGTAATGGAGTAGCACAAGCTATCATCCGTGCTCATCGCGCCGGGAAGACTATTCTAGGGATTTGTGGTGGCTACCAGATGCTGGGCTACGAAGTCCATGATCCCTATCAAATCGAAGGAGAGCTAAACAGTCTGCCTGGGCTAGGGCTTCTCCCGATCAAGACGACCCTCACCTCAGAGAAGGTAACGACTCAAACCTCATTCACCCTCCTCTCACAGCCAGATATACCTTGCACTGGTTACGAGATCCATATGGGACGGAGTAATCTGGTAGAAGGAGAGCATGCACGTCCCCTTGTTCGGATGGCAGATGGTCGGGAGGAAGGCTGTCAAGTCGGGGATCACTGCATGGGTACGTACCTTCACGGAATCCTGGATAATGACATCTTCATCCAAGAGCTCCTTCGTCCATTTGCAGATCGTCTAGACAAAGCCAATACGACGACACAGAGTTACGAGGCGTTCAAAGAAGAGCAATATAATCGGCTAGCCCAACACCTAAGAGAGCACTTAGATCTTCCTCGTATCTACCAACTGATGAAGCTATGAGAGACGGACACGGAGATGATCTACATCACTACGCAGATATACGAGCTAACTTCAGCTCAAATGTCACACAGCTAGTCGACCCATCCCCTCTACGACAGCATCTGGCTCAAAGCATTGATCGTATCGGATCCTATCCCGAGCCAACGGGGAAGGATCTAGCAGAGCTCCTTGCTTCTTATCATGGGGTAAGCTCATCCTGCTATCTCATCTGCAATGGTGCTACTGAAGCCATCTACCTAGTAGCTCAAGCATGGAGAGAGCACAAGCATTACTTCTCTCCCAATCCGACCTTTAGTGAGTATCAAGATGCGGTTCGTCTCTATCAAGCAGAGTATGAGGAGCTAGAAGAGCTCATCCCCTCCAGACTAGAAATAGGAAGCATCTACTGGCTTTGCTCTCCCAATAACCCTACGGGAAGAAGCTATCCATTAGAAGAGCTTCATACCCTATGGCGATCCCACCCCGAGGTTACCTTCGTCTTGGACAACTCCTATGCTCACTTCTCCGAGGTAGAGCAGCCTGATATGGCCTCCACCATACACTCCTTCCCCAACGTCCTTTTCATCACCTCGTTAACGAAACGCTATACGATGCCTGGACTTCGATTGGGATACCTGATGGGACAAGCTCACCTTATCGAGCGACTACTCCCCTATCGCCAGCCTTGGTCGGTAGGTTCTCTTGCCCTTGAGGCTGGGAAGTGGATTGCCCAAGAGCACTTCCCCAATCTCCTTGATAAGGCACTGCTCTTCTCCGAAGCCAAGCGACTGAAGCAGGCGATTGCTAAGCTACCTTTCTTCGAAGTAGAATCCTCTGATACGCACTTCTTCTTAGTCCACTGCTCTCACCCAAGAATAAAAACAGGAGGAGAGCTGAAGGAATTGCTAGCTCAGCGTTACCATCTACTCGTGCGAGATGCCACTAACTTTGGCTACACCGAGCAAGCTACAATTCGCCTAGCTACTCAAGCACCTTGGGCAAATAATCTCCTCCTAGAGGCTCTCCAGGAGATAGCTTCTCTTCCTCTTAGTCCTGCATCTTGATGTCACTGCGTGCCGAGGTTATCATTCCTCTAGCTCTAGACGGGACGTTCTGCTACATCCTACCACAAGAGCTCTCCGAACGCTTCCCAAACTTCGCCATCGGGATGCGTGTAGTCGTTCCTTTTGGTAAGAAACGCTACTATACAGGGATCGTTTGTGCCCTACATAAAGAGGATCTCAAGAGCAGTCTCAAGGAGATTGAGCAAGTCCTTGACGAAGAGCCTCTCATTAGTTCTGATCTTCTTCAGCTATGGCAATGGGTCGCCTATTATTACTGCTGTCCGATCGGGTCCGTCCTTCGTGAAGCTCTTCCTTCAGGTCTTCTCCCAGAAAGTAAGACGAACTACCGTCTAGAAGCCGACTTCTGCACTGAGGAAGCTCTATCTCCGATTGAGCTAGAGATCCTTGATTACTTAGCTTCCTTAGCCGGCAAGGCGATCACCGTCGAACGATTAGAGGCTCACTTAGGCAGAAGACTTACTCGTCCTCTCCTACGCTTAGTCGAGCTTGGTGCTGTTAGCTCTGAAGAGGCTCTACATCTGCGTTACCGCCCTAAGCTCACACGGACGCTACGTCTTGTCCCCACGCTAGCTCAAGATGAAGAAGCACTCAATGAAGCCTTCGATCAGCTCAAGAGAGCTCCTCGACAGGCCGAGCTTCTCCTTCGGCTACTACAACTCTTGGAGGAGAAACACCTCCCCATAGATTCCCCTCTCCTACGTTCGCAACTCCTAGAAGCCATACCTAAGGGTGAAGCCTCCCTGCGTGCACTCATTGAACGAGGGATTCTTCTACAAGAAGAAGTGCCCATGAGTCGCTTGAATCCAAGGGATTGGGAGAAGATAACTCCGGCTTCCCTGCCTCCTTTCCCTCCCTTGGAGAAGTCCGTAACCCTCTACCATGGCACAGACTTGACCGATAAGGAGACCTATCTCCTATCCCAAATCTCTCAAACCCTTCATGAGGGCGGTCAAGTACTATACCTTACTCCATCGGTCTATGCAGTCCCTGCGTCATCACTTTTCCTCCATCGGCTAGAGCAACTCGCTGGTAGTGGGTTCTTCCCCTATCATAGCCTAACGAGTGAGGCTATCCGTGTCGAGACCTTCCGTCACCTACGCCACACGACAGATCCGATCGTCGTCGTAGGTACTCGCTCGGCGATCTTTGCTCCTCTCCCTAGACTTCGCTTAGTGATCATTGATGAGGAGCATGAATACCTCTACAAACAGCAATTAGTTGCTCCTCGCTACCATGCTCGAGATGTAGCGCTCTGGCGAGCACATCAGGTGGGAGCTCAGGTCTTGCTCTCCTCAATGACACCTTCTGCCGAAGTCTCTTTCCATGCGCTACGTGGTAAGTACGATCTCATACATCCCTCTCCTGCTCAACAGCTGGAGAAGGCTCCACTGATCCTTCCTCCACTTCAGACCATTGACCTTGCAGGTCTTCGGGCGCAGAAAGAAATGCCTTGGGGATACAGCATCTCCCCCTACCTCTACGAAGCTATACGCCAAACGATACAGCAGGGGAAGAAGGTTCTACTCCTGCAGAATCGACGAGGTTATGCTTCTGCTATCGCCTGCGAAGTCTGTGAGCAGCGCATCCAATGTCCCAACTGCGATGTCAGCCTAACCTACCATCAGGCTCGCCATGCACTACTCTGCCACTACTGTGGCTTCATCCGAGAATTACCCGAGGCATGTCCACACTGTGGAGCTACTGAGCATACGACTAAGTATGGGGAGCTACGCCCCGCTCTAAGACAAATCGGCTATGGCATCGAGCGTGTAGAAGAAGAGATCAAGAAGGCTCTGCCACAGTACAAGACTCTTCGTATTGACAGCGAGACACTATCTTCTCGTAAGCGACGTATCGACCTCCTTCAGCAGCTTGAGGAGGGCAATGCACAAATTCTACTAGGCACTCAGCTGATCCGCAACCAGCCTGTTTGGGATAATCTAGGACTCATTGCCGTTGTCCAGCTAGATGCTTTACTTGGGCTACCTGACATCCGTAACCAAGAGCGAGTCTACCAGCTCCTCTATCAACTTCGTCTACGTACAGCAGCTGAGACAGAAGAACAACTTCCTCGCTTTCTCCTTCAGACCAACGATCCCAAGTCTCCCTTCATCCAAGAGCTACAGCTCGGGCGCTATGATCACTTCCTAGATGATCTCCTTGCCCAACGTGAAGCGACCCACTATCCACCTTTCTCCCGTATGACCTATGTCTGGCTTCGAGGGAAAGATGAGCGGATCTTGGCACAAGTCTCACTCACCCTATCCCGCTATCTGATGGCGCTCCTACCTGACGAGCGAGTTGACGGGCCTCTGATCCCCCCCATATCACGCATCGAAGGGCTCTATCAGCGTCAGATCGTCATCCGACGTCCATTCTCCCTGTCCTACCAGCATGAGCGTACGGCCTTTGCTTCAGCGCTTCATCAACTTCGCTTAGCGCACCCCGAGAGCTCTCGTCTGCAAATCATCTTCGATGTAGACCCTCTATAAGGAACTTGTAGTCCTGGCTAAAGCACTTCATCCTTCATTTGGGCGACTCAATACAAATCCCCTCCCTATCCAGCTGGATAGGGAGGGGATTTTCTCTTTCTAATTAGATTATTCCTAAGGAAGGAACAGCTCTCCAGCAAGTTCCCCAACTCCACAAAATAGCTTCTATCTCCCCAAGGCAAACAGTTGTCCCAACGCTATGGGACAACTGTCCCAGCGGGGTGGGACGATCGTCCCATAACGTTGGGATACTCGAGATACACTTTAAGCAATGGAATTAATCTCACTATAGAAGGTATAAAAGAAAGCTCCCCGCCCTCGTCCTTAATAAGGAACAAAGGCGGGGAGCTTAAAAGCTAAACTGCCTAGCTAGGCGAGTTCTTCTTACTTCTTCTTAGCTGGGAGGTGGATAGCCAAGCCGAGAGCATCAGCAATAGCTTCATAGAGTGCTTCGGAGTAAGTTGGGTGACCGTAGATCGTAGCGATCACTTCTTCTGCCGTAGCCTCCATCTCCATGATCAGCGAAGCCTGGCTGATCATTTCTGCAGCCATAGCACCGATGATGTGGATACCGAGGATCTCACCATACTTGTTGTCGAGGATGACCTTGACGAAGCCCTGCGTTTCACCAGAGGCAAGTGCACGGCCGTTAGCTACGAAGGCGAACTTACCGACACGGATATCGCCGTACTTCTCACGAGCCTGTTCTTCGGTGAGACCTACGGTAGCTACCTCAGGACGAGTATAGACGACCGAAGGAGCAGAGAGCATCTTGAGGGCACGTTCGTTGCCCTGCAGTGCATTCTCAGCTGCTACTTCACCCATGCGGAAGGCCGTATGAGCAAGCATCTTCAGACCATTGACGTCACCAGGAGCATAGATGCCCTTGACGCTAGT
>CAJPPK010000007.1 GCA_905372565.1 uncultured Porphyromonas sp. | reverse complement strand
CCTATGACCCCCTGCTTGTAAGGCAGGTGCTCTAAACCAGCTGAGCTATAGGCCCCTTTAGATAGGTGCTAAGCAACCGATTGCTCCGCAAAGGTACATATTCTTCTTGATCCACGCAATACCCCCTCCGAGCTATCAGACTAATTCGGTCGCTAATGACACCTAGAGAAACACAAAAGATTCATTAGTAACAATCCCAGCAGATCATTACTAATCATGATTAGTAAGTATTACTAATGAAATGAATGAATCATTAGTAACCAACAGACAGGATCTTCCCTCTAGCTCCTAAGACTCGCTAAGGATAGCTTCTCCTGCTCTCTCCAGCGACTCCAAAGGAGGAGTAAGAAGAGCACAGCAAAATAGATCAACAACTCTTCCTCGGAGATCTCATATGTAAGGCGAAGAAAAGGAATGCCTTCTGCCCAGCGTACGGATTCCATAAGGAGACTAGCGAGGTCATCCAGCCCGCGAAAGAGCACAGATGGGAGGCTATCTGCCCAGGGTAGGAGAAGGAGAAGCATTCCTCCCAGCGGGATAAGCAGGCTCGCCAGTGGTAGAGTAATGAGCGTCGTCCAGGGAAAAGCGAGAGAGACCCACCCAAAGAGATAAAGACTCAGAGGAAGGACAAAAGGGAGGACGGCTCCTGTCATCGCTAGCCCATCCCAAAGATAGCGGGCTAGCAAAGAGGGTAGTAGCCCCAAGGCTTGGCGGAGCGGACGAAAGAAAAGGTAGATCCCTAGCATAGCTCCATAGGTCAGGAGAAAGCTCGCACTCCACAGACTTGCAGGATGCAGAAGGAGCTGTACTAGGGCAGGGAGAGCAATGATCTCGGGGAAACTTGGTCGCCTCCCTAAGCACCGAGCACCAGCATAGAGCGTAAGCATACCCGAGGCACGTAGGGTGGGGATGCTCGCTCCCGTAAGCCCCGTGAAGAACCAAGCTACCAGCAATACTACCACCCAACGCCCATAGAGATGGACACGGAAATACGGTAGTCTACGGAGTAACCCCATCACGAGCGCCACAATAATACCCAGATGAAACCCACTCACAGCTAGTAAATGCGCCACCCCACCAGCTACAAACGACTGACGTAGCTCCCGCCCCAGCTCATCACTAGGGAGCTCACCCAGCACTAGCGCACCTAGTAGTGCCTTCGTCGTAGGCTTCAGTTCGAGCCCCTCAAGCTGGTTCAAGAGCCGACCTTGACACCGCCGAGCGAAGAGGACAGGATGAGCCAACAGATCTTGATCCTCAACTGGATAAACACACACCTGCCCTCCACTTCCTAGAGCGGTATAGCCCCCTGTAAGGAAAGACTTCCCCCAACGAGGTCGTTGACCAAGGAGCATCTTCACCCCCATCCACCTCACCCCTTGCAGATGTAGGGTATCTCCCACGACAGCTCGCTCGATCTCTCGGTGCCGAAGACGGAGGCGAACGGAGGAAGTCTCTAGGAGCGAGAGATCATAGCTTCGCCAGCCATTGCCCAGATCATGACTTGTGACAAGGCGCACACGCAGAGCTGGCGCCCTAAGGGCATCAGTCGAGAGTTGATGCTCCAGCGTATCTTGGTAGTACATTCTACCGCCAAGAAGGAGCAGGAGGCTTAATCCTAGCCGAAGCGTCCAAGCGTGCACTCGTCTAGACCGAAGCTCGCCCTCTCTCCAGCCAAACACGAGCCCTAGGAGAAAAGAAGCTACCCCAGCTAAAGCAAGCACAAGGCTCAGCTCAGGATGGGGTAGACGATCTGCCGAGGCATAGCCTAGGCAAAGTAAGAAGAGGAGCTGACAGAGAGGGCTATGCCACCAGCGATCGAAGCTCAGTCGTAGTCGTGGTGATAGCACACTCTGGATCGTCAGGCTAGGGACGAGGGAGCGTCTTGAGGGTGTGGATCGCTGCCTTAGGGTCAGCATGAGAGAAGACATAGCTTCCAGCCACGAGGACATCAGCGCCAGCCTGTACTAGCTCGGCACCAGTCTGAGCATTCACTCCACCATCGACTTCGATACGGGTCTTCAGACCTCGTTCATCGATCATCGCCCGCAGTCGGCGCACCTTATCCAGTGTACGAGGGATGAAGCGCTGACCTCCGAAGCCAGGATTGACACTCATCAGGAGTACCATATCCAGCTTGTCTAGCACGTCCGTCAGTAGCTCTACTGGAGTATGAGGATTGAGAGTCACCGCAGCCTTCATCCCCGCATCGTGAATTGCCCCGATCGCTCGGTCGAGATGAGGACACACTTCGTAGTGGACATTCATCGTGTCCACCTTGAGGGCAGCGAGTTCACGGACGAACTTCAGTGGCTCTACGATCATTAGGTGCACATCTAGAGGCCTCTTCAGCAGGGGAACAATTGCCTCTAGGATAGGGAAGCCAAAAGAGATATTGGGCACGAAGACCCCATCCATTACATCAATGTGAAGCCAGTCAGCTTCACTTTCATTGATCAGCTGGATATCTTGCTCCAGACGGAGGAAGTTAGCTGAGAGGAGTGATGGAGAGATGAGTAGTTCTTGATCCATGTAGGGGGAGTTAGTATAGTGAGTTAGAAGAGGGTAGCGAGAAGGCGCAGACGCTCCAAGGAAGCTTGGTGACGTGGTTGTGTTCGCTCAAAGGCAGCACGGGCAATAAGGTCAAGTTTCTCGCGGTCAGTACGGGGGTAAGTTTGCGTCATAAGCATACGAGGTAAGGGGAAAAGGAATAGCTCTAGAGACATCCCTCACAGCAGGAGGAAGGATGCTCTAGAGCTATAACGAAAACACTAACTAACTAGTGTACTCCACGGTCAGCTAGGTCGAAGAGGTTTACTTGAGCAACTCCTTGATACCACCCAGCGAACTGAGTACGCCAGAGGCTTCGTAGGGGAGGTAGATCGTCTTGTTGTCCTTGCCCGAAGTCATCTCCTTGAGTGTCTCCAGATAGCGGACAGCGATGAGGTATTGGGCGGGGTTAGCACCCGAGCCTTCGACAGCCTGAGCGATCTTTCGGATAGCTTGAGCTTCGGCATCGGCTGTCAGGAGCTTAGCCTCAGCTTCGGCCTTAGCGTGTAGCACCTGCGCTTGGCGCTCCCCTTCGGCGTGGTTGATCGCTTGCTGCATACGTCCTTCGGACTCTCGGATGGTCGCTTCCTTCTGTCCTTCGGCATTGAGGATCTGAGCTCGCTTATCTCGCTCGGCACGCATCTGCTTCTCCATCGCATCACGGATCTCACGGGGAGGATCGATGTCTTGGAGTTCGACACGATTGACTTTGACGCCCCACTTATTCGTTGCCTCATCGAGGATGATACGTAGCTTGTTATTGATCGTATCTCGGCTGGTGAGCGTCTCATCGAGATCCATCTCACCGATGATATTACGTAGGCTCGTCTGCGTGAGCTTCTCGATAGCATCGGGTAGGTTCTGGATTTCGTACATCGCCCTCATAGGATCGACGATCTGGAAATAGAGGATCGCATTGATCTCGGTGACGACATTATCCTTCGTGATGACACTCTGGCGGGGGAAGTCATAGACCGTCTCACGTAGGTCGATGTGGGTGATCTCCGTAAAGCGCACGTAGGTTTGGCCATTCGGTCCAGGTAGCGTATAGCGCCAGCGCATGGGACGAGGACGGTCGATATAGGGGATGATGATATTGACCCCCGAGGAGAGCGTGCGGTAGTACTTCCCCAGTCGCTCAATGATTACGGTCTGCGACTGCTGGACGATACATAGCCCACGATAGATGGTGAAGATCACCAAGAGGGCTATCGCTAGAGGGATGATCCATTCGATAGGCATAGGAGGATAGGGTATTAAGAGGATTAGTGAATAGGTTCTACTTCGAGGACTATACTACGATAGCCCGTGATACGTACCTCCGTGCCCTTGGGGATAGCGGATCCAGCGGGGGAGGTAGCACGCCAGACGTCTCCATCGACGGCCACGAGGCCTTCGCCCTCACCAGCGATCGCCTTAGTCAGTACGACTCGGCGACCGACAAGGGCATCCATCCCCGTCTTAGCATCATGGGTAGCAAACCACTTACACATCAGTGGCTGGAGGAGCCAAAGGGCTAATAGGCTACCAGCGCAGAAGGCTATGACCTGCACCAGCCAGCTACCATGTAGCAGCGTCACAGGTACAGCCACCAGAGCACCTACCCCAAAGCAGGCTAAGATAAAGCCTGGGGTGAAGATCTCTAGGGCAAAGAGCATCAGCGCCCCTAGGAGCCACAGCTGCCAAACTGGGAGTGTGGAGAGGAAATCAATCATCTTCGTAGAGTATATGGTGTATTGTGTAGACTTATAAGGCAAAGATAGCCATTCATCAGAGCTTATCCTAGGCCTCTGACGGCGGAGCTCCCTCAAGGGAAGCATTGATGATATAGGTCCGTCCCGTCTGCCGATTCTTCAGCTGGAGCAGAGGGCTCTTCTCGTTAGCCATTAAGAGCAAAGCCCCCCTCTGCTTGGGTAGCCAGAAGAAACCTAGGAAGCCAAAGTAGCCACCCGAGCCACAGACACGGATACCACGCGTCAAGGTCTCACCAGAGATAGGGCTAGGAGCATAGCGACTCCAAGGAAAAGTCTTCGTACAGCCTAGGCAATGCACCGTCACCCCAGCCTGATCTAGACTATAAGCTCGGGGGAAGAAGTAGATCGGCACGAGAAGCAAGAGAAAACAACCGAGGTGCAAGACTAAGCTCCACATGGGAAGTGACTCAAAAAGCAGGGAATAGCCGATCCAGACTTCGGCCACGAGGCCGATAGCGGTCATCCAATACACAGCGATCGAGTACGTATAGTGCTGTTTCATTAGGCCAAGGATCAAGTAGGCTAGGGGAGTCACATCACTTAGACTCTCAACTACTTGATGAGCAAATATACCCATTCTTCTATAAACCTCATCCTCCGCCACACCCTAGATACAGCTACCCCCTGAAGTCGTGCTAGCTCGGCACGCCTCAGGGGGTAGTTTATGGAGGAATAGGGTAGACTTAGCCGAGGAGCTCCTGCTGGAGACTACCGACGAGGCTACTAGCTCCGATGCGGAAGAGCTTATTGTCTAGCCACTCCTTGCCCAGCACTTCCTCGACGATACAGTAGTACTTCACCGCATCCTCGGGCGTACGGATACCGCCACTGAACTTGACTCCACGGCGCTCACCGTACTTCTCATAGTACTCCTTGAGCACGGTACAGAGGATGTAGGCTGCACGTAGGTCAGCACCAGGGTACTCCTTACCGGTCGAAGTCTTTAGGAAGTCTGCCCCCGAGAATAGAGCTAGGATCGAGGCACGACGGATGAGCTCGGGATCTTTCAGTGCCCCAGTCTCGAGGATGACCTTGAGATGCGCTCCACGAGCCGTAGCTCGCTGCTCCTCGATCTCAGTCGCTGCCTCGAGATAGTCACCGGATAGGAAGGCGCCAAGGTTAAGGACGATGTCGATCTCGTCAGCCCCTGCGGCGATAGCGAGCGCCGTCTCAGCGATCTTCACCTCGGTGAAGCTCTGCGAAGCGGGGAACGCTCCGCTGACACAGGCTACCTGTACGCCCTCCGCCGTTAGGACTTCGCGGACGGTCTTGACGAAGTTAGGGTAGACACAGATAGCAGCTACCGAGGGGATATCCTCTGTCCCCTCAAAGTCATTGACCGAGGCGACGAGCTTCGTGACCTTCTCTTCGGTATCTGCACCAGCTAGGGTCGTCAGATCAATGGTCGAGTGAAGGAACTTCTTCACCTCACGATTATTAGCCGCAGGGTAGCGCTCCTGGAGGATCTTCTCTAGGGTAGCATCAAGTACCTCAGGACTTAGCGCTGGGGAAAAGGCATCGAAAGCCTGTGTGAACTTAGTTAGATTTACGTCTGACATAGCTATAATGATGATAGGTAAGATACGTTGGGGCGGACTAAGGCTGGAGCTTGGGATTGGAAGCATGGCGGGTAGCATCCCGCTGGGTCTTCTTCTCGATGTTTCTCCTTAGAGCTTCGGTGAGATCGACGCCCGTCTGATTGGCCAGACAGAGCACGACCCAGAGGACGTCGGCTAGCTCGTCGCCGAGGTCACGCTGCTTGTCACTTTCCTTAAAGCTCTGCTCTCCGTAGAGACGAGATATGAGTCGCGCGACCTCACCTACTTCTTCGGTGAGGATAGCCATATTGGTTAAGGGAGAAAAGTAGCGTACCCCGATGGTTTTGATCCAGCCATCGACGAGCTGCTGTGCTTCCTGAAGGGTAAGTTGGTTGTCCATAGTCGCTTTTCTCACAAAGATACGCCAATGTAAGCACCTATCCCAAAGTCACCTCACCTCGATGCTCATCGCTTCCGGCGTACCCCCGAGCAACCGAACGGGCTACGCTCCGGAGCGATCAAGGAAGATCTCCCCTTCCATCAAGGTCTACCTTAGCCACCCCCAAGGTCTACCTTTCCTCGCTGAAAGGTAGACCTTTACTAGAGTAAAGCCCTACCTTTCACGCCGAAATCTTCCCTTCTCCTCCCTTCGGGAGAAGCCTCCAGACAGTCCTTAGCGAGCCCAAACGAACAGAATGGGGTAGGATACCTTATCTTTGCACGGATTATTGACTAGAATATCCCCCTCACATCCTCTGATGAACAAGAATATTACCCGTATCGCCCTCACAGGGGGCCCCTGTGCTGGCAAGACGACTGCTCTAGCACAGATCATCGAGCACTTCAGCGACCTCGGCTATCTCGTCTACGCACTGCCCGAGACACCGACACTCTTCAATAACGCTTCGATCAACTTCGGTACGCAGGATCGCCAGTACTTCTATAACATCGAGAAGGCAGTCCTCAAGTATCAGCTCCAGATGGAGGATACCTTCCTCGAGCTAGCCAATGCCGCTCCCCAGCCCGTGCTGATCATTTCTGACCGAGGCACGATGGATATCTCCAACTACATCGAGCGTACCATGTGGCAAGCTATGCTCGACGAGCTGGGACTCTCTGAGATCAAGCTCCGAGACGCACGCTATGACGCCGTCATACATATGGTCACGGCAGCCCAAGGAGCAGAGGAATTCTACACACTGGAGAACAATGGTCTGCGCGGAGAGACGATCGAGGAGGCTCGAGAGCTAGACGCTCGCATCATGAAGGCCTGGACAGGCCACCCACAGCTACACATTGTCGAGAACAACGTTGACTTTGAGGTGAAGATACGTCAGGTCTTGCACGCCATCCACGAGTCCCTCGGCGATGACGCAGCTAGCTTTACCGACGTCCGTCGTCGCTTCCTTGTTCGCCTGACGGGCGACCTCCCCTTCGGTGTAGAGACAGATCTCTATCAGGCATACATTGATCTAGAGGACGGAAGCAGCGTCCGTATCCGAAAGCGAGGTCTACGTGGCAACTATGTGTACTTTATGACTCGCAAGAGTCCCATAGAGTCTCAGCCCATCATCACCGAGCGTCAGATCGGCCCCGAGGAATACATTTCCTTCCTCAACACGATCCCTAATCCCGAAGAGGTACTAGTTCACAAGCTCCGTCGTAGCTTCGTCTGGGCACGACAGTACTTCGAAATCGACGATTTCATCGAGCCTCGCCGTGACTATCAGATCTTAGAGATCAGCTGCGCCCCAGACTTAGAGATCAAATTCCCTCCCTTCCTCGAGGTCATCCGTGAGGTCACTGACGATCCCAGCTACCTTCGCCTCTAGGGAGGCGCTCCTCTCCCGCCAGATAGCACTACGCCCCGTGAGACGAAGCTTCGTCTCACGGGGCGTAGTGCTATAGGATCAGCGAGCCCTAGGCTCGCACCAAGCGCTTGCAATAGCGCATCAAAAGATAGGCACCAAGTAGGGTACAGGCATAGACGGCCAAGATATATCCCCACGTAGACTGGATATAAATCGAAGGACCACGGAAGAGATAAACGAAGGAGATATGTAGCAGATAAACCGCCAGCGAGATATCCCCGAGGAAAAGAAGTGCCTTGCGCCACCAACCCGTAGCCTTTCGCATGAAAAAGTCAGTAATCCCCAAGCGCTTACTTAGTACGACGACGAGGAGAGGTAGGATGTTCGTCGCGAGGAAGAACCTTAGTGCTTGACTCCAAGGAGTAGGATCAATAGAGGTGAGCCCTTGGGTCCCCTTAACGTACCACCAGCCTAGTGGGATCAGACTAATAACAACTACGGGCAGGAAGCGCATCAAGTTTCGATAAACCTTATCCTCTGCATAAGCATAGTACGCCCCTAAGGCAAAAACAAACGGGTATCTAAGCCAAAAAGTAGGGAAGTCCAGCCTCCCGATCACGAAGATAAATACCCCGATCAGCAACGTCAGGATCAGCAACCCTACGCGTTTACTCCGAATCCAGCGGAAGGAAACGAAGAAAAGCACATACAGCACCATCAGCTCCACTAGGAACCACGCCGTCGGAGGATAACGAAAAAGCCCATAACGGCTCATCCGTACGACATTGATCAGCTTGCTCCCCAGACTCTCCCACGAGAGGGTGTGTAGCCCTTGGGATACGTATTCAAAGCAAAAGCTCAGGATAAAGAAGAAAAGGAAAGGCTTCAGTAGTCCCCAGAGACGTCGTGGAAGCCAGCCACGCCAACGTTCCTCCTGCTGGACATCTGGCAAGCGCTCCTCCTTCATCTTCATCTGCGTCATCAGACCAAAGCCAGAGAAGAAAAAATACAGCCCCAGCGCTAGAGGTGTGAGAAGGCTACTCAAACGAAGCCATAGGGGTACAGATTCGGACACAGCTAGGAAGGATCGGAGATGTGTCCCCACAATAACGAGGGAAAGGAAACCTTTCAAGGCCTGTGAATAGGCCTTAGGTAATGTACTCGTCTGCATGCTACTTCAAAACTTAACAAGATATACACTCAAACTTCCCTCATATTTCGACTTATAGGAGCGCACCATTTGAGGATCACACAGCATACGCTAGAGATCTATCGGTGTACCATCATAACCTATGATAAGACGTTTACGCCCTTCATCATAGTCGTCCGAGAAGAAATCATACCGAGATTCATAGTACTTCAACTGGATCCCGAGTAGCCCGCAGAGACTATTAGAGAAGAGATCATTCATAATTCTCCGCCCCTTAGCTCGCTGAATGATGTCATAAAGCTCAGGATGAGCCTTACGTAAGCTAGGACTACAGTAGACTAAGAATGGGACGACAACCCCTGGCAAAGAGACCTCATGCTCATAATAGTCAGGGCGACTAGGATTCTCAAAGAGTACCTGCCCGTGATCAGAGAAATATATCAGCAGTGTGGGCTCCTCTGAGAAATGAGCAATAATCTGGCGTATCACCTCGTCATTATAACGTATAGAATTTACGTAGTCACGTATAATCTCGCGCCGCCTCATATCTTGTGGCATCGGAGCTCCATTAGGCAAAGTACTGGGAAGATCTTCTACCTTGAATGGAGATAGCTGAGGAATAGAGCGCACGTTGTAAGGGGTGTGTGATCCCATCAGATGAATCACTTGGAAAAGCGAATGCTTTCCTTGAGGGAGTTTATTAAATCTCGGGAGTAATGGGATCAAGTCTAGGTCATACGCAGCATCCCAATCTCCGACTGTTCGATTCTTCGCAAAGCGCACACTGTCTGCTGTGGTCGTAAGCGTAGCGATAGGCTGCAATCCTGCCCCCTGCTTCTCTTGGTTACTAAGCCAATAGGAGTAGTAACCGGCCTTACTCATCACATAAGGTAGACTGGGGTAGTGATACCATGCTTCATCCTCCTTATCCCGGCGATAGAAACTCATCGCCTGCGAGACGGACCCTGTAGTCCAAGATGCCGATGAGACGACATCGGTGAAAGGGATCAGATCTCCCGTGGCAATCAAGGAATCCTGTGCTGGAGTATTAGCTAATGGATAACCATAACAATGCATGTAGTCTCGACGCATGGATTCGCCTACGACAACCACTACATTTACACCTCTCAAATCCTTCGTTTTCCGAATATTTCCCAAATCCAACTGCGTCATCTGACGAGCATACTCTTCTAGCTCTTGTGCATCATGGATACACGTAGTCGTCCCCACATAGAAGCGCTCCACGGGTGCCATGAAGAGATAGCTGTTCGTCTTCCTCTGCGTAGGCTGTACGATGAAGACACTTAATAGCACCGGGAGAAAACATACCAAGGTCAAGATCGTAGACCACTTGGAAGAGAGCCTACTACGACATCTATGGAAGCGAAAGAGGCCTATCCCTAATAGCAATAAGACGGCTAGAGGGATAATAAAGACTCGATAATTTAGATGCTCCAAGAATGCAGATGCCTCCCCCGGATTGGTAGCTAAGATATTCAGGGCTATGCTGTCTGTATAGAGGGAACTATAGGAATAGACTAGAAAGACCTCAAAGAGCATGAGGAAGGCATAGAGCATAAAGGCAACCACGGTCAGCACCTTACGTAATCTTCCCCAGGGGAACAAAGCAATCAGTAGGACTGGGATCACCGTCCATGATATTAAACTAATTCCCTGATAAACAAACTCTCCGGCATAGGGTAAACGGCTACGCTCTATGTAATAATAGACAACAGGGAGAAGCTGGATAAGGAATAAAATAAGCGCTACAATACGTAGCTCGTAAACACGGGTCACATAATCTATCCAACAAGAGAATCGATTACAAACGCTTTTCATAAGGATAATGAGATATGATTAATTGGCAGTACTCTTCTATAGAAGGTATACGCTCTAGTCTATTATAACTATAAGATCGGTCAGTTTGCTATCTCTAGCAAGGGACTCAGACCGTAGCTGTTCTCGGTCTGCTCTCCACGACGACCAAGGAAAACAAGGAGAGTGATGACCCCAACCAAGGTAAGTGCTAGTAGGATCCCTCCAAGCCATAGCACTCCCTTAGCACCACTACTAACCAAGACGACTAGTAGTAAAGGAGAAAGCCCATACGTCATCCACACATAGAAGGCCAGCAGAAGTAGAGCTGGGATATAGGCGATGAGTTGCCACCAGCCCGCTCGTCCCACATCATGTAGCCGACGTGTCGTGACCGCCAGCAAGGGGAGAAGCGACGCCACCTGAAAGAGCTGTAGCACTCCCCAGAGCATGACCATCACGTAGAGCATCACCGAGCTATTGGCATAGAGGATATAGAATCTAGCCCCGAGAAGCAGTAGCATCGTGGCAAGCGTCGCAAGACCATAATAGAGAGCAAAGCCCCAGAATTCTCTTCGCCGAGAACGACCTGTAAAGCAGAGGAACTTCTGACTATAGCACCTCTGGAAATGCTGGAAGAGGGTATATTGATCCATGAAACAAACACTTTTACTGCAGTAGTCCAGGGCTTCTTCCCAGAAGATGGACTGCCACTTATGATTACAAACTTACACAAAAAGCAGGAGTACTTCACCCTGCAGTCCCCTGCGCTCCTCTATCCTACTTGCCTACCCATCTAAGCTCTACTCTTTAGTCACCATATATGTGGCAGCTTCATTGCTATATACGTAACCGAGGAGTCAGAATATACCCGACCACACTGTCACAATATACCTAACTCCGCTAGCAGGCTATATATCATACTAAGTTAGGGATAGACCCACGCTCTCCAGCTACAGAAACGAGTACTCCCTCACCCGAGGCGATCGCCTACGGATGAGGGAGTAGAATACGGAGAATACCGTCTACGAAGAGCTGCTTATTCAGCGCTCATGAGGACGATACGGTTCCAGACATTCTCTGCGTAAGGCTGTACCGTATCACCCTTCCAATCGATCTTAAGACGATCGCGAGAGATACCATACTTCTTCACGAGGATGTCGGCTACAGCTTCAGCACGGCGCTTAGAGAGAGCCATGTTGTAGTTAGGATTACCGGTCTGACGGTCTGCATAGCCTACGAGCGTGATCGTCTCGGTATTGCTCTTAGCGTATTCAGCGATGTTGTAGACATTGATCATCTGGTTCTTGTCGACTACAGCACTATTGAGGCGGAAGTAGATGACATTACCGATGACCTTAGAGTCTGCGACAGGGATCTCTACGTCTGGGCAACGAACGGGACGCTTAGCGAGCTCTGCATTCTCTGCACGGAGGGCATTGATCTGTCCGTTGAGGTCAGCGATGAGCGCTTCGTCATTAGGCGTGATAGCTTCGAAAGCCTTACGACCGAGGTGGAAGGTCAGCGAAGCACCAGCCTGAGCGATGAAGTCCGTACCTGACTTCACGTGATCCTCCTGTGATGGGAGACGGAGATCAGAAGCCGTGATCTTCCCTTCGAGGTTGAAGTCTACGAAGCGAGCGAGACGGAGCTTGAGCTGGAGACCAGCATCAGCGAGTGGGCTGAAGCGATGGCTCTTGTCCTTGACATGGATAGCTTCTACTTCATGCTTGTAGCCAAGACCGACACCGAGGAAGGGAATGACGTGGAAGAAGCGGTTCTCCTTGTAAGGAGCGAAGTAGTTAACGAGGTCAAAGAGGAAGTCGTACTGAGCGAAACCATAGGTCACATCATGACGGAGGTAGCCGTTGGTCGTAGTGGCAGCAGCCCACAGACCTGCAGGACGAGCGTAGTCAAAGGTCTTACCACCCTGGAGCGAGAGACGCATCCCGAAGGCAGGCGTAGACCAGCGACCGATAGCCAAGCTAGGGTTGAGCAGGCTCACACGGTCAGTAAAGTTCACATCGCGGTTATTCCCTGCGAGGCTGATGGTAGCAGCATCCCCGACTTCGAGGAACCAGTGAGCCTTACCATCCTTGACAAAGGAAGTCTTATATGCAGGCTTCTGAGCGGGCTCTTGAGCCTGAAGCGCACTAGCAGCGAGAGCCGCTAGGGCGAGCGTCATTATTTTCGTCTTCATTAGAGCGTTGGTTGTCTATTGCGGTTAGCAGGGATTACTTAGAGCGGATGATCACGACACGGTTCCAGCCGAGCTGAGCAGAGCCATAAGGGGCTTCATCTGCTTCCTTCCATTCGACCGTGATCTTGTCAGCAGCGACACCATACTGGTCGGTAAGTAGGGTAGCGACAGCCTTAGCACGCTTCTCAGCGAGACCCTTGAAGCGAGTTTCGTTCTTAGCGATATAGCCCGTGACGACAAGGCTACCTTCTCCCTTGAGAGCGAAGTCAGCAGCGTCAAAGACCGTGATGAGCTGATCCTTGGAGACCTTAGACTGACCCTGAGCGAAGAGGATGGACTTATCAGCTACGAAGCGATCGGAGGCAGCTTCTACAGGAGCCATCATAGATGCATCGGGGCAGTTAGCAGGACGCTTGGAGAGCTCTGCATTCTCTGCACGGAGGGCATTGAGCTGATTCTGGAGGCCATCGATGTAAGCCTGATCAAGAGGCTCTACAGCCTTGAAGCCCTGCTTACCGAGACGGAATCCGATACCTGCCTGTGCAGATACACGGAAGGCATTGGAGTAGTTAGGACGGTAGTGGTAGCGCACATTCAGACCACTGTAGCTAGCTTCTCCCTCGAGGAAGAGATCTACACGTGGTGCGACGTGGAAGTTCAGCTGGAGACCAGCGTTAGCCGTCACGTGGTGCGTGTTGGTGAGCTTAGGATCCGTGTGATCGAACTTGTACTCATAGCCTACACCGACGAAGGGGATGAGGTGGAAGACACGGTCCTGCTGGTAGCTGGAGAAGTAGTTGACTACATCGAAGAGGAAGTCATAGTGACCACCGACGAAGTAGTTCTTGTTACGCAGACCCGTGAAGTTCTGATAGGTGAAGGCTTCCCCACCGACGAGCTTCAGACGAGTAGCATAGTAGGGATTGTGCCACTTGCCGATAGCCAGTGACGCATTCCAAGAGAGACGGTCTGTGAGTGAGGGCTTGTTGTTCCCCTCGAGGAACATAGCACCGACCCCACCACCGAGGGTGATGAAGTAGTTAGCTCCGGGCTTGTGCTCGAAAGCAACGCGGTGAGCAGGAGCATCCGTCATAGAGGGCTGCATCGTTTGAGCCTTAGCTGCGAAACTGGATAGTCCGGCTAAGAGGAGCAGCGTGTGCTTTAGCTTCATAATTCGTAATACCTATTTAAAATAGTGACTGATTGTACTAGTTATGGATGCCACAAAGATAGCGTAAATATCGGTTAAACTAGCCCTTTATATACAGAAGGTGTATCTTCGCACGTTAGAGAGGTAAACAATATATCCCCATAACCCTCCCTCAGGGGGCTATTCACTTGATTTAATAGAAACATCCGATGAAGCTCTTCAAGACACTCCTGCTCCTCATGGCGATCACCTTCGGGCTCAGCTCCTGTGGCGATGATCTCCCAGCCACGACGCCTATCACGGGCACCCAGTGGCAGCTACGCAACCTCCAGAACAAAGCAGGAGGAGGGAGAACCACGACCGATATTCTCCTATCCTTCGAGCGTGGAGGGAAGGCCACCATCACCGTAGGCTTTGGCTCCATAACAAGTCAGTCCAACGGCTCCGGCTCTAACACCGTGCGACGTGAGCAGGAGACCACGCTAACGACCACCTATCGCTACTACAATGGTGGGGTGCACATCAATCCTGCCTCCATGTCCGCCCTTACGGAGAAGGTCTTGACGGGCACAGAGGTGCTTCCCATCGTACAGCAGCTCTACACCGATGCGATCCTTAATGAGTCGAAGACGCTCCTCACCTTCTATCCATTCGATAAGAACAAGACCTTCTCTCTCCAGCGGGTGGGGCGTTAAAGGAGCCTCCCGAACTCCTAGTTAAAGAAGTAGCAGTCAGGCTACCCATAGGCACTCAAGCCTAATGGGTAGCCTGATTGTTTTATCGAGGAAGTGCATGGTGTGAGCTACCCTGTTTTACCTCACACCTTCACCCCGTCTACCACACACACCCTAGCTCCGTAGAGAGAGAGCATTATCTAGAGCCACCAGGTTACGTATATTCTGACTTCGTCATTGGGTATATTGTGACACATCGAATACGTATATCGTGATCGTGCAGTTGGGTATATAGCGACCGCCCCACTCCCAATAAGGAATCCCGCTAGCCCCCCTTATCAGATAGGGAGGATCATAACCAAGCACACCTCCAGCAAGGGCTTAGTGAGACCTCTCACGCACCTCTCTCCGATCAGGAAAAGCCAGTCTATGTGGAGGCCTCGGAGGAGCCTATTTGAGCAAGAAATTTATTTAGTGACAGTGCTTGACAGCGGGCAAGAATTGTCGTTCCTTTGTAGAAGACCACGGGAAGCACCACCTATACCTCGTGCTCTTGTATACCCTTTATTTACTCACTTTTTATTCTCTAGAGACCGATGAAGACTCCCCCTTCGATCGCCTTCCGTACCTATGTAATGAAGGAGCTCGCCTGTCTGTACTTCCCCGAGGAGCGAGCTGACCTAGCCAGCCGCCACTTCCGCCTACTCATCCGCCAGGATCCCCTGCTGCTCTCGGAGCTACAAAAGCTGGGATTCCGCCCTCGCCAGCGGATGCTACCACCCAGCATGGTGCAGGTGCTCCTGCGCCATCTAGGCACACCTGAGGAATTCGACCAGATCTCCCGTCAGGCATAGGCCTCCCCAACAGCACCGCCCCCTGCCCACTACCAGAAGTAGCGAGCAGGGGGCGGTGCTGTATCTCTTATGTGAGAGAAGCTACGGGAGTAGCTGCTCTAGGGCATAGGCTACGCCATCCTCCTCATTGGAGCGGGTGATGAAGTCTGCTATAGCTTGGATATCCTGAGGTGCATTGCCCATAGCCACTCCTGTGCCTGCTAGACGAATCATCTCGACATCATTGTAGTTATCCCCCATAGCGATCAGATCCGCTGGCGTCTTACCTAGCAGAGGAAGGAGACGCTCCAGTGATGCACCCTTGTTCACACCCTTCGGTACGAGCTCAAGGAAAAAGTCGCTCGAGCGGAAGGCAGATACACGATCTCCTAAGCGAGCTTCTACAGCTTCGGCCAAAGGCTTTAGGCGATCCAGGGGACCCACAGCTAGACACTTCGGGACCAACTCTTGGACGGCTTCGACGAAGCTAGGTACGACCTTCAGCGGCATACCTGTCAGCGTGACTTCCTTCTCAGCATAGGGGTCTCCTTCGATTTCGCTCAGGATATACTCCTCTGTGTAGGTCAGAATATTGACTCCGAACTCCTGCGTCAGGGCGTAGAGCTGTGGGATAAGATCGGCATCGAGTAGCTGAGTAGAGATCACACGCTTCGTAGCCACCTCGACGATCTTTCCCCCATTGAAGGGCATCAGATAGCCTCCATACTGGGCTAGCTGGAGCGCTTCACTCAGCGCATGCAGAGCAGGGGTAGGGCGACCGGATGCTAGGATCACACGCACCTTGCCCATACGCTGGGCATCAATCAGAGCAGAGCGAACACCATCGGTCAGCTGGTGCGCTCGGGTGATGAGCGTACCATCAATATCAAGAGCTAAAAGCTTCATCAAAAAGGAAGAGAATTAAAAGGTGATAGGGAAAGCTCCTTGGCTCAATAGGCCTCCCCTTAGAGGCCCCAGCGAAGGAGTGTACGCCGATAGACCGCTAGGATCCAGCGACGCCAAAAGGGACTCTTCGTCCACAGATGCTCATAGCACCACCAGAGGCGATCGCCTGGGCGGATAGAGCGCTTGCCACGCTGCACCTCGACGACCTCAGCAAGGATCTGCTCACGGGTGCAGTACTCACGTTGCTCACGATTACCATCGCCCCGCAGCGTGAAGCGGTCACCATCGATGCGCTCGATACGATGCACAAGGTAGCCCTGGGGGATATGAGCTAGGACAATGCGTCCTACCTGCAGCGAATCCTCTGTGAGTGCACTTAGATCCACCGTATCCTTCCCTCCACGGATGAAGGGAAGCATGCTCGATCCCCGAGGGCGTATACGGGGACGCTTACCCTCTGCGATGCGGGCGAGGAGCTCTGTAAAGAAGAGCTCATTCCGAATGATCAGTTGCCTTCGGCGCTCGTCCATCGAAGGAACATCTGGCTTCATCTTACTCTAATTAGGGTAGAAGGGTACGTGTGAGAGCGACAGCCTCTTCATCTGGACGACAGTCGAGGCGATAAACAGGGATACGCTCTAGGATATCCACGATCGTATCAAAGGTCGCCATATGACGGGCTTTATCTGAATGCAGGAAGGCCGTCGAGGAGTAGATCGAATCAAAGCTATTGCGCCCGCGCAGCTTCGTGAGTTTGTTCTCAGTGCTCTGATGAAGATGGACAAACGCCACGACCTCTGCTGAAGCCTGACGATAGCAGGGAGTACTACCACTCCATGGACAACCAAAGACACGCACCTCGCCACTGGGCAATAGGCGTACGATAGGCTCATCATCATTAAGTAGCGTAGCTCCTAGGACGAACTTACGCCACAGACGGCTATGGGTGCTTTTACCCGTGCCACTAACACCGAGGAAGAGTAGAGCCTTCCCATCGAGCTCCGTGACAGAAGCATGCATCTTCAGCATCTTCCACGGTGCGATAGCCACTCCATAGACGATCATGATGAGTCGGTTGATGAAGTAGGCTGCGCTTGGATCGTCAAGTAGGACATCGGAGATCACTCTACTCCATGACTTATCGACATGGAGCACATGGCGACGCTGATTAGCCGTAAGCTCTAGGAGGATCTCCGAGTTCGTCGTCTGGTAGACACGAGCACGTAGACCTTCGGAGAGCTTATCCTCTAGGAGAGCCTTCCGTGGGTAGGCCGTCAGATCAGCCCCTCCTTCAAACGTAAAGAGAGGCTCCTTACCCTCCGGGAGCTCCTCTACGAGGAAGGGCTCATAATTAGGAAGGAGAGCACGAGTAGCTTCCTTAGAGGGAGTATGTACGATGATATATTCTTGAGCTACACAATAGATCAAAGAGGTATCCATAGGTGTAATAAGGTATTAGGATAATATAGAAGTAAGTCGTTTCCCCGCTAGGAAGAGACGAGGGAAGCGAAGAAATAACTCCCTCCGAAGCACATTCCTCCACGAGGCTTGAGGATAACTAAGCCCACGAAGTCGACTAGCCCAAGGGAGTAAAGCTGGGAGTAGGTCAGGAGATTCCTTCCGATGACGTATACCCCAAAGAGAGAAAATCAATAGTCGCCGATAGAGGGTCTCATTCAGCCAAGGGAGATAGGCCGGTGCGATTCTCTCAACCATAGGCGTCAGCTCCTGAAGATTCGTAAAGAGATAAGCTAAGCGGGCATCGTAACGCTCTGTAATACTCCCTGCTCGCCCGATGCGATAGAAGTATCCCTGCCATGACATATAGCGATAGCTACGTGTATGACACAGCGCTTCAAAGACGAAAGAAATATCTTCATAGGGACGTCCGACAGGGAAGCGTAGACCTCCCAGAACAGAGGTACGGAAGATCTTCCCCCAGGCCATCCCGGTCACACCTGAGAGCTTAGCCAAAGACTCAACGGCCTCCTGAGGACTTAGTGAAGCTCCTGTGTGCAGGATCCATTTCTCCGCACCAGTATGCTCCACGACCTCGACATAGCCGAGCTCTAACAAGTCTACCTCAGAGTGCTCCTCCAAGTAGCTCATCGGACAGATCCACGCGTCCTCAGGCAACCAGTCGTCCGAGTCAACACACGTAAAGAACTCTCCCGAGAGTTGCTCTAGAGCAGCATTCCTCGCTGCAGAAAGCCCGGCATTCGGCTGATGCAGGACACGTACCCGCTCATCAGACTGAGCAAGACGATCACAAAGCTCCCCGCTACCATCGGTCGCCCCATCATCTACAAGAATCACCTCTAGAGCCTTGTAGGGCTGACTAAGGATAGACTCCACACATTGCTCTAAATAGGGAGCAACGTTGTAGACGGGTACAATAACCGAGAGTAGCGGGGAGGAAGAAAAGGACACTTGAAGGAGAAAAGCTTAACGCTTAATACCTAAGCGACGAAGAAGACGGCGTAGTGGGCTCTTCTTTTTCTTGTTGCCATAACCATAGCCATAGCCGTAACCATAGCCATAACCGTAGCCGTAGCCATAACCATGACCACTCTCCGTAGCACCATTGAGGACAAGAGCCATATTACGAAGGATATCTTCATCATAGAGACGCTGGAGCTCAGGCAGAGCGCGGCGATCGAGCTTAGCTGCACGCAGAACAAAGATCGTTAGGTCAGCCACACGGTTAGCAATAGCAGCATCAGCGACACTACCGAAGGGCACGTTATCGAAGATCACATAGTCATACTCAGCACTGAGTGCATCTGCCAACTGATCTAAACGACGGCCAAGAAGGAGCTCGGCAGGATTAGGAGGCACAGCACCAGCAATCACAACAGAGAGCTTCGGATCATTAGGATCCTTACGAATAATCTGAGCAAGCTGGATATCTCCATTAGCCAGATACTCGGTAACCCCTACTCCAGAGAGCCCTATACGTCGAGATAGCGTACCCTTACGCAGATCAAGGTCTACCAAGGCAACTCGATAACCAGCAAAACCAAGCGTCTTGGCTAGGTTATAAGACACATAAGATTTACCTGCAGACTCACCAAACGAGGTAAAGATGATCTTCTTCTTTGACTCACCTTCACTAGAGTTAACCATGAAGCGGAGATTCTCACGGAGGACGCGGAAGGCCTCAGAAGTCTCATCAGAGCCCTGCTCACGAGCACCACGTGTATGACCACGACGAGCCTCTTCTTCCTTAGGAATATCGCCAAGGAAGGGGATGGAGACTCTATCCATGATATCCTTACGGCTACGCACCTTATTATCGGAGAGAAGACGAATGATCAAGAAGATCGATGGGAGAGCCAATCCTACAAGTAGGGCGATTAGAACCGCTCGCGTCGTATTAGGGCTAATAGGAGGAGCTGGCGCATCATTCATATCAAGGATGGTTGCGCTATCCTGCGTCATTGCCTGACGTAGAGCATACTCTTCTCTTTTGTTTAGGAGCTCGGTATAGAGAGCCTGACGGATCTCTAGGCGACGATCGATATCGGCCTTTTCACGACCTTGATTAGAGACTTCTGGAAGTTTAGAGAGGAGGCTTGACTGAATACCCTCTGTATCCTTAAGACGTGCACGAAGGAGAGAAGCACGCTGATTTAGACTTTCGACAGCACTGCGACGAAGTTCATCTAGAGCACGATCATACTCAGTAATCACAGGATTCTCTGTGCTTCCTCCCGCTCCCTCGATGAGTTTATCACGCTGAGACTTGAGCTGGTTATACTGATTGATATAGCCATCAAGGGCTGGATCAGGAGCTCCAATATTTAGCGGAAGATATCCGTATTGCTTGCCAGCAGAATTGATCTGTGAAAGCATATAGGAAACGAGCTTGAGCTGGGTCTCAATCTCTAGAACCTGCGTTTCGGTCTCAGCGGAGCGAGAGTTGAAGCGCCCCACCTTGCTATCAAAGTCAATCGTTCGGTTTGAGATGAGGAAACGCTCCATGTCGCCTTCTACCAAACCTAGCTCCTGGCTAAGGGTAGCCAAACGATCATTCACGAAGTCTGCCGTATTCTTAGCGACCTGATTGCGCATATCAAGTTCTTCTTGGTTGTATGCTGCGACCTGGGCTAAGAGAATATCTAGTGCACGCTTCTTATTCTGATCCTGTAGATCAAGAGTCAGCGTAGAGGCACGATTTACTGGTTGAGTAATCGTAACGGCCTTTTGGTAATAGCGTACAGTCTGAGAGAAAGATGCTCTCTGTACCTGTATCGAAGCATGTTTCCATGGACTGTTGTAACTATCACGTGGCTCGATAATAAAGCGTTCTTCTCCAATCTTGACAGGGACATTAAGAGGTACCGTAATGGCCTTCTTCCGCCCAGCGGGGATGACTAAAGCATGTCCCGCATCACTATAACGCACGACAAAAGAGGTCGCACGATCAAGCGTATCGAGGAACTTCATAGAGAAAGGAGACTCGTTATAAAGCTCAATCTGGCGAAGGCCTTCCTGTGCCTTATAAAAGACATTGGCATTAGCCATCTTCACGGTGCGCTCGATGACTCGCCTTGAGGTCAGCTGCATCTGCTCGTTATCCATGTTGAGTCGATTGGTTCGAGCAAAGCGTAGCACATCAGCATCCATCATGGCTCGCTGCGAAGCATCCTTGATGAAGATCTTCACGGAAGACTCATAGACGTAAGGCTGCTTAGCATTACGATAGAGTGCGAAGGCTACGATAAGTCCTACGCTTAACACGTAAAGGTACCAGTAGCGGAGTAGGTAGAAGAAGATATCTAGCAGGTTAATCTCACTTGCCGAGTCCTGCTTTACCGCTGGTCTATTATCTTGATTAGCCATTACCACTAACGCTTAAGAAGGGTGACAAGAGCAACAGCGGAAACGATGGTAGACATCGCCGTCGTGACATAGCCCACGGTGCTGAGAACCTTCTGCTCTGTATCTCGTGTACGATAGCGATACTCAGCATAGATAATGTCATTCTGCTGCAGATAGAAAGCTGGAGAGTCGAAGATATTCTTCGAGAGCATATCCAGGCGATAGTAGACATACTCGTTCCCGACACGGCGAATAACATTCACCTTTGAGAAGTCTGCTCGTTCGGAGAGTCCACCCGTGCGGGCGATCAGCTCCAGGATATTGGTCTGTGGATTATCAAGATGGAAAGATCCACGATCAGCGACCCCCTGGCTACCTGCACTACCCGTAACAATTCCTTCGAAGGCACCAAGAAGGTAAACACGAAGGTTATCAAACTTGGTCGTCACATGGGCGTCTGCCAGATACTTCCCTGCGATCAAGCGAGACTGAACGAGCTCACTCACTTGATCAAGGCTGAGGCCTTGGACAGGGAGATTGCCGAGGATCGGGAACTGGATATTCCCCTGAGCATCGACTAGGTAAGACGATGTCGTATCTGCTGCAGCGACCTTATCCCCCTGAAGAGCAGAAGGGACTGCTACTCCAATAGTACGATTGGAGAAAGGTAGAGTCAACTCGGGATTACGCAGACTGGAGACCAAGATACGTAGCTTGTCTCCCTTCTGAACCACAATCTCCGAGTTATACTTAACTCCATAAGCCTTGGCCGTCTCGATATCCTGCAGATAGTTCGTACGGTATGCAGAGTCACAGGAGGAGAGTGCCAGCGTCAACAAAGCGCCAAGAGCAAACACACTCGAGCGAAAGAGTCTTTTGATCATTATCATATCGTGAGTCGTTTAGAATTTCTTACCAAATATAATAGAAAAGGCAGTAAGGAAGATGATCTTCACATCTACCCAGAGGGAGTAGTTATCTAGATACTTCAGGTCTAGACGTAGGCGCTCCAGCATCTTCTCGATCGTATCAGTATACCCATTGTAGAGCGTCGCATAGGAGAAGAGCCCTGGACGCACAGCATAAAGACGAGTATAGTCGGGGTTATGCTCCATGATCTGATCGATGAAGAACTGACGCTCGGGGCGAGGACCAACAAAGGACATCTCTCCCTTGATCACATTCCATAGCTGAGGGAATTCATCCAAGTGGTGAGCACGGATGAAAGCTCCGACCTTCGTCAGACGGCTATCGCCATCGGTAAAAAGCTGAGGAGAGTTATTTGCCTCCGCATCCATACGCATGGAGCGGAACTTGTAGAGGATAAAGGGACGTCCCTTATAGCCAATACGCTCCTGTTTATAGATGACATCCCCTTGAGGATCCTCCCACTTGATCAATAGAGCGATCAAGGCAATAAGCGGAGAGAAGACGACAAGAGAGACAAGTGCTAGCGAGAAGTCAAAAGCTCGCTTGATAAATCGTTCGATTGTATTCATAGATTCCGTACTATGGGATGGTAGGATGGAGGAGTTCTGTATAGATACGAATGAGCTGGTTGATCATCTCATCCTTCGTAAAGATTTCGAAGAAACGTTGGCGTGAACCCTTGCTATAGGAGCTCCAGAGCTCGGGATCTTGGCAAATCTTCTGAATGGCCTGAGCGAGTGCTGGAGCATCTTCGATCGGGACATTCAGGCCAGACTCTTGGTGGGCATTGACCCATGCTACACCTGACCCAGGGATCTCGGTAGCGACGATAGGTCGTCCAAGAGACATCGCTTCGACCTGCACGATGGCATAAGCCTCGGTCTTGAGCGTGGAGCTGAGACAGAAGACATCGCAAGCTCCGAAGTAGGCAGGCTTAAGCGTATCCGAGATGAAGCCTAGAAGCTTAACACGCTCCTGGAGGCCCAAGCGATCGATGAACTCTTGTAGCTCTTGTTTGAGCGGACCTTTCCCTCCGATAAGCAAGACATATTCCTGAGGAAGGTGTACCATGGCTTCGATGAGATACTGGTACCCCTTGTAGGAGACTAGACGCCCGATATTAAAGAGGATCTTCTTGTCAGGATACTGCTGGCGGATCTCACGGATCTCATCGGCTAGCCAAGGGTGTGGATCGACCCCGATAGGCAGGTAGCCCGTCTTCAACTGCACCTTACTTAGGAAGGGAGACTCCTTCACATAGACAGGTGTCGTGCCGAGGATCAAGTCAGCTCGACGGATGAGCCAATTCTGTAGGGGAGCAAAGAAGCGAAGAAGAAACTTCTGCTTCAAGATGTCGCTATGCCAATGCAGGACAACCTTCCCCTTATAGCCCGAGCAGAAGAGTGCCACTGTCGCCATCGGATCTGGGTGGTGAATGTGGATAATGTCATACTCACGGCAGATCTTACGTAGGCGCCAGATCATCGCTGGTGAAATCATCGTGGCGGCTAGCTTCATCCACGTCTTGGTGCGCATGATCTTCGATTCGTCGCCCAAGATGATGTCATCGACCCGTCCATCATGAGAAGCACAGAGCATATCCGAAGCATAGCCACGCTCGGCTAGCCCTTCGGTGAAGATCTCCATCACCTTCTCGACTCCACCACGGATCGGATAGAACTTTCCTAGTTGTAATATCTTCATAGTTCAGTGTTGCTAGTGTTAACCCAAAAGGAGCAACAGTAGTGCCTCCCAAGAGGCAACAGTATTGCCTCCGATGGGGCAACACTGTTGCCCCTTTAGCCCTTCTAAATGCCCCTCCAGGACAGCCTGCATAGCATCGACTAGATCATTGACTTGAGTAGGATTAAAGAAGCCTACAGCGACCGCTCCCCGAGAGGTCTCATGGGCATAGGGGAGGTCTGCCAAGAGCATGGGGCGCTCATAAGGCAAGAACTCCGAGATCGGTAACCCCCATGTCTCGATACGTGAAGGGAACACCAGACAGTCCGTCAAAGCGTATGTCTTCTGTAGCTCCTCCTTGGAAAGGAATCCCCGGAAATCAAGACTAGAGCAGGTCCCCCATTGCTCATAGAGCCAACGGGCGTACTTATTCTCCTGTCCACTGATCGTGAGGATGGTGCGGAACTTCCCTTTCCCAACACGTCGCTCCAGCTCCTGCGTAGCCTCACAGAGCAACTCGAAGTTCTTATGCCCATCAGGGGTCGCTGCATAGAGGAAGTTAAAGGGTGCCCCCTCCTCTTTCTTAAGGTCCAGCTTGGGTAAAGGCTCTCGAGGTGGTGGCGCAACGATAAAGCGCTCCTTAGGCAAGCCAAACATGCGACTAAAGCCCTCACGTAACCATTCCTGCTGGACAACGAGGTAACTATTTCTCCGAATTCCGAACTGGTAAGCAAAGCGGGTGAACATCGCAAAGAGAGGGATCTTCTTATCAAAGCTAAAATCTCTCCACCGCCACTTCAAGAATGGGAAGGACGTCTGGCAATAAACTGCCTGACGCTTCGCCTTCACTCGAGGCGTTGTATCATGAAGAGACAGCCATAAATCGATCTCTCCCAGCTCTTGGGAGATCTTCCCCATGGTGACATACTCACACCACAGACGCTTGAGCCAGCCAGTAGCAGCCCAAGGGAGCTCGATGTAGCGAATATTAGGATAGTCCGCGAGCTCCTGCTTATGCACTAGAGCGACGACCTCGTAGCCTGCTTTAGGAGCCCACTCGGAGAGGAACGAAAGACATTGGCGTAGGATAGTCAGCGTCCCTCCCTTGCGAAGATTGACCGCAGAGATGACTATTCGCTTCATGAGACAGGAGTTGAAGAAGGAGTAACGGAGAGGGTATCGAAGAGCTGGATCCAATGCGCCATGATCGTGTCTACATCATAGCGAGCAGAAGAGAGACGAGCTGCCCGTCCCATACGCTGGCGCTCTGCCTCAGAGTCCATGAGCAGACGTAGTGCACGGACGAAGGCGTCTTCCTCGCCTAAGGGTATCAGGAATCCATCTTCGCCCTCATGGATCACATCACGTGGACCACAAGGACAAGCAAAAGAGACAATAGGCAGTCCCATCTGTTGCGCTTCGATCAGCACCATAGGTAGCCCCTCATAGCGAGAAGTCATCGCATAGACAGAAGAATGCAGATAGACCGCCTGCATCTCTTGGGTCGGACGAGAGAGCTCGACAGAAGATGAGAGTCCTAGCTGTACAACTTCCTCCTCCAAGGCGGGACGGAGCGCTCCATCCCCGATAATCTCCAGCTTCCAGTCCGGATAGCTGGGAGCGATCTGAGACCAAATCCGCAGAAGGAGGGAGAAATTCTTCTGGAAGTCATACCGCCCAGCAGCGAGGACTCGCTTGGAGGTACAATCTGAGACTTCTTCAGAAGTAAATGGCAAAGGATTGGGGATCACTTGGATATTTGGAAGGCTTCCCCAGTATCCTGCATCTTCGGCCGTCAAAACAACGAAGCGATCATAGCCTCGCACCGTAGACTCATCACGCCACGTGCGGTAGTGATCGATCATACGCCAAAGTCCCTTACGACCATATTGCAGGCGCTTGAGCTTTGAGAAGTGATACTCCAGCACCTTACGACTGCTATCTTGAATACTTGGCAGAAAGTCCGCATCATCCCCAAACATAGAGATGACAATGTCAGCCTGAAGCTCTACTAATAGTTTGGAGAGTCGCTCACGATGCAGGCGCTTCTTTCGTGGATATGCTCTCAGCTTCGCCCGAAGCCCTTGACCGTTGTTCTCATCGTAATTGATCCCCAGATCATACTGCGTGATGCTAGCATGGAGTGGGAAAAAGGGAGCCTTCCCTCGCTGATCGGTAGTAATAATCGCTAGCTCATAGCCACGCTCTGCTAGGTAATTCACCTTCCTCGCTAGGACGCGCTCCATTCCTCCCGAGTTAGAGGTCGCTGGGATACAATAGATGATCTTCATACGTCAGTATTTTGAGCCAAAGGGATGAGACCATTAATCGCATCTTCCTCTTGCTTAGTAAACCAAAAGAAGAACGCATAAATCATCATAATATCAGTCGACACCTTCATCCAAATAATAAAGGTCATGGCTAAGTAGGCCAAGAAGAGCCAGCGATAGGGACGATACTTACCAGCGAAATGAAAAGCATAGTAAATAAAGCTAAGAGCAAATAAGCCAAAACCCACCAACCCCGAATAAAGGATCAATCGACAGTAACCAATATCAGATCCAAAGGCAAAACTGCCATAAATCCCAGAGCCAATGATCCAAGTTTGCATATCCGTTGGCCAAATCCACATCGTAGCCAAAACGTCTGTCGAGCTTGTCTGAAACTCCCCTTGATTGAAGAGGCTGAAAAATCCCTCAAATGCAAACTCTAATAGTCCACGATAATAGTCACTCGTGTTATACAAGTAAATCCCTACACCAAACGCGATGAGAAGCAAACCTGCAAAAATGGACATAGTACGCACCATAGAGGAACGCACCTTCAGTCCAACAGCATTACTGTGAATCAAAAGTATAAGAAGCCCAAGTCCCATCCCTGAGGATGTAGTTCTCGCAACCATATTTCCAATCCCTGAAATGAGAAGATAAGCAATGAAAAGCAGATAAAGTCTCAGGTAACTTTGCTGCACCTGCTCATCGACACAGATCGTTGCGGCAATAAGTATAAGAACAAGAGCAAAGCGTACTCCTGCTGGATCAAGTGCTGTACTGAAACAGCGTAGACGATCAATACTAGCAAAAAACTCTAAGCTCCAAAAAACAATGCTCGAACAGAAGTCATCAAACCCAGGGTAATTATCAATAAGAAGAGCAGTAATACACTGGAAGACTGTCACAGCTGTTAGGTAATAAGTTATGCGTGGGATCGTGATGGATCCATGAACGATACGCATCAAACTTAAGGCTGGATAGACACTGAAGACCCAGACGAAGAAAGTCGTTAGGTAGTTGGCATAACTATAGTCATTCGTATCATTAATTTCGATAGCGATGAGGTTAACTAATGAATACAGCCCTGCAAAGATCGTTCCTGTAAGCATCGTTGGAGAGAAAGGAACCCCCTTCCCTCGGCGCCAGGAGTCAAAAAGGAACCATAAAAGCCCCAGCATCGCCAAAAGCATCTTCGTGTTAGGCGCATTTGGGAAAGCCGCAAAGCTAAAAGAGTAGTAAGAGCAGTTAACTAAGACTGCAATAAGCAGAACCTGGACAATCTTCCACATAGGCTATGTTCTACCGATAGAAAAGTGAATACAGTCCACGCATCACGACATGGTAGTACAAGGCAACATACCAATATTGTCCTTTAGCCGCCATTTGCTCAAGAATCTTAGAGCGAAAGGGAAGACTAGGATTCTGCATGATAAAAGGATCTGTCTCCCGATAAGTATCTGTCCAACGATGATAGTCAGCTTTCTTTCCCGTGACGAGAAGAGGGCGTTTAAGAGTCAGCTTAAGATAAGGGATATAAGCTCGAGCCTCCGAAGAGAGTGAGGAATCAAGCATCTCTAGATTAGCAAAAACCTGAGACCAATGCTCTGGCCGGTAAGACCCTGTGATCTGTTCGTCCGAGCGAACATATGTATATAGAGGCTGATGAATGATCTCAACACCATTGGCTCGATCAAGTAGACGCCCCAAAAGCATAAGATCTTCTCCCATATTCTTCCCCGGCAGGAAGCGTAAGGGCTCAGGTTTCTCAATGAGCTCTCGTCGGAATAAGAAGAGCCAGAGGTTCCACTTCATCCGCCCATAACAGATCTGTTGAAATGCCTCTTGCCCCGTCTTAACATCAGGCTGATGAATCTGACGTGCATGAGCGCCTTCCTCAAGGTAGTACTCACAACCAACCACATCCATCTGGCTCTGCTCAGCTGCTTTCACAAGCAACTCAATCGCATTATCAGCAAGACGGTCATCTGCATCCACAGAGTAAATATACTCTCCGTGAGCTGCGTCTAATCCTGTATTACGAGCTACTGCAACTCCCTGATTCTTCTCATGCCGTAGTAAGGTCACCTCCATCCCCAATGCTTCAAGCTCCCCCCGCTGTGATGTGAGGTAAGCATAGCTCCCATCAGGGCTACAATCATCAATGAATATCAACTGGAGACTACGATAGCTCTGCGCCTTAAGCTGGTCTAGGCACGCAGGGAGAGTCTTCTCTGCTCGATAGACGGGAATAATGATAGAGACTAAGGGAGGTAGCATAGAAGTGATAAATCTAAGGAGTCGGCTTGGAAAGGAGAAGGACCTTTTCTAAGAAAGATCGATCACGAAGATCAAACTTACGAGCAAAAAGACAAGAGGTCTGCTGGAGCTCAGGTAAATCCTCTGAGCTAAAAGCGAGGAGTTGACCATCGGATCGCCACCCTATATAACGCATAGCTCCGAGCGTCTCATCCGTTGCACAATAGAGACGCTCTCGCAACGGAGAATTCCAGAGAAGAGTAGGAATAAAATACTCATCGGCTCCAAATGTCCCAGCATAGCAAGACAAGACCGGCTCTTCATGCTTTAGGAGATAATCCACAAGATCTGAAGTGATACTGACCCATTGTCCTCCCTTCTGGAAAGAGATGGAGACATTACGTCGGAGGCCAAGTAGCACCTGCACCTGTACAATGAGGTAACGTAGGATACGTTTAAGCTGAAACGCAACTCCCTTTCCTCGAAAAGAGCGCGTGAAAGGATGCCAATAATGCAGAGCCCGATCAGCTCGGAAGCTCATAGGGCGCTGATGAATTCCCACAAACTCCTTCCCATTATTCTCGAGGAAGAATTGATGGATATAGTCTTGCGTCTTTATCGGAAGATCCACTCCTGAGAGGAGATGGTGATAGGCGTAACTCTGCCCAGAGTCTTTTACCGCATGAAAGAGCGCATACTCCGCCTCAAGCATACTCACATCTGCCCAGCGAACATCCACTCGCTTAGTTAGCAGAAAGAGTTTAGCCTGCTTTGTCGCCAGCTTAGGAGGATTGGTCCACTTCTGATCTAGATGGATGTAGATATCATTCCGTGGATCATCTAGCCGTTCTAGAAGAAGCTGCAATAGCTCAGGCTCGCCATGAGCTAGGATCATGTAGGCATGTTTCATCGGAGATGAGAGCTAGATGAGGAGATTAAGAATAAAGGCCTCCCTCCTGGCGAATCATATTGCTAGAGAGGGAGGCCTTCAGAAGACTGCTAACGTTACTACTGTGGAGTCACAGATCGTTCATCGATTAGTGCAAATCCATGAGTAACAGGAAAGCAAATTAAGAGTGAGAATTATTCAGCGATCTTAGCGAGGACCGAACGGCTACAACGTGGGTCGTTGTAGTACATGTTAGCTACACCACCGTTAGAATCCTTCTTAAGCTGTGATTCAGAGACACCGAATTCCTTAACGAGGCAGTCGTAAACAACTTCTGCACGCTTGCGAGCGAGGAAGATATTACGCTTCACGCTACCCGTACCCTTATCAGCAAATCCAGAGACAGCATAAACAAGCTTAGGATTAGCCTTAAGAGCTTCAGCGAGGAAGCCAAGGTTTACACGATCCTTGTGAGAAAGAACCCAACGATTGATTGGGAAGGTGACAAGAAGAGGCATCACCGTAACGTTCTCAACAGTAACTTCACGGTTAAGAGCTTCTTCAAGCTGGCGACGGAGGTCGCTGTTCATTGATTCTAGCTCACCGAGGCGGTTACGTAGACCTTCGAGGACATTCTCGTTAACACGGATCGTGGTGATAGTGCTACGATCCCATCCACGACGAGGGATGTTATAGCTAACACCAAGCGTAGCCGTCAGAAGACCTTCACCCCAGTGACCGGCGATAGTGCCAATTCGACCTGTAGCACGATCGATAGAAGCATCTTCCTGATCGAAGTGGTCAGAAACATAAGCACCACGAACATCAAAATTGATATCCCAAGCACGGTTGATACGGAAGCGATTGAGAAGACCAACGCTAGCTGTTACTTCATGAGAGTAGCGACCCGTCTGAGATGCCTTATTGAGGCTGGTAGCAAAACCTAGACCGGCATAAGGGATGAAGGAGTAGAAACGATCTTCGTTATACCCGCAAACGAGCTGCGAAAGATTGAAGAGGACATCCGCATGAGCGTGGATGTAATCCATTTCAGTCTCATAGAGGTCGTATGGAACCTTGTTACGATCAGAGTGAGGATAAACCACACGAGGTTCCTTGATGAAGCCACCATAGTTCCCGTAGTTAATAGCACCTCCCTTATGACCATCAAATCCAGCTACACCCTTGATCTTATACCCGTTAGCGCCGATACGTACCCCAAGACCTGGAGTAAACCACTTACCGAAGTAAGCTTCGAAGTTTGGAGTGATACGATCGCCGAGACGCATCTGCTTGTCGTGGTCACCGAAGTACATCTGTGCACCTGCACCGATACCGATGAACCAGTTTGCACCGAAGCGATTGGTTTCGACACGATACTTGTCAGCATTCTTCACTTCTACCGTATACACGGAGTCAGTGGTCTGCTGAGCCTGCAGCATAGAGCCAGCGAAGAGACAAGCTACTGCAGCTACGAAAGTTTTTTTAATCATAATCTTCTTTATTATCGAGTTTTTATTGACAGACCTATCGATCACTAGGGCTAGACCAAAGTGTAATTCTGATGATTCCTAAGGTGGCGCATCAGCCTGTCCCTGCAACTTATTTGGGGCAAAGATATAACTTTCCTTATAAAGACACAAATTATTACAACTTGGAATGAACCTTTTATATACTTTGCAGTAAGCGATTCAGAGCACAAGAAGGGAGTCAACAAAGCTACCCATAGCATAAAAATTTTAGGAAACGAGACCATAAAAGCACAAAGACCAGCCTTTGGTAGCATTATCACTAACTTTGCGCTTAATTATTAGCTATGTAGACATTCGCTTATGCCTAAGCAACTCAAGTCCGACTTGACCTACAAGGAGGCATCCACTCGCCTCGACACCATCGTTCGTTTGATTGAGCAGGAGAATCCCGATGTCGATGAGCTCACGGGCCTCGTCGAAGAAGCCGTAGCGCTCACGAAGTTCTGCCGAGAGAAGCTCACCAAAGCCGACAAACAGTTAGCCTCCCTCATGGCCCAGCTCACAGAGGACTCTTCCGATGCCGACCTCTAAGCTACCCCGCTATGCGATCATCGTAGCTGGAGGCAAGGGACTACGCATGGGTAGTGCTCTACCGAAGCAATTTCTCCCGCTAGCCGGTCGCCCCGTACTCATGCATACGCTCGAGCGCTTCGCTCGTGTCGTAGACGAAGTCATCCTTGTCCTCCCCGAAGACCATATTACATATTGGGAGGGTCTATGCCAAGAGTATGGCTTCACCCTCCCGATCCGCTTAGCCCTCGGAGGTGAGACTCGCTTTCACTCCGTGCTCTCCGCCCTCCACCAGCTTCCTAAGTCTGGCTGGGTGGCCGTACACGATGGCGTCCGTCCCCTCGTAAGCCAAGAGCTGATCGAGGCCTGCTTCGTCCAAGCAGAGGCAGTCGGAGCTGCTCTACCCGCTCTACCGATGACCGATAGTCTCCGCCAGCTTGACGAGACAGGCTCCAGCCATGCCGTCGAGCGAAGCCAGTTTGTCGGGGTGCAGACACCCCAGACTTTCTCTCTAGAGCGCCTCCACACAGCCTACCTCCAGCCCTATCAGCCGACCTTTACGGATGACGCCTCTGTCTATGAGGCCAGTGGCTTTGGTGCCCCAGCCCTAGTTCCAGGCGAGCGAACCAATATCAAGATCACGACCCCGCTCGATCTCTCCTTGGCCGAGCTGCTACTTACCCAAGCGTAACCCTAAGCCGACAGCTCTGTGCCGATGCCCTCCCCCCAAGACTTCTTCCGCACTCCGCTGATCTATCTCCCACAGGTCGGCCCCAAGCGAGCTAAGCTACTCGCCGAGGAGCTCGACCTATATACCTACCTTGATCTACTCCATTACTTCCCTACTCGCTACATCGACCGATCGAGGGTCTACACGATCCGAGAGCTGAGAGGGGAAATGCCCTACGTCCAGCTACGTGGTCACCTCCGAGAGTTCAAGGAAGTGGGCGAAGGCAGGAAGCGTCGGCTCGTCGGCTACTTCAGTGACGGCACGGGGACGATCGAGCTTGTCTGGTTCAAGGCACTGCATATCATTCGCAACCTCTATACCCTCGGACAAGAATACCTCGTCTTTGGCAAGCCCTCCTTCTTCAATGGCGCTTACTCCATCACCCATCCCGAGATGGATGATACGGCGAAGGCTCAGCAACTTTCTAGCGGGCTTGTCCCTGTCTACCCCCTCACGGAGAAGCTCAAGCGTGCTGGCCTCCAGAATCGCCAGCTTCGCGACCTCGTCTATCTGCTCAAAGAGTCTGCTCTCCCGCACCTTCAGGAGACTCTCCCGATACAGATCATCTCCTCGGCACGGCTCATGGGCTACGCTGAGGCGATCGAAGAGATCCACTTCCCTAAGACCAACGAGCGACTAGAGGCTGCCCGCAGACGCCTCAAGTTCGACGAACTCTTCTTCATCCAGCTACGTCTTCTGCGGATGAAGTCCGAGCGAAAGGCTCATATCCCAGGCGTTCTTTTGCCCCAGGTAGGGGAAACCTTCCGTGGACTCTACGCTAGCCTCCCCTTCGACCTAACGGGCGCACAGAAGAGGGTACTGCGAGAGATCCAGCAGGACGTCATCGGCGGGAAGCAGATGAACCGCCTCGTCCAGGGAGATGTAGGTAGCGGGAAGACCCTAGTAGCCCTCTTCGCCATGCTACTCAGCGTGGACAATGGCTATCAAGCCTGTCTCATGGCGCCGACCGAGATCTTAGCCCGTCAGCACCATGCCTCTCTCTCCGAATACCTCCAGCCTCTGGGGCTAGAAGTAGGCTTGCTTATCGGTAGCACCAAGAAGGCTGAGCGAAGGAAGCTCCTAGCTGACCTCGCCACGGGATCGCTCCCGCTGATCGTGGGGACACATGCCTTGCTCGAGCCCACGGTACAGTTTCACCAGCTGGGGCTAGCCGTCATCGACGAGCAGCACCGCTTCGGGGTCGTCCAGCGCTCGGGACTCTGGCAGAAGGGGGAGAGCTTCCACCCCCATATCCTCATCATGAGCGCCACGCCGATCCCACGTACGCTGGCGATGACACTCTACGGAGATCTCGATATCTCCGTCATTGACGAGCTCCCCCCTGGACGTAAGCCCATCGAGACCTACCACCAAAGCGAGAGCCAGATGTACGCTGTCTACAACTTCCTCGATAAGCAACTGGCCGAAGGCAGACAGGCCTACGTCGTCTTCCCTATGATCGAGGAGCAGGAAGAGGCTTCGATGCGAGCTCTGCAGGAAGGTCTTCGTCGCTACACCGAGCGCTTTCGAGACTGGGAAGTCGTATCTGTACATGGCAAGATGAAGGCAGACGTCAAGGACGAAGCTATGCAGCGCTTCATCAGCGGTCAGGCCAAGATCCTCCTCGCTACGACCGTCATCGAGGTCGGGGTCAACGTCCCCAACGCCACCGTGATGGTCATCGAGGGGGCTAACCGCTTCGGTCTTGCCCAGCTACACCAGCTCCGTGGGCGAGTAGGCCGTGGCGCCAGCCAGAGCTACTGCATCCTCGTCACGGGGAGCGAGCTAGGCGACGACGCCAAGCGACGTATCGACATCATGGTAGAGACGACCGATGGCTTCGTCATCGCCGAGGAAGATATGCGTATGCGTGGCTTTGGGGAGATCGAAGGCACGAGACAGAGCGGACAGCAGTTGAGCCTACGCATCGCCAACCCCGCCCTAGATGGAGCCATGGTGCAGTATACCCGAGAGCTCGCCGAGCGCATTCTCGAGGCCGACCCTGACCTCTTGGCCCCCGAAAACACCCTGCTTCGCTCCCGCCTAGAGGCCATCTACGCCGAGCGACCAGGCTGGAGCTTGATCTCCTAAGGAGCTACGCCCTCCCAGACAGCCACCTCTCCCTCCGAAAAGGTATAGGTTCGCCATATGATACCTATACCTTTTCTCATTCAAACCTATACCTATAGCACGGCACACAGCTACCTTCGGGAGAGCAAGGCATTTGCTTCATCCACGAAAAAGAGGAAGCTCGCTTCACCTACTCCTCTCCTCTTTGGGTTCAAAGAAACTTGCCCCGCCTTAGGAAGATCCTAGGGCGGGGCGAATGGTCTGATACTTCAGTGGAAGATTAGCGGCCGTGCGTGATGAGCTGCATAAACTCTTCACGGGTCTTAGCCTCACGGAAGGCTCCGGTAAAGTCACTCGTGGTGGTGAAGGAGTTCTGCTTCTCGACCCCACGCATCTGCATACACATGTGCTGAGCCTCGATGACGACGATGACACCGAGGGGGTTCAGTGCCTCGTGGATACAGTCCTTGATCTGGGTCGTCAGACGCTCCTGCACCTGAAGGCGACGGGCGAAGACATCCACGACACGGGGTAGCTTCGACAGACCCGTGATGTAGCCATTGGGGATATAGCCGATATGCACCTTACCGAAGAAGGGTAGCATGTGATGCTCGCAGAGAGAATAGAAGTCAATGTCCTTGACGATGACCATCTGCCTATAGTCTTCCTTGAACATCGCTCCATGGATGATCCCGATCGGGTCTTGCTGCATGCCCGAAGTGAGGAAGCGCATGGCCTTGGCAACCCGCTCTGGGGTCTTGATAAGACCCTCGCGCTCGGGGTCTTCGCCTAGCAGTCGCAGGATCTCCTGATAGTGGTAGCGGAGGGTTTCCTCACGTGTTTGCTCGTCCTGACTCACGTAGGTGAGCTGGTCAGCAGATAGGCTATTCTTCGGACTCATGGGGCGCAGTGTAGTTCAAGATGCGGACACGTTCGCGGACGATATAGGATTCCTTACCCCAAGCTGGGAGAAGGTGGAGAAGACGAGCACGCGCCGCACGTGCTTCTTCGTGAGAGAGGAAGTTGCCGACCGTGAGTCTCCAGAAGGGAGCACGGAAGGTGATGTAGCCACTGAGCGTGGGTGCTGCCTTGCGTAGGATCTCGGCACGAGCGTAGGCCTCGGTCTTAGCGTTAGGCAGGTTACTATTGAAGAGCTGGATACGATAGCCGTTGAGGATAGAGTAAGCACCATCACGAGCCAAGACCCCCGACCCTCGAGGTGCCGCAGCTTGTCCAATGCGACTACGAAGCTCTGAGGCTTGGAGAATGGTCACCAAACCTTCACCTGGGGCAATCTGCTCCAAGGCATCGAAGATATTGCGAGGGCGCGTCTTCTCAGGAGCCGTCTGCGCCGAGGCAGTCAGAAGGGCACCACTGCAGAGAAGGGCAAGGAGTGCCCGTCGAGTACGTCTAAGCATAACAGCTGGTCGGATAAATGGAATCGGGATAGAAGCAAAGCATCCTCCTCACCCCTATCGGGCGAGGAGGATAGCTTCGAGGGAGAGCCTAGTTGAAGGCTTCGATGATGGGGAGGAACTTGTCTACAGCCAGTGAAGCACCGCCGATGAGACCACCGTCGACATCAGGCTGAGAGAAGAGCTCCTTAGCATTGCCACCATTACAGCTACCGCCGTAAAGGATGGTCGTATCTTCAGCGATCTCTGCACCATACTTCTTAGCGATGAGGCTACGGATATGAGCGTGGATCTCCTGTGCCTGAGCAGACGAAGCTGTAAGCCCCGTACCGATAGCCCATACTGGCTCGTAGGCTAGGATGACCTTCTTGAAGTCTTCAGCCGAGAGAGAGAAGACGGCTTCCTCAAGCTGTGCTTCGACGACCTCGAAGTGCTTGCCAGCTTCACGCTCTTCCTTGACTTCACCGATGCAGAAGATAGGAGCAAGTCCGTTGTCTAGAGCGAGACGAACCTTCTCCGTCAGCACAGCACCATCTTCGTGGTAATAAGCACGACGTTCGCTGTGACCAAGGATGACATAGCGAGCCCCCGTGGAAGCGACCATAGCTGCCGATACTTCACCTGTATAGGCGCCTTCAGCCTTGTTAGCGCAATTCTCTGCAGCGATAGCCACAGGGCTACCTTCAGCTTCCTTAGCGATAGATGCTAGGTGAATGAATGGAGCACCGATGATCACGTCGCACTTGAGGCTCTTACCAGCCAGCGCATTCTTAAGTTCGCCGATGAAGGAGACACCTTCGCAGAGGGTCTTATTCATCTTCCAGTTCCCAGCTACGATATTCTTTCTCATTGGGTCAAGTAGATATTTATGATTTGGATAAATGTAAACGCTTACGCAGGCGCAGATGCACCGTCAGATGGAGCTTCCTTGCCCAAAAGCGGAGGAAGCCTAGAAGAAGGAGCGCAACCCATCCCCATAAAAGATAGGTACGCGTAGCCGAAGGTGTCGGCAGTGGACGTGCTGGATCAGCTAGACCACGCAAATAAGTAGAGACATCCTCGACCTCAGGGAAGTCTGCTGGAGCTCGTTTGTCAATGATCTTCCCATCTCGCAAGACAAGAAGCCCAGGCTGTGAACGAATAATCGTACGGATAGGAGTCGCATCCAGCTGGAGCATCGGGTAAGCCGCCCCTGTGAGGTAACTCCAGCGACTCGTCTCCTCGGGAGTGGAGGCACTCACTCCATAGAAAGCATAACCAAGATCGTTACTCTGCTTATAGAGCTCTGCGATCTCATCGATAGCTCCCTGGCTCGCCGTCGTCCACGAGGGAGACAAGAGAAGGAGCGTAATCCCTGAATTATTTAGGATCTTATCAACTACTGGATCTCCTAGACTGTCCGTGGGGGAGAAGTCATACTTCGCTTTAAGCGTCTCGACCTCCTTCCCACTGCGAGCCTCGACAAAAGTCCAGCTACTATCGGGAAGCGTCGTAGCAGAGAAAGTCTGTTCCTTCCCATCCTTGCGATAGATATACTTAGTCCCCTCTAGGAGCTTCTGCTGGAAGAGGAGCTGTTCGTCCGTCATCGCTTGTCTTAGATCCGTCCCTATAGCATAGGGTCGGAAGTCACGATAGGGGAGATGTCGATAGTTCTCTGCCATAAAATAACCTATCCCTACGACAGCAAGAAGCCCTGGCACCCATCGCTCCCGCCGAGAATAGAGATGTCGCAGAGAGCGTGCTTGCCAGAGCACAAAGATAGTAAGAGGTAGGAGAATAAGGTTTTTCAGGAAGGTCTGCAGATGCGTTAGCTGTAAGGCATCACCGAAGCAACCACAGTCGCTCACCGGGTTAGCGATCAGGATATAGAGTGTCAGCGCCGTCATCCCAAGCATGAACAAAACAGAGAGACGAGCACATAGACGACGATAGATCCCGACCAGTAAGAAAGCCCCCAAGATAAACTCTCCTCCACAGAGGAGGAAGGAGATGACTAAGGACATCGACTCCATTCCCTCCCAGCTAGAGGAGATTACTGGCGCTAGATAGTCCTTCACCTTCAAGGCTGTCCCCACCGGATCAATAGCCTTAAGTAGCCCCGAGAAGACGAAGGTTAGTCCCACAATCACTCGGGCACACTCAGCGAAGATGTGACGTAAATGATTCACTAAATAGAAGCATTAAGCTTGACCAAGCAGAAGAGGGCATAGTTCACCATATCCATATAATTGGCAGCGATACCCTCAGAGACGATAGTCTCCCCTTGGTGGTCTTCGATCTGCTTTGTTCGCAAGATCTTCGATAGGATGATATCTACGATGGAGGAGAGGCGCATCTGACGCCAGACTTCTCCATAGTCATGGTTCTTCGCTAGAAGAAGCTTGATCGTCTGCTGGCTATAGTGATCATAGGCCTCCAGAGCCTCTTCCGCAGTCAGATCGGGAGTATTCACCACCCCACGCTCTAGCTGGATAAGCCCTATGATCCCATAATTAACGATCCCGACGAACTCCTCTCGGATACCTTCAGCAACCTGAGCCTTTCCCTTCATCTGAATAGTACGGATACGCTCAGCCTTAATATAGATCTGATCGGTGAGCGACTCTGGGCGCAAGATGCGCCAAGCAGCTCCATAGTCATAGAGTTTCTTGACAAAAAGCTCTCGACAATGGTTCAGCTCTGCACGGCACTCCTGCTCGGTCGTTGTGTGCTGGATAGTCTGCTTCATGGGTTACAAAGTTAGCTCACTTTACCTGATCTACCACCTCATCGAGCAGGGCAAAGGCTAGCACCTCTGTGATCTCATCCACATAGTGGAAGGTCAGTCCCTCAAGGTAACGAGCATCGATCTCTTCAATATCACGCTCATTCTCACGGCAGAGGATGATATCGGTGATCCCCGAGCGCTTAGCAGCTAGGATCTTTTCCTTGATTCCTCCTACGGGGAGCACTTTCCCTCGTAGTGTGATCTCTCCGGTCATAGCTAGATGCGCACGCACCTTACGGCGGGTGATGGCAGAGACGAGAGAGGTGACCATGGTGATCCCTGCACTAGGACCATCCTTAGGGATAGCACCTTCGGGCACGTGGACATGGATCTCCTTATCCTTGAGTTGCTCAAGGTCGATCCCCAGCTCCAGAGCATGGGCACGGATATAGCTTAGAGCAATGGTAGCTGACTCCTTCATCACGTCACCGAGGCTACCTGTCAGTGTAAGCTTGCCAGTCTGCCCTGGCTGGAGACTGCTCTCGATGAAGAGGATCTCTCCGCCAACACTTGTCCAAGCTAACCCAACGACGACTCCAGGGTGCTCATTCCCCTGGTACTTATCTCGGGAGTAAACGGTCTTCCCCAGATAAGTACGTACCTGCTCGGGGGTGATCTCTGCAGGGAGCTCCTCACCAGAGGCAGACGCCCAGGCGAGCTTACGGAGCACCGCAGCGATCTTCTTCGTGAGGGAGCGCACACCACTCTCACGGGTATACTCTTCGATGATCAGCTCAAGGGCTCCTGGTGCAAAGTGAATCTTCTCGATATCAAGTCCATGCTCCTTGGCTTCCTTGGGCAGGAGATGCTTCTGTGCGATCTGTAGCTTCTCCTCTGCGATATAGCCTGTGACCTCGATCATCTCCATACGGTCACGCAGCGCCTGGGGAATCGCCCCAATGTTATTCGCTGTAGCGATGAAGAGTACCTTGGAGAGGTCGTAGTCGATGTCTAAGTAATTATCGTGGAAGGTCGTGTTCTGCTCGGGGTCAAGCACCTCTAGGAGAGCCGAAGCAGGATCTCCCTTGTAGTCACTAGAGAGCTTATCGATCTCATCAAGGACGAAGACCGGATTAGATGTACCTGCCTTCTGTAGACTCTGAACGATACGTCCACTCATCGCCCCGATATAGGTACGGCGGTGACCACGGATCTCCGCCTCGTCATGCACACCTCCGAGAGAGATACGGACATACTTACGTCCTAGGCTCTCAGCGATGCTTCTCCCGAGGGAAGTCTTCCCTACTCCTGGAGGGCCATAGAGGCAGAGGATAGGGGACTTCATATCCCCCTTAAGCTTGAGGACGGCTAAGTGCTCAAGGATACGCTCCTTGACCTTCTCCAAGCCATAATGCTCCCGCTCCAAGATCTCTGCTGCCCCCTTGAGGTCAAAATTATCTTGGCTGTAGACACCCCAGGGAAGCTCAACGATCGTGCGTAGATACTGCATCTGGATAGAGAAGTCGGGGCTCTGAGGGTTGAGGCGCTCAGCCTTACGAAGCTCCTTCTCGAAGATCTCACCGACCTCCTTGCTCCAGAGCTTGTCCTTACCCTTCTTACGTAGCTCCTCGATCTCGTCATCCTCCTGCCCTTGTCCTAGCTCATCCTGGATGGTGCGCATCTGCTGCTGGAGGAAGTAGTCACGCTGCTGCTGATCCATCTCTCGGCGTGTACGCGCCAGAAGCTCCTCCTTGAGGTCACTCTCCTGAAGCTGCGTCTGTAGGCAAGTCAAGACCTCGACCGCACGGCCGAAGAGCGTCTCCTGCTCGAGGAGCTCTTGGCGCTTCTCGGGAGAGATCTGCAGCACCGAAGCCGTCAGATGGATGATATAGATCGGATTCTTTAGTCCTCGTATCGTATCGATGAAGCCAGAGGGAGAGCTAGGCACTATGTGCTGAAGCAGACGAAGGAGACGCTCATGGATCAGCTCCGTGATCGCCTTGAACTCCTCTTCTCGGCTCGCCTCGGGCTCTACGTCGCTCTGCAGGTACTCGACCCGCCCCGTCAAGTAAGGCTCCGTCTGCTCCAGCTCCTTGAGCTCAAAGCGCTGGATACCACGCAGGATCGCTGAGATCTCCCCTGAAGGAAGCTCAATGATCTGGGTGATCTCGACGACGGTACCGATGGGATAGAAGTCTTCCTTGCTCGGATCCTCCACACTAGCATCACGCTGGGTGATGACTCCGAAGAGAGCCTCCTTCTCATCTGCCATACGGATGATCTCTATGGACTTCTTACGCCCAATGAGGACGGGCATCAGCGTACCTGGGAAGATGGTCATGTTGCGCAAGGCCATCAGTGGCAGGACTTCCTGACGCTCCTCCTCGGGGATAGAGAAGGTCTCTTCGGCTTTATAGCTTCCTACGACAGGCATGCCCGTATGGTGCTGGGCAACCTCTGCAGGTGTCAATTCTTCGTTCTGTTTCTTCTTACTCATTTCTCGGTGAGAGAATTACTGCTTAATAATGTCCTGCTGAGGACGCTGGCGGTGGGTATGGATACCCAGCTGCGCTACTCCCTCTAAGGGGAGCATGTCGAGCAGGGAGACCTCTAAGACGAAGAGGCCAGTGTGAGGTGTATGCAAAGGCTGTGCCAGACCTCGACTGAAATCATGATAGATGATACCGGGGCGCTCCCAAGCCCCTTGGCGAGGCGCAAAGGAGAAGTCGAGCGTATCGATACGCAGTACTTCTCCTCGGAAGCTCAGGCGGGTCTCTACACGAGCCTTCGGACGATCCAGACGGCTATCCATGCGCAGGATCACCTCCGTAGCTAGGGACTCCTCACGCTCAGTGAAGAGTAGGTCAAAGGCATAGCGCTCCTCGCTGCTCCAGCGCCCCTCGTGAGGTGCACGAAAGGCATAGTAGTCATCCTTCACCTGCTCAGTAGAGCACGACGATAGGACGAGTAGGAGTAGCCACCCTAGATGATGTAGATAGGGGAGACGAAATAGGCTCATTCCTCCTTCTCTCGACGGGGATCTGTAGGGATGCGTGGGGTCATCTCTACACTGGGATCAGCGCTACGCTCGGGACGACGAGTACGTGGCGAGCGGAACTGTCGGACAGCGGGATCACCTCCCCCCTCGGCATTGGGTCGCACGTCCCCCCGGCGAGACGGACGCTCACCTCGAGGGGAGCCCCCTTCGGTACGCCGAGGTCGTCCTTCGCCGTTACGAGGACGACGCCCCGAACGGTCAAAGCGTGTCAGGCTATTGTCTGCCAAGATGTCACTAGAGCGAGATCCCCGACGAGGGTTCTCTACCTCCTCCTGCAGGCTCTCTGGGCGACGCCCCTGCTTGTTCATCTCGATGACCTCAAAGGCACGCTCCGCAGGTATCGTCACCAGACGAATGGGAGCCCCCTTGACGGTGCTATAGGTCACTTGGCGCTGGAAGTGGTCGGTCTTAAAGTGATAGTAGCTCTCCCCCTCAGTCTCGAGGACGATCTCACGTGATGGTAGGCTACGCTGTGCCTCGGCATAGGTGTTCACCTCGAAGTTCATACAGCACTTGATCTTCCCGCACTGCCCCGTGAGCTTCTGCGGGTTCATCGTGATGTCCTGCACACGTGCTGCCCCCGTGCTCACACTGGAGAAGGTACTCATCCACGAGGCACAGCAGAGCTGACGTCCACAGGGACCGATCCCTCCGATACGTCCTGCCTCCTGACGCGCACCGATCTGCTTCATCTCGATACGCACGTGGAAGGTATCCGCTAGCACACGGATCAGCTGACGGAAGTCCACACGTCCATCAGCGATATAGTAGAAGATGGCCTTATTCCCATCCCCTTGGTACTCGACATCCCCGATCTTCATGTCAAGACCTAGGGAGACAGCGATCTGCCTGGCCTGGATCATCGTGGGCTCCTCGCGCTTCTTGGCCTCCTGCCAGCGCTCCAGATCCTCGGGGCGAGCTAGGCGGTAGATACGCTGAAACTCTCCCTTCTCGGGGCGGAAGCGATGATTCTTCATCGCTAGCTCAGCGAGCTTGCCTGTGAGGGTGACCTCGCCGATGTCATGCCCCGTAGAGCTCTCTACCGCTACGGTATCGCCTTTGTAGAGATCGAGCTTATCGGTATTGAGGTAATATCCCTTGCGGGTATTCTTGAACTGTACTTCGACCATATCGGAGCTACGTAGCGCCTCGGGGATGTCACTCAGCCAGTCGTAGGAGCTCATCTGCGCTCGCTCACAACCGCTACATCCGCTGGGGCTCATGGCGCAGCATCCCATGTTGGCCGTCGTCGTCTTGTAATCCATATTTATCTTGCTGTGACACCCTCCACTGGGGGTGTCGTATATCTAGTTCGGGGAGGGAACGAATCTTTCCCTACACCCTACGGAGGGTAAGTGGCACACCTTCTAAGCCCAGGATCGAGGTGGAAGGTCTAAGCCTTCACCCCCCCCCTTAAGGCAGGTCTATATGCGCCCATACAAAGTTACACAATTTATACCTCTAGGTTCTTCAACCTAGATTTGCTGTTTGCGCATTCCACCTGCAAGAGCAACATTAGAGATAAAAAGTTAGCCAGCATCCTTAAAAGGTGCTGGCTAACCTGTTTATCCAAAAGATCGCTCTTACTAGTGGTGGAGGCATCGTCAGCTAGAAAGCGATGCCATAAGTCATCTCCAATTGGATAGGTATCGTACCCGATCGAGTGTCCCAGAAGGTGACACCTGCCTCTATAGACTTTTGGCGATAGAAGCTAATACCAGCGCCTAGACGGACGAAGCACCTCTCTCCTACAGGGATACTCCACCCGAAGGTCGGCACAAAAGCTAGTGTATACTGATACTTCCTATCACTCTCACGTATCGCACGACTAGGGAAGAGAGTCCACTTATCCATCTGTCCCTCAAAACGCACGGAAAGATAAGCGCCTTTGTGGAAAAGCTCCCCATCCTGACGACGAGAGAAGAAGTAGCGAGGTGTCACTTCAAGTGCTGGAGTAAATCCACTATAGCTGACTCCCCCAGTGGCATTATCATAGCCTAACCCAAGACCTAATAGAGCTGATGCCCCTACCTCGAAGTGGCTATTGAGGGAATAGTCATAGCTCACGCCATTCATTCCCCCAAGCAATATACCGAGGCGACCTCGTGAGCCTTCTTGCCCATAAAGCTTACCCCCTAGGATAAGTGCCATGAGCCCTAGAATTACAAGACGAATATTCATCATTATTACCATGTTAGTTATATCCAACCCAGCCACCAAAGCCCAGGATCGAGGTGGAAGGTCTAAGCCTTCACCCCCTTAAGGCAGGTCTATATGCGCCCATACGAAGTTACACAATTTATACCTCTGGCAGGGTTTCCCCCTCATCCAAAGCCTGTAATCCCCACCCTCAGGAAGAGGTCATCCCCTCGGGAGTAACAGTGTTACCTCAAAAGGGGCATCAGTAGTGCCTCTTCACAGGCAACAGTAGTGCCCCTCGGGTGGCACTACTGTTGCCTACTAGTTGGAAATTCATGTGCGAGAAAAATGGGCATAAAAAGACCCCACTTGTCAAGGCTCTAGCCTCTCAAGTGGGGTAGTATGCAATCTGCAGATCTAGGAGCGGGCATTAGCTCGCTTCTTCGTCCTCGACGAACTGATCCACGAAGAGGTTTTCACCGTCCCAGACAGCAAACGAATTGTACTGTAGCCAATCACCCAAGATCACCAGACGCTTCCCTCCACGCAAGGAGAGATCCAAGAGCAGGTGACGATGCCCAAAGAGGTAATAGTCGATCTCGGGGTGAGCGGGCATATAGCTCTTCGTCCAGCGCACCAGCCATTCCTTCTCGACATCGAAGTAGGCATTGTGATAGGCGTGAGGGATCTGCCCCAGCGTACGGCGCTTCATCCCCTTCTGACGACTACGCAGGGATAAGCCTAGCGCTAGTCCCACCGTCCAGCGTGGATGGACACCGGCATAGAGCCAGCGGGCTAGCGGATTGCGGAAGAGCTTGTAGAGGAACTTATTCGTCCAGTGCTGTCCCATATACTCCTCATCGCCATGAGCGAGACGGAAGCGCTTGCCATCCAGCTCGACGACCGAGGCGTGGTGATGAATCGTCGCACCCAGTTCCGTCTGGAGGTAGTCACTAAACCAAACATCATGATTGCCCGCAAAGAAGTGGATCTCCACACCGGCATCATGCATCAGGGCAACTTGCCCAAGGAAGCGAACATGCCCCCGTGGGACGACCGCTCGATACTCAAACCAGTAGTCGAACATATCCCCGAGGAAGTAGACCGCCTTAGCCTCTGGCTCGATCTGCTGCAGCCAGCGTACTAGCCGGCACTCCACCGCATGAGGATCCTGATGGTAGCCCGAGCCGAGGTGGGCATCACTCGTGAAGAAGACCTTGGAGCGCGTACTCATCGTCTAAAGGAAGCCTAGCTCAAGCAGGGCTTCTTCACTCATCATATCCTTATTCCACTCGGGATCGAAGGTCAAGCGGATCTCCACACTCGTGACCCCCTCGACATCCTCTACCTTCATACGGACATCCTCTAGGATGAAGTCCGCCGCAGGACAGTTAGGAGCAGTTAGGGTCATCGTGATAGCCACTGACTTATCATCCGAGAGCTCGACACAATAGATCAACCCAAGATCATATACGTTCACAGGGATCTCGGGGTCATAGACTGTACGAAGGGCAGCGACGATATCCTCTTCGATACGGAGGTATTCGTTCTCTAGTTCTTCTGACATATGTAGTAGGGTTGGGTTAGGGTTAAGACGCTCCTAGATATGGAGCGTGCGATCACATCGTGCAGCCACCTCGGGGTGGTGCGTGATGAAGAGAATAAGGCGATCACCTGCCTCACGGCGAAGGTGCTCTAAGAAGCGTGTCTCGGTCTCCTGATCGAGAGCAGAAGTTGCTTCATCTAGGAGTAAGATCTTACCAGGGCGTAGGAGAGCACGGGCGATAGCAATGCGCTGTGCCTGTCCTTCGGAGAGGCCTACACCTCGCTCACCGATCAGGGTATCTAGTCCCTTCGGGAGGTCGAAGACAAAGTCAGCGACCGCTAAGTACAAGACCCGACGAAGTCGCTCCTCCGAGGCATCTTCGTCCCCGAGAAGGAGGTTCTCACGGATCGTCCCACTGAAGAGACTCCCTCCCTGCGGTATGTACACGAAGTTCCCTCGAGTAGCTTCATTGACGGAGTAGATCGCTTGAGGCGTCTGTAGCGTGATACGTCCCTCAGTCGGTGTGATCAGCCCGAGAAGGAGACGAAGGAGTGTCGTCTTCCCCGCTCCTGTACGCCCCATGAGGGCGATCATCTCTCCACGTCCAGCAGAGAGACTGAAGTTCCGATAAACCCAGGCTTCATCCTCCTCATAGCGGAAGGAGAGCCCTTCGACTTCGAGACGGAAGTTATTCCCTGTCAGTCGCACAGCTCTACCCATCTGCTCGGTCTTGAACTCTAGCAGATTCACCAGACGATCCAAGGAAGACTTCGAGCTAATGAGCCCTGGTAACTGAAGGATGAGGGTATTGAGTGGTGACTGAATGCGTGCTACGAGCTGGAGGAAGGACGTCATGAGTCCGAAGGTAATCGCCCCAGCGAAGAGCTCTCGGGCGCTCCATAGGAAAGCGATGATATATCCCCCAGCGAAGGCCCCCTGCATCAGTAGATTCGCAAAGACGGACACGACGGTCTGTCGCCCCACAGCACGCAGATACTGCCCTTGACGCATGTGTAAGTGATCGATGGCGGTGCCTTGACGCTCGAAAGTGCGTATGACTGTCTGATTCATCAGGGTCTCCTGCACATGTGCCGTGATCACACTCTCAGCCTGCTTCATCTCATCGGTATAGCGACGCATGCGCTTATAGTAGAGCTTGCTGAAGAGAGCCAAGAGTGGCATCCCGACACCTAAAATTAGAGCCAGTGTAGGACTAAAATAGTAGAGGAGTAGGAGTGCCCCGATGAGCTGTGCAGAGGAAATAATCGCTGTAGGGAGCGAGGAGACGAAGAAAGTCACGAGGGTCTCAGTGTCCTTCAACATACGGACGACGAGATCTCCACTATGTATGTGCCCGAGACTTGACCAGCGAGTATAGAGTAGATGAGAGAAGACCTTAGACTGGACATCATTACTCATCTTTGCCCCTGTATAGCTCGACAGACGCACGGAGGCGACACGACAGAGCACCTGAAGGGCCAGTGTAAGAACCAGGGCAAAGGAAAAGGTGTGTATAGAGCCTCCTCGCTGGTGCGACGCTATATCAATGACACTCTTAGAGAGCCAAATGAAAGCCAGGTTAGTCACTACTGTCCCTAACCCCAGCAAGAGGATCAGTAGGATGCTCCACTTGTGACCTCGTAGGATAAAGCGCACCAAATCAATCATCGTCGTGGACGTAAGAGGAGCTGGAGATGCCCCAAGACCGAACCCCAGAGGATACGGGAGGTATGTACCGGAGAGATACGATAGAGACGACGAGTACGCTTGTACTTAAACCAGAACTTCCGCCAGTTCGTCACCCAGCGACTCTTACTGGGTGCTGGACGCTGAGCGAATCCAAAGTTACCACTCTGCAGAACATCCCAGAGCAGGCGATCAGTATTCGGATCCTCCTTCTCCAGTAGCGGGAAGGGGAAGATCTCTGGAGCTACATCAAGGTAACGTATAGCGACCTCGGCGAAAAGCTGCATAGGATAGAGGATCTCTAGCTCTTGGATCAGTTGCTTGACTTTTGCCAGATCAAGACTTCCCTTCAGACGAGTCATCATCAGAAGCCAATCGCAGTACTGCCGGAAGCCGACCCCCCAATGAAGCCAATGGAAGAAGAGGTGGATAAAGATATAGACGACATTCAGCTCATGGGGCAGGGTCTTCATCTCCAAGCCATCGATCGTCAGGTGCTCTAGCTCACCCTTCTGTAGTGCGTCCTGTAAGACCCTCTCAAAGGCTACATTGTGACGTTTGTGGTCAAAGAAGACCGCACGAGCATGGTTCTCGACGATCGTACGTCCATAGGTGAATGCCGTGTGTCCATAGCGCACCTCGGAGTCATCATGCAGGTGATAGCCTGCATAGAGTAGGAGATTATTGGCCTCCTCGTACGCTTCGTCTGTGAAGAAGAGAATATCTAGATCCCCTCCCGCACGTAGTAGGGGTGTGGGGTAGTATTTACTGACAGCAAGTCCCTTGAGCAGGAGGAAGTCCAGCCCATTTCGCTGGTATAGCTCCGTCAGCTCTCTGAGCGCTTTAGCCAAGTAGGTATTAGCACGCTTGGTGAGCTCGACCTCCGAGAAGATCATCAAGCGCATATCGCGATTCGGGAGGGCCTCCTTGGGAAGCGTAAGCACCCGATCTCCCACGAAGGCCGAGACAGCATGCTGGGTAGCAAGTCGGTGTACCCGACGCCAGATTCCATCTTCTAGTCCAATGAAAGGCTCGGGATCTAGCTCCGTAGCATGCAGCGCTGAACGAAGGAGAGTAAGAAAGAGTGCCTCCGCACGAGGCAAAGTAGTTACAGGAGCTTTCAAACGACGATCTCTGCCTGAATAAGCATTTGGATAAGCTGTTCAACGTCTGCTGCCGCCTGCTCTAGATCGACCTCGTAGCGCTCGGTCAGGAGCTCGACCCAGTCCTGAGCCGTGAAGTCACGCCCCTGTACTTGCTCGATGAGATAGGCAGCACTGTCATTGAGGCTTACCGCCTGGGTATAGTCCAGGCTGTCTCCTGATCCGACAATCATAATATACTCGTCAGCGATCTTACGGAGAGATATCTGGTCTTTAATTCTCATACTATAGCTCGTTTATCGTTATATACTTCGCTTGGTAGGTCTCAGTAGTAAAAGTGCAAGGGGGAAGTTCGGTCTAATCCCACTCCTCCTCCCAGTCGAAGACCTCCATATCGGTGGGCAGATCTTCTGCGAACTGGTCCAGGTCTCGGCGGTCCTTCTTCGTTGGGCGACCAAGTCCCTTAGCACGATCGACAAATCCCGAGATACGCTGCATCTCCAGTAGCTCATACTGGGAGCGGGGTGTCACATTCTCCATATACTCTGGTACGAGCTTAGCCCCCACACGATTCCCCAGCAGCTCCTTCACGAGAAAGGAGTACTCTATCGGGGGCTTGCGCACAGAAACCACATCGCCACGCTGGAGCATACGAGAGGCTTTGATGGCTGTACCGCCGACACTTACCCGACCTTTCTTACAGGCTTCTGCAGCCAGCGTTCGGGTCTTGAAGATGCGGACGGCCCAGAGCCATTTATCGACACGTACCTCGTTCATATCCGACAATATTGTGCTACAAAGGTATGTATTCTCTCTTACAATACATGCTCCTTAAAATCTTTGTACAAAATGTCTAAGCCTGTAAATCTCTCCATGGCAGGTAGCACCTCCTTTCTGGAAGTCAATCTGGAGTTCATTCGACAGCCAAAGCATAGGATCAAGCAGGATACTTTCCCCTCCGCTCCCCTCCTCAGAGCGACCTCGAGAGAGGGGAGCGAAAATCCAACTAGTAGGCAACAGTAGTGCCTCTCCAGAGGCAACAGTATTACCCCAGGAGAGGCACTACTGATGCCCCTTTTGTGTTAATACTGATGCTCCTTTGTATCTCCCCTTCGGCGAAACTTCACCCATGGCTCACAAAGAAAGCGGTCTAGTCGGTGCCTGATGACACGGACTAGACCGCTGTAAAGATGGGTCGAGATGGGATAACGTCTAGCTGGTCTGCAGGAGACGCTGGATCTCGCTGAGCTTATTGAGCGCCTCTAGAGGAGTGAGGGCGTTGATATCCACCTTCAGTAGGCGCTCCCGAATGTCTGAGAGGACAGGGTCATCGAGCTGGAAGAAGCTCATCTGTACCCCTCCCGTAATCTTCTCCGTAGGGAGAGCCTCATTCGAGGTAGCTCGGCTGACCTTGACCTCCTTCCCTAGCCCCGTCTCCTCGTGGATATGCGCTTCCTCCAGCTGGGAGAGGATCTCGCTGGCACGTGCAGTAATGCTTGCAGGCATCCCCCCAAGACGTGCCACTTGGATCCCGAAGCTATGCTCACTCCCCCCAGGGACGAGCTTACGGAGGAAGAGCATCTTCCCGTCGATCTCTCGTGCCGAGACATTGAAGTTCTTGACGCGAGCGAGGCGACTCTCCAGATCATTCAGCTCATGATAGTGTGTCGCGAAGAGGGTCTTAGGTCTCCCATGGGGATTATCATGGAGATACTCGATGATCGCCCAAGCGATCGAAATCCCGTCATACGTACTGGTACCACGCCCGAGTTCATCGAAGAGGATGAGTGACTTCGGCGTGATAGCATTGAGGATACTTGAGGCCTCCTGCATCTCGACCATGAAGGTGGATTCCCCTCGAGAGATATTGTCCGAAGCGCCGACTCGGGTGAAGATCCCATCTACCAGCCCTACATGTGCTGCCTCTGCAGGTACGAAGGAGCCGATCTGTGCCAACAAGGTGATCAGCGCAGTCTGTCGAAGGAGAGCAGACTTACCACTCATGTTAGGCCCGGTGATGACCATCACTTGGGTTTCCTCCGTATCTAAACGAACGTCATTGGGGACATAGCTCTGTCCGAAGGGTAGCTGAAGCTCGATGACAGGGTGGCGCCCCTGACGAATATCCAAGCGGTCTCCATCGTCTACCACCGGACAGACATAGCGCTGCTCGACAGCCACACTAGCTAGCGAAGTGAGACAGTCTAGCTCCGCTACGAGGCGGGCATTCTGCTGTAAGGTCGGGATATAGCGTGCTAGACGTAGCACTAGGGCAGTATAGAGCTTCTGCTCTAGGGAAGCGATGCGCTCCTCTGCCCCTAGGATCTTCTCCTCATACTCCTTTAGCTCGGGGAAGATGTAGCGCTCGGCATTGACAAGGGTTTGCTTACGTGTCCAGTCCTCGGGGACCTTATCCTTATGAGCAGAGCGCACCTCGACGTAGTAACCGAAGACATTATTAAAGGCGACCTTGAGGGAAGTGATCCCCGTACGCTCGCTCTCTCGTCGCTGAAGCTCCAGTAGATACTCCTTACCATGAGAAGAGAGTCGACGAAGGTCATCCAATTCAGCATCTATCCCCGTGGCAATGGTCTGTCCTCGCCCAAGGACGGCAGGAGGCTCCTCTGTCAGGGTATGCTCCAGCTCCTCGACGATCTCGGTGCAGGAGGTGTAGTTCGTGGCATAGCTCGCTAGCTCTGGGACGGTAGCCCCAGCGGTTAGCCCGACCAACATCTCTGCTTGACGGAGGGAGAGAGCTAGCTGACGCATCTCCCGAGGAGAGATACGCCCGACTGCGACCTTGGAGCTCAGTCGCTCTAAGTCACCGATACCACGAAGGAGCTCCCCAAATGTGCGACGAAGCTCATGCTCCTTGACCAGCGTTCCGACGATCCCTTGGCGCCGATGGATCGCATCAAGGTCAAGCAAAGGGAAGGAGAGCCATCGCCTCAAGAGACGCCCTCCCATAGCCGTCTCCGTCTTGTCCAGGACGTCAAGGAGGCTCTTCCCCTCCTCTCGGTGCATCGGATAGAGGATCTCTAGGCTACGGAAAGTGAAGCTATCGAGGCGCATGTAGTCGAGGCGGTCAATGCTTCTGAGCGTGGTGATATGCCCCAGCTCATGGTGACTCGTTAGCTCCAGATAGTTAAGGATTGCCCCTGCGGCAGCGATCGAAGCAGTCTTATTCTCCAGACCTAGCCCTTTGAGGCTCTGTAGGCCAAAGTGCGTGAGGAGCTTGCGTCGGTTATTCTCCACGGCAAAGCTCCAGTCCTCGACCTCAAAGAGGAAGCCTCGGAAGGAGAAACACCGATCGAAGCGTCCCTTGGTCGAGCGCTCTACCAGTACTTCCTTAGGCTGATAGGTCGTCAGGAGCTTATCTAAGTGCGCTATTGCTCCCTCGGAGACGACAAAATCCCCCGTAGAGATGTCGAGGAAGGCAATGCTCCCTCGCTCCCCCGTCGGGTCAAGCCAGACGGCAGCTAGGTAGTTATTCTCCTTACTCTCTAGCACATTGTCCCCGAGGACTACGCCTGGGGTGACGAGCTCGGTGATCCCTCGCTTGACGAGCTTCTTCGTTAGCTTCGGATCCTCTAGCTGGTCGCAGATAGCGACACGCTTGCCTGCTCGTACGAGCTTAGGCAGATAGGCATCCAAAGCATGATGAGGGAAGCCGGCAAGCTCGATGTGCATCGCCGCACCGTTAGCCCTACGCGTCAGCGTGATCCCCAAAATCTCGGAAGCGATAATGGCATCATCGCTGAACGTCTCATAGAAGTCCCCCACACGGAAGAGGAGCAAGGCATCAGGGTGCTTGCCTTTAAGCTCCAGATATTGCTTCATCAGGGGGGTCTCAGCTATTTTCTTGGCCATGGGGATAGGGGAAAGGGAGAGCAAAGAGGGTAGGGAGAAGGACTAAAGGACGTCCTTCAGCAGATTGGCGAAGAACTCGCCACGGGTCAAACGTCCGTCTTGCACGACGACACACTCGACTTCGCCATGGGCAGCCATCGTCCCATCGGTATGCAAGATATCTTGATAGAAGACGAGCTTCGGAGGGTGCATCTCGCAGCGTAGTGCCGAGCGGAAGAAATCCCCACTACGTAGGCTCTTCTTATAGCTAATGGAGACCTTGGTAACGAAGGCGTCTAGGCCATCTTCGTGCATCTTCCCGAAGTTGACCCCTAGACTTTCGAGGAACTCATGACGGGTATGCTCCATGTAATGCTGGTAATTGGCGTTGTTAACTACGCCTTGGAGATCGCATTCATAGTCACGCACCTTAAGGTCAAGGCTGAAAAGGTAGGGTTTCGTACTCATTATCTCTCGTTTTGTCTCGTTTTGAACGGAAAACAAAGATACTTAAAAGCGACCACCCCCCGCCTAGCAACGTGCAGGCAGGGGGATGGGATGAGAGATAGGAGCTCAGGCTAGAGTGCGTGCGTGTAGGTCAGCTCCAGGTAAATGGGTATCTCTGCTTGACTGGTATTGCTACGCCATTCAGATACACCTGCTTCGCGGTACTTCTGCCGGTAGAAGCCTATCCCTGCACCGAAGCGGAAGGCACTCGTCTCACCCACGGGGAGACTCCACCCGATCGTCGGCGCCGCCATAGTTAGGGCATAGAGATATTACGGGGGCTCTCGCGTATGTCGCGACTTGGGAAGAGCGTCCACTGATCTACTTCAGCACTCAGGCGAAGGGAAAGATAGAGACCTCGATGGAAGACTTCTCCTACATTACGACGGGAGAAATAGTAGCGTGGTGCGACCTCTAGTGTTGGGATAAGACCATCAAACTGCATGCTCTTCGTGCTTTCATTATAGCCCACACCGAGACGTAGAGTAGCCTTTGTACCCACTTCGAAGTGGCTTCCGAGGGCATAGTCATAGGTTATCCCGTTGTCACCCCCTAGGATGATCCCGAGGCGTCCGCGAGAGTCTTGTGCCTGCAGTCCGCTTGTTGCCAGCAGTGCGATAAGCCCTGTGGCGAGAAAGAATCTTTTCATCAGCTTATTCTTAATACTTACCATGTTGAATTCTAGCGTAGCCAGCCCCCACGTGAGAGCTAGCTGCGCTAGAAGAAGCAGACCGAAAGATCCGCAAAGGGAGTAGGGGAGCAGCACTTACTGTAGGGCTACCCAGCGGACGAGGGCGAAGTCCATACGGTGAGGAAGCTCAGGGTGTGTGGGGAGGATGCGTAGGGCACGCTTGTAGTGACCTGGGCGAGACTGCGTGAAGCGTAGCTCGTAGGTCTCCTGAGAGCCCTCCTTGCTGACGAGCTTCAGCGGGGCCTTGCCAACGAGACGTAGCTTGCCCCCTTCGCCTTCCTGCGTATCTACAAGTTCTACGGCGAGGTCGCAGGCCAGAGCGCCACGATCGAGCGTCAGGCGGATCGTCTCTTCCGTACCGGTATGACGGTCGGTAGCGAAGGCGTTGGTCTGTGCCGTATCCTCGACAGATAGGATGCGCAGGTCATCCCAGCGCTCCGCTGTGCTACGCTTCCACTCGACTAGCTCACGCGCCACCCGATGTCCGTCAGCGTGGAGGTGTGCCGAGCGCTCAGCGAGCTTACTGTAGAAGCGTGCGAAGTAGTCGTCCATCATGCGGCGCATGGTGTAGTGTGGTGCGATGAAGTTCATTGAATTCTTCATCGTCTGTACCCAAGCGTCCGAGAAAGGCTTATCCCCACGGTCGAAGTAGAGCGGGATGATCTCCTTCTCAAGCATATCATAGATGGTCGTAGCATCGAGCTTGTCCTGAAGTCCCTGGTCGGTAAAGGTACGTTTGTCCGTCAATGCCCAGCCGGCGCCCTTACGATAGCCTTCGTACCACCAGCCGTCGAGGACGGAGAGGTTAAGCACGCCGTTCATTTCGGCCTTCTCTCCCGAGGTACCAGACGCCTCTAGCGGACGGGTAGGGGTATTCATCCAGATGTCAACGCCAGCGATGAGCTTGCTCGCCAGACGCATATCGTAGTTCTCCAGGAAGATGATCTTACCGAGGAACTCAGGACGACGGCTGATCTCGAGGATATACTTGATGAGGCCTTGACCGCCCCCGTCGGCAGGATGCGCCTTCCCTGTAAAGAGGAACTGTACGGGGTACTTCGGATTATTGACGATGCGCTCCAGACGCTCGAGGTCGGTAAAGAGGAGATGGGCGCGCTTGTAGGTAGCGAAACGACGACCGAAGCCGATCAAAAGAGCATTTGGGTTGATCCCATCGAGTACCGATACGGTCGTTTCGGGATCACCACTACTCTTGATCCACTTCTCTCCGTAGAAGGAGCGGATGTGCTCGATCAGATGAAGCTTAATCTGCTGGTGCGTCTCCCAGATCTTTTCGTTGGGTACGGACTGGATCTTCGCCCACGTATCCTCGGACGTCTGGTTCTTGATAAAGCCCTTGCCGAGGTGCTTGAGGTAGAACTCCTGCCAGGCTGGGGAAGCCCATGTCGGTAGGTGAACCCCATTGGTTACGTAGCCTACGTGGAGCTCTTCGGGGAAGAAGCCCTTCCAAACGGGAGCAAACATCTCCTGTGAGACCTTGCCATGTAGGAGACTCACGCCGTTAGCCTCCTGGCAAGTGTTCAGAGCGAAGACGCTCATCGAGAACTTCTCTTGGCTCTCCGGATTCTCACGTCCTAGGCTGACGAAGTCATGCCAAGAGATCCCGAGGCGAGAGGGGAAGTGCCCGAGGTACTTACCTAGGAGCTCCTCATCGAAATAGTCATGCCCTGCAGGTACAGGGGTGTGCACCGTGTAGATCGACGAGGCACGTACGAGCTCGAGAGCTTCGTCGAAGGGTGAGCCAGCCTCTACGTAATCGACCAGACGCTGTGCATTCATGAAGGCGGCATGCCCCTCGTTCATGTGGTAGACGTCCTTCTGAATGCCGAGTCGCTTAAGGAGAAGTACACCACCGATACCGAGGAGGTACTCCTGCTTCATACGGTTCTCCCAGTCACCACCATAGAGCTGGTGGGTAATGGAGCGGTCCCACTCGCTGTTCTGCGGGATGTCGGTGTCGAGGAGGTAAAGGTTAATGCGCCCAACGTTGACCTTCCAGACATGACAGTAGACCGTATGGGTCGCATAGGGCACCTCCAGCACCATAGGGGTATACCCATCTTCCTCGAAGAGCTGCTCGAGAGGGAGCTGAGAGAAGTCCTGGGCTTCGTAGGTAGCCTGCTGCTGTCCCTCGGCGGAGAGCGTCTGGGTGAAGTAACCATAGCGATAGAGGAAGCCGACAGCCGAGAGACGGACATTGCTGTCACTGGCCTCCTTGAGATAGTCCCCAGCCAAGACCCCGAGACCACCAGAGTAGATCTTCAGGACGTTAGACAGTCCATACTCCATACTGAAGTAGGCGACCGAGGGGCGGACGCTGTCCGCAGACTCGTCCATATAGGCACGGAAGTCGGCATATACTTCGTCGAGCTCCTTCATGAAGCTCTTATCGGCTACGAGGGCGGAGATTTCTTCGCTAGAGAGCTGGCGTGTCAGAGCGACAGGATTACCTTCGGTAGCCTCCCACAGCTCGGGGGAGAGACGACGGAAGAGGGCTTGCGCCTTAGGGCTCCATACCCACCAGAGATTGTGCGATAGTTCGTCTAAGCGACGGAGCTCTTCGGGGAGCTGAGCATAGGCGTAGATGCTAGTCCATACGGGCTCATTAGCACGCTTGGTTATGATCATTGGATTGAAGTCTATTGAGATAAAGTGAATATTCGTGTCACAAAGGTACGACAATCGCCTAACTCAGAACCCATCACCGACTAAGGCTACAAGAGAAAGCTCCCCCTCCCGAGTGACCTCCCAGTGACCTATCCAATCCAAGACTTCTCCTAGCTCTCACCTGGAGGCAAAAGCCTATCCAACGAACGCCCAACGGTGGGTAAAAGAAAGCCCTACCTTTCCCCAAGAAAAGGTAGGGCGCTAGTCCCATAAAGCTATACCTTCATTCCCTCCAAGCTATACCTTCGCCCAGAGGATAGCCTACTGCACCGCACGGCGATCCACGCTGTCCCAGCAAAAAGGCACCGCTGGCGCTCTCTGTGAGCTCATCCAGCAGTGCCTCTCGGGTAGGGGTCTCTCGGGTAAATGCCCGGGGTAGGAGGGCGTTACTTCACACGCTTCCAGGTGGTCGTACGGCCGAAGAGCGCCGCACCGATAAAGCCTCGTACACGGAGATCACCATTCTCCTGAGCAGTAGCCTTACAGCTATATGTCTTGCCACTCTCGGGATCGTAGATCTTACCGCCCTTGTATTCATTCTTAGCGTCGTACTGTAGGCCACGCAGGATGACCTTTCCGGTGAGCTTCTTGCTAGCCTCTGCTTTATCAGGGTTCTTCTCATCGAGGATATCGCCCTTCCTTAGCCAAGAGATCGTCCCGACGAAGGTGTTGCCTTGCTTAGTGATGACGACCTTGGACTTACCACCTTCGGTGAGGTAAGTACCGAGGATAGCGTCGGCGCCCGTCTGGGCAAAGGCAAGAGAAGGAGCGAAAAGGAGTGAGCATAGCAGAGCTATGCGGAGCATAAGTTGCTTCATAATTTACGTAGATATAGGGGTAGATTGGGTTAATGATTAGGCTTGAGGACGGAGACCAAGCTTCTCGGCTTCAGCGAGCATCAAGCCATAGGCGGCCTCATACTCGTTGGGGATCGTCCCATCGAGTATCGCATCCTTGATAGCGTCCTTGATTAGTCCGACCTCACGGCAAGGGGTGAGAGCAAAGGTGTCCATGATCAGCTGACCAGAGATCGGGGGCTGGAAGTTGCGAATGCGATCTCGCTCCTCGAGATCGACAAGCTTCTGCCGAACGAGGGTATAGTTATCCAGATACTTACGTACCTTCTGAGGGTTCTTACTCGTGATGTCTGCCTCGACTAGGAGCATCAGATCATCGATGTCGTCCCCCGCTTCGAAGAGCAGACGTCGGACTGCGGAGTCCGTCACGCCCTCGTCTACCAGCGTAGCGGGACGCATATGTAGCTCCACCAGCTTCTCTACGTAGTGCATCTTGTGGTCCAACGGGAGGCGAAGACGGCGGAAAATCTTAGAGACCATCTTCATCCCGACGAAGTTGTGATTATGGAATGTCCAGCCAAGGCGCTTATCGAAGCGCTTGGTCTTAGGCTTCCCGATGTCGTGAAGCAGAGCTGCCCATAGGAGCCAGAGCTTCTTCTCTTCGTCAACCGATGCTGTCCGTAGGGCTTTGGCTAGGTTATCGACGACCTTATAGGTATGCGTTAGGTTATCCTTATGGCCGACTCCATCTCGAGTTTCGGCACCCTTGAGCTCCAGAAGCTCAGGGAACACCCTGCCCATCAAGCCCGTTTGCTCGAAGAGCTCTAGACCTAGCGAGGGACGAGGAGAGAGCAGGATCTTATTTAACTCCGTATTGATGCGCTCGGCAGATATGATCTCGATACGGGAAGCATTGCGCCCAATGGCAGCAAAGGTCTCGGGCTCGATGAAGAAACCTAGCTGGGAAGCAAAGCGTATGGCACGCATCATCCGTAGCGGATCATCGCTGAAGGTGACGTCAGGGTCTAGCGGTGTCCTCAGAGTCAGCTCCTCCATGTCCGTCAAACCATCGAAGGGATCGACGAGCTCACCAAAGCGATCTTCATTTAAGCAGATAGCTAGAGCGTTGATCGTAAAGTCTCGGCGCTCCTGATCCTCCTCCAGCGTGCCGTCCTCCACAAAGGGTTTTCGGCTGTCAGGCGTGTAGCTCTCCCGTCTTGCCCCTACGAACTCCACCTCAAGGTCTCCCTGCTTGACCTGCGCAGTACCGAAGCGTGCGAAGACAGCGAGCTGGGCTCCTCGCCCTAACTCCTTAGCTACCGCCTTGGCTAGGTCAATACCTTGCCCGACGGAGACGATATCAATGTCCTTGCTTGGTCGATAGAGGAAGAGATCTCGGACATATCCTCCTACGACATAAGCCTCGACGCCGAGGCGATCAGCACACTGGCCTATCAAATGGAAGAGAGGGGTATCTACCTTTTCGTAGATCTGTTCGTCGCTAAGCATCCGTCTTTATCTAGTCGTATCGAAATGAATTACCGAGCGCAAAGATACGCCAATCCCACTACTTACACCGGCTATCCTCTACCTTAGCTACCGATCCCTCCAGAGAAGCCCTCCTCTCTCCCGAGCGCTCCACCTATCTTCCTCTCCACTAAGCTAAGCCCCTGAAAAGGAAGCGAGGCTACCCACAGGCCGACAGCCTGTAAGTAGCCTCGCTACACAACTAACCTAACTAATCAATAATCACCTACCGCTTAGCGGAAGCAGAGTGACCCATCGGCCACATCGACAGTGATGACACTGGAGCGATCGACTGCTCCGGAGAGGATACTCTTAGATAGCTCATTGAGTACCGTCTGCTGAATGACTCGGCGAACAGGGCGTGCTCCGAACTCGGGGTCATAGCCTTCGTCACCGATCCACTCGACTGCCGCAGGAGTATAGCGTAGCTCGATGCCATTGGAGAGCAAGAGTCGTGCCGTAGCATCTAGCTGCATGCGGACGATTTGATCGATCTCCCTGCGTCTCAAGGGCGTGAAGACGATCGTCTCATCGATACGATTGAGGAACTCTGGACGGATGGTCTTCTTCAGCATCTCTAGGACAAGATCACGGGTCTCCTCGGTGGCTCGGACTTCTTCCTCAGGGGAAGAGACCTGGCTGAGACGCTCACGGATGAGCTCAGAGCCCATGTTACTCGTCATGATGATGATCGTATTCTTGAAGTTCACGACCCGACCCTTATTATCCGTCAGTCGTCCGTCATCCAGCACTTGGAGTAGGACGTTGAAGACATCAGGATGCGCCTTCTCGATCTCGTCAAAGAGCACCACGGAGTAAGGCTTGCGACGGATAGCCTCTGTGAGCTGTCCACCTTCATCATAGCCTACATATCCTGGAGGAGCACCGATCAGACGGGTAGCGGAGAACTTCTCTTGATACTCACTCATATCAATGCGTGTCAGCATCGTCTCGTCATCGAAGAGCACCTCGGCCAGAGCCTTCGCCAGCTCTGTCTTCCCGACACCTGTAGTACCGAGGAAGATGAAGGAGCCGATCGGACGCTTCGGGTCTTGGAGCCCTGCACGACTACGGCGGACGGCATCAGCCACAGCTCGGATAGCCTGCTCCTGACCGACGACACGCTTGTGGAGCTCTTCCTCGAGATGTAGGAGCTTCTCCCTCTCACTCTGGAGCATCTTCCCTACGGGGATCCCTGTCCAGCGAGAGACGATATCGGCGATGTCCTCTGCGGTGACCTCTTCTCGGATCAAGGCGCTATCGCCCTGGGCTTCGACGAGGGTCTTCTGGAGCGAAGCGATCTTATCCTCCTGCTCCTTGAGCTTGCCATAGCGGATCTCTGCCACACGCCCATAGTCACCAGCACGCTCAGCACGCTCAGCCTCGAACTTCAGGCGCTCGACCTCGATCTTACACTGCTGGATCTCATTGATGAGCTCCTGCTCACGCATCCACTTGGCCTTATCGACAGACTCCTGCTCCTTGAGCTGGGAGATCTCCTTATTTAGCTCTTCAAGCTTCGTCTCATCATTCTCACGGCGGATAGCTTCACGCTCGATCTCCAGCTGCGTAATACGTCGTGTCAGCTCATCGAGATCCTCGGGGAGGGAGTCGATCTGCATACGTAGACGGGCAGCAGCTTCGTCCATCAGGTCGATTGCCTTATCGGGGAGGAAGCGATCCGTGATATAGCGGTCGGAGAGACGGACAGCAGCGATGATCGCATCATCCTGGATACGCACCTTGTGGTGGGTCTCATACTTCTCCTTGATCCCACGTAGGATGGAGATCGAGCTAGCTTCATCGGGCTCGTCCACCATGACCATCTGGAATCGACGCTCCAGCGCCTTATCTTTCTCGAAGTACTTCTGGTACTCATCGAGGGTCGTAGCACCTATGCTACGTAGCTCGCCACGTGCTAGGGCAGGCTTGAGGATGTTCGCAGCATCCATAGCCCCCTCACCCTTACCAGCGCCTACGAGGGTATGGATCTCGTCGATGAAGAGGATGATCTCCCCTTCGCTCTTCGTGACCTCATTGACGACACTCTTGAGTCGCTCCTCGAACTCACCCTTATACTTCGCACCTGCGATCAGGGCACCCATATCGAGGGAGTAGACCTGCTTCGAGCGCAAGTTCTCGGGCACGTCACCTCGGACGATACGGAAGGCAAGTCCTTCGGCAATGGCCGTCTTCCCTACCCCGGGCTCCCCGATGAGGATCGGGTTATTCTTCGTTCGGCGGGAGAGGATCTGTAGCACACGGCGTATCTCCTCATCTCGTCCGATGACGGGGTCGAGCTTCCCTTCTCGGGCACGCTGACAGAGATTGATCGCATACTTGCTCAGAGCATTGTACTGCTCCTCGGCATGCTGGCTGGTGACACGTCCACCCTTGCGTAGCTCTTCGATGGCCTTACGAAGCTCATTGGTCTGGATGCCGAAGTCACTCTTCAGCAGGCGAGCTACGGGGCTATCGACCTCGACGAGTGCGAGGAGGATATGCTCCAGTGCCACGTATTCGTCCTTGAGGGAGGTAGCGATATCCTCGCTCTTGTCTAGCACGCTATTAGCCGTGGCACTGAGGTAGGGCTCGCCACCCGAGACCTTGGGTAGGGTAGCAAGCTGGCTCTGCAGAGCCTCGCTGAGGCGGGCGGGCTGAATACTCAGCTTCGCCAGTAGAAAGTCGGTTAGGCTTTCGCCTACACTGAGAAGCCCACGAAGGAGGTGTGCAGGCTCGATGACCTGGTTCCCCTGCTTACGAGCCAGCTCAATGGCGGCCTGAAGGGCTTCCTGAGATTTGATTGTATACTTATTAATGTTCATCTTTTTGTGTTCGTATTGTCTTGGGAGCAACATCGCTCTCGTCAAAGGCAGATGCAAAGGGAATACCTAAACGAAGAAATCCGCCAAAGTGGCAGACTTCACCACTAAAATACGACAAGAAGGATTACTTATATGTCAATATGTCAGCGACTTAGGCTTAAAGTATGCTAAACAAGCTCCTCTTCCCCTCCCTAGCGAGAGGAAACACCTCGATCAGCAAGGCTCATCCCATGGGGGTAGCAGTATCAACACAAAAGAGGCAACAGTAGTGCCCCTCGAGGGGTAATACTGTTGCCTCTTGAGGGGCACTACTGTTGCCTACTAGTTGGTCGCGGAATGATCGCCTAAGGACAGGAGGGCAGAGGTAGCTGAAGTTCCTTCTGCTGGAAGAGATGCACATCCTCCTCGGCTAGGTCTAGTGCTTCGAGCGGAACGCAGGCATAGCGATCGTTGAGGTAATAGCGCGTACCCGTGCGAAGAGACGAACTGACGACCGAGAGACTATCTCGACGGTAACGAGTCTGGATACCCGCCAGCTCTAGCATCGTCGGGAAGACAGCATTGGTACTGATCGGCCTGCGCTGATTGGCCTGCGCCGTAGCGACGAGCTGGGGATATGCCTCCCGATAGGCTGGGCTCATCCACAAAAGCATCGGTACATGAAGCTGATAGTAGGAAATATCGGGAGAAGAGTGAAGGAAGCGCTCACGAGCATCATCATAGACGTCCTCCCCATGATCCGAGATATAGAGCATCGAGGCAGGGCACTCCTGGGCACGAAGGAGCTCAATCACCGAAGCCAAGAAGCGGTCGGTAGCGACGATGGCATTGTCATAGGCATTGCGCAGTGCTAGACTATCCTTAGCCGACCCCGAGTAGCTCTTGGGCACGGGGAAGGTCTGCTCTGCCTGAGGGCAGCGGTCTCGATAGCTAAAGTGACTGCCGTAGGTATGCAGGACGACGAGGAGCTTCTTATGCTTAGCCTCCAGAGCCCTCTTGAGGTAGGGGAGCATATCGGCATCGTAGATACGACGCTTGGGGTGACGTAGCTCTTTACGGATAGCATGGTGCTCATCCCCCTGCTGGGCAAAGTAGTCGATGTAGCTACGATTGGCTGGCTGATTAGAGACGAAGACGGTGTAGAAGCCTGCTTCCCTGAATGCTGCCAGCAAGCCCTGCACCCGAGGAAGCTCCTCGGCATGCTCTGCGTCCGCCGGAGAGAGGATTATCGGGATACTCTTGTAGGTCGTATTCGACTGCGTCATCACATCTCGGAAGGCGACTAGCTCCTCCTTCGGTAGGCGCTCTAGATGTGGAGTCGTAGGACGTGGGTAGCCGAAGAGACTCCAGCTATGAGCCCGTGAAGTCTCTCCAAGCACCAGCACATACACCTCGGGCTGGTCTTCATCCCGCTCGCTTGCAGCACCGAAGCAGAACTCTGCGCTGGTCTGATCATAACGCAGGACCTCACGGAGCTTCTTCGTCGCCAGATACATGTTATAGAAGACACTCATCGGGTAGACCTCAGCACGTAGGTGCAGGTAGGGGAAGCGCTGCTTAGCTCCGATATAGATCGGTAAGGCGAGCAGGAGGATACCGCAGGCTATCTTGCCCATGCGTATGCGCCACGAGCGTAGTAGACTGCCCTGTGTCACTGCAGATGCTGTAGCGACGACCAGAGACACGAGATAGAAGCCTCCGATAGAGAGGATGGGTAGCAGGATGTTGGAGAGCAGTTCACCTGCCTCGTCTGGCTCCGAGGTAAAGAGGTTAAGTAGCATATCCACCGCCACCACCGAGCCACTGAAGATCGTCAAGAGGACTAACTGAAAGGCATGGAGGAGGATCAGTACCAGTAGCCCCCAGTAGACACGCCCAGGACGCTTCGCTATCAGTAGCACGAGCATATAGATAGGGAGCATCACGAGGATGTTCAGCACTCGCCCGATCATCGGCTGCTGCATCACGACCGAGAGGACGAGATTAGGGAGCAGGAGGGCGAAGAGGAGGAGGTAATAATAGGTCGTTTGGCTCAGACGAGCGAAGAAGCTCTCAAGGTGTGTGCGTAGCGACATCAGAGGAGAAAGCTAGAGGGACAATTAGTCATGGTGGTAGGGCTCGCCACGCAGGATGGTCTGTGCTCGGTAGAGCTGCTCCACAGCGAAGAGCCGTACCATCTGGTGCGAGAAGGTCATCTTACTTAGAGAGACCTGATCGTCAGCACGTCCATAGACCTCCTCGGAGAAGCCATAGGGACCACCGATGAGGAAGACTAGCCGACGCAGTCCTGACGCCATCGCCTTCTCCATATAGCCAGCGAAGGCGCGACTCGTCAACTCCTTCCCTCGCTCATCGAGTAGCACCAGGCGGTCAGAGCTCTGGAGGAGACGAAGGATCTCTGCTCCCTCTGCTCGCTTCTGCTCGTCAGCACTGAGCTTCCCCGAGCGTCGCACATCGGGGATCACCTGCAGAGAGAAGGGCAAGTAATGCTTCAGCCGATCTGCATACTGCTCGATGAGTGCATCGATCTGCTTACTATCTGTCTTCCCGACGACAAGGAGTACGAGCTGCATAGCTAATGAGACTAGTAAGAGGAGAGCAAAAAAGACGATCCACCAAGCCCCCCGGTAGCTAAGCCTAGGGAGTACTCAGTGGATCGTAGCGATGGCAGAAGTGTAAGCACCTCGCGCCTAGAAGGGGAGGTCGTCAGCCGTGGTAGGAGCTGCTGCAGGTGCGCTCTGCACGGGCTGTGCTACGGGTTGCTGAGGCGCAAAGCCTGGTGCAGGTGCTGGAGCGAAGCCAGCAGCAGGAGCAGCGACTCCTGGGACTTGTACTCCATTGACCACATTCCACGCACGTACATCCGTGTACCAGCGACCATTGAATTCACGACTCTCGATATCGATAGAGACCGTCACATCTTGCCCCACCTGCATGGGGAATTTATCGACGTTATCGCCGAAGAGGTTGAAGCAGACCTTACGAGGATACTGCGTGCCTAGCGTCTCTAGGATATACTCTTGCTTCTTCCAGGCATTACCTGCCTTTGATGTACCGGACTGCAGGGGGAGTACCTGAATGATCTTGCCTATTAGTTCCATGATTCTCTTATGGTGTCTATATGTGGATATACGGGGAAATTAACGGGGGCGGAAGCCGATGATGTGACGAACTTCGTCGATCGTCTTCGAGGCAGACTCTCTGGCCTTCTCAGCGCCCAGACGAGCGACACGGGAGAGGAGCTCCTTGTCCTCACGGATGTCGAGGATACACTCACGGATAGGCGAGCAGAAGGCGTTGATATCTGCTGCGAGCTGCTTCTTCATATCGCCGTAGCGGATGGAGCAGTCATTGTACTTGTCGTGGAAGTGCTGGTAGACATCGGGCGTAGAGACGATCTCCATGAGCGTGAAGAGATTCTGGATCGCTTCGGGCTTCTCGCTATTTGGCTCCGTAGGACCCGAGTCAGTGACAGCACGCATGACCTTCTTACTGATCGTCTTCTCATCGTCGATGAGGTAGATCGCATTGCCCTCGCTCTTACCCATCTTACCTGAGCCGTCGAGACCAGGTACCTTGAGGGCACGATCCCCGAGGGAGAAGGACTGAGGCTCCGTGAAGAAGTCCACGCCGTAGATCGTATTGAAGCGACGGGCAAATTTACGTGCCATCTCCATATTCTGCTCCTGATCCTTGCCTACGGGTACCTTGATCGCCTTGTGCATCAAGATGTCTGCCGCCATGAGGGAGGGATAGGTCAAAAGACCTGCATTGACATTGTCAGGCTGCTGACGAGCCTTGTCCTTGAAGGAGGTCGTACGCTCTAGCTCACCGAGGTAAGCATTCATATTGAGATAGAGGTAGAGCTCCAGCACCTCACGCACATCGCTCTGTACATAGATGGTCGCTTGCTCGGGATCAATGCCACAGGCGAGATACTCGGCTAGGATCGTGTTCGTAGAGCGAATAATATCATCTGGGTGCGGGTGCGTAGTCAAGGAATGCCAGTCAGCGATGAAGAAGAAGCAATTATACTCGTGCTGCATCTGTACGAAGGCTCGTACAGCGCCGAAGTAATTCCCGAGGTGAAGATTTCCTGTGGGGCGGATACCGCTGACTACTGTTTCCATCTGACTGACTATTACTTGTTATTGAGGTAGGTCATACTAGCTAAGTATGGAATACAAAGATAGCTAATTCTTCCCCTACCTTTGCTTTACATCACGCTTCACCCAGCTATCCCGAGGAGGAATATCCCCTAGTGACCCAGCTCATTTACGTCCCCAGATCGGGGATGAGAGAGAGAAGCAATAGCCCAAGGAGCTTAGTCTATCCCCGAGGCAGATCCTATCGTAGAGATGAAGATCCTCCGAGTCCATTCCCTCTCCTATTTCCAGTATTACCTCCGAAGAGGCACTACTGATGCCCCATGAGGGGCACTACTGTTGCCTCCCCAGGGGCATCAGTAGTGCCTACTAGTTGGGAAAAAGAATGCGGGGAAAAGTCTCCCTCTTCAGCCCCCTTAGGTAGAGCTTAGCGGAATAAAAAAACTTCCCCTCCATATCCATCACTGGATACCGAGGGGAAGCGATATACCTTGCTCTTGGAGCAAGTGTATCAGATCAAGGGTCCGTCGAACTTACTTTCGAGAGAGGCTAGCCTCCTTGACCTCGAAGTCCGTACGGGTATTCCCTTCGTCGACATAGGAGCGTCCATCCCAGCGACGCGTGAGTGCCTTACCAGAGAACTTTGCATAGTCCACCTTGGACATCGTCTTGCTAGGACGCTCTGTCACGGCTTGGTAACCCTTGTCTAGCTTCGTCACACGCTGGAGGAAGGTGCTCTGCGGACAGATCGTCATGCAGTCCACGACATGAGAGAAGGGGATCTCGAAGACCGCTAGCGTAGACTTATGGTGCGTGCTGGTGATCGAGATATGACGCAGGTATTCGCTCTTCTCCTTCTTCGCTTGGTACTCCTTGTCAAACTCCTCACGAGTCCAAGGGAGCTTCACCAGCGCCAGACCACTCTGCTCCGCTATGAAGCCAAAGCTATAAGCTGGAGAGCTATCGCCATCCTCGTCCTTCTCGATGACCATCGGGATCAAGTCAGGGATCTTCGGATCATTCTTGCGCTGCTCGCTGCCATAGAGATATTCCCTATTTGTCCATTCAAAGTCAGCCTTCCGAAGGTCCAGGAAGCGATCCACTCCCTTGTACTGCTCGGGGTGGAAAACATTGCCTTCGTCTTCCTCTCCCTTCTTCAGCTCTTCGAGGAACTTGGCTTGGTGGTCGATGGCGTACTTCGCCACGACGATCGTCTGCTTCGGACGGATGGGATAGTCTTGCCCCTTACCAGGGAAGCAAGCCATCGTACCAGCACCATAGTAGCGACCGACGAACTCATCCTTAGGCTGGATCTTCACTACCTGCGAGGGATCTAGTGCGCTAGAGCAGAGCGCTAGACCATCCAGGTACTTCACCTCGCTCGTAGGATTGTAGATCGTCAGATACTGATCCTCATCGTAGAGCTGAGCGCCATTAACACCCGCCCCACCGCTGACATCACGGTGCCAAGTGTGACCAACGTAGAAGACCTCCTGAAGGATCAGGTGATCAAGCTCCGTACGCGCATCGGTGCGTCCTGCTGGCTCACCATTGCGGGAGCAACTAGCCAGCAGAAGTAGCGCCCCGAGGAGGGGCGTGAAGCATGCAAGATGTTTCATAGATTGATAGGCAACTATTTAAGTGAATGAATGAGCTTACTTAATGACGTTCCCCTTCTCATCCTTACGAGAGAGGCTCGCGACCTTTACCTCGAAGTCTGCCGTGCTGTTATCATCATCGACGAACTTCCGTCCATCCCAGCGACGCACCAGCGCATTGCCCGAGAACTTCGCATACTCGGTCTTAGGCATGGAGCTAGTGGCTAGCTCAGTCACAGCCGTATAACCTCTGTCAAGCTTAGTCGTCCGCTGCTTGTACTCTCTCTTAGGACAAATGGTCACACAGTCGATGACATGAGAGAAGGGGATCTCGATCGCATAGAAATCCGCAAAGTTGCTACTCGTGATCGAGATATAGTGGTAATAGCCATGATGTCCCTTCTTATCCTGGTAGTTCTGTGCGAAGTCTTCCTTCGTCCAGGGGAGCTTGATAAGAGCAAGTCCCCCTCGGGCAGAGATGTAGTTGAAGGTAAAGGACGGATTGGACTGACCATTCTTTCCCGTGCCTACTAGGATGGCTTCCATATCAGGTACCTCGGGATTATTGTACTTCTTGTAGGTATCCGAGAGATAGTCTCTATTCGTCCACTCAAAGTCGGCCTTACGTAGGTCAAGGAAGGCTTCCATACCCTTGTACTCCTTGATATTGACCGGCTCACCATCGTTATTCTCCTCCAAGTTCTTGAGGTAAGCAGCTTGGTGGTCGATGGCGTACTTGGCTACGACGATCTCCTGCTTCGGACGTATAGGATAGTCCTGCCCCTTACCAGGGAAGCACATCATCGAGGCTGCCCCGTAATAGCGATTGACGAAGTTGTCCTTAGGGGCAAACTCCACAATCTCCGAGGGATCAAGGGCTGAGGAAACAATAGCGAGTCCATCGAGGTACTTCACTTCATCCGTAGGATTATAAATCGTGAAGTACTGATCATCATCATAGAGCTGGGGAGCACTCTTGAAGCCCCACGCACGTGTATCACGCTCGGAATAGTGACCGACATAGAAGACCTCCTTGATCAGGAGGTGCTCGACACGGGATCGGGCGTTGGACTGCTTCTTCGGCATACCATTACGTGTACAGCCCACTCCGGTCACCAGCGTGACCAGAGCGAAGAGATAAGCTAGATGTTTGATACTATTCATTGCTAAAGATGGATCAGAAATTAGAGGAACCAGTTGCCAAGACCACTGCCACCACCGATACCATGGGTCTGCACATTCTGCGAAGCCTCTAGGGCATCGAGCGAAGAGAGACCTATTTCCTTACCTAGGAAGTAATAGAGGGGATCATTGGGGTCGATCGTCGTAGGGTCGGTGTCAAAGCTACTAGTGAAGACCTTGATCGGAATGTTGAAGCGGATGATCTCCTTCCACTGGGAGTCAGCTCCATACTCCTTGGCTTCGTCAGGATTATAGGCTTCAGCACAGATAAACTTACTGAGGAACTGGTAGGTGGAGTGACGACTGAGATACTCATCACGAGGTATCAGCGCCTTCTTCCCCTTAGGACATCTCATGATCCGCACGGAGAGGTAGAACTTAGGTAGGAGATAGGTGGGACGCGTGTACGGCCCTCCTTTACCCGTAGCAGGATCGACACGGCGAGTGATCTCTAGAGGCCACATCGAGTGAGCCTCATCGCTCTCATCAGCCTCGATATCGAAGTTGAAGTGCCCCTTCAGACCTACACGGTCTTGGTCATAGGGACCGACAGCGTAGTCAGCATCTCGCTTGTCCAAGGGAGGGAGGAGACGCTGATTGAAGAGCTCACGTGCACCATCTCCCATAGCATTATGCTCCCAAGTATCTCGGTAGGTGTACTCGAAAATCTTCGGAGACAGTGCCGCACGTTCCTTCCAGGTCGTCTTGCCTAAGAAGGTAGGCGAGGGGATCATCTTCGGGTCAATCGTCCCTCCAGGAGCCCATTCACCAAAGCGATTCTTCTTCGGATGCCACGTACCACGTACGTCCATGACATCATAGGGCTGTCCCTTGTCATTGACCTCGCTTACCGTGAAGAAGATCTGGTACTCATCAGACCTGCCATAGATTTGGTCATTCATGAGCTTCCCCTCCTTATCAAAGAAGTAGAGGACAAGCCCCCAGCGCTTGAGACGACCGCCGATGATACGGATGTAGTCTGGTCCTTGCTTGCCATCTGCCTGCTCGAGGTAGGTGACTGTACTCTGACGCTGTACCTCGACACGAGGCCATTGTCCAGTGGTATTATGGATGATGGCAAACTCCTCTTGCTTCCAGGGAGCATTCGGGTAGACATAGTTCCCATGCATCATCCCCTCCCCCCCGTGAGAGTGTCCCTCCTTGAACATCGCCAGGCAGGTCGCCCAGCCAGCGAAGGCACCATCAGGGTCAGGATTAGCAACCTCCTCGGTGACCCGCACCTTGGCCAGGCTATCTACATAGCGGTCAGCTCCCGAGTGGGGAATAGGTTTATTCGTTAGGGGATTATCATCGTAGTCTACGTGGACATTGCCAAAGACAAAGCTATCACAGGCCGAGCAACAGAAGGCCAAGGTCGTGAGCGCTAAGGCTTGCTTAAATAGTCTATTCATCATTGTATTTATCCTTAAGGAAAGTAAGGCTTACATCAGGACGACATTCCCCCGATAACGCTGGAGATAGCTCGTAGGGTTTGAGAGGAGCTGCCATAGCTGTCCTCGATTGACAGCTGGGTAGAAGCGACGCACCGACTCATAGCATTTCTCTTCGCCATCTCGGACGTCAGCGATGACACGGATAGGCAGAGGATAATCGATGTCGAAGCTATCCCAGCCTGGCTGTAGCTGATTGAAGTCCCAGAGGAAGCCCTGATTGACCCCAGCGGGATTACCATACTTCGCTGGGCGCTCGGTTTCCCCGACACGCAGGGCGACCTTGTTGAGGATATGACAGATGCGTACCTGCATTTGGAAGGCCACATTAGCCTTGTGGAACTGCAAAACGCCCTTGAAACCTAAGCGGTCGAGTGGCGAACCAGCCTCTAGGCTTCGGTTTTGGCGTAGCAGGGGTACGGTCTCGCCATAGCGCTGGCGTGGCGCATCGGTATCGGGGTCGATGAAGTCATCGTTGTAAGCATCGAGGAAGGTCTTCCCTAGCTCTTCTTCGACGGGGTCTGTATCGCGATAGGTATAGGTGAAGAGCTCGGGCGTCCTATCTCCAAGCATCTTAAACTCGATGGTCTTGAAGAGCGAGTAGGTCTTCCCTCCCTTCACATACGGCTGTAAGGCTTCAGGTTTACCAGACACTTCGATCGAGCGCCAAGCTAGTTCTTGGTCATAGGGTACCTGATTAGCCCCGAGCTGGAAGCCTTCCTGAGCAAAGATATTTGACGTAGAGTACTTCGATGCTGGCTCAGGCTTGCCCCCGACCTCACGGAAGGTATAGCGGTCATAATAGGTAGGCTGATCATCCAGCGTACGTGGATAGGCCAGCTGAACACCTCGCTGCGACTTTGTCTCCCCCGAAGAGGTCTTGACGACCTGATTGAGGGAGGTATTCCCTATGCCAAAGAAGTGCTGATGTACGAGCAAGGTCGCATTCTCCTCATCGGGCACGTTATAGCCCTCAGGCGAACGCTTGAACGGATATCCAGAGAACTGGTGGTTAATCAGTAGCCCATTCTGGTCATAGTACTTCAGCTCCAAGCCATAATACAGATCCTCCGAAGCGATGACGTCAAAGTGATCTCGGGTACTGGTCACGGTCATCTGTCCGTCATCATCCTTGGCGATGTCGATCTCCTGAAGCAATGGGATCCCTAACTCATCTCCGACGACATGATAGGTATTATATACCTGGATCTGCTCAGAGGCACTTGGTCCGACACCGATCATCCCTCCCTTGACGCCGACACGGAGTATGGCGTGGACGGAGTAGATCTGCTCATGCCCCTTGACATCACGTTCGATAGACGAAGCAGGAGCTTGGATAAAGCGCTGGAAGAAGCTATCCACCCGATCGGCTGAGCATCCCATCAGGGTAAGTGCAAGGACGGAGGCGGGGAGGAGGTGCTTAAAGTATCTTACTTGCATAGTCGTGTCTAAAACTTGATGAGTGTGCGAAGGGAGAAGTTAGCCCCACGCTCGTGAGCATAGTAGCGGAAGCGGTCAGTGTACTCCTTGTAGAGATTATTCAGGATATTGTCTCCGACGATCATGAAGCGCACTTCTCGGCGCTGAGGTAGACGAATGCCCAGCTCGGCCGTGCTATTTAGCAGGAAGTAGGCACTCGGAGAGTCTGAGACGAGATCCTTATCTGGATCGAAGCGTGTCTGCTTCGTGACGTAGATGCCCGACAGGGAGACCGAAGCATGGTACTTCTTATTCTCTCCGAAGCTATAGTCGTAGGTACCCGAGAGGCCGTATCGGTCGGAGGGCATAAAGGGAAGCCAGTCACCTCGTGTAATGTTACGAGCGAACATCCATTCCCCCTTCCCAACGAAGGTCAAGCCCTCTACAGGGCGTACCGTAGCCTCGATATCCCCTCCATAGAGCTTCACATCATCCTGGTCATAGATAAACTTCGGATACTTTCCACTGGGGTGATTGTGGAAGCGATCCTTCCCCTCCCCGATATGGTCATAGATATAGCTATTGATCCGCTGGTAGAAGAGGCTAGGCTCGATCGAGAGCCACTCATTGCGGTACCTACCACCGAGGACGGACTTGTAGCCACGCTCGCTCTCTAGATTCTTATTCCCTACGACCCAATAGGAGCCATCCTGCAGACCTATAGCGTAGAGCTCATTAATATCGGGTGGACGCCACGACCAACCTATATTGGCTCGCACATCCCAGTTCTGATTGATCGTATAATGCCCTGCCAAGCTACTCGTGAAGTTACTGTAGAGCTTAAAGTCATCATAGTAGGTGTAGTTACTTAGGCTCGTGTAGCCATTGACACTCATTACTCGGAAGTCGTAGCGAGCCCCAAGGGCGAGCTGAAGACGACCTAGCTCTGCCTTATGAAGGAAGTAGCCCCCCATGGATAGGGCAGCGAAATTCGGCACGAAGGCAGGCTGCTTCGTCCCTGGATAGTTATAGTTCGTCTGGTAGGTATTAGAGGCTCCGAGGTCGGTGGTCATCCCCCACTTATGCCAGCGTGCATGCCAGCCGAGGTCGAGCTTGAAGGTCTTGAGGATCAAGTCCTGCATCGGGATCCAGCTCCACTGGGTCTTCTTGCGGTTTTCGAACTCCTGACGCAGGTTTTCCTGGAAGGATCCCATGAGCTCCAGGCGATGATCGGGATTGATCTGCCACTTCACTTCCCCCTTGATGGTAAAGTGCTGGGACTGCTGGAAGGGAGGCTTGATCGTATAGCTAAAGGGGTAGAAGGTCGCTGGGTCAGGTCGTCCGTACTCGAAGCGCTTAGTCAGCTGATCAATATCCGATACCTTACTAGCATAGTAGATACCACTGCGCTGGTAGTAGAGGCTGGAGAAGAGGGTAGCCGTGACCTTACGTCCACGGTAGCCAGCTTGACCTGAGAAGCTGATCGTATTATAGCCTGTATTGTTGAGGATATACTCGGCCGTGCGGTAGTCTCCACCTCGGGTGTACATCCCATGTACACGAAGTCCCCACTGCTTATAGCCTGCCTCCAGTGTAGAGGAGCCACTGATTCCACGAGCGTTGGTGTCATAGCCGACATTCGCCTTTCCTCGGAAGTGAACCTTATCCGCTCCGTAGGGTAGGGGAGCATCATTCATGAGCACAACGCCACCCATAGCACCGAAGCCGTAACGCACACACTCGGCACCCTTAACGACTTCGACCATGCTCGAGCCTGTGTAGTCCAGCTCAGGGGCATGGTCTGCCCCCCAGCTCTGGCTCTCTAGGCGGACGCCATTGTTCATCAAGAGGATACGGCTGCTATGCATTCCCTGGATCACAGGCTTAGCTACGGTGCTACCCGAGCTAATGCTACTGACGCCAGGGATCGACTCTAGCATCTTAGCCAGTGAGGTTGCTCCGCCCTTCTCTAGGACTTCGACCCCGATTTTAGAGGCCTGCTGGAGCTTATTGGTATGATGTCGCTGACCGGAGACCGTGACCTTCTCGAACTCCTTCACATCCTCTTGCATGCTTAGGGTGAGGGTACGGCTCGTAGGCATAGCTACCGAGCGCTTGAGACGCTTGTAGCCGACGTAGGTAATATCTAGGTGAAGGGTCGTCAAGGGTGTCTTCAGACGAAGGACGGCACGCCCCTGCTGGTCGGTGACTACGGGGCTGGTGGCACCATCACAGCGGACGACAGCGCCGATGATAGGCTCTTTGGTTTGCGCATTCAGTAGGACGATCGTAGCACGTCGGGCATCGTCCTGACTAGCCTCATGCTGTGGGGTCTCAACCTCCGCACGTAGTGGTGCTGGAGCTAAGAGTAGCACAGAGGCAAGTAGGAGACTACCGAGGCACCAGCATCGTCGCTCTGGACGATAGGGTAGAGGTGTAGATAGGTAAGTCATACCTGTGGGTTAAAGATGTTAAGGTGCACCGAGGGCTATACATAGCGAGTGGTAGCACGTCGATAGCTGGCCACTAGAGGAAAGAAAGCTCTGGAAGGAAGCGTACTCTGATCAGTCAAGGTGTTGATACGGGGTGGCTTCTACACGGAGGCTCCCCGAAGGGAGCGATTAGTGGTCTGATTCAAGAGACAAAGGTCTAGCTTTTATCAACCTAAACCAATACCTATACCTAGGTAAAAATAGGCCTTACCTCCCCCCTTCTAGGGAGAGCGAAGTGCAGTGCTCCCTATTTTCCAGAGCCAAGCTATAGCTTATCGTCAGAAAAGGTAGAGCTTGGATCACACGAAGCTCTACCTTTCCTCCATCTAAGGTGTACCTTGGGTTCAGCTTCCGCCCCTCTAAGCAGAGCCCAGAAGATGTGCTTCGCTTCCCGAGCCAACTTATCCCCAAGCCTTATATTATGTAGATTTAAGTAGAGAAGAATATATTCTTTCTCTCTTTCTCCTATTGTTATTATGGGTTGGGGATTTGTGGGTAAGCGATTCGGCTACCTTCGGGAAGGGAATGGTCACTCCACAGGCTTATACCCTAGGTCTTCCTAGGCTTGCCCACAGACGATCCACGGCCTTTTCTCCTTTGTTTATAGGACTTTGATAGGCTCTCAGGGGAGAGGACTTAGGTCTCGGGGGATAAATCCCTAGTCTTAACTCGATCAGCCCATGGGGATGAGCGAGGGATAAGGTGGACACTTATCAACGGGTCGATAGACCGCTTTGGAAGCCTTGCTAGTCGTCCTTTCTCGCCTTCTTACTTATCCCATCCTTATCCCCTAGCTATCCCCCAATATTTAGGTAGCTATACACGGGTATATAGCTAGGTAGAAGAAAATGTATAGCTTTATGATGAGACAGGTGACACTACGGTTGGTATTCGCCGAAGAACTTTAGTCTGACTATGCTACTACGCTATATCCTCACCCTGTCCTATAGCTTTGTGATCTGGGTGCTCTTCTTTGCTGAGAAGTTAGGTAAGACGTTCATGGAGCGATTAGAGAGCTTTATTCTCTTTTTCATCTTCGTCGTATCCATACCGGAGATGGTTCGTATGACTCGACGCTATTTCTTACGTCTTCAAAAGGAAAGAATGTCGTACTTCAAACCCTAAGGATAAATACACCAGCACCCGCACCTCTAGGATCTGATCTCTAGGGTACGGGCGCTGAGCGCTTGCGGGCGCTTGTCGTCAAGGTAGCTAAGCCTTGGCGAGGAAGTCTAGGATCGCCTCGGCGGCCTTGGGGGTGCTGAGCGACGTCCCCATACGCTGGCTAAGGTGAGTTAGGTCTTTGAGCTGACGGGATCGGGCAGAGGAATCCTCGTCGATAAGCTCGGCTAGTGTATGAGGTAGCTCTTCACCCTCCATACGATCGGCGAGGAGCTCGGGGACGGCAGGCCGATCGAGGATGAGATTGACTAGCGAGAAGAAGCGGACACGGAAGAAGCGTTCGAAGACCCAGCGGGCAAGTCTCCACCCACCCATACGATAGCAGACGATCATCGGGGTCTTCCACAGCCCAGTCTCTAGTGTCGCTGTCCCCGATGTCACCAGTGCCACGTGTGCACGGCGCATCAGGCCATAGGTATCGCCAAAGGTTAGCTCCACCCGAGGATAAGCCTGTAGATAGCGAGTGTAGTCCTTGGGCTCTAGTCCGGGGGCACCTGCTAGGACGATCCTCCAGCCTTCCTCTCCATAGGGAGCCGTGACTGAGAGCATACGGGGTAGGTTAGCCTGAAGTTCTCCTTGGCGACTACCTGGGACGAGGAGTAGCATATGCTCTCTTTTCACCTCTTCGGGATGCTCGCTAGCATAGCGTAGCTGAGCGTCTACGCAGGGATTGCCGATGTAGGAGATCGGGAGTCCCTGCTGCTGGAAGAAGTCTACTTCGAAGGGAAGGATACTCAGTCCTAGATCTGTGTAGCGTCGTAGCTGTTTGATACGTCCACCTCGCCAAGCCCAGAGCTTAGGCAGGATGTAGTAGATGACGGGGATACCGAGGGTTTCCTTAGCGAAGGGGAGGATGAAGCGTAGGTTGAAGTCGGCAAAGTCTACAGGGATGACGACATCGGGAGCAAAGGCTCGCATCGCCTCTTGTACCTGCTGGCCGATACGACGTAGCTTCTTGAGGTTCTTGAGGACACGTAGGATGCCCATCATAGCTACCTCACGGTAGTGTACGAGCGGTGCTACGCCAGCTGCTTCGGCCATCTTATCCCCGCCCATAAAGGCAAACGAAGCCTCGGGATCCTGTGCCTTCAGTGCTGTGATCAGCGCTGAGGCATGCAGGTCTCCCGAGGCTTCGCCTACGATGAGGAAGTAGCGCATACTTAGCGAGAGGCTTCGACCTGAGCGGAGAGTTGCTCGATCCAGCCGTGGTTGGTACAGTCGAGCTGGAGGGGCGTCAGCGTTGCCCAGCCAGCACGTAGCTCGTGCCAGTCCCCTTCGCTTTCGTCTTCGAAGGGTACTTGATAGCCTCCGAGCCAGTGGATAGCACGTCCCTTGCCGTCCTGAGAGTGGACGAACTCCTCGACGAAGCGCCCTACAGTCATGGGACATACCTTGAGACCCTGGACTTCACCCTTGGGGATGTTTAGCGAGAGGAGGGTCTTGGCAGGGAGTGTCAGACCGTCCTTCAGTAGCTGGACGACCTGCTGGGTATAGGCGATACTTGATTGAAAGTCCGGATGCCAAGCGGTGTCATCCAGAGAGACTGCCAGCGAGGGAATACCGTAGATACATCCCTCACGTGCAGCTCCGATAGTACCTGAGTAACCGACGCAGATCCCTTCGTTGCTCCCATGATTGATCCCCGAGATGATCAGGTCAGGACGCTCGTCAAGGAAGAGCGTATTAAGTGCTAGCTTAACGCAGTCCACGGGCGTACCCTCGCAACTATAGATGCGTAGGTTGCCCTCAGTCTGCCTGTGCTTAAGGCGTAGGGGAGTGGTGGTCGTGATGGCGCCCGAGAAGCCCGAGCGTGGGCCGTCAGGAGCGACGATGGTTACCTGACCAAAGGCGAGCATAGACTGAGCCAGCTCTTGGATGCCCGCAGCACGGAAGCCATCGTCGTTACTTAGGAGAATATGCATTCAGTGAAGAGAGATAAACTAGTTGGTAGCAGGCTTGATGACCTTAGCTAGGTGAAGGCGTACGTAGAGCGAGGTATAGGCCTCTGTGCGCTCCGTGGTCGTATTGAGGTTATTGAGGTACCAAGGGATGACTACGGTCGCTTCGGCACCCTCGTGGAGGTTCTGCACAGCGATCTGTAGTCCGATCTTCAGGCTCCCGACGGCCTCGGGGGTCACGGCATTCGTTCCCAGCGTCTGATGGATACGGCGAGCATTCCAGTGCTCCTTACGCCAGTCGCTCGTCAGATACGTGTCTCGGAAGAGGTGAACGTTATCGGTATAGTCTACGGGCACATTCGGATCACCAGCCTTAGTCACCTTCATATATACGAAAGAGGTACCCGTGATACCTGGGATAGTCACACGCTCAAAGCCGGTGCTATCTGCGAAGGCACGGAACCCGGCTTCGTTCGTACTGCGTCGCTCCTCGGCGACGTCTATCGTCTTGCTGCAGCTAGCACTGAGGAGGGCACTAGCTACTAGGAAGGCGGTGGTGAAAAGCTTGCTACGGATCATAGGATAATAGGGGATTAGATCTTGCGAAGAAGACTCTTGAGCGAGGTAGCCTCGGAGAGCACTTGAGCAAGGTCACGGATAGCGATACGCTCCTGCTGCATGCTGTCACGGTGGCGTAGGGTCACGGTGTCGTCCTCCATGGTCTGATGGTCGATCGTGACGCAGAAGGGGGTGCCGATAGCATCCTGACGGCGGTAGCGCTTACCGATGGAGTCCTTCTCATCCAGCTGGCAGTTGAAGTCGAACTTCAGCTCATCATAGATCGCCTTCGCCTTGTCATCTAGCCCATCCTTACGTACGAGGGGCAGGATGGCGAGCTTCACAGGCGCTAGGGCTGCAGGTAGGCGAAGAACCGTACGCTTCTCTCCTCCCTCCAGTGCTTCCTCCTCGAAGGAGCCACAGACGAGGCTGA
>CAJPPK010000006.1 GCA_905372565.1 uncultured Porphyromonas sp. | reverse complement strand
GAAGTACTACAAGGAAAATACCCTCCTCGATCAGCTCTTCGTCAAGGACAACAAGGTGACGATCGCTCAGTACCTCCAGGCACAGAGCAAGAGCCTCACGGTGACTGCCTTCAAGCGCGTTACCCTCAAGGCTGAATAAACTCACCACGTCTTATAGCATAGCCCCGCAGAGCTTCGTCCTCTGTGGGGCTATTCTTTTCTCTCATCAGATTTATACGTATGTTTAAGTACCGCCTTTATTTCTTCTTCTATTATCTCTGTGGTATCTCCTATATTCTAGCGGGAGTCAATCACTTTGTCAATGAGGACTTCTACCTCCGCATAATGCCAGACTATCTGCCTGCTCACGAAGCCTTGGTCGCGCTAAGTGGTGTCGCGGAGATCCTCCTTGGGCTAGGGCTAGTGATCAGACCCAAGAGTCAGCTTCGTGTTTGGTCGGCTTGGGGGATTATCCTACTTCTGATCGCTGTCTATCCGGCCAATATCTACTCTTATACACATCTAGCTGAGCTAGGTGATCCTCGTGCGACGATAGCCTTGATCCGCCTCCCCTTTCAGCTTGTCTTCCTTTGGTGGGCTTGGCTATATACCCGTCCCTTTCCCCAGCGTCCCGAGTAGCGCTCGATGACTGTCTTAGCCCCGTCTATTTAGGTCTTCCTCCTTCATGCGCAAGATCATACACATCGATATGGATGCCTTCTATGCGTCGGTGGAGCAGCACGATCATCCGGAGCTGCGAGGGAAGCCTATTGCCGTTGGAGGAGCGGAGCATCGAGGAGTGGTCTGTGCTGCGAGCTATGAGGCTAGGAGCTTCGGCGTACGCTCGGCGATGACGGGGAGAGAGGCTCGCAGGCGCTGTCCTCATATCACGTTTGTGACCCCGCACTTCGAGCGCTATAAGGAGGTCTCTCGCTCCATTCACGCTATCTTCCGTGACTATACGGACAAGATCGAGCCGATTTCGCTGGATGAAGCCTTCCTCGATGTTACGGAGAATAAGATCGGGGAGCCTCTTGCCGTAGAGATCGCCAAGGAGATCCGTCAGCGTATCCGCTCCGAACTCGGGCTCACGGCTTCGGCGGGAGTGTCTTATAATAAGTTCCTCGCTAAGGTGGCCTCGGATGTACGTAAGCCCGATGGCCTCTGCACGATCCACCCCGACCAAGCCCTGGACTTCATCGCAGAGCTTCCTGTGGAAGCCTTCTGGGGCGTAGGGCGGGCTACGCAGAAGCGCATGCACGAGCTCGGTATTCGTACGGGGGCGGAGCTAAGGGCACGGAGTCGAGAGGAGCTACTTCGTCGCTTTGGGAAGTCGGGAGGTGTCTTTTATGACTTTGCTCGAGGAATTGATGAGCGCCCTGTGGTGACGGAATGGGTGCGTAAGAGTTTAGGCTGTGAGCGCACCTTTGACGAAGATACCGATGAGCCACTGGAGCTCTACCAGCATCTAGCTCTTGTGGCACAAGAGCTAGCAGAGAGACTGAAGCGACGTCCATTCCAAGGACGTACCCTGACGCTGAAGGTTAAGTTTGCCGACTTTAGCATCGCCTCCCGGTCACTCTCCCAGCGAGAGGCCATCACCGAGATCGAGGAATTTGTAGCCTATGGACGAAAGCTCCTTGACGAACTAGACTACCGAGGGCATCCGATTCGTCTGCTTGGTCTCTCTCTATCGCACCCCGTGGAGGAGCCTCGCCCTGGCATGTGGGTACAGCAGTGGTTACCCTTCGTAGAAGAGGTGTCGTGATAGGTACCTTGAGTGGGAAAATCTTCCTTGCCTTTTCGAGGGGGTAGCGATAGTAACACCCAAGGGGCATCAGTAGTGCCTCTCCAGAGGCAACAGTAGTGCCACCTGAGGGGCAACAGTAGTGCCTACTAGTTGGAAATAGTGATCCCTCTTTTTAGCTCCAGTTTTCTACTTCCTTGAGTGTCGATCAGTCTTGAGTTTGATTGACACGGGGAGAGTCCCCTAAGCAAAAACAGCCAGCCTTCAGACGAAGGCTGGCTGTTCGTGTCTAGAAGACTTCCTCTGTCGGGAGTGTGAGGAGCTAGTCCTTGTGAGCACTCCAGAGGCTATTCCCGACGACACTCAGACTGCTGAGCATCATCAGCGCTCCTGCGAGCATAGGATCAAGTAGATAGCCGGTGAAGGGGTAGAGGATCCCTCCAGCGATGGGGAGGGCGATGAGGTTGTAGATCGACGCCCAGAAGAGGTTCTCGTGGATCGTGCGCAGGGTACGCCGAGAGAGGGCAAAGAGTCGACTAATCCCCTCGATGCCCCCACTGCGGAGGGTGACCATCGCTGTCTCCATGGCTAGGTCACTACCTCCACCCATAGCGATGGAGAGCTGTGCCTGGGCTAGGGCTGCTGCGTCATTGATCCCGTCGCCGACCATAGCGACATGCTTGCCCTCTGCCTGCAGACTGCGGATAACTTCGACCTTGCCTTCCGGGAGGACGCTGTCGATGACACGGGGAATGCCTACGGCCTGAGCGATGGCCTTGGCCGAGGCGGGGCCGTCTCCGGTGAGCATGATGACCTCGATGCCCTTGTGCTGAAGCTCGGCGATCGCTTCCTTGGAGGACGGACGTAGGCTATCTGTGATGAGGATGAGGGCAAGCACGCCTTCCTCCGAAGCGAAGAGCGAAGCCGTGGCACCGAGCCTAGCTCCTTCCTCCAGACCTGCCTGCACTTCATCGGTCAGCGGAGTAAGCTCACTGATGAAGGTGGCTCTCCCGATGCGGTAGTGGTGTCCAGCGACTTCTGCTTCTAGACCTTGCCCAGCGACTTCGTGGAGGGAGGAGATCTCGATCTCGGAAGAGCCTGCTACGCCTAGATAGCTGACGATAGCACTAGCTAGCGGGTGAGATGACCGCTCCTCGAGGGCAGTGAGGATCGGGGTATAGTGCTTCGCTTCTGTGCGGAACCAGCGGATCGAAGCTACTTGGGGCTTTCCCTCGGTGATCGTCCCCGTCTTGTCGAGGACTAAGGTGTCGATCTGTCGGGCAGCCTCTAGGCTCTCCGCATTGCGTATGAGGAGTCCCTGTTGGGCTCCCTTCCCGATACCCACCATGATCGCCGTAGGTGTCGCTAGACCCAGGGCGCAGGGACAGGCGATGATCAGCATGGTAAGTCCCGAGATGAGTCCTTGGCTCCAGCCACCATCTGACGCTAGGAAGCCCCAGAGGAGGAAGGTCAGGAAGGCTAGGGCGACGACCACGGGGACGAAGATGCGTGCCGCCTTATCCACGACCTGCTGAATCGGGGCACGTGAGGCCTGGGCTTCCTGCACGAGTTGTATGATGCGGCTTAGTACCGTAGCCCGTCCGACCTCGTCTGCCCGATAGACGAGACTCCCAGAGCCATTGAGCGTACCTGCGTAGACCTTATCTCCTGAAGCCTTGGTGACGGGGAAGGGTTCGCCCGAGATCAGCTGTTCATCGGCATAGGATTGTCCTTCGATGACTTCGCCGTCTACAGCGAAGAGTTCGTGAGGGAGGGCTCTGAGGAGCATCCCTGGCTCAACGTCAGCGATAGGCAGGGTGACGACCTCTCCCGAGGGGAGTAGCTGCTGTACAGTCTTCGGTTGGCTCCCGAGTAGGGCACGTAGCGCTGTGGAGGTACGTCGCTCGGCTCGAGCCTCGAGCACCTTGCCTAGGAGGACAAAGGCGATGGTCATCGAGGCCGCCTCGAAGTAAAGGTGATGAAGCAGGTGAGGATCCTGTGTACCTAGTAGATAGCGACCGAGCTGGATGAGGCTGAAGGTATAGGCCGTCCCCGTGCTGAGCATCACGAGAAGATCCATGCCGGCAGCCCTTGTCTGTAGCTGGCGCCAGCCCCGCACAAAGAAGTCTCTCCCTGCTACTGCAAGTGTGATCCCTGCAGCGAGCGCCGAGAGCAGAGCCTTGGGTAGGGTCATCGCTCCCCCGAGCATCATCAGCCCCATGACGAAGAGGGAGAGGAGGACGGCTAAGAGGGCACGCCTACGTAGGGCAAGCTCCTGCCCCATACGCAGGCGCTCCAGCTCCTCGGGGTTAGGTTCATCGATACGTAGCTCATAGCCTACAGCGGTGATCGCATCGCGGAGAGCTTCGAGGGAGGTCTTCGTCTCATCGAAGACCACGAAGGCGGTAGCTGTAGCGAGATTAACCGATGCAGATTGGACTCCCGAGACCTCTTGGAGAGCTTTGGTAGAGTGGGCAGCACAGCTGGCACAGTGAAGTCCTAGGAGGGGAAAGGATTGCTTAACCATAGGGCATACTATACTGATTAGAATAGTCGAATATATTGGGTAGAATAAGCAGGGGAGCGAGTGAGCACGGTGGAGGCGATCACTCGCTCCCCTCTAATGGTCTATAGAGAACAAGCGAAATAGCGAAATGGATGACGCTATTTGGGATTTCGAGCAGTCGTGCTTCGCTCGGGGAGGCGTAGCTCGGGGAGCTCCTTCGCTAGTACTTCACGGAGCTTCTCGAGTGAAGGCTCATTGAAGTAGGAGAGCTTGTGGATGGTATTCACTCGTAGTGCTTCCGTCCAGCTGTAGCGCTGGTAGTCAGGTAGAGCGATCTTCTTCTGGATCAGGTGTGGGAGGATGTCGCTAACCACGGGATAGTTGTGCTCACAGAGGGGGCCGACCTGCACGAGCTCATGGAAGAGGATCTGGAAGAAGAAGTAGTGGATGATGTCCGTCTCTCTCTTCCAATAGTCCAGGAGGAGATCCAGCATAGCATTGATGATCGGAGTATTTGCCTTAGCGAAGAGGATGCTATTGAGGAGACGCACCTTGTAGCTTGGCTTGAAGCCGTAGTACTCGTAGTAGGTGCTACGCCAGAGGAGCTGGTCTTTCTCGTGGGCGTCACGCTGGAAGGCAAAGAAGTCCGCCTTCGTGTATGCCTCGGGAAGGGGAGCAGAGAGCAGGATCGTGGCATCCAGCCATACCCCGCCGTAGGTCGCCAGGAGGGCGACACGAAGGAGATCGGAGAAGAACGTACGATTAAAGGCCTTATTCGTGCGCATCTTTTCCCAGACGAACTCAGGCAGATCGATGTAGTCTCTGACGGTAGCATCGCTCAAACGAATGACCTGATAGTCCCCCGCAAAGTGATCTACCGAGGCGAATCCGATACGTACGACTTCTGGTAGGTCAGGTGCATCGGCTCCCTGCCCCCAGTACTGCCAGATGACCTTCCCCTGGGGGAGATCTTGCTTTGGCTGGAGTGTGTAGTGGGGGAGTTTACCTTGCTCCCACTGGGCGATGATGGGTGCCCAGTAGTCAGCGACACGCTGATGATCTTGGATGATCGGACGCTGACGAAGAGCTAGCCAAAGGGGCTGAGGGAGGATGCGCTGAAGGGTACGTATGAGGATAGATACCATATGAAGTCGTATGGGGGAAGTAGTCAAGAGCTACTCGTTAGCTAAGTGTAAAGTTAGCCATTATTCCGGTGATGTGGGGTGAGGAGAATAGGGAGAAGTTAGGGAGGGGAAGAGCCTCCCACTTTCCCTATGCCAAGGTAGATCTATCCTCTGTCTTAGAGAGCCCTGGAGGCCCCATGAGAAAATTCAACTAGTAGGTACTACTGATGCCCCTCGGGTGGCACTACTGTTGCCTCTGGAGAGGCACTACTGATGCCCCTTTTGAGGTAACACTGATGCCCCTAAGGAGGAGAGGGAGTTCGTTGGCATGCCTTTTGCCTAGCTAAGCCGTATCTTTGCTAACGCTAAATCGTAGAATTGATGAATATAATTATTCCCGCCTTGCTCCTGATGCTCACAGGGGTAGGCTACTCGGGGTGGCGCCTAGCTACCTTGGCTCCTCTTCCCCCTCTCTGGCGCTGGATCATTGGTCTTGGCTGGGGGCTGATCTTCATAGTGGTGATGCTCAGCTTTATCTTGCGCACGCAGATCCCCGTAGCAGTCACACGTATCTTTTATCCCCTAGAAATGAGCTGGATGGTGTACCTGCTCTATCTGGTGATGATCTTCCTGGCGATAGATCTCCTGCGTCTCATTCCTCTGCTTCGTCCATGGCTTCAGCCGAGCTGGCCTCTGGCTGGCGGAGTACTCGGTGTGCTCATAGTGATCTTTTCGTGGGGGAGCTATACCTATCATCAGAAGGTGCGTGTTCCCCTAGATATTCAGGTGGAGAAGCCCTTGGAGAAGCCCCTCAAGATCATCGGGATCAGTGACCTACATCTAGGCTACACGATCGGGCGAGATGAGCTAGAGGGCTGGGTGGAGCGTATCAATGCGGAGAAGCCTGACCTCGTCTTGATCGCTGGTGATATCGTCGATGGTGATGTACGTCCCGTAGTAGAGGATAGATTGGCTGAAGTGCTCAATCGTATCGAAGCGCCCATCTATGCGAGCCTTGGCAATCACGAGTACTTCGGCGGAGAAGCCCATCGTAGACAGTTCCTTAGCCAGACGAAGATCCAGCTCCTGTGTGACTCGGTGGCGACCTTCGGGGATGCGATCTATCTCATCGGGCGAGATGATGAGACGAATACGGGGCGCAAGTCGCTCCAGCAGCTCACCGCAGGGCTAGATCGATCGAAGCCGATTCTAGTCCTTGATCACCAGCCTCACCACCTCGAGCAGGCTGAGCTCGCAGGCATTGACTTCCAGCTCTCGGGGCATACCCATCGGGGGCAGGTCTTCCCACTCAACCTCCTCGTCGATCGGATGTATGAGCGTTCGCACGGCTATCATCGCCGTGGTAAGACGCAGTACTACGTGAGTAGCGGTATCGGTATCTGGGGAGGGAAGTACCGCATCGGTACGCAGAGCGAGTATGTAGTGATCCATCTCTCGGGTAGGGTAGACTAATCTGTCTACTTCTCTATGCGTAGCTGGTATGCCACCCCAAGAGCCGAAGAAAGCTCTTGGGGTGGCTATTTTGTAGCTATAAGGCTTGTGCCTTAGTGTCGCTCGTCTCGTCTCAGCTGGGCTGACCTTAGTGCCTTGAAAGGATGAGCGTAGAAGAGCGAGGGTAGATACAAGGGAGGAGAGTAAGCTATTTCTGGAGATAAACCTGATCCATTTATCCCGCTCTCAGACTTCTATTGCAAGTGTTTCTTGATGGAAACTTTTTGGGATAGCAAGGATTATTTACCTTTGTCGCAATTTTACGGTGGAAACTATCTACCCCAATATGACTGAATGCAAGACACCAAGACAATGCAAATGAACAATAGACGACCACGCTACCTCATCGTAGGGGGCGTAGCAGGCGGAGCTACCGCAGCTGCTCGCTTGAGAAGATTGACAGAGGATGCTGAGATCGTCCTCTTTGAGAAGGGGGAGCATATCTCCTATGCTAACTGTGGTTTGCCCTACTATATCGGAGGCGTCATCGAGGAGCGTGACCGCCTCTTCGTCCAGACTCCCCAAGCCTTTGGGAAGCGTTTCCAGGTAGATGTCCGTACCCAGAGTGAGGTCATCGCTATCGACCGAGTGGGTAAGTCCGTTCGAGTGAAGACGGCTGATGGACGAGAGTACACAGAGCCATATGACAAACTCCTCCTCTCTCCAGGGGCTTCTCCTGTGCGTCCTCCCCTGCCAGGGATTGGGCTAGAGGGGATCTTCACGCTACGTAATGTCTCCGATACGGATCGCATCAAGTCCTTCATCGCAGAGCGAGGAGTGCGCCGTGCAGTGATCGTCGGTGCTGGATTCATTGGGCTAGAGATGGCCGAGAATCTGAAAGAAGCGGGAGCCGAAGTAGCTGTCGTCGAGATGGCTGATCAGGTGATGGCACCGATCGACTTCTCTATGGCTTCCTTCGTGCATCAGCATCTCTTGGAGCACGGAGTACAGCTTTATCTGGAGCAAGCGGTCGAGTCCTTCTCACAAGATGAAGGTGAGCTGATCGTACACTTGAAGTCGGGGATAGCACTGAAGACTGACCTTGTCCTCCTCTCTATCGGGGTACGACCCGAGACTCGCTTGGCTGAGGAAGCAGGGCTTGAGCTGGGACAAGCACGAGGAATCTACGTGAACGAATACCTGCAGACCTCCGATGAGCATATCTATGCCGTGGGAGATGCTATCGAGTATCCACACCCTCTGACAGGTAAGCCTTGGCTAAACTATCTCGCAGGGCCAGCCAATCGTCAGGCACGCTTGGTCGCTGATAACATGCACCTAGGTAACCAGCAGAAGTACGAAGGATCCATCGGGACGGCTATCGCCAAGGTCTTTGATCTTACGGTCGCTACCACAGGACTGCCAGCCAAGCGCCTGAAGCAATTGGGGATCCCCTACCTCTCAGCTACCATCCACACGGCATCGCATGCAGGGTATTACCCTGGAGCCTTGCCCTTGGACATTAAGATCACCTTCTCGCCCACAGATGGTCGTCTCTATGGAGCGCAAGTCGTCGGCTACTCTGGTGTCGATACGCGCATCGACCAGTATGCCCTAGCGATTAAGCAAGGGGAGACGGTCGGAGCGCTCACTCGCTTGGAGCATGCCTATGCACCGCCCTTCTCGTCAGCTAAGGATCCTGTAGCTATCTCAGGCTATGTGGCCAGTAATATCCTCAGCGGGAAGATGATCCCACTCTACTGGAGAGAGCTTCGTGAGATCAATCATGATGAAGTCACCTTGGTCGATGTGCGGACAGTCCATGAGGCCTCCTTGGGGAGTCTCCCTGGAGCGATGAATATCCCTCTTGATGACCTGCGTGATCGCCTTGGGGAGATCCCGATGGATAAGCCCGTCTGGCTCTTCTGTGGTGTCGGGCTACGAGGCTATCTTGCATCGAATATCCTCCGAGCTCATGGCTATCAGCAGGTGCGTAACCTTGTCGGAGGGATCAAGACCTATCTAACGGCTACGACTCCTCTGCCTCAGCCCGAAGGCTTCCATGGGACTCCTTCGGAGAAGCCCTCTTCATCAACTGCGCCCTCATCCTCGAGCCAGCGAGTTAAGCTCGATGCTTGTGGACTGCAGTGTCCAGGGCCGATCCTACGCCTGAAGCAGGCGATGGAAGAGCTCTCGACAGGCGATGTCCTTGAGATCAGTGCTACGGATGCGGGCTTCCCTCGTGATGCAGAGGCTTGGTGTCACTCTACGGGGCATCGCTTCTTGGGGCATCGTACGCAAGGGGGCGTTCAGCTCGTCGAGATCGAGAAGGCTAGCCCTTGTGCTATAGCTTCTGCTCAGGTGCAAGACTCAGCCCAAGGCAAGACCTTTATCCTCTTCAGTGAAGACCTAGACAAGACACTCGCGACCTTCATCCTCGCTAATGGCGCAGCTGCTACGGGTACGAAGGTCAGCATCTTCTTTACCTTCTGGGGGCTTGCTGCGCTTAAGAAGGAGCAGAAGCCTTCGACTAAGAAGGATTTCCTAGCTCGTCTCTTTGGCTGGATGCTCCCTTCGGACTCTCGCTCCTTGGGACTCTCTAAGATGAATTTCTGTGGGATCGGCCCTAAGCTCATGCGCTATCTCATGCGTAGTAAGGGTGTCGATAGCTTGGAGTCTCTCCGTCAGCAGGCCTTAGATGCAGGTGTAGAGTTCATCGCTTGTCAGATGTCGATGGATGTGCTGGGTATTCAGCGAGAGGAGCTTTTGGATGAAGTCACGATCGGAGGAGTTGCTTCGTACATGGAGCGGGCTGAGCGCTCACGTGTCAATCTCTTCATCTAACTTTGCACTATGGAACATGTGCAATCAATCTGCCTGATGCGAGATCTCGCTCGGGCATTGGCTCAGCTCGAAGGAGACCTTGAGGAAGCCTTCGGACTAACGCTGAATGGAGCTATGGTGCTCTGTGCTATCGGTGAGGACTGCGTCACAGCTTCCTTCGTCAGCGAACAAACAGGATGCCGTCCACCGCTTACCTCCAAGGTGCTCAATGCACTCGAGAGAAAGGAACTCCTTACCCGTAGCCTCGGCAAGGAGGATCGCCGTCAGGTACTTGTGTCTCTGACCCCGCAGGGAAAGGAGCTTCTCGCTCGACTCAAGGAGCATAAGTTTAACCTCCCCCAGTTTCCCTTTTAGCTAGTCTACCTCTATCGGCTCTAGATCCTAGAGCAAGTAGCCACCCGTAGTCTTCCCTTGTGGAGTGCTACGGGTGGCTTTTTGTGTTGCTCCTTGGGCTGTCTCTTGTGTTTGCTTAGGTTACTACCCAAGGAGGACAAGGGATTTATCTATGGAGAGAACATTCTCGGAGGCTGGAACTGCTGACTTGGATGCCATAAGGAGGATTGGTTCGTTAGGAATGATTTGAAGAAGGCATTACTAACGAATGGAAAGTCCAATACGAATGAATGAAATGTTGGTTAGTAACGACCCTAGGGCTTTGTTTCTAATGGCATTGGAAGAGGTTCCCAGTGGAGTGATGGGATGAGCTGGCCTTGTCAGTAGGTAGGAATAACGTAGCCAGCTTCAAGCCAAAAGAAAAAGACTCCCGCCGAGACTGATCTAGTCGTGCGGCGGGAGTCGTGGGTTTATGTGGAAGAGAGGGAGGAGCGGAGGGGAGCTAGCGAATCGCTTGCTCGAGCTCTTTCCAGAGACGCTCGTCAGGAACAGGAGCGACGAGGTCAATGCGCTCTCCTGAGACGGGGTGAGTGAAGAGGATCCTCCGAGAGAGGAGGCTGATACTCGCATCGGGATTGCTTCGAGGGGCACCATACTTCAGATCTCCTCGGATAGGACAGCCTAGCGAAGCGAGCTGACAGCGGATCTGATGGTGGCGTCCTGTGTGAAGCTCCACCTCGACGAGATGATAGCGTTCGCCTGAGGCAAGGAGTCGGTAGGAGAGGCGAGCGAGCTTGGCTCCTGGGGTGGCTTCACCCTGGCGAGCGATGTAGCTTTTATTCTGCTGTTCGTTGCGTACGAGCCATTGCTCCACGGTATCCGCTACTTTAGGTGGACGAGCAGTGACGATCGCCCAGTAGCGTTTAGATACATCTCCCTTGCGGAAGAGTTCGTTCATCCGACTGAGAGCTTTACTTGTCTTGGCGAAGATCACCAGCCCTCCTACGGGACGGTCTAAGCGGTGGATGACACCGAGGTAGACATTCCCTGGTTTGCTGTACTTCACTTTGAGCCAACCCTTGAGTGCTTCGCTCATGGGCTCATCTCCCGTCTTATCGCCTTGGACTATCTCCCCAGGATGCTTAGCGACACAGAGTAGATGGTTGTCCTCGTAGATGATGGTAGGTGTATATGGATGAGCCATAGAGGTGAGTTATTTATTGAGGCTACGTAGAGCACGCTTGGTGATGTATCTTGTCTCCGAGCAGTCATGCTCTCTTAGCCAAGCCTCACATAGCGTCTCGACGAACTTAGGTTGGGTCTTGGAGGCATCATTAAGCCAATTGCCGACACTATTCTGTACGTAGCGTGAGGTGTCTCTACTTAAGGGTGTCAGGATAGGTAAGCCTAGCTCTGGGGTATCCTTAAGCCGTGCGATATGTTCGCACCATACCCCACAAGGGCGAGTAGCTTCGCAGGCAAAGCGACGAATGTATTCGTTTGGGTCCTTCGCCCAATGTGCTAGAGATTGCAGTGCCTCATCTAGCTCTTCTATGATATGCTGACGGAGGGAGAACCAAGCCACCTCACGTACTCCGAAGTGGGTATCTTGAGCGAAGGGATAGATGTACTTCAGTTCATCCTGAAGGGTAGTATAGGGATGAGCATAGGCAGCCCAGCACCGGAGCATATCAGACTTGTGCGAGGCTAGCTGGTGTAGCAGGGCTTCGTCTTTATGCTGAAGGGTGAGTTGCCCAAGGGTACGACCAATCACTCTACACGTACTGTTGGTAGAGGGCTTCTTTTGGTTATGTATCTGAGCTAAGAGCGTAGGAAGATACTCGTCACGTCCTAGGAGGTGGAACTGATGCTGTAGTAGGGCTACTTGGTCTACAGCTAGCCATTCGGTGAGGTTGGCTGTTTCGAGCTCTCCGCGATTGATTTGCTCGAGGATCTCCGGTGGTATCTGAGAGATAGAGCGAGCGCCTACACGCTTTGCTGGGGTCATATATCCTACTTGAATACTGGGTGCTTAGTCCCCGATGAAGGTGGCATTGAGTACTTCTCGGTAGTTGTTGAAGATGGTACTCTTGCTGATAAACCCAAGGTAGCGACCTTCGTCATCTACGACGGGCATCTTCCACTCCTTCGTCTCATCAAACAGGCGCATCACCTCTGTCATAGGCATCGAAGCCTGGATCTTCACTTCGGGAGCAACCATGATACGGCGTACTTGGTAGCGCTCATAGAGCTCGGGACGGAACATGATGTTACGTACATTATCCAGCTCCACGATACCTACGAGGATCCCCGAGGCATTGACCACAGGGAAGGAATTACGATGGCTGACAGAGATGACCTTGACCATCTCTCCAAGGGTCATCTCTGGATGAACTACTTCGAAGTCATGCTCTAGGACATTCTCTAGATTCATTAGCGTCAGTACCGCAGTATCCTTTTGGTGGGTCAGTAGCTTGCCCTGCTCGGCTAGACGTAGTGAGTAGATGCTGTGTGGCATGAAGATCCGGATGGTAGCAAAGGAGGTCAGCGAGACCAGCATCAAGGGAAGGAAAAGATCGTATCCTCCTGATAGCTCTGCGATGAGGAATACTCCCGTGAGAGGGGCATGCATCACACCTGCCATAAGACCTGCCATCCCGAGGAGGATGTAGTTCTTAGGGGAGATGAAGACGCTGAGTGAACTGAAGTAGTTCACCAGGTAGGAGAAGATGAAGCCTGTCAGTCCGCCGACGAAGAGCGTAGGAGCAAAGAGCCCACCACAGCCTCCTCCCGAATTGGTAGCAACAGAGGCAAAGACCTTAAAGAGTACCGTGAAAAGGAAGAAAGCAAACACCACCCAATAGGAGCTGGTGAAGGGCCCAAAGAAGCTCCCATCCAAGAGCTGGGTGTATTGCCCATCTAGGAGGATATTTACCGAATCATAGCCTTCCCCATAAAGTGGAGGGAAGAGGAAGATGAGTAGCGAGAGGATGAGAGCAGAGATGAGATAGCGTAGGCGGTAATCCTTGATTCGCTTCAGTTCTCCCTCTACGCGGAACATGGTCTTGGAGAAGTACAGTGACATGAGCCCACATACGACCCCTAGTAGAATCATCAGCGGGATGCGCTCGATGTGATAGGGGTCGGTCTGGATGAACTGGAAGAGGATCTCTTTGCCCGAGATGATGTAGGCGACTGAGGCTGCTGATACCGAGCTGATCAGAAGCGGTAAGACCGAAGCCATCGTCAGGTCTAGGAGCAGTACCTCGATGACAAAGACCAGCCCAGTGATAGGCGCCTTAAAGACTCCTCCCAATGCCCCTGCTACCCCACAGCCGATGAGGAGCATGAGATTGCGTTGCTCCAGACGGAAGAGACGCCCAAAGTTGGACCCTACGGCAGCACCAGTGAGGACGATCGGTGACTCTGCCCCGACAGATCCCCCCAAGCCGATGGTCAGTGCGCTAGCTAGGAGTGATGACCAGGTATTGTGTGGCTTGATGCGGCTCTTACGCTGGGAGATGGCGCTAAGTACCTTCGTCACTCCATGCCCTATATCATCACGTACGATGTATCGGATGAAGAGTAGCGAGAGCAAGACCCCAAGAGCTGGGAAGAGCAGGAAGAAGTAACTATGCTCCTCCGTCTGACTCAGCACGAAGGTCTCGATATGATGGATAATGAACTTCAGAAAGCCTGCCAGGAGTGCCATAGTGACACCGATGAAGAGGCTTAGCAAGAGGATGAAGTACCGCTCGCTGATGTGCTTTTCGCGCCATTGTATCAGCCTATCGAGGTAGGGAGTGATCCACGGACGGGCTAGCTGCATAGGGATAGGAGGCTAAGGGCTTAGATAGGGTAAGGATTAGGGGCGGATGACCTCGACTTGTCCCGTAGGACCTAGCTTAATGATCTGTGAGGGCTCTCGGCGAGTCTTGTCCTCCTGGCGGTAACGGACGATGTAGTCTACTCCCTCGAGGATCTCGGGGCTGATGCCTGAGAAGAAGATCGGTGTAGGCTCGCCACTGATATTGGCAGATGTTGAGACGATGGGGCGGCGTAGTCGCTTGCATAGGGCGGAGGAGAAGAGCTCTCTGGTCTGCCGTATGCCGAGACTATTGTCCTCACCGAGCAGGCTAGGAGCGACCCCTGAGGCCTGGCTATAGATGATCGTAATAGGTCGTACAGCCATCTCCATAAGATCAAAGGCTACATCGGGGACTTCACGCACGAGACGCTCTACCTCATAGGTCTCGGCCACGAGGACGAGCATACTCTTGCTGTCGGCACGGCGCTTGAGCTCGTAGATCTTACGCACGGCTTCTTCGTTGGTCGCATCACAGCCGATACCCCAGACGGTATCTGTCGGGTAGAGGATGATGCCACCACGGCGGAGGGTCTCGACGGCCTGATCGAGGTCGTCCTTACTATAGGCTTCTTGCATGAGGGTGCTATCAAATGAAGTGTTCCCTAGCACACGGCTGGAGTGTGCTAGGGAACACAAAGTTACTGCTTTCCCATGAGCCCCACGGTCAGCGACTACTGGTAAGCCTCTTCGTAGTGACGGTAGAAGAGGGACCAGTCTGCTTGTTTGGCGAGGTCAAAGGCGAGCTTACGCTGGGCTTTGCTCTCTTCGGGGCTAAGGGCGACTTGCTCGGCGATGAATCCAGCGATGCGGTCGATCGCCTCGGGGATGTTCTGATCCGTGCGCTCTAGCACATGAACAGGTTTGTGGGGGCTGGTGGCGAAGGGCTTTTTCGTCTGCTCCTCTTCTGCCCACAGACCGAAGCCCGCTAGGGTCGTCGTGATCGTCGGTACTCCGTAGCGGATGCTCTCGAGAGGGGTGTAGCCCCAAGGCTCGTAGTAGCTGGGGAAGACCGTGAGATCCATCCCGACGAGCAGATCGTAGTAGGTGAGGTCGAAGATCCCATCTAGACCATTGAGGTAGCAGGGGACGAAGATCACCTTGACCTTGCTATCGACCCGATCCAAGCCACGATGACGGATGTGCGCTACGGCTCGGTCGCTCTCGGTATTGTAGAGCCAATGGGATAGGCAGGGATACTGGAGGGCTTGCTCCTGCGTCTCTGTAGGGTGATTGAGCAGGTACTGCAGTTCGGTGCGAGGCCCTGCTTCCCATGCTGGTACTAGGAGGAAGGCGACAATATCACGCTCGCCCTGATAGCTTTCTCTGAAGCGGTAGAGGGACTCTAGGTAGAGGTCGATCCCCTTATTGCGGTACTCGTAGCGCCCGCCGAGTGAGATGAAGAAGGTCTCGTCACTGCTGATCTCTTGATGATAGAGGCGTGAGGCGACTTGGCTCAGGCGCTTGCGTGCCTTCTTGCGCTTAGCTCGGTAAGCGGAAGAGAAGGGGGAGCTACCACAGCGGAAGCCGTTGGGGAGGACGACAGGTTCACGCTCGAGGAGTTGCTTAGCTTCTCTTGCCGTGAGCTTGCTCACGGTAGCGAAGGTCGTAGCTGTGTGGGCTGCGAGCTTCTCGACGGCATGCTTGGCTTCGACACCTAGCTCACGTGCCATCTGATCGCCATTGTAGGCCTCCATATAGGTATAGAGCTCCTTGTGGTTGCCAGCGATCGATCGTCCTACCGTGGTCGCATGGGTGATGAAGAGGGTCTCGATCTCAGGGGCGTGGAGATGAAGCCATAATAGCCCTGCTGCGGTCTGCCACTCATTGAAGATCGCACGGGTGTGTCCGCCTAGATGCGAAGCGATACTTGCCATCAGCTCTGCTGCCGCGATCCCGAAGAGACAACTCTCATCGTAGTCCCCGTAGCCCTTGTCACTCTCTAGTCCATAGGCCTTCCAGAGGTCGAAGAAGAAGCTCCCCTTCCTATCCCACAGCGGGGTGAAGTCTACGAGTAGTACGGGAGGTTCACCAGCTACTGACCAGTGCCCCGTCTTGACCCGCAGGCCGAGGGTGGGGAGCACCTCCTTCTCCCAAGAGGCTAGCTCGGGGATCTCGCCAGGGATGAAGTCGAGGGGCAGAGGCTCTCCTTCTTGAGCAAGGAGAGGCCCAATAAAGCAAACGTCATGGGGGTGTCTTTGGGTCATGATGTCAGCACGTGAGGAGAGGACGGTATAGATGCCTCCCATCTTGTTGCAGACTTCCCAGCTTGTCTCGAGAATCATAGTAGTGGCGAGTTAGTGGTGTAATAGATAAAAATTGTCTTACTCAAAGGTAATGAAAAAGGCGGAGTAGCTTAGCCACCTTTCACCTTCGTGTGATACTGCTAGAGAGGGTGGGTGATGCCTAGCTTCATCTTAGGTCTCTAGGAGACGATGAGCTCCCTTGGGCACCCACGGAGGAGCGTGGCTACTCTTCGTTCAGTGTGGAGGTCGATGGGGTGCTAAAGATTAGGCCTATTGTGACTGACGTGTTGGGTATATTGTGATCTGTCGGTTACGTATATCGTGACACCTCGGTTAGGTATATCGTGACGAGACGGTCTGGAGCCTGGGTGTCGTACTAAAGCTCACCAGCCAGCCCACAGAATGGGGCTGGCTGGTAGGAAGAGAAGGGAGGCTAGGAGTCATACCCTTCGGCTAGGCGCAGGACGTCGCCGAAGACCCCACGTGCCGTCACGACAGCACCTGCACCAGCTCCCTGGATGACTATGGGCTGGGATCCGTAGCTCTCGGTGTAGATCTCGAAGCAACTATCAGCACCACTCACACGACCTAGCGGAGAGGACTTCTTCACCCGACGCAGACCAGCCGAGAGTGTCGCCTGCTGGAGCTGGTCATCCCAACGTATATCTCCCACATAGCGGAGTACTTCGTCTGGGGCGCAGGCTGAGCGTAGTGACTTGATCGTCTCCTCTAGCTCGTCAAATCGTGCCCAAAAGTCCTGGAGGGAGAGCGAGCGCAGACCCTCGGGGACAGGGTTGTCCCACTGGACATCGGTGAGCTCTGCAGGCACATCGAGCTCTCGCACGAGGATGAGCACCTTGCGCACGACATCCTCACCACTGAGATCCTCTCGGGGATCCGGCTCGGTGAGCCCTAGAGCGGCAGACTCCTCGACGATCTGACGGAAGGAGAGCTCAGGAGCCTCGGAGAGTCGGTTGAAGATATAGCTGAGACTGCCAGAGAAGAGCCCATGTATGCGGGTGATACGCTCTCCTGCGAGGTGAAGGAGCTTAAGATTGTCGATCAGCGGGAGCCCAGCACCTACATTGGTCTCATAGCGGTAACTACGGCGGAAGTCCCGCAGGACTTGGCGAAGATGCAGGTACTGATCATAGGGAGCGATGTTCGCCTTCTTGTTGGAGGAGACGATGTCGAAGCCTCCTTCGGCGAAGTAGGGATACCTCTGGGCGATGTGCTTAGAGGTGGTATTGTCCACGAGGATCATGTTCTCCAGAGCAAGCTCCTTACCGAAGAAGACGAGATCCTCAGGGAGGTCGCCGTGGTAGGGCTTGTGCTGCAGTGCTTCACGCCAACCTTCCTCGATGCCCTCTCGGTCGATGAGGAGCTGACGGGAGTTCGCTATGGCGAAGATGCGGAGGTCGATATTCTTCTGCTGACAGAGTTGCCCACGCTGTCGGATGAGCTGATCGATGAGTTCTCCTCCGACATTCCCTGTGCCGATGATCGCTAGGTGGATGCGCTTGGGGCGCTCGAAGAGCTCACCGTGGATGACGTTGAGCGCCTTGCGTCGATTGCGCTCGTCGATCAGGAGGCAGACGGTGTTATCGGGGATCGAGTTGTTGAGGAGTAAGGGGAGGATATGGTTACGTACTAAGGCTCGGTAGGGCCGGTCAAATTCGCGAAGGCTTAGCCCGATGAGTGCTACGATGACCATCTGTCTGACGGCATAGATCTCGGTGATAAGCCCTTCGGAGAGATCTTGACGGAACTCCCCACGGAGTGCCTCTATGGCGCGATCAGCATCAGCCTCCTTGACGACGATGGCGATCCCTCGCTCCGTCGATCCCTGAGAGACCATGCCGGCACTGACGCCTACGCTATCAAAGGCCTTGAAGATACGTGCGTCGATACCAGAGCGCCCGAGCATATTCCGCCCCTCGAAGTGGATGAGTGCCTGCTTGGGCAGGGAGGCTAGTGCTCGTACCTTGTCCCGACGAGCATAGGGGGAGATGAGGGTACCATTGTGAGCGTCGCCATAGTCGAAGGTGCTCAGCACACGCAGAGGGATACGCTTGGCTTGTAGGGGCTCAATGGTCTTGGTATGTAGGATCTCTGCCCCGAACTGGGAGAGCTCTGCTGCCTCGGCATAGGAGAGCTCTTCGATCTTGCGGGCTTCGGGTACTAGAGCGGGGTCGGCTGTATAAATCCCATCGATGTGGGTGTAGTTCTCTAGCAGAGATGCTCCGAGGAAGTTAGCTAGCAGGGCGGCGCTATAGTTACTGCCGTTGCGCCCTAGGGTCGTGCGTCTACCTAGGGTGTCACGGGCGATGAAGCCAGTGACGATGGGGAGACTGTCCTTCGGTAAGTCAGCAAAGCGACTGCGACAGCGAGCTTCGGATCGCTCTAGATCTACCGAAGCAGAGCCAAACTGACTATCCGTCACGAGGAAGTCTCCCGAGTCGAGGGCGATGGCAGGTAGCCCTCGCTGCTGTAGCTGGTAGGCGACGAACTGGGAGGAGATGACTTCCCCGAGGCTGATGATCTCATCCTCGACCTGCGGGCTACACTCCCCTAGCAGCGAGATACCCAAGAGTAACCTAGATAGGAGCTCCCTCTCCTGCTCAAAGTGGAGTGAGGTATTTCCCTGCTGATAGATCCAGAAGCGAGTAAGGGCATCCTCATAGGGCATCCCTTCTCGAGCTTGAGCGATGAGCTCAAGGAGCGTGTCTGTCGTAGCTCCTCGTGCCGAGACCACGACTACGGGAGCTTCACCCTGTGCATAGTTATCGGTGATGATGGATAGGACTTGGGCGATCCCTTGGCCATCATCAAGGGACTTGCCTCCAAACTTCAGTAGCTTCATAGCGGTGTGGGGAAGTAGGGTTGGACGATGCGGTTCAGCTGTTCGTACTCCATGAGGAAGGCATCGTGCCCATGGATGGAGTGGATCGTGTGGAGGGAGGTGTTGGTCTTGTGCGATACAAGCGCTTCGTAGGTCGCTTGGGCACGATCATGCGTGAAGAGGAGGTCGCTATCGATCGAGACGAGATGAATGTCCGAGGCGATACGGGTGAGCTCTTCGGCTTCGGCACATACCCCAATGGTGGCGGTGAGGTGCGTCATTACCCCATAGGCCGAGAGGAGGAAGCGCTTCTTGAGCGTGTCACCGTGGTAGCGAAGCCACTGCTCGACTGCATAGCTCTCCGATCCATCTGAAGCACGCGAGCTGGTGAAGCGGGCGTTGAGCGACTGTGGGGTGCGGTAGCAGGCCATCGCATGGATGCGAGCATCTCGCAGGGGATCTGATGAATTGGCTAGTATCTGCCTCTGAATGAGTGTCTGTGTCAGGAGCCAATCCGAAGCTCGGTAATCACAGGCGATAGGGAAGATCATCTTCGCTAGCTGAGGACGCAGGAAGGCCATTTGCCACGTTAGGGCTCCTCCCATAGAGGCACCGATGATCGCATAGAGCTCCTTCACGCCCAGCTGGTCTAGTCCTAGTAGAAAGAGCTCGGCGACATCCTTCAGCGAGAAGCGATCAGCCCTTGAGCTCTCTCGCCCATCATAGCCATTGCCTGGGATATTGAAGGCAAGGATGGTGTAGTGCTTAGGAGAGATCGCCCCGGCCTCACTGATGAGCTCGTTCCACCAGCCTTTTTCTCCTGTGACGGAGGAGTTGCCCGTCAAGGCATGGTTGACTAAGACCAAGGGGGCTGTGCCAAGACGAGGGCCTGTCACCTCGTAGGTCAGAGGGAAATCTTGGTAGACTTCCCCCTGACTGGCTTCGAAGCGGGGTATCGTGATCTCCTTAAGCATGCTGTGTAGCCCCTGAAAGTGCTTGCTCTAGATCGGCCTTGAGGTCTACTAGGTCTTCGAGTCCGATGGAGAGACGTACGAGGTCGGGAGTGACACCTGCTGAGAGCTGCTGCTCCTCAGAGAGCTGTCTGTGAGTCGTGCTACTTGGGTGAATGACGAGCGACTTCGTATCTCCTAGATTAGCCACTATGCGGAAGAGCTTGAGCCCATCGACGACAGCCTTGGCAGCTTCATAGCCTCCCTTCGGACCAAAGGTGATGATACAGCCGAAGCCCCCATCGAGGTGTCGCTGACAGATGCTATGATATGGATCTCCCTCGAGACCTGGGTAGCGCACCCATTCGACTGCGGGATGACGCTGGAGCCACTGAGCTACCTCCAGAGCAGACTGACTAGCATGACGGAGGCGTAGGGAGAGGGTCTCTAGCCCCTGAAGGAAGATGAAGCTATTGGTGGGGCTAAGGCAGGCGCCTAGATCACGTAGTCCCTCGACACGTACGCGAGCAATGAAGGCTGCTGGGCCAAAGGCTTCACTATAGATCAATCCATGATAACCTGGGCTAGGCTCGGTAAAGTCAGGGAAGCGCCCATTCGTCCAGTCGAACTTCCCTGCATCTATGACAGCTCCGCCCATGGCTGTGCCATTACCGCAGAAGTACTTCGTCAGCGAATAGATCACAAGGTCTGCTCCATGCTCGATAGGCTTGAAGAGGATAGGGGTGAGGGTATTATCTACGATCAGGGGAAGACCATGAGCATGGGCGATCTGAGATACAGCTTGGATATCTACGAAGTCGAGCTTAGGGTTACCTAGGGACTCGGTGTAGACGAGCTTGGTGTTTGGCTGGATAGCCTCCTCGAAGGCCTTGGGATCGTCTGGATTAACGAAGGTTGTGGTGATCCCTAGACGAGGGAGGGTGACACTGAGGAGGTTGTAAGTTCCCCCATAGACGCTCGAAGAAGAGACGATATGATCACCGGACTTGAGCAGCGTGAGGATGGTGGTCGAGATGGCGCTCATGCCACAGGCCGTGGCGACAGCACCGATCCCTCCATCGATAGCTGCTAGACGTCGCTCTAGGACATCAGTCGTAGGATTGTTGAGGCGAGTATAGAGGAAGGAGGCATCGGCTAGGTTAAAGACATTCGCTGCATGATCACAGCTTTCGAAGGCAAAAGCATTGTTCTGGTAGATGGGTACGGAGGTTGATCCGTTGTTAGCTGCAGGGTCGAATGCGAACTGGAGTGCCTGGGTGTTGGTTTGTGTTGCCATTGTTGCTTGGAGTTTAGGGTGGATGATAGGGGAGGGGGATATAAACAAAAAAGACCGTTGGCTCGAGTGAGCTACAACGGTCTTCAGATGCTTCTAGAGGAGCTTGCCTAGGCGCGGTACCTATGCGTGACGACCGATGCAGCGTCCAGCTGCATCATCATATCCATGATGTATAGAGTCGTCTTCATCTTGTTTGTTAGCTAGGGGCTTTGTGCTCCTTTGGGGCAAAGGTAAATAAAAATTAAAGAACGGGACAAATCGCTCCTTGCTATCGTCGCTCTTGGGGAGTATCTAGGAGGCGTAGTAGGCTGGTGTAGACGGAGTAGGAGCTAATTAATTTCGTAGCTTTGCTCTATGAATGTAGCGAAAAAGATCTCTGTCGTCATCAATACTTACAATGCCGAGCAACACCTGTCGGCAGTCTTGGACTCTGTCCGTGACTTTGATGAGGTGCTCATCTGTGATATGGAGAGTACCGACCGTACGCTTCAGATCGCTGAGCAGTATGGATGTCGCATCATCACCTTCCCTCGTGGTACCTACAATATCGTAGAGCCTGCTCGGCAGTTTGCCATTGAGCAGGCGAGTCATCCTTGGCTTCTCTTTGTGGATGCTGACGAGCTCGTGAGTCCGGCCTTGCGAGACTTCCTCTACGCACATATCGAGCGGGAGGCTGCAGAGGAGGGGGTAGCTATTCCACGCAAGAACTACTTCATGGGGCGCTTCATGCACGCCTGCTATCCCGACTATGTACTACGCTTCTTCCGGCGGGATCTCACGCATTGGCCGGCTATTATTCATGCTTCTCCTGCCGTGAAGGGACGTGTGCTTCGTCTTCCCTCCCAGCGTCGAGACTTGGCTCTAGAGCACCTAGCGAATGATTCGGTTCATGCCCTACTGCATAAGCACAATATCTATTCAGATAATGAGGTGGCGAAGCGCTCAGACAGGCACTATGGCCTTGGATCTCTACTGCTACGTCCTTCGGCTCGCTTCCTGCGCTCCTACTTGCTGAAGGGAGGATTTCGTGATGGTATCCCAGGGCTCATTCATGCGGTGACGGATGCGATCTATCAGTTCGCTATCGTGGCGAAGATCCTCGAAGCTAGGAACCAGAAGTCAAGTAAGTAGCACCTCCCTCATCAACGTAAAAAAGGAAGGCTTCGTAGTCGTATGACTGCGAAGCCTTCCTTTTTTCTTGGGAGACGGTGATTAGCTCTTCGGGAGATACTTATCTAGCCCATTGGGACACCAAGAGAGATGCTCACGCTGGACACGCTCCAGCTCGACGAGGTGCCGACCTTCGTTGTCTCGGGAGCTCTCCTTGTGGTGCAGGTGATAAACATTGCCTCCCATCTTCAGCGCCTTCTTCTTGACACCAGCGAAGTGGAGACGGAAGGCGATCTCGCCATCCTCATGCCCCCACTGCATGAGGTCTTCATTATAGCCATTGACTCGGATGAGATCACTGCGCCAGAAGGCCATATTGCATCCTCTCAGGTGGTCGATCTTACGGGCATAGCGCTCGGCGAGGAAGTGGCGCAGGAAGCGAGAGCGAAAGCTATTCAGCATGAAGGTCAGCGGAAGACGTCGCCAGGGGATCTTCTTCGAGGGATCAGCTTGGAAGGCTTGTGTTAGCTCGGGGGTGAGCTTGACACGGCTACCACAGACGAAGTAATTCGGCTCTGCGAGCTCTAGGTGATCCGCTACGAAGTGAGGCGAGAGGACGACGTCACCATCGACCTGTAGGATGTATTCCCCCGAAGCCTGAGCGATCGCCTTGTTGAGAATGATCGTCTTGCGGAAGCCAGCGTCTTCATGCCAAACGTGATGGATCGGTATCGGACTCTCTTGGCGAAGGCGATCGATGAGAGCTCGTGTCTCTTGCCCCGAGCCGTCATCGGCGATGACGATCTCGTCGGGGAGCTGGGTCTGAGAGAAGGCGCTACGTAGGCAGAGCTCTAAGGCTGCAGGCCAATTGTAGGTGGAGACCAGAAGGGTCGTACGTGGAGTAGCCATAGGGTCGGGGAATCAAGGAGAGGGGGAGCTTCAGACAAGAAGACAGAGATCAAGGAAGGTCTTGAAGCCTGCCAGGGAGAGTGGCGTCTCACGGTCTTCGATCCAGTAGAGCGGGAGATCTCGGTAGACCGAAGCCCAGAGAGAGAAGGTGCTTTTGACTCCGAGGAGATAGTCGCAGTGAGCGAGTAGACTGAGGTCCTCGATCGCAGAGCCTTCGGAGAGGAAGACCTGCGGATGGACAGCCCTATAGCTGGCTAGATCAAGCTGCGGATCATTGGTGCAGATCAGGACATTCACTCGCTTACCAGGGTGAAGGGCTACGAATTCCTCGATCTTCTTTTGGTAGACGCTGTCATCGAAGAAGTACTTGCCTCCCTGCCAGCGAGCGTAGTCTCCTCGGCGGATATGTAGCCCGAGGGTAAGATCAGCCTCGGGGAGATGCTTCATCCAGCCCTTGACCTTTTCCTCTGCCTTGGGATCGATGGCGAAGAGCTCAAGGATCTCTTGGCGATACTTCTGAAAGAGCTCGGGATAGCGTGAGTGCCAGCCTCCGTAGGCGATGAGAGGTGTCTCTCGCAGTCGACGATCGACCTCCGCGGACTCAGGATCCCCGACGAGCGGGATCAGTCGAAGCTGGATCAAGAGCTTCGAGAGGACGTAGAAGAGGGGATTGTGATACCACTTCTTACAGATAGGGAAGTGGCGGTACTTATAGGAGAAGCGTAGGGAGAAGGTGCGGACACCATGCTCCCGAGCGAAGGCATAGATGTGGGCATACTGCAGGATGTTATTGCACATCTGCCCGTAGCCTTTGACGAGGATCATAGGGAGGTAGCTTTTTGTTTGCGAGCGAGGATCTCTTCGAGAGGCCCGAGGTCGACTCGGCCGGTCTCCTCGTCATAGCGTAGGTTGTACTCCTCTCGGGTACGCTTCCAGCGATTGTGGCTCCATAGGTAGAGGGCTGGATCACGGAGGATGTTCTGCTCTAGCAGACGGAAGTATTGATCCGTGAGTGCGTAGTCGGGGTAGTGCTGTGGATCCTCGGTCATGAGCTTGAGGTCACAGCGGTAGTAGCCTCGTCGGACACGGGAGACTTCGCAGTAGAAGGGTACCTCATTCATCCGCTTGATGATACGCTCGCTACCGGTGAGTACGGGCGTATCATGGTGGAGGAAGTCGACCCAGTGGTGGATGTTATTCCAGAAGGGGACTTGGTCAGCGATGTAACCGATGACGATGGGCTGCTTCTGCTGGTTGTAGCTAGCTACACGACGCAGAGTCTCTGCGATGGGGACAGAGACCGCTCCCTGTCGCTGGCGGGCATGGAGCATCAGACGATCGAAGAGGGGATTCTCTAGGACATGGTAGACCTGCAGGGGGACAGCCTTCGGGCTCATCCAGAGCGGGAGTGAGGAGATCCATTCCCACTGCCCATAGTGCCCGAGGTAGAGGGCGCAGGAGCGACCAGCTTCGCTATAGGCATTGAGGGTCTCGATCCCGGTGAAGACCATGCGCTTCTTCAGCGTCTTGGGCGAGAGGCTCATGAGCTTGAGGGTCTCGACGAAGTAGTCACAGAGCCAGCGGTAGAAGCTCCGGATGATGGCTTCTTGCTCCTCTGGGGTCTTGTCGGGGAAGGACTCGGAGATATTCTTACAAATTACTCGCCGGCGGTACTTCAGCCCATGGTAGAGGATGAGGTACAGCCCGTCAGAGATGCCGTAGAGCACTCGGAAGGGAAGGAGCGAAAGGAGATACCACAGGGCGTGGAGTAGCTTGTAAGTCATCGTCGAGAGTCAAAGACATGAGGAGAAGCAAAATTACCACAAGCCCCCCGCGTAAGCAAATATATGGCTTTCTTCTTCCGCTCCCGAGGGATCGAGTTTCCCAACTAGTAGGCACTACTGTTGCCCCTCAGCTGGCACTACTGTTGCCTGTCAAGAGGCACTACTGATGCCCCTTTGGTGTTATCCCTGTTGCCTCTCCTGTTTGTTCGATAGGGGTGGTGTGCTCTTTCGCCTTGTCTCGCTTGACGGCTCCTGCTAGAAAAAGCATCGCCCGAACTACCGAAGTAGCCCGGGCGATGCCGTGGAATGAGGATGCGCTAGCTAGGGGAGCTCCCTTAGCACTGATAGAAGATAGCGGAGGCTACTTCCTTGGCCTTGTCTGCTCCAGCAAGTTCTGTGATGATGGCTAGTGCAAAGTCGATCGTGTAGCCAGCAGCCTTAGCCGTGATGAGGTGTCCAGACTTGACGACAGGAGTGCTAGCCACGTGAGCGCCAGTGAGCTTGCCTTCAAAACCTGGATAGGCGATGGCTTCTTCTCCAGAGAGGAAACCGAAGTCCCCGAGGAGCGAAGGTGCTGCACAGATCGCTGCGATGAGCTTCTTCTCGGCGTGAGCTTCACGTAGGAGCTGCTCTAGACGCTGCGACTTCCCGAGGTTCGTGACTCCAGGGAGTCCACCAGGGAGGACGAGGGCTTGGACATCTTCGCTGTAGACTTCGTTGATGGATAGATCAGCTTGGATAGCTAGGCCATGAGCCCCTGTGACCAAGGCGTCGAGCCCAACGGCAACGACATGGGTTGGCAGGCCTGCACGGCGCAGGAGGTCTATAGTCGCCACAGCTTCGATCTCTTCGAAGCCTTCGGCGAGGAAGACATATACATGCTTCGACATAAGAGAGGGGGATAAAGGAGGGGGATAAAAGAAGGAGGGCTAGGCTCGGATCTTGAAGTGGTACGTGATCGTGCCTTCTTGATCCTCCGAGCCAGCGACGGAATTGAATCGGGTCTTGCGTGCAGCCTCGATAGCAGCCTGACGGATGGCGGAATCGGCGATGTTCGTGCCCGAACTAATCGTAGCACGTAGTACCTGACCAGATCCATCCACCAAGATGCGGACACGTACAGTCCCTTCGACGGCCTTACTCACTACAGGAGCGATGAGGGCACCACCATTACTGATGACCTTGCGCCCCGCTAGGGCATAGCTTGAGGGAGAGCCGTTGGGGTTACCCTGGTTCCCTGCTCCCGAGGAGGCTGTTCCTTGGCTACCAGCGGCGCCAGATTGCTTCCCAAAGGCACCTGCTACAGACTTCCCGATGCGCTGACTTTCTGCTGCTCGAGCAGCGGCAGCGGCTTCGGCCGCTCGGGCTGCTGCCTCTGCTCTCGCCTTGGCTTGACGCTCAGCTTCTGCACGACGATTAGCTTCTGCTTGGAGGCTAGCTTCGTATGTCTGCGTCTGTAGCTGTTCGGAGGCAGTTTGAGCTGGGGTCTTAGCGACGGGCTTGGGTGTTGGTGGTGTGGGCGTTGCGCGAGGCTTAGGCTTGGGGGCGGTGGCTGGTGCAGGATTGACCTGTGGAGCAGGCTTCGTGACATCAGGAGTACCACCAGGCTCGACATCGCCAGAGGCTAGGGGGACGTTACCTACATTGACTGCTACAAGAACCTCGGCAGGCTTAGGCTGAGGACGATCACTTCGCAGGTGTATCGCCCAGAGCAGAAGCAGTAGAGCCAGGTGTGCTCCTAGCGAGATGAGCACAGCTAGTCCTCGGCGCTTAGCTTGGATGGTGTCAGTAGACTCCATAGATCCTTAATGTAGGGTAGAGGGTTCGGTCTCAGCACGGGTGGCTAAGACGACCTTGAGGGAAGCCTGAGCTGCTGCATTGATCGCAAAGACGACTTCCTTATAGGGGACGGCTTCGTCAGCTTGCACTGAAACGAATGCTTCAGGATGCTCGGCTGCAAAGATGCCTAGCTGCTCTTTCAGCTGATCTCTATCTAGCTCTACGGGAGTGCCACGATCGATAGCTAGATAGTAGCGTAGCTCTGGAGTCAGGGTGATGCGTGCTGTCGGTGTCTCGGGGACAGCCTGCGGAGCAGCGGAGGGGAGAGTGACCTTGATCGTGTTAGGTACGATGATCGTGCTGGTCACTAGGAAGAAGATCAGCAGGAGGAAGATGACGTCGGTCATCGACGCCATGCTGAAGCTATCTGCGACTTTGGTCTTACGCTTGAGTGCCATCGGGTATGGGGTGCTTAGCGTAAGGGATTAGTGGACTTCGTTGAGCATATCCATGAACTCCATCGTCCCTGCCTCCATCTTACCTCCGACCTTGTCGAGCTCGGCGACGAGGTAGTTGTAAGCAAAGAGGGTTACGATCCCGACGACGAGCCCACCGACCGTAGTGACGAGAGCTTCGTAGATCCCTCCAGAGAGGAGAGCGACATCTACGCCTCCTGATCCAGCGTTAGCCATATCGAAGAAGGCACGCACCATCCCTGTGACGGTACCAAGGAAGCCAATCATCGGAGCACCAGCAGCGATGGTCGCTAGGAGAGGAAGCCCCTTTTCTAGGCGTCCGATCTCGATGTTCCCGACGTTTTCTACGATCACGAGGACGTCAGACATGGGGCGTCCGATGCGGGTAAGCCCCTTGCGAATCATGCGAGCATAGGGCGTATTCGTATCATCGCAGAGCTTAAGTGCTGACGGAGTCTTGCCTTCGAGGACATAATCCTTAATACGCTCGACGAAGTACTTGTCTACCTTCCCTGCCGCACGTATCTGCAGATACTTGGTGACGAAGAGGTAGATCGCAAAGAGCGAGAGAAGAGCTAGAACGATCATGATCCATCCTCCCTTGGTCGCTAGATCAAGGATGGAGAGCGAAGGGGTCGAGGTGGTGGTGTCAAGCACTTGCGAGAGCGCTGCAGTAGCGGTAGTATCCACGGAGGTAAAAGTAATGATGATGAATGGTGAGTAATAAGTATGTAGACTATCGGCTACCTTCTAGGCAAGCACGATAGCGACGGATCGTCTCCTCAAGACCGAGGTAGAGAGCATCCGAGATGAGCGCATGGCCGATAGATACCTCGGCTAGCTGCGGAATAGACTGGGAGAAGAAGGCGAGGTTCTCTAGGCTGAGGTCATGTCCGGCATTGATCCCTAGCCCCAAAGACTGGGCATGGCGTGCTGCACGGACGAAGGGAGCGACAGCCTGCTCTCGGCTCTCGGGGTACTGAGTAGCATAGGGCTCGGTGTAGAGCTCTATGCGATCCGTACCAATGGATGCAGCGACATCCAGATTCTGTAGGTCTGTCCCCACGAAGATCGAAGAGCGAATGGCCCACGACCGTAGCTGAGTGAGGATCTCTACGAGGAAGTCTCGGTGGCGATCGACCTCCCATCCCGCACTACTCGTCAGGGCATCGGGGGCGTCGGGTACGAGGGTGACCTGGGTAGGACGTACCTGCTCCACGAGCTTCATAAAGGCTGGGGTAGGGTTACCCTCGATGTTAAACTCTGTCGTCACGACATCCTTTAGGTCGAGGACGTCTTGGTAGCGAATATGTCGCTCATCGGGACGTGGGTGCACGGTGATACCTTGGGCGCCAAAGCGCTCACAGTCTCGTGCCACCTGAAGTAGGTCGGGGACATTCCCTCCACGAGCGTTACGAAGCGTAGCGATCTTATTGATGTTGACACTCAGCTGGGTCATATCTGATCTTTTATATATTTGTAGGCGAGAGTATGGACTGCACTGCCTTATACAAAGATACAGTTTTCCTAACCTACTCCTTACTACTAACATTCAAGATCGCTTAGTTCATGTATAAGATTGCCCTTGTGGCTTCCCCTAGTCTCGCTTCCCATGCTGAGCATCTCCGACAGCTTTTCGTCCAGCTTGATCGATCGGATGTCAGCCTATGGTGTGACCGCTCCTTTCATCAGATGCTCGAGCAAGACCTAGGCATTAGCCCTCGGATCGCAGGCTATCTACCTACGGACTTTAGCCCCCTAAACATGGACTTCGTCATCAGCCTCGGTGGTGACGGGACACTCCTAAGGGCGGCACGTCACATCTTTGCCGAGGGGACGCCGGTCTTGGGTCTGAATATGGGGAGACTAGGCTTTCTGAACGATCGGAGCATTGAGGAAGCACTTCCGCTCCTTGATCGTCTCTTCGAGGGAAACTATACTACGGAGCAGCGGATGCTCCTCTATGTGGAGGTCGATGACAAGCCTTATGGCGAGGTGCTTAATGATGTGGCGCTTCTTAAGCGAGAGACCGGCTCGATGATCACCCTGCATACCCTGCTCGAAGGTCAGCATCTGGCGAACTACGAGTGCGACGGGCTGGTGATCTCCACCCCCTCTGGCTCGACAGCCTACTCGCTCAGTGCCTATGGACCTCTGATGATGCCTCAGACACGAGCTATGCTCCTGACTCCTATTGCCCCTCATTCGCTGACCATGCGTCCGCTGGTCGTGCCAGATGATAATACCATTGAGGTCAGTGTCTCGGCACGAAACAACTCCTTCCTCATCGTGCTCGACGGGCAGACGAAGATCCTTCCCTGCACGAGCCGTATCCGTATCACCAAGAGCCCGAATACTCTGCATCTCGTGCACCTAGGGGATTACTCCTATACCGAGACCCTTCGGCGAAAGCTCCTCTGGGCGGCGCCGGTACGTGAATAGGCGTTTGCCTCGCCCTCCCCATAGCCTAGCGATAAAAAAGACCTTCGCCTAGCCCATCGACCTCGTAGGGAGGAGATGGCTAGGCGAAGGCTTTTTTGTATGCAAGTCCCGAGGGACTGCGAAGGATTAGCGACGGATGCCGAGTTCCTTGATGATGGCGCGGTAGCGCTCGATATCATTCTTCATCAGGTAATCTAGCATACGGCGACGCTTACCGATGATCATCTTGAGGGCACGCTGCGTGCTGTAGTCCTTCTTGTTCTGCTGAAGGTGACCCGTAAGGTGTGCGATACGGAAGGTGAAGAGAGCGATCTGGCTCTCGGGGCTACCCGTGTCCGTAGCGTTCTTACCATACTTTTCGAAGAGCTCAGCCTTCTTTGCGGAATCTAGATACATGTTCTTTCTAGCTTAATCTGTGAAACAAAATACCGACGTCGTCAGCTTCTGTGCGAGACAGACAACGTGCGGATCGTGGCGCAAAGATAGCGAAAACCAATCAATTAGCCAGCTCCCTCGTGGCGACGTCCTATCTTTTAGCTCATCCCGCCTAGGGTGAGGGAGGACTTATGTTTGCCTTCTCTGGTAGATAAGTGATTATGTACTAGATTGAAGATGGATATTTTGTTCGCCCAAGTAAGGGCGTCAGATTTCTTTTCTGACCTCTTCTTGAAGGGGGAGGTCAGGGCGCCGTCGATCGTCGAGTTAGCTCCCTCGGGGTAAACGTCTACCTTCCTTGGCTCAAAGGTCTACCTCTTTGCTGATAAAGACTTGCCTTCTCTCGGGGGAAGGTCAGCGTTCGTGAGTCGGATAGATCGCTTCTGTCCTTGGTCCCCTAGACAGGGAGGATCAGAGAGCAAGTCGAAGACAAGTATAGGAGCAGGAGGAGACCTCGGAGTAGGCAGGCAAAGATCAAGGCAAGCCACGAAGCTCGCTTGAAGTAGCGTACGGCCAAGGTGACGTCAGCGTAGGTCAGCTCTCGCTCTTGGTCACCGATATACGGCTTCTCGACTAGCTCTCCGAAGTAATCATGTGCGCCTCCGAAGCGACAGCCGAGTAGCCCTGCTAGAGCAGCCTCGGGGTAGCCTGAGTTGGGACTTAGGTGTTTCTTCCCCTCGCGTAGGACGAATGGGATGAGATCGAGCCTGCCTGCGCCGAGGAGGAGGAAGAGTGCCGTGAGCCGAGAGGGAAGTAAGTTCACCAAATCGTCTAGCTTGGCCGAGAAGAAGCCATAGGCTCGGTAGCGCTCATTGAGGTAGCCGACCATCGAATCCTGCGTGTTGATTATCTTGTAGGTCAGGATCCCAGGCGTGCCGAGCAGTGCCCACGAGAGGATAGGCCCGACGACGCCATCGCTAAGGTTCTCGGCCAGAGTCTCAAGGGCTGCTGTGCGTACCTCTTGGGCAGAGAGCTGGGCGGTGTCACGGCCTACGATGCGAGCCACTTGCCTGCGCCCCGCCTCCAACTCCCGATCGACTTCCCGAAAGACTGCCGAGACCTCGTCAATGAGGGTCTTACCTGAGAGCATGTAGAAGCAGAGGACAGTGGCGAGGAGGAGAGCGACCATCTGCCCGATGCTCCCTAGGTTAAGTAGCTGCTCTAGCAGGTACCAGGAGAGGAAGAGCGTGAGCCCGACCAGCAGGCCATTATATAGTGTCCCCTTCAGACGGCGGTATCCCCCTCGGTTGAATTGCTTCTCTCCCCAACCGATGAGTCGCCCGAAGAAGATGATCGGATGACCTAGGATGGTCGGGTCGCCCAGCTTGCTGTCCAGTAGGATAGCTAGGAGCATGGGGAGGAAGTAGAAGGTGAAGGAGAGGAGGATGAGTGCTTCGAGCATAAAGGTGGGGCTGTCTTAGCGCTGAAAGAAGTCTTGTGGATAAGTATAGCGGATATTCCCCTCGTCGTCGATAAGTAGGACGGAGAGCTCACTCTGAGGGACGAGTGCAGCACCCGCCGTGTGACAGGCCTCGGTGATCTGCTGCATGAAGCGGTCAAGGTCAGCCTCTCCCAAGCCTTGCCATAGCTCGCGCGCTAGCGTCAGCCCGTCGATGAGCTGGTGAGCTACCTCGGAGCAGCCGGCCAGGCTAGCCGTCGTGTGGAGAAAGGCCTTGTTCATCACCACCTTCTTACTATGTGTATCCATATTGCCCTCGGCTAGCTTGACCGCCTTGCCTAGCATAATGCCCATATAGATCTTGGAGATGGGCTGAGAGATCGAGGCTAGCTTGGAGAGCGTCTCGCCGATGAAGTTGCCATACTGTATGAATGCCTGAAATGGGAGCTCGGGAAAGGCTGCTTTGAGGTACTTCTCGCTCTTCGCACCCGAGTTGATCACCACGGTATCCGCACCCAAAGCCAGCGCAACGTCTACCTGCCGGACGATAGAGGCAATGAAAGCCTCTGAAGAGAAGGGCTTCACGACGCCCGAAGTGCCGACGACGGAGATGCCCCCCTGGATGCCTAGGCGAGGATTGAAGGTCTTTTCCGCCAGTTCCCTACCTGCCGGGATCGAGATCGTGATATCCACACCCCCCTGTGGATAATACTTGCGTACCATGGAGGTCATCATCTCTCGGGGCACACGATTGATGGCGGGGCCACCGATCTCTAGCCCTAGGCCTGGGAGGGTCACGGTACCCACTCCTTCGCCCTGCAGGAAGCGAACCTCCTCGTGCTCGTCCGTCAGCACGACCTCAGAGCGTATGAGGGTCAGATGGGTGACGTCGGGGTCATCGCCCGAGTACTTACGTGCCGTAGCGATCCACCCCTGCTCGGTGCGCTCAAGCTCTTCGACGGGGAGACGTACCTCCTCGCCCGAGGGAAGGACGATGGTCGGGTTCGGCTCGAAGCGCCCTCCCTCGAAGTGAGCTATGAGGGCGGCAGTCGTCGCCGCTGTGGCTGTGCTTCCCGTGGTAAAGCCGGTCTTCAGCGGAAAGAAGTCGGGGCAGAGGCGCTCGACAGCCTTCCTCAGCCCAACGGGACCATAGACGGCTTCGTAATGCTTAGGTAGGGCGGGGCGAGTGATCATGTAGACGGGGACGCCGGCACGGAGAGCTGGAGCGATCTTCTCCTCGAAGAAGCCACTCTCGCCACTCTCCTTCGTGATCACGGCATCAGGCTGGATCTCGTCAAAGAGAGCTTGGTCTTCCCCTTCACGGAAGTAACGGATATGGGAGAAGGGAAATCCTGCCGCCTGTGCTTTCTCTCTCGAGTCGTCACGGTCGAGGATTCGGAAGAAGCTCTCGTGCTTCTCCCAGAAGGGCTTTAGTGGTACGATGGTGTTGACGCCCGTGAGAGCCAGCAGTCGCTCCGAGGGCTGTGCCTCTAGCTTAGCGATCATCTCTTCGTAACTAGCGCATTCGATGACCTGACCGGTGCGGGGACTGTACTTGCGCTCATAGCGAATCACGGGGATACCTAGCTCTGCGGTGACCTCCCCGATGGTCTTGTGCAGGACAGCAGCGAAGGGATGGGCGGCGTCGATCACGAGTCGGATCTCATGCTCCTGGATGGTCGCCCGCATGAGCTCATGCGTCATCGCTCCCGTCAGACGCTTGCCGTGGACGAGATCGATAGCCTGTTGGTCGCCTTTGGTCGAGTAATAGTAGTCTTTGCCTGACTCGTCGAGGACGCCACTGACGATGCGTCCTTCGGTCGTGCCACCGAAGATTAGGATCATAGTCGAGGTATGGGGAGTGGGGAGCTGGGCTAAGCATCTAGCTCGGCTCGTAGCTCGGTAATGGTTTTCCCTAGGATCGGGTGGAGGAGGTCTGGTGCGATCTCTAGGAGAGGATCAAGGACGAAGGCTCGTCGATGCAGCAGTGGATGAGGGAGGGTAAGCCGAGGGGACTCGAGGATGAGATCTTCGTAGAAGAGGAGGTCGATGTCTATGGGGCGATCGGTATAGCCAGCTTGGTCACTCTTCTGCCGTCTGCCTAACTCACGCTCGATCGCTTGGGTGGCATCGAGGAGCTCGAGAGGCGTCAGCTCGGTGCTTAGGAGGAGGGTAGCATTGAGGAAGGGATGAGGACTGGTGAAGCCCCACGGCTCCGTCTCTATAAACGAAGAAATGCTATCGACACGCCCCAGAGAGCAGTCGATAGCATCTATCGCTTGATGAAGTAGTGCCTTGCGGTCACCTTGGTTGCTCCCGAGGGCAAGGTACACTTGTGCCATGAATGTCGAGCGCAAAGGTCGTCCTAGACTTAAAGCCTAGTCGATGATGAGCATAGCATCCCCGTAGGCTCCGAAGCGGTACTTCTCCTTGATAGCGGTGCTATAGGCTCGCATGACTTCTTCATATCCTCCGAAGGCCGCAGCCATCATCAGTAGGATGGACTTCGTCATGTGGAAGTTCGTCAGAAGAGCATTCGGGACGTTGAAATCATAAGGGGGGAAGATGAACTTGCTCGTCCATCCGTCGTAGGCTTTCAGTATGCGCTCCGTGCCACCAGCTTGCTCCATAGCACGTAAGACTGAGGTACCGACAGCACAGACATTGCGTCCTGCTCCCGTAGCTCGGTTGACGATATCGCAAGCCTCTTGGGAGATGATCATTTGCTCACTCTCCATCTTGTACTTGGTCAGGTCTTCGACGTCGATATCGCGGTAGTTCCCTAGTCCATTGTGTACCGTGATGAAGGCTTTGCGTATGTCACGGATCTCCATACGTAGGAGTAGCTCACGGCTAAAGTGAAAGTTCGCTGCAGGACCGACGACGGCTCCTTCGTTCTCAGCAAAGAGTGACTGGTAGCGATGGGCGTCTTCGTTGGTCGGAGTACGTGCGATATACTTGGGAAGGGGTGTCTCTCCCATCGAATAGAGCACCTTGCGGAAGTCTTCCTGCTTGCCGTCGTAGAGGAAGCGTAGGGTGCGACCTCGAGAGGTGGTATTGTCGATCACTTCGGCGACGAGTTCGTCATTCTTCCCGAAGTAGAGCTTATTGCCGATACGGATCTTACGTGCTGGATCGACGACTACGTCCCAGAGCTTCAGAGCAGGGTTCAGTTCTCGGAGGAGGAATACCTCGATCTGCGCCCCGGTCTTCTCTTTGTTGCCGTACATACGTGCTGGGAAGACTTTCGTATCGTTGAAGACGAAGACATCATCCTTCTGGAAGTAGTCGAGGATATCCTTGACTTGGCGATGCTCTACTTCTCCGGTGGAGCGATGTAGTACGAGCATGCGAGCCTCGTCACGAAAGGTGGCAGGCTTCTTCGCTATGAGACTGTCGGGGATGTCGATCTCGAAGTGGCTAAGCTTAGTATCCTTCATTATCAAATAATATCGTTGGAGGGGATCTAGTTATTCGTTCTCTTGTTCTTGGGCGATGGCTGCTTCCTCGAGCGTCATCGCATGCTCCTCGAGGAAAGCTCTGATGTCTGATACCTGAAAGCAATCTTCCAGGCGGAAGTCTCCTACCTGGGTGCGCTGTAGGTCGGTGAGTCGTCCACCAGAGCCGAGCGCCTTGCCTAGGTCACGGGCTAAGGAGCGGATGTAGGTGCCTTTACTGCAGGCTACACGAACCTTGATCTGGGGGAGGTCGTAGTCAAGTAGCTCCAGCTCATAGATCTCTACGGGCTTAGCCTTTAGCTCGAAGTCTCTGCCTTTACGGGCTAGGTCATAGGCGCGTTTACCATCGACCTTCACAGCCGAGAAGGCTGGGGGTACTTGGTCGATCTTCCCGAGGAATTGCTGGAGTGTCTCCTCGACGAGAGCTTGGGTAATGTGCTCTGTAGGGAAGGTCGCGTCAGGCTCAGTCTCTGCGTCGTAGGTCGGAGTCGTCTCTCCTAGTCGGATGTCGGCGATGTATTCCTTCCGTCCTTCTTGTAGCTCTGGGATACGCTTGGTATGCTTGCCCGTGCATAGGATCATCACGCCGGTGGCGAGTGGATCAAGGGTACCTGCATGTCCCACCTTGAGCTTGCGGATCCCAAGGTAGCGACAGGCTTCGTAGCGGAACTTGTTTACCAGGCTAAACGAAGACCATGTCAGTGGTTTGTCCAGAGCTAAGGTGGCTCCAGCTACCAGATCGAGTGTCCTAGCCATGGGCTATTAGCTGAGTGAGATGTTAGCTCCGAAGAGGAGGGCTAGGGCTATTCCTACAGAGAGGACGATACGGTAGTAGCCGAAAGCACGGAAGCCATACTTACTCACGAAGTCGATGAAGTAGCGGATCGCTAGGAGTGCGACGAAGAATGCCACGACATTCCCGATGAGAAGCGTCTGCCAGTTCTCCTGAAAGATAGATAGACCAAGCTCCTTATATAGCTTGTATCCCTTGAGGAGGGTAGCGCCAAACATCGTGGGGATAGCTAAGAAGAAGGAGAACTCCGCAGCTTGGCGACGAGAGAGTCCTTGCTGCATCCCCCCGAAGATCGTTGCCATCGAGCGAGAGACCCCAGGGATCATCGCCAGACACTGGAAGAGACCGATGATGAAGGCATTCTTGATCTGGATGGGCTTATCACCTCCCTTGCCGAAGAGCTGATCGAAGAAGAGCATCAGGATACCGCCGAGGAAGAGCATCGTGACGACTACCCACGTGCTACCGAGTAGGCTGTCGATGTAGTCATTGAGCAGTCCCCCGAGGAGAGCTGCAGGGATGCAACCCACGACCATGAGGATATAGAGGCGCCAGCCCCCCAGACTGGTCGTTTCGTCAGGCTTTATACCCAGGATAGGGAAAGGGAGGAAGCGACGGAAGTAATAGACGAGTACGGAGAGGATAGCTCCGAACTGGATCATCACCGTGAAGGCCTTGAGGTAGGGCGTGCTCTCCATGCCCAGTAGCCCCTCGGTTAGGATCATGTGACCTGTAGAGGAGACGGGGAGGAACTCGGTCAATCCCTCTACGATCGCTAGGATGATGCTCTGGAGAATGGTCATTCTTCGGCTCCTTCCTGCTTCGCTTCGGGAGCTTGGCCTTCAGGTTTGACGAGGATAGCATAGACCATCAGCAGGAAGCCTGCTAGGCATACGATGGGGGCTACGACGATGCGCTGTGGGCTAAAGATCTCGGGGTTGAAGGCGGTAGGATCAGCCGAGCTCCCTCCGGACATGAGGAAAAAGCCCACGAGGATCAAGAGGAGCGAGAGCGCCATCAAGAGGTAATTCTTCTTGCTGTAAAGCATACGGACGAAAGAGGTAAGGGGGACGGGGGAGGATGTTAGATCAAATGGATCTTACCCTCCTCCATATGAATGTAGCGACGAGAAGCTCGCCAAGAAGAGACGAAGCTCACTAGGATGCCTACGGCAGGTACGGCGATGAGGACACTTATCAGTGAGCCGAGTGGAAGGAGTGGGAGAAGCTCCAGACCGAAGAGCTGATCGGCCCCATAGACTAGCCCTGCCAGCAGAGCGAGCGAGACGATCGATCCGAAAAGCCCCTCTAAGACGGCTCTACGAATGAACGGACGGCGGATAAAGCCTGCCGTAGCTCCGATAAGCGAGAGCGTACGGATGCGCATACGATGCGAATAGATCACCAGACCTGTAGCTGTGTTGATCTGAAGGAAGCTCACCAGGAGCTGAAGGCCTAGGAATATCAGCAGGACAAAGCGTACTGTCTGGAGATTATCACTAGCCGTGGCCCACTGTTTCTCCTGCTCTGCGAAGTCTTGGCTATGCTGTAGTAGGGGCTCGTGAGCGACGAGCTGACGAAGACTGTCGGGGTGTGTGTACTCAGCCTTAAGGTAAATCTTCGCCATAGGTAGGAGTGGGTTGTAGCCAAGGACTTTCGTTGGGTCTTCTCCTAAGACCGTAGTCAGACTTTTGGCGGCGCTATCGGGGCTGATGTACTCGACCTCACGGATGTAGGGTAGCGCTTGGAGCTGAGCGAGGAATGCCTTCGGAGAGGAAGCGGCCTCTTCGGGGACTTCGATAGCTAGGGAGATACGCTCGCGCACCTGATGGCTTAGCCCTTGCTCCAAGGTATAGATGAGACCAAGTACCCCGAGCATAAACAGGGTAAAGGTGATGCTGATGAAACTCAAAAGACGTGCATAGCGCAGCGTCGGAGAGGACTTGGTGGTAGGCGCACCCATATTCTGATAGGAGTATTGACGAGTCTTCGTTGAGGATAGTTGGCTGTTCGTCTGGGTAGACGAAGGGCAATATCTTCACAAAGATAGCGATTATCAACCACTTGTCCCTATCGCTCCGCCCCCGAAGGACGTCATAGCTATGGCAAAGGCCTATTCTAAGCGAGTAAAAGCTAGCTAATGCTCGCTGGGGAGATGTATGGGCGGGGAAGGCTGGGGTGAGGTGTCTTGGGGGGGAAGCTTTACCTCTGGGCGCGAAAAGGTAGAGCTCTCCAGTGACTAAGGTATACCTCGCTCGGAGGTAAGGTAGATCTTTCTCTGAGCGGAAGAGAGGAAGGGGAGAATGGGGGCTTACTCTAGGACGCGGAACTCTGTGCGTCGGTTGAGCCCGTCGCCGATCACTCGCTCTTCATCGGTAGGTAGAGCAAGGAGGAAGGCCTCGGTCAAGGTAGCTCCTTCGGGTAGGAAGGGGTAGCGAGCCGCTGTCCCTCGGGTGACGACGAAGGGTCGTTCCTTGCCGTAACCTCGGGCTACGAGACGCTCGGGCTTGATCCCTCGCTCGGTGAGGTAATGCACGACCGACTGCGCACGACGCTCGGAGAGGCGCTGATTATAGCCTGTGGAGCCGTGACGATCAGTGTGAGCGAGGAGCTCGATACGTGTCTGGGGATTGTCACGTAGGAGCTGGAGGAGTTTTTCTAGGGCAGGCTCACTCTCGGGGAGTAGCTCTGCTCGGTCGAAGGCGTAGTAGACCTCCCGTAGCTGCTCGACCTGGATGCGGGAAGCGAGGTAGAAGGTGACGCTGTAGGTCTCGCTCTGCTGGCTCTCGTCCGTAGTCAAGCGGACGTATTGGTTGAGGTAATCGCTGGCAGAGGCGAGCATGACGTACTCTACGGCAGGGGATGCTGAGAGCTTAGCTCGCCCTTGGCTGTCGGTGGAGGCTACCTGCTCAGCTCGCTCGCTGGTCTTGCCGACGAGTCGGACGAGTGCTCCCGAGATGGGATAGCCCTCTCTGTCTAAGATCTCTACCTCGATCGTGGTCTGGATGGCATGCCGACGGAACTCATACAGATGAGGTCTCCCCGCAGCATCCTCTCGGCTAGAAGCCAAGAGCCCAGCCTCGACGAGCTCTTCCCCTGGGCTCCAGGTCGAGGGACTTGGGCTTGGGTAGAAGCCATACTCGTCTCCGGAGCTATTGAGTGGGATGGGTAGGGGGACGACGTGGTAGGTCCCATCCGCCCGCAGACGAGCTTCGTAGAGGTCAAGTCCTCCCTGTCCCCCTGGTCGGTCGGAGGCAAAGTAGAGGAGACTATCGCTGTAGGCGTAGGGGAAGAGCTCGTCGCTGGAGCTATTGATCGGGGAGGGAAGGGGAAGAGGTTGGCTCCAGCCCTTGTCTTGGCGGAGGGAGACGAAGAGATCCTTCCCCTTCGCCGAGTCGAGCCTAGGACTAACGAAGAAAAGGCGTTGCCCTGATGGGCTGAGAGATGGATGTGCGGCGAAGTGGGTGCTGTCGGAGAAGAGGGGGAGGATCTGTCCTGCCGTCCAGCTTCCCTCGGGTGTCCGCTCGCTTCGGTAGATCTGGGGCACTTGCTCGCCAGTAGAGAGCATCGTGATAGCCGTATAGTAGAGAGTGCGTCCGTCGGGGCTTAGGGTCGGCGTACCTAGCTCGCTCTCCGGCAAGGCTAGCCCTCGGAGCGTGTCAGGGTGTGTGCTCCAGGCTCCGTCGGGGCGACGACCGAGGTGATAGAGCTTGGCAGGAGCTTCGCCAGTGACGGGGGATAGGGTCTTCTTCCCTTCCCTTGGCGAGCGATGACTCGTGTAGAAGATCTCCCGACCATCTGCCGTAAACGTGACACCGTAGTCACTACGGGAAGAGCGGAGGGGAGCAAAGGGGCGGACTTGGTAGCTCGTGCTATCAGTGAGGGGCGTAGGTTGGGTGACCTGACCTAGGAGTGAGTCGACGCAGTGGAGTAGCTGAGCCGTGAGACTGTCCTGAGGTCGCAGACGGAGAGAGGACTGTAGGAGCTGGCGAGCGGTCGTGGCTCGCCGACCTAAGAGTGCCGCTTTCCCTGCCTGCTGAGCATAGTAAGCTCGCTGTGAGGTCTGCTTCCTCGGGGTCTTACGATAAAGATCTCGGAAGCCTTGCTCTGCCTCGTAGTAAGCGCCGACACGTAGAGCCTCTTCGGCACGCTGTCTTCCCCCCGTAGCACAGCCTAGGAGACTGAGTCCGACGATGAGGGTGATGAGCAGAGAGCTTGCCGATAGGCGCATGTCTGGTAGGAGAGACTAAGGGATATGGATGAGCTTGTGCACCTGCAGGCTCAGACGCCACTCCGGATGCTGTAGGACATAGTCTACGCAGAGCTTCACGGCCTCGGGATCTACCTCACCCCAGCTGTCACCGACGAATATAGGGCTCACGAGGTAGTTATGTGCTGGAGGGAGATCTTCGATAGCTGGCGGTAGGTCAATATCCTTACCAATGGGGAAGCGGAACTCATCCACGCCGTTGGGGAAGTTCTTCTTCAGCAGGCCTAGGGCTTCCTTCTTCGGGCTACAGGTAATGTAATCAAGCCCCAGAGGTGGACGTCGGGTGCCATTTGTCTCGATGGACTGGAAGTAACCGAGGTGCTTAAAGTAGTCGACGACTTGCTCGGTGAGCTGAAGCGTAGGCTCTCCGCCCGTCCAGATGATGTGCTTGCAGGGATAGGAGGCGATGGCTTGGTGGATTTCGTCCAGCGTCATCTCGACGCCAGAGTCAAACTCCGTGTCGCAGAAGCTACAGCGGAGGTTGCACTTACTTAGGCGGATGAAGATCGAGGGCTTCCCCATTTGGGCGCCTTCGCCTTGCAGACTATAGAATATCTCGTTGATTAGCATAGGGAGAGATAGAGGGTCGAGGCAGGCTAGCTAGCTCGTACTAGTTAGCATCGGTGAGGTATTCGCGTAGTTCGTCAGGCGTGATGTCGACGAAGATCTCCCCACGGTAAGCTAGAGAGATAGCTCCACGCTCCTCACTGATGATGATGACCTTGGCATCGGTCTGCTGGGACAAGCCTAGAGCTGAGCGGTGGCGCAGTCCAAGATCCTTGTTGAGGTCGGTATTGCTCGCTACGGGGAGGATACATCCTGCAGCGCAGATCTTCCCACCGGCTATGATCATCGCTCCATCGTGCAGGGGACTATTCTTGAAGAATATGGTCTCGATCAGGCGAGCATTGACGTTGGCGAGGAATCGCTCCCCAGCATGCTGGTAGGGAGTTAGGTCTGAGAGACCCTGTACGGCGATGAGTGCCCCGGTTTTCTTACGAGCCATGTTCATGCAGGCTAGGACGACGGGAGCGATATACTCGGCCTCAGCTCGCTCTTCGCTAGCTCTGTCTCGGAAGAGACTGCGCACTCGCTTCCAGCGCTGGGCTGACCCAATGGTGACAAGGAGTCGCTTGATCTCCTCCTGAAAGATGATGACGAGGACGATAAAGCCTATGCTGATGAACTTATCCAGTAGCGCTCCCATCAAGCGCATCTGGAGTACCTGGGAGATAACCAACCAGAGAACGAGGAAGGCGATAATCCCCATAAAGAGCGAACGACTACCCGAGTTGCGTAAAGTGACGAACGTGTAGTAGAGGAACGTCGCCATCAGGAGGATGTCGATGATGTCCTTGATAGAGAAGTCGAGCCAGGAAAACATGGATGGGGTCTAAGCTAAGTGAGTCGGACGTCTGCCTCTAGGGCTGACGCAGTAGGTGATGATGGAGGCTATGCTCACGGGGAGCTTGGTAGGGAGCTAGCTGTTCGTAGAGCGTCACCGCCTCGACGGCTGGTCGGACATCATGGACACGCAGGATCTTGGCACCTCTCTCGAGGGCTAGAGCATGTAGGAAGGTCGTCCCATTCAGAGCCTCTTGGGATGTCGTGGCTAGGGGGCGGTAGATCATACTCTTGCGTGAGATGCCGACAAGTAGAGGCTGGGGCAGGATAGAGGTGATCTCTCCGAGACGAGCCATCAGCTCATAGTTCTGCTCAGTCGTCTTGCTGAAGCCGAAACCAGGGTCGAGAATCAGATCATGGAGCCCTAGTTCTCGGAGCTGACCTATACGCTCGATGAAGTAGTCTAGTACGGCTAGGGTGACATCGGTATAGTCTGTCTTTGACTGCATCGTCTGTGGGTCGCCCTGCATGTGCATGAGGATGTAGGGGACCTGCAGTCTTGCCACCGTGCGATACATATCACTGTCGAGCCCTCCACCGGAGATGTCGTTGATGAGGCTAGCCCCATACTCCTGCACAGCCCAGGCGGCGACCTCGGCACGGAAGGTGTCTACCGACACAGGGAGGTCGGGATACTCGTCCCGAAGTAGACGTAGGGCGGGGGCTAGACGTCGCTTTTCCTCCTCAGGGCTGACTACTTCTGCTCCCGGACGAGAGCTGCAGGCCCCTAGATCGGCGATGCTCGCTCCCTCGCTAATGAGCTGATCCAGTCGCTCGCGTAGGGCATGCTCTCCCGAGATCCGACTATCTGCATAGAAGGAGTCTGGTGTCACGTTCACGATCCCCATGACTAACGGGCGCTCGAGGCTATAGAGACGTCCGTTAAGGTTCAAGCTTTGCTGAGGATAGAGGTTCATAGCTGTGAGAGTAGAGGCTAGAGGAGGGCGGGGGTAGGATAGAGCACTTCGTCCATAGGGAGATCCCATGCGTCGTGGGGGAGCTGGTCAAAGCGCTGTAAGCCGAAGGTCACCCCGAGACGCTTGCCTGAGGTCTGGGTCAGATAGCGATCATAGTACCCTTTTCCTCGGCCTAGGCGGTAGCCCTCGGCGTCATACCCTAGAGCGGGGATGATGAGTAGATCGAGGTCGCTAGGCTGGACTTCTTCGGAGGCTAAGCTAGGCTCTAATAGCCCGAAACTACGGGAGCGCTCTAGATCTTGGCTAGGGGTATAGCGGAAGAAAGCCATCGTTTCCCCATCCAAGACACGGGGTAGGAAGAGCTCCTTGCCCTGAGCTTGCTGGATGAGAGTGCTAAGGTCGGGCTCATCGGCGAGTGCCATGTATAGCCCCACTCGTCTAGCTTCTCGCCAGTAGGGGTGTGCTAGGAGCTGAGCTACGATCGAGGTGCTCCCTCGCTCCCGAAGGGCTGTTGTCAGCCGACTTCGGCTCAGCTCTCGAAGCATCTTACGCAGAGAAGCCTTGTCCTGCATAGGGTTACTTCTTAGGACGCCAGTCTGCCCGCTCGAGACGCTCTAGGGCGGTGAGTACCTCGGTATCCTTTAGGTTCCGGAGCTTAAAGTAGAGGTTGCGGTCAGCCCCTAGCATATCGGCGATTAGGGGCAGGAGATCCCGACGAAGGAGCAGAAGTGACTCCTGTAGATAGCCAGGTCGCTGGGCGATACCCTGGGTCGAAGCGTACTGAACGTAAGCTCCTACGATCTGATCCCCTTGGTCTCGGAGAGCGCTGATGATCGCCTCGTCGCTACCTAAGCTAAGCAGTCTAGCTCGGTGTCTATCGGCATAGGTGAAGGCGAAGCGCTGGAGAGTCCCTGAGCGGAGTAGTCGTAGGTAGTAGGGATTGATACCTGTGCTGTCCCGAGGGGTGAAGACGTCGGGCGTGATGCCACCACCTCCATAGACCACACGTCCACCTCGGGTGAAGTAGCGGGTCGTGTCAGGACGGGTGATGCTATCGGCGGAGTAGAGCTCGCCATGCTCGTAGCGCTGCTCGAGGTCTTCGGCGTAGGCTTCGTAGCCCTTGGCATAGCTCTTCTGGATGCTACGTCCCGAGGGGGTATGGTAGCGGGCGACGGTCAGTCGGATCGTCGATCCGTCCTTGAGATCAAAGGGTACCTGCACGAGTCCCTTGCCGAAGGTGCGACGTCCGATGATGAGTGCTCGGTCTTGGTCCTGCATAGCCCCAGCGAAGATCTCGCTGGCGCTGGCGCTAAACTCATTGACTAGGACGGTGAGGGGTAGCTCTTTCAGTCGGCCAGTATGCTCGGCACGGAAGTCTTCACGTGGGTAATGGGCTCCTTGGTTATACACTAGCAGGTCGCCCTTGCTAAGGAATTCGGTCGCTAGCATAGTGGCTGGCTGGAGATAGCCTCCGCCATTGTCTCGTAGATCGAGTAGGATACGCTGGATATCCTCCCCTGCATGCTCGGCGTAGGCCTGCTGGAACTCCAGCGGCGTCTGCGCTCCCCACTTGTTGAGGCGGACATAGAGCACGTGAGGGCGTATCATGTAGGCAGCGTCCAGCGAGGGTACGGGTACGAGACCTCGGACGACACGTGCCTCGAAGATCTCCTTCCCTCGCTGCACCTTGAGTCGTACGACGCTCTTCTCTGGACCTTTGAGGACCTTCATCACCTGGTCTGAGGTGAGTGAGTCCTTCGCTAGTAGGCTCGTCGTATCGGCGCTGAGGATGCGGTCACCAGCCTTGAGCCCGGCACGCTCACTAGGGCCTCCCTCGATGACGCGTACGACGACGACGGTATCGAGGAGCGTATTGAACTGCACGCCGATACCTGCGAAGCTCCCCTCTAGGCTTTCGGTCGAGGCTTTGTTATCCTCCGCATTGAGATACACCGAGTGTGGATCCAGCTGAGCTAGGAAGAGGGAGAGGGAGCGCTCGGTGATGCTGTCGAGATTCACCGAGTCTACGTAGTACTTCTGTATAAGGCTGAAGGCCTCTTGGAGCTTCGTCGGGATGTCAGCCCTACCCCCTAGGCTGTGGGGAAGGAAGCGTGAGGAGAAGATACCGCCGAGGAAGAGGAGTAGGCCGACGGCTCCCAGGGTCAGCCAACGAAGTAGGTTGCCACGGCGCTCTGGTTGCGGTGAAGGAGAAGAGGTAGTCGATAGGTGCATAGCGTGCTAGGGGGCTATATGTGATAGGGTAGAGGATAAGCTGAGCTTTAGTCCTCTATAGGGAGGGAGTCTACTTGGATCCCGGCTCGCTCTAGTAGCTCTACCCCCTCACGAAGACGGTATTCGCTGGCATAGACGACACGGGTGATATGGCTCTGAATAATGAGTTTGGCGCACTCGATGCAGGGGGCATCGGTTACATAGACCGTGGCTCCTGAGCAATCGTTCGTACTGCTAGCGACCTTGCTGATAGCGTTTGCCTCGGCATGGAGCACATAGGGCTTGGTAAAGCCTTCGTCATCTTCGCAGATATTCTCGAAGCCTACGGGGGTGCCGTTATATCCGTCGGAGATGATTCGCTTATCCTTGACGATGAGGACGCCTACCTTCCTGCGCTTGCAGTAGGAGTTTTCTGCCCAGATACGTGCCATGCGTAGGTAGCGTTGGTCGAGTACTAGTTGCTTATCATCCATAGGAATGCTTATCCAGAGTGTGACTTCTATATCTTCACAAAGATACGGCTTTTCGTAGCTTCCTAGTCCTTTGTTCTCTAGAGGGCATATGTGAGGTAAAGATAGGCTGTATGCCGTCTATCTCGCTGGGGAAGGTTGGGGGCGAGTAGGCTCAGCCTTTGAGCTTGCTTTGTGAGGGTATAGTGAGGCAAATCCTAGTCGGTGTGATAGCTCTTCCCTATACTTTTCTTGTTTGTTCATAATCCTCTGTTTCAAATAGATTAGCTTTGTTATGGGTGAAGGTAAACCTTTCCGATGGCTAAGGTAGACCTTATCGTCGGAAGAGGTAGAACTTTGCTTGAGCGAAGGTAGCCGATAGAGTAGGTAGAGGCGAAGGTCTGCTAGCGGCGACGTCTGCTTCTATCAGGAAGAAGATGAGTGAATCCTAGGATAAAGAGTGAGGCAAGGGGAGGGGGAGACCTAGCGCTATTTGCAGATATGGTAGGATTTGTGTTACTTTGCACTCAAATCAGCCACTACAAGGTTCCTTGGCCGAGTGGCTAGGCACCGGTCTGCAAAACCGTTTACGGCGGTTCGAATCCGCCAGGAACCTCCACCTTTGATCCCCCTAAGCTTCACTTGAGGCTTAGGGGGATCGCTCTTTTTAGGCATGGAGATAGTCCCTCCCGAGAGACTCCCTAGGTGACCGAATAGGGAGAGCTGCTAGGCTGACTTTCCTCTCATCAGAGTAAGGCCAGTCTAGGGTAGAGGAGCCTTGGCGACAAGGCTTTCAGTGGGCTGGGCTTCTTAGGGTCTTATTTGTATCTTTGCGGTATATCAATTAAACGTAGCACGACTATGCATACACGACGACTACTAGGCTTTGTGGCTTCTGCCTTGCTCTTTTCGTGGGCGGGGTTAGCTCAGTCCTCCAAGCAACCTCTGACTCTCCAGGAGGTCACCAAGGGCTCTTTCTACGCTTACACTGCTGGTGCTGGGATGCGCTCTACGAGTGACGGTAAGTATTATACGATGATTGACAAGGATCACAAGGCTATCCTGCGCTACAACTTCCAGACGGGCGCTCTTGTCGATACGCTCTTTAGTGTGGAGAAGGCACGTGAATGCGAGTTCAAACGTTTTGATGATTACCTGCTAGAGCCTAACGGTCACCACATTGTCCTACTCACCGAGCAGGAGAGCATCTACCGTCGCTCTAGCAAGGCCAACGCTTTTCACTACGATGTCCGACGTAATCGTGTCGAACCGCTAAGCACTACCGCTGGCAAGGTGATGATCCCTACCTTTAGCCCCGATGGTCGTATGGTCGCCTTCGTACGCTCGGGGAACATATTCATTAAGAAATTTGAGTTCGACACCGAGGTTCAGGTCACCAGCGATGGGCTGTCGAACAAGGTAATGAATGGCATCACTGACTGGGTCTATGAGGAAGAGCTGGAGACAATACGCCTGCTTTCCTGGAGCGAGGATAATAATTACCTCGCCTTCGTCCGTACAGACGAGTCGGAAGTCAAGGAGTATACCATGCCGATCTATGGTAAGAGCCAGCAGTACCCTGGGGAGTACACCTACAAGTACCCTAAGGCTGGTACGGCTAACGCCCGCGTATCGCTCCATATCTATAATGTCATCGACCGCTCACGTAAGCCTATTGACCTGCGTATGCCCCTCTACTACATCCCTCGGATCGAGTTTGTGGGGCGAGACGGTAACCTCGCTGTCTTCGGACTCAACCGTCAGCAGAATCATCTTACGCTCCACTACGTCAATGCCAAGACCTTAGTGCCGAAACTCGTCTTCGAAGACAAGAATAAGGCCTATGTCGATAGCCGAAATATCCCGAAGTGCCAGTTCATACCCCAGGGCTTTGCTTACCTAGGGGAGCAGGATGGCTACCGACACATCTACATCTATTCGGACAAGGGTACGCTACTGCGTCAGGTAACTACGGGGAAGTACGACGATACGAACTTCTATGGCGTCGATCACCTAGGCAATATCTACTACCAAGCTGCGGATGAGAGCCCCATACGTAGGTCTATCTACCGAATTGACCCAAAGGGGCGCAAGACAGCGCTACACTCTGCTGCGGGAGAGAATAGAGTCATCTTCAGCAAAGACTTCGCTCACTACATCAGCTTCCATAGCAATGTCGACACTCCGACGGTCACTGCGGTCTATGCCACAGGCAATCCCCGTCCCCTACGTGTGCTTCAGGAGAATAAAGAGCTACAGGAGCGCCTGAAGAAGTATGACCTCCCCCGCAAGGAATTTATCAAGATCCCTAACGGAAGGGGTGACGAGCTGAACGCTTGGATCATGCGTCCGACGAACTTTGACCCAGCGAAGAAGTACCCCGTGCTTATGGTTCAGTACTCTGGCCCCGACTCTCAGGAGGTGCTAGATAGGTATGGCATCGACTGGGAGCATATCCTCCCTCAGAAGGACATCCTCGTCGTCTGTGTCGATCCCCGTGGTACGGGAGCCCGAGGTGAGCAGTGGCGGAAGTGTACCTACCTCTCTCTCGGCGTCAAGGAGGTCGAAGATCAGGTAGCGGCAGCCCAATGGCTCGGGAAACAGCCCTATATCGATGGCAGTCGTATCGGTATCTTCGGCTGGAGCTATGGTGGCTATATGACGCTACGTAGTCTCTGTACGGGGAATGGCGTGTTTAAGGTCGGGGTAGCTGTCGCCCCGGTGGCCGATTGGAGCTTCTATGACACGATCTATACCGAGCGTTTCATGCGGACTCCACAGGAGAACCCCGAGGGATACAAGCTCTCCTCGGCTCTCACAGTCGCAGATAAGCTCCAGGGGAAGCTACTCTTGATCCACGGAAGTGCTGACGATAATGTCCATTTGCAGAACTCTATGGATTTCTCCGAGCTACTCGTTCAGGCTGGGATCCCCTTCGATATGGCCATTTACAAGGACCGTAACCACAGCATCCATGGAGGTAACACCCGAAATCATCTCTTCGAACGTATCTGTACCTTCCTAGAGAAGAATCTCTAACATCTGATTTATTCGCTCCTCGGTAAGACCTCTGGTTTCTCTTAGGTTTACCGAGGAGCTTCGTCTACTATTCGTATGCAAGAAGAAGCAACGCTAGAAAAGAAGCCATCCGTAGTACGTGTCCGTAAGCCCGAGTGGCTGAAGATCCGTCTCGGTGATAACTCTACCTTCACAGACACCAAGCAAACGATCGAGCACCACGGCCTGAATACCATCTGTCATAGTGGTAAGTGTCCGAATCAGGGTGAGTGCTGGAGCGCTGGCACAGCCACTTTTATGATCGGAGGCGCTGTTTGTACCCGCGCATGTCGCTTTTGCAACACCCTATCAGGTAAGAATCCTGCGCCATTGGATCCTCTTGAGCCGATCAAGGTAGCACAGAGCATCAAGCAGATGAACCTGCGCCATGCTGTGATCACTAGTGTTGACCGAGACGATCTGCCTGATTTCGGGGCACAGCACTGGGTGGAGACGATCGAGACGATCCGCCGATTTGCCCCCGAAGTCACGGTGGAGGTCCTGATACCAGACTTCAATGGTCATCTAGACCTAGTCGATAAGATCATCGCAGCTAAGCCTAAGATCATCTCACATAATCTGGAGACGACTCGTCGCTTGACCCCTACGGTACGTCACATCGCTACTTATGATCAGAGTCTATCGGTTTTGAAGCGAATAGCCGATAGCGGTATCCCTGCTAAGACGGGAGTTATGCTTGGTTTAGGTGAGACGGAGGAGGAGATCCTAGAGCTCATTCGGGATGCGCATCAGGTCGGTGTGTCGATCATGACTATCGGTCAGTATCTCCAGCCTACACGTAGACACCTGCCGGTCGTAGAGTATATCCACCCGAAGCAGTTCGCTCGTCTCCGCACACTAGGGCTTGAGATCGGGCTAAGACATATCGAGAGTGGACCCTTGGTACGCTCTTCGTACCATGCCGAGCGTCATGTCCTCGACTAGCGTCTAGGGGAGCCATCTTCATACGACCACCCTGCCTATCCGATCGGGATAGGCAGGGCGGTGTGCTTTTATGCCTTGGGGAAGGGATGGCTTGGGCGGAGAGATGGGCGGTAGGAGGTTCGCACGCAGCGACTTGGATGAGGGTAGGTGGGGAGGTTAGCCTTTCCTCGATCAAAGGCTGATCTTTACCAGAGAGAAGGCTAGGCTTTACTTCGGCTAAGCTCTAGGTTTGCTCGCCGTAAGGCTGAAGTGGGTGGAAGAAACAGTCCGCCCCACCGATCCCGAAGGATAGGTGAGGCGGACGATCCCGAGGTGGGGAGGGGAAGTGAGGGTAGGAGCTTTATGCCTTGCTCTGATGCTCCTGAAGTAGACGAGTTAGGGTGATGAACTCCTCGACGCCTAGCTGCTCGGGACGCTTCGAGAAGAGTGGGTGGTCGAACCCCGTATAGTCCGCTCCGAAGAGTCCCTTGAGTGAGTTGCGTAGCGTCTTCCTTCGCTGGTTGAATCCCGTCTTGACCACCTGCTTAAATAGAGCTTCGGGGACACCAAGGTCGGTGCGCTCGTTGCGAAGGAGCCGTATGACGCCGCTCTTGACCTTAGGAGGCGGATTGAAGACGTGCTCATCGACGGTGAAGAGGTACTCGACATCATACCAAGCCTGTAGGAGTACGGAGAGGATACCATAGTCTTTGTTGCCAGGAGGGGAGGCCAGACGCTTGGCGACCTCTCGCTGGAGCATCCCTGCACAGCAAGGGATACGCTCGCGATAGTCTAGCAGGCGGAAGAAGATCTGTGAGGATATGTTATAGGGATAGTTGCCGATCAGAGCGAAAGGTTCGTCTCCGGGGAGGTAATCCTCGATGGGTATCTTGAGAAAGTCTCCCTCTATGATGCGTCCCTCTAGTGTAGGGAAGTGCTCCCGTAGGTAGGCGACGCTCTCAGCGTCTATCTCGATGACACGAGTGTCGGAGCCTTGCTGGAGTAAGAACTGCGTCAGCACCCCCATCCCTGGGCCTATCTCGAGGACAGGTAGGTCTCTCCGAGGCTCGAGGCTAGCGGCTATACGCTGAGCGATAGAGAGGTCAGTGAGGAAATGCTGTCCAAGAGCTTTCTTAGCTTTAACTTGCTGCATAGGGATAGCTAAAAACTTATTACATTTGTCTTATCTAAAAGTAGTACAAAATATCTAGTAGTTCATTTAAAGGACTGCGATAGGCGGGCGAAGGCTCTAGGCTAGTGCAGTCATCTACGGATGAAGATCAACGCCACTCTTAAGTCCATCCTCTGGGTCATCCTGCCTCTCCTGCTAGGAGGGCTGGGCTTCTATACACTATACCGAGACACCGACTGGGGGGAGCTAGCCAAGACCCTTCGCACAGGCGTAGATTATCCCGTTCTTCTCTTTAGCTTGCTCTTCGGCCTGATGAGTAATCTCTGCCGTGGACTGCGCTGGGAGCTACTCGTCAGACCTATCGCTACGGACGGAGCCCCGCCCCGACGGATCAATGCGATATGCACTGTCCTCGGCTCTTATACGGTGAATATGGGGATACCACGCTCCGGCGAAGTCTGGAGGTGTGTCGAAATGGAGCGAAGGGAAGACCTTCCCTTCACGGGACTCTTCGGTACGCTGATCGTAGACCGACTCATCGACGTCTGTATGCTAGGGATGATCCTCGTAGTGATCATCCTATCCTCGACAGACTTCTTCCTTAACTATTACATAGCTCATCCTGAGCTCAAGGAGGGGGTGATGCAGTTCATCCACAGCCCTTGGTTCATCGTCCTTCTCGTAGTAGGTTTCTTGGGGCTTGGGGCATTCATCGCCTTACTCTACTACTATCCGAAGAGTCGCTTGGCTCAGTTCTTCATCCAGATAGGTCGAGGGATGGTCAGCATTCGTCGTATGCCTCAGCGAGGGAAGTTCCTCTTACTTACGGCGCTGATCTGGGTTGGCTACTTCTGCTACTTCTATTTCGCCCTCTTTGCCTTTGAGGCTACCAGCCACTTACCTCTATCTGTGGCGAGCATAGCCTTCGCCATGAGTAGTATGTCGGTCATCGTCCCCGTGCAGGCTGGTATGGGGGCTTGGCATGCTGCTGTGATCTTGACCTTCACGACCTTTGGCATGGCAGAGCAGCCAGCCAAGGATTTCGCCTTCATCGTCCATACCGCCCAGACGCTATGGATCACCTTAGTAGGGCTGATCGCTATCCTTGCCTTACCCTGGATCAACCGCCATTACCGTCGAGAGCGTACGACGACGCCTCTGACGGCTACCCCTTCGATACCACATTAATTATCCTAATAAACGCCTAAAGCTATGGCCACAGAAATTAAGACGCTAGTCCCCGAAGCAGTGTGGGGCTTCTTCTATGACCTTACCCAGATCCCTCGCCCCACGGGGCATACCTTACAGGCTCAGGAGTACGTCCTAGCTCTCGCTCAGCGTCTCGGATTGAAGGCCGAGCGTGATGCTGTCGGTAACGTACTCGTACATAAGCCCGCTTCAGCAGGCCACGAAAATCGCCCCATCGTCACCCTCCAGGCGCACCTAGATATGGTTCCGCAGAAGAATAACCATATCGAGCATGACTTCACCCGTGACCCTATCGATGCCTACGTCGATGGTGAGTGGGTGACAGCACGAGACACTACCCTCGGAGCGGATAACGGTATCGGCGCCGCCTATGCGATGGCGGTGCTCGCTGATCCTACCTTAGTGCACGGTCCCATAGAGTGTCTCTTCACCATCGACGAGGAAGTCGGGATGGTAGGTGCTAACGGCCTCCAGCCGGGCTTCTGCCAAGGGGACATACTCATTAACCTAGACTCCGAGGACGAAGGGCTTCTCTTCGCTGGATGCGCTGGGGGACAGGATGTCCAGGTTAACCTAGAGTACAAGGATCAAGAGCCTGTCCCCGAGGGAGACATCGCTGTCCAGATCTCGCTGACAGGGCTTCGTGGTGGGCACTCCGGTATGGATATTATCCTAGGGCGTGCCAATGCCTGCAAGCTCATGGCTCGTTTCCTCAAGGAAGCCATTGCTGGCTATGGCGCACGTCTAGCTTCCTTCGAGGGAGGCTCGCTCCGCAATGCTATTCCCCGTGAGGCTTCAGCCCTAGTGACTATCCCCGAGGCCGACGCAGACGGACTTTGGGAGCTGGCATCAGACTACCAAGATCTCTTTACCACCGAGTATAAGCATATCGAAGATGGGATCTCCCTCCGTCTAGAGCGTGTCGATCTCCCTGCTACGGTAGTGCCTGAGGAGATCCAGGATGCTACTATCGGAGCTCTTGATGCTTGCATCAATGGCCCACAGAGCATGCTTACCGACTTCCCAGGTATTGTCGAGTCCTCGACAAATATGGCCCGAGCCAGCATTGGGGCAGGGAAATTCTCCGTTCTCTTCCTCGTCCGTAGCTCCTCGGAGTCACGTAAGGAGTATGTAGCCTCGCAGATCGAGAGCGTAATGAACCTCGCTGGTGCCGAAGTGATCTTCGGTGGTAGCTACAACGGTTGGGCTCCGAATGCAGAATCAGCGATCCTCGCCACGCTAAGACGTGCCTACGAAGACGTGACGGGCAAGTCTCCTGAGGTCACGGTCGTCCATGCGGGTCTCGAATGTGGCATTATCCAAGGGGTCATGCCTAACATGGATATGATCTCCATAGGCCCCGATATTCGCTCACCTCACTCTCCCGACGAGAAGGTACATATCGCCTCGGTGGCTCGTACCTGGGATGTCCTCAAGAGAGGTCTTGAGCTGGTCTAGTTCACCCAAAGCTTTAACAGATATATTCACTATCCAATCAACAGTAAATGAGTAAAACCGCTTATGTTTTCCCTGGCCAAGGCGCACAGTTCGTCGGCATGGGGAAGGATCTTTACGAGACTCATCCGCAGGCAAAGGAGCTCTTTGAGAAAGCTAACGAGATCCTTGGCTTCCGTATCACCGATATTATGTTCGCTGGCACCGATGAGGAGCTGAAGCAGACGAAGGTGACTCAGCCCGCCGTCTTCCTCCATTCGGTCATCCGAGCTCTATGTCTCGGGGACGAATTCCAGCCCGATATGGTCGCAGGGCACTCCCTTGGGGAGTTCTCCGCCCTCGTTGCTTCGGGAGCGCTACGCTTCGAGGATGGCCTACGCCTAGTCTCTCAGCGTGCACAGGCTATGCAAGCCGCCTGCGAGCAGAACCCTGGTACCATGGCAGCTATCCTTGGTCTGCCCGATACGCAGGTCGTTGAGCTACTTTCCACGATCAGCGAAGGCGTAGTCATCGCTGCTAACTTCAACTGCCCTGGGCAGCTCGTGATCTCGGGTGATATCGCTGCTGTAGATGCTGCCTGCGAAGCCCTCAAGGCCGCTGGAGCTAAGCGTGCGCTACGTCTTAACGTCGGTGGTGCCTTCCACTCACCTCTGATGGAGCCCGCACGTGCCAAGCTGGCCGAAGCGATCGAGGCTACGGACTTCCACGCTCCACGTTGCCCGATCTATCAGAATGTCCCTGCTTCGGCGGTGACGGACACAGCGGAGATTAAGAAGAACCTAATCGCTCAGCTCACGGCACCTGTCCGCTGGACGGAGAGTGTCCAAGCAATGGTAGCCGATGGTGCTGAAGCCTTCATTGAAGTAGGTCCTGGTGCCGTACTTCAGGGCTTGGTGAAGAAGATCGCTCCTGCGGTCGCTACCGAAGGTCGCCAGTAAGTGGCTCATCCAGCTAACTAAGTATAGGTCGGCATATCCCTTGGGGTATGCCGACCTCCTTTTTTGCGGGAGCGACCTTGGGGCTTAGCTCTGGGGGCTATCTGGCGGTAGAGAAGTAAACCTAGGCCTTGTCTGGGGATAAGGTAGACCTTCGTGTGAGCTAAGCTATACCTCTATGGGGGCTAAGGTAGGCCTTGGTGGAGGGGGAGACCAAGCGGAGAGTTCGGAGAAGTTAGAGGAAGCTCTACGTACCTACGTGTATTAATGTGTAACTTTGTAGCCTATGCATCAAGAGAAGCAACTACTACGAGCTGAAGACTACCATGTCCCCGTCCTCCTCCGTGAGTGTTTGGAGGGGCTTAGCATACAGCCTAAGGGTACCTACGTAGATGTCACCTTCGGTGGAGGTGGACACTCCCGAGAGATCTTGGCTAAGCTGGGGTCGGGAGGACATTTATATTCCTTCGACCAAGATCCTGACGCTGCTCAGCGAGCCTTCGATGATGAGCGCTTCACCTTCGTAGCAAGCAACTTCCGTCATCTAGAGCGATTCATGGATTACTATGGTCTCGTGGGGCGAGTCGATGGGATTTTGGCAGACCTGGGGGTATCCTCTCATCACTTTGACGCTATGGATCGTGGCTTCAGCTTTAGGGATGAGGCGCCGCTTCTCGATATGCGTATGAACAATCGGGCAGGTCGCTCCGCCCGAGACATCCTACAGGACTATGAGGAGGAGGCCTTGGCTAATCTCTTCTACCACTATGGTGAGCTACGCCAGAGCCGTCAGCTAGCTCGTCGGATCGTGCAGGCTCGTCAAGAAGCGCCTATACGTACGGTCGGTGATCTGATCCGTGCTGTGCGTCCCTTGGTACGTCCTGATCAGGAGAAGAAGCAGCTCTCTTGTATCTTTCAGGCACTACGTATCGAGGTCAATGGTGAGCTCCGTGCGCTGGAGGAGATGCTCGAAGGAGCGAGACGCGTCCTCCGTCCTGGAGGGCGACTCGTGGTGATGACCTACCACTCCCTAGAGGATCGTATCGTGAAGGACTTCCTTCGCCGAAGCACCTCCGAGGAGCTGTCGGCACAGATCTATGGCGGAGGTGCTTCGCCCTGGCATCTGATCACCCGTAAGCCAGTGACTCCTTCTCCCGAAGAGCTAGCCGCTAACCCTCGATCCCGCAGTGCGAAGCTCCGCATCGCAGAGCTGCGCTGATCTCCTCCGTACCTCTAGCTAGAGACGAACGTATGACACATTCTACTGACGACATAGACTATCATCAGCCAGACCTAGCGCATGCCGAAGAGCAAGGCGAGGAAGGCTCTCAGGGTACGCTCGCAGACTTCTTCGATAGCACCGAGGAAGACCTCCTGCGCCAGCCATGGCTTCGGAATCATGGGTGGTTCATCTTGACCTGCTTGGTGTGCTTTGCCGTGACCATCATCTGGCCTTATTACTGCAAACAGCAGCTCAAGGAGGTCAGTACCCTCGAGAAGCAGATCACAGACATCCGCTATCGTAGCCTCATCACTACGGCTGCACTCATCGAATATGAGCGCATCGGGAACATTCTCCAGGAGCTTGATGATCACCAGCTCCCACTGATCCCCGCGACCGAGCCACCCTATCTGCTCGTGGACTCTGGCCAGTACCCCGTCGTCACTCCGCCTCTAGCCCGCCCGTAGCCTATGTCTCGTATCTTATCGCTCCTTCGTGACGCCTTCGCTACCCTAGGTATGCTCCTGCGAGGAGCCGTCAGTAAGGCCCATCGCACCGAGCGCTGGCACCGCCTCGTACAGGATCGCTACCTCTGGGTAATGACGCTGCTGATCCTAGCGATGGTCGCTATCGTCCTACGCATCCTCTTCTTCATCTACAGCGCAGAGGGGAAGATGTACCGCCAGCGTGCCGATAACCTCGCTCGCCCCCAGGCCTCCCCCATGCTCCCTCTACGTGGGACGATCCATGCACAGGACGGACGTCCTGTAGCGGTGTCCTCTCCGGTGTATAGGCTATTCTTTGACTTCCGCCATGATGCCCTCTCTCCGCTGAGAGATAATCGTCCGCTGAGCGCACTGCCTGCCAAGGCACAGGCCGAACGTAAGCGTCTCCGTCGCCAGTTCGAGGACGAACTGGACTCCTTGGCACGCTTGATCGACCAAGAGTTTGACCTTGCTTCCCTTAAGCTCACACGTCAGGCTCTCAAGAAGCGTTGGCTTCAGGGCTTTCAGAAAGGTAGTCGCCACTGGCCCATGCTAGGGGTCGATGTGCCTTACGTACAGATGCAGCAGTTCCAGTCGGTATCTCCCTTTATCGCCTATCGTCCCGAAGGCGCCAAGAAGGCACAGGGGAGCCTGATGAAGCGTGTCATTTTCACCGAGGATGAGACGCGCCGTATCTACCCATTCAAGTCCCTTGCCTATCGCACCATCGGACAGCTCTACGACCGAAGCGATAAGGAGGGACGTACACTGCCTAAGTCTGGCCTAGAGCGGAGCTACGATAAGTACCTGCGAGGCGAGCTGGGAGAGAAGATGCGCTATGCCAATATGCGTGAGACGGCCGAGGTCGTCACTCGCCCAGCCGTAGATGGCGCCAGCGTATATACGACCTTGGACATGAATATCCAGAGTGTCGTGGAGCGTAATCTTAGGGAGCAACTCACCTTCTTGGATGCCCAAAGTGGTACCGTCGTACTGATGGAGGTCAAGACCGGTAAGGTGGTGGCGATCTCTAACCTCCAGCGTACTCGCTCTGGAGGCTATGCCGAGAGTACCAATATGGCGGTCTCTGACCTCTCAGAGCCAGGATCGACCTTCAAGGTAGCCTCGATGATGGTGGCCCTCGATGACGGCATCGTCCGCCCTAGCGATACCATTGATGTGGGGAATGGTGTGTGGGTCTATGCCAAGAAGGCTGTCCGTGACCACAATGCCCACCACGGAGGCTACGGTAAGCTATCTGTAGCTCAGACCATTGTCAAGTCTAGTAACGTCGGACTGGCTAAGATCATCACCCGAGGCTATGAGTCTCGCCCCGACGTCTATGTACAGAAGCTACGTGATCTAGGCTTCGGTACCGACCTAAAGCTAGAGATCGAGGGGTATGCACGTGCACAGATTCGTAAGCGATCGGATAACCCGAATGCCTGGTATGGTACGACACTTGCGTGGATGTCGTTTGGCTATGAGACGAAGATCCCCCCGATTTATACCCTAGCCTTCTTCAATGCCATCGCCAATGGTGGTCGCTATATGCGCCCCTACTTTGTCACCGAGATCCGTCGGGGAGATGAGATCCTGCAGTCCTTCGCACCTCAGGTCGTCAAGGAGCAGATCTGTAAGCCCTCGACCCTCGTCGAGATCCAGGAGATGCTCCGTCGTGTCGTCACCGAAGGGACGGGGAAGAAGGCGCTTTCTCCCTATGTCTCCATCAGCGGAAAGAGTGGTACGGCGCAGCTCTCTTCGGGGAAAAGCTACCGAGACTCTACGGGGCATGTGCGCCATCAGGTGTCGTTCTGTGCTTATTTCCCTAGCGAAGCCCCCAAGTACTCCTGTATAGCGGTCATCCGACAGCCCTCTAGCCAGTTTAGTGCTGGTGGCGGTGTCATGGCAGCTCCTATCATTCGCAAGATCGCCGAGAGCCTTTTGGCGCTCGAAGCTCCACTACCGTTGGACTCTCTCCATCGGTCAGCTTCCCTCAAGGCATATGCTCGCCAGATCGCAGCTGGACGAACGTCCGCCCTACTACCTTTACTTCGCCAGCTAGGTCTACCTGTTCCCCAGGTAACTAAGGCCACTAGCCGGTATATGCAGCTAGATAGCCTCCTGCACCCTTCAGCTCCGATGATCCCGCAGGGTAAGGTCCCTGCCGTAGTGGGCATGAGTGCGATGGATGCTGTCTACCTTCTGCGCTCGATGGGATATACTCCCGTCCTGCGAGGCTTTGGGAATGTCGTGGGACAGTCGGTGTCTGCTGGCTCTACCCTTGCCTCGGGTGCTACCATTGTATTAGAGCTAGGCTATCGACCTTAGCCATCTACTTCATATTTGTCTATCATGCTTCTGCAAGATCTGCTTAGAGACCTATCCTATACTCCTGCCGGAGAGACCTCCTTGCTATCTCGTCTGACGATTGATCAGATCACGGAGGATTCTCGTCGGGTTACTTCTGACAGTTTATTCGTAGCCGTTCGAGGTGTCCACACCGATGGACATCGCTTCATACCTAATGCCCTCGAGACTGGTGTGCGGGCGGTCGTGGTCGAAGAGCTCCCTGATAATCTACATGAGGGTGTCCTCTATCTAGTCGTTCCCTCTACGGCGACAGCTTTAGGTCTACTGAGCTCAGCCTTTTATGGTCATCCCTCACGGAGCCTAACTGTCGTGGGCGTGACAGGAACGAATGGGAAAACGACCATTGCGACTCTCCTTTATCGACTCTTTCGTAGTGCGGGCTATCGCTGTGGGCTACTCAGCACGGTGCGTAACTATATCGATGGGGAAGCCATAGATTCGACCCACACCACACCATCTGCTCCAGCTCTCCAAGCGCTCCTAGCACGTATGAAGGAGGCTGGGTGTACCCATGTCTTCATGGAGGTTAGCTCGCATGCGATGGCACAGCAGCGTGTGGCGGGCTTACAGTTTAACGGCGGGGTCTTTACGAACCTCACTCGCGATCATCTCGACTACCATGGCTCGGTGCAAGAGTATCTTAAAGCCAAGAAGAGCTTCTTCGATAGCTTGGATGAGGGAGCCTTTGCTCTGACGAATGCGGATGATCGCAATGGGCAAGTGATGCTTCAGAACACCAAAGCTCGTAGATTGACCTATGCACTACGTTCCCCAGCTGACTACAAGGCGGAGATCCTGGAGAGATACCCCTATGGGACGCAGCTGCGTATCGATGGTCGGGAAGTGCTAGTACAGCTCGTCGGAGAGTTTAACGTCTACAATATCTTGGCGGTCTATGGGGTTTCGCGTCAGTTGAGGCTGGATAAGGAGGAGGCACTGATGCATCTCAGTCAGCTTACCGCAGTCGATGGACGTTTCCAGACATTCCTTTCGAAGAAGCGAGGCTATACGGCTATCGTAGATTATGCCCATACTCCTGATGCGCTGGTTAACGTCCTCGAGACGATCGCTAGCCTCAAGGGGAAGGAGGCACAGGTCATCACGGTCGTAGGCTGTGGAGGAGACCGAGACCGAGGTAAGCGTCCTCTTATGGCTAAGGAGGCGGTACGTCGGTCTGACCGACTTGTCCTTACCTCCGACAATCCACGTACCGAGGATCCCGTAGCTATCATCGAAGAGATGAAGGCGGGGTTATCTGCGGAAGACCTGGGCCGAACGCTCGCTATCGCCGATCGAGCCGAAGCTATACGTACAGCTCTGATGCTAGCTCGCCCAGGGGATCTGATCCTTGTCGCAGGCAAGGGGCATGAGACCTACCAAGAGGTGAATGGCATTCGCCATCACTTTGACGACCGCGAGATCATCCTGAATTATTTTGAACAAGAAGCCTAGTATATGATTTATCACCTCTTTGACTTCCTATCGAGGCAGGGTATCGCTCTCCCTGTCTCACATCTTTTTACTTATGTCTCCTTCCGAGTGGGGATGGCTATCATCCTTGCCCTCCTCATTAGTACGATCTGGGGGGGTAAGATCATTGACTACCTCCGACGGAAGCAGATCGGAGAGCTGGTGCGTGACCTAGGTCTTGAGGGAGAGCAGCAGAAGAAGGGTACTCCGACGATGGGTGGTGTGATCATCATCCTTGCGATCTTGGTGCCCACACTCCTCTTCGCTCGTCTGGATAATATCTATATCCTCCTGATGATCATCACGACGCTCTTGATGGGACTTCTAGGCTTCGCTGACGATTACATCAAGGTCTTTAAGAAAGACAAGAATGGTCTCAAGGAGCACTACAAGATCATTGGGCAGGTCGTCCTGGGCTTGATCGTCGGGGTGACACTCTATCTCAGCCCCTCAGTCGTAATTAAGCGTAACAGTGAGATCGTCCGAGAAGGCGGATCCCGTGAGGTCCGCTTCGAAACCACCGACTCTAAGAGCCTAGAGACGTCTATCCCTTTCTTCAAGAATAATAACCTCGACTATTCGGAAATCCTGCCTTTCTCGGATCCTGCGGTGAAGAAGGTCGTCGGGGTCACGCTCTTTATCATGATGACGGTCGTGGTGGTCATGCTCCTATCCAATGGGGTCAACCTCACGGACGGCGTCGATGGCTTAGCCTCGGGCTCCTCTGCTATCGTGGGAGTCGTGCTGGGGATATTAGCCTATGTATCCTCTCACCACGATATGGCAGGCTATCTGAATACGATGTTCATACCAGGGGCAGAAGAGTTGGTAATCTTCGCTGCTACGCTGGTCGGTGCTACGGCTGGCTTCCTTTGGTATAACTCTTATCCAGCTCAAGTCTTCATGGGGGATACGGGTAGCCTTGCTCTAGGCGGAATCATTGGGGTTTTCGCCATTCTCATACGCAAGGAGCTCCTCCTACCTATCCTCTGCGGGATCTTCATCGCAGAGTTTACCAGTTCGTTCATCCAGCGCTTCTACTTCAAGTACTCTCGTATGCGTACGGGGAAGGGTGTCCGTGTCTTCAAGATGGCACCTCTTCATCACCACTTCCAGCTACCTGGCGGATCAGCAACGGAGAGCTTGATCAAGCGACCCTATAACCGTGTGCCGGAGGCGAAACTCACGATGCGCTTCTGGCTCATCGGTATCCTGCTGGCGGTGCTTACGGTCGTGACGCTCAAGATACGCTAGCGCCATGGTGATGATCGAGATCGAAGATAAGATCGTCAGTGGTGATCTCTTCGATGTGCTCTTCGTCTGCGACTATGACACGTGCAAGGGGGAGTGCTGTATCGAGGGGGATAGCGGTGCACCTCTAGAGCCTGGTGAGGCGGAGGAGATCCGTAAGTGCCTCCCTGAGGTAGAGCATCTACTCTCTCCGCAGGCGCTTGAGATCATTCGGACACAGGGTGTCAGCTACATAGATGAGGAGGGCGACGAAGTCACCTCGATCGTCAACGGGCGAGACTGCGTCTTCACGACCTATGACGAGTACGGGCGCTGTGCCTGTGCTCTAGAGAAGGTGTATCGGGCGGGTAAGACTTCCTTCCTGAAGCCTATCAGTTGTCAGCTCTATCCCATACGTTTGACCAAGTATCCTACGTTTACGGCGGTGAATTACCATAAGTGGTCGATCTGTAAGTGCGCCTTGAAGCTCGGGAAGAAGCTCCAGGTGCCGGTCTATCAATTCCTCCGCGAGCCACTGATCCGTGCCTTCGGAGAGGAGTGGTATGGTCAGCTAGAGGAGGTCGCTCAGCTTTTGGAGGAGGAACGGCGTGCCGAAGGTACCGCATCGGCGACTTAATACCTATGTTAGTTCTTTGCTTACCTTTGCTAAGGACAAGCTTGTCCAACCAGCAAATCAAATATTAACTCACAAAAGACGATTATGGAAAACCAGCACGAGCTCGATTGGTCCTCTCTGGGCTTCGGGTATCTCCCTACAGACTACAATGTCCGCTGCTACTACCGCGATGGCCAGTGGGGGGAGTGGGAAGTCTCCTCCTCGGAGATGATCACCATCCCGATGGCAGCTACCTGCCTTCACTACGGGCAGGAGTCCTTCGAAGGGCTGAAGGCATTCAGAGGAAGTGACGGCAAGGTACGTGTCTTTCGTCCCGAGGAGAATGCTCAGCGTATGCAGCATACTAGCCGTGGTACGATGATGCCTGAGCTTCCTACGGAGCGATTCCTAGAGGCTCTCGATATGATGCTTCGCCTCAATAAGCGCTTCATCCCTCCCTATGGTACGGGAGCTTCGCTTTACATCCGTCCACTGATGATCGGTCTGGGCAAGCAGGTGGGCGTCGCTCCAGCTAAGGAGTACATGTTCCTCATGTTCGTCACGCCTGTCGGTCCTTACTTCAAGGCTGGCTTCCGTCCTACGCCTATGGCGATCATGCGAGGCTATGACCGTGCCGCTCCTCTAGGTATGGGGTGCTATAAGGTCGGTGGTAACTATGCCGCTAGCTTGGTCTCGGGGACGAAGGCGCACGACCTAGGTTACTCCGCCGTGATTTACCTCGATGCCAAGGAAAAGCTCTATATCGACGAATGTGGCCCTGCTAACTTCTTCGGTATTCGGGATAATACCTACATCACGCCGAAGAGTCCTTCGATCCTCCCATCCATTACCAACAAGAGTCTTCAGGTCATCGCCGAAGACCTCGGACTTAAGGTCGAGTGCCGTCCAGTGCACGTCGAGGAGCTAGCGACCTTTGAGGAAGCTGGCGCCTGTGGTACAGCTGCCGTCATCAGTCCTATCCTCCATATCGACGATTTGGATGAGGATAAGCGCTACGTCATCAGTAGAGACGGTAACCCTGGGCCTATCTCCACGGCGCTCTACGAGCGTCTTCGTGGAATCCAGTATGGTGACTACCCAGACACGCATGGCTGGGTACGTGTCTACGAAGATCTGTAGTTCCGCTCATCAGACTTAGCATCCGCCCCATCGGACAATACTCTTCGGAGATCGTCGGGTGGGGCGGATGTCTTTTTAGGGCGCGGTCTTGCTCCCGTAGCGTGCGCTCCTTGGGGGAAGAAGAGGTCTGTCTTCGCTGAAGAAGAGCCCTACCTTCGCTCGAGCGAAGGTAGACCTTCCTCCAGAGGAAGGTCTGCCGTTCTCGCCGGTAGGGCTCGCTGGGGTCGGGTAGGGGGCTATCGGTTGGTCTGCTGTCGGTCGGGATCTCGGGGAGCGATCCAGGAACTGGATGGAGCGTGAGGAATACGTGAGAGGAATAGAGTTCTTACCCTTATTTAGCCCATTTGCTGGCAGATAGCATGTAAAAACGTATCTTTGTAGCGTTTTTGACCTAGCTTGGGTGCGGTGCGTCTGACCCTTAGCTTGCTATACGATAATATTAGGTACGAGAAATGAGCCATAAGTTCCCCGAATACGATAACCTCCAGCTCTCGGGCATCAATAAGAAAATGCTCGATCAGTGGCAGGAAGAAGACCTCTTCGCACGTAGCCTTGCCCTCAGAGAGGGAGCTCCGTCCTTCGTTTTCTATGAGGGTCCTCCCTCAGCCAATGGTATGCCTGGCATTCACCACGTGATGGCTCGCTCGATCAAGGATATCTTCTGTCGCTATAAGACGATGAAGGGCTTCCGTGTAGATCGTAAGGCAGGCTGGGATACCCATGGCCTTCCTGTCGAGCTCGGCGTGGAAAAGTCCCTCGGCATCACGAAGGAAGACATCGGGAAGAAGATCAGCGTCGATGAGTACAATGCTGCTTGTCGCCGTGAAGTCATGAAGTACACGCAGGAATGGGAGGAGTTGACCCGCCGTATGGGCTACTGGGTCGATATGGAGCACCCCTATATCACCTACGACAACCGCTACATCGAGACTCTCTGGTACCTCCTTAGCGAGATCTATAAGAAGGGTCTACTCTACAAGGGCTATACGATCCAGCCTTATTCCCCTGCCGCCGGTACGGGACTCAGCACCCATGAGCTGAACCAACCTGGGTGTTACCGCGATGTGAAGGATACGACTTGTGTCGCTTCCTTCCGCATCCTAGACCCGAAGAGTGAACTTCAGGGACACGGTGAGGCGGTTTTCCTTGCTTGGACAACGACCCCTTGGACCCTGCCCTCCAATACCGCCCTCTGCGTAGGTCCAGAGATCGACTACGTAGCCGTACGCTCCTTCAATCCCTACACGGGAGATCCGATCACGGCGATCGTAGCGAAGGCTCTCCTACATACCCTCTTTAGCAAGGATCACGAAGGCGAAGAAGCCCTCGGAGCTTATCAGAAGGGGGACAAGAAGCTCCCCTATCAGATCGTCGCCGAGTACAAGGGGAAGGAGCTGGTAGGTATCTGCTACGAACAACTACTGCCCTGGATGCGCCCCGATGGGGACGCCTTCCGTGTCATCGCTGGTGACTATGTCACGACGGTAGACGGTACGGGGATCGTACATATCGCTCCGACCTTCGGGGCTGATGACAATAAGGTCGCTAAGGCCGCCGGTATCGGCGCCTTGACTGTGGTCGATAAGGATGGGAACATCCGCCCGATGGTCGACCTCCAGGGACGTCTCTTCCGCCTAGAGGACCTCGATCCTGCCTTCGTGCGTGACTTTGTCAACGTGGAGGTATATCAGGAGTTCGCAGGACGCTATGTTAAGAACGACTATGATAGCACCCTCATGGACGAAGACGAGACGCTTGATGTGACGATCGCTCTCCTGCTGAAGGGTGCCGGTCGTGCCTTCAAGATCGAGAAGTACGTCCACTCCTATCCCCACTGCTGGCGTACAGACAAGCCCGTCCTCTACTATCCGCTAGATAGCTGGTTCATCCGCACGACGGCATGTAGAGAGGAGATGATGGCACTCAATGAGACGATCAACTGGAAGCCCGAGAGCACCGGCACGGGACGCTTCGGTAAGTGGCTGGAGAACCTCCAGGACTGGAACCTCTCCCGTAGTCGTTACTGGGGGACACCTCTGCCTATCTGGCGTACCGAGGACGGCAAGGAGGAGCGATGCATCGCCTCTGTCGAAGAGCTCTACCTCGCTATCGAGGAGGCCGTCAAGGCGGGCGTCATGCAGGCTAACCCTTGGAAGGACTTCACGCCTGGTGATTACTCCCCAGAGAACTACGAGAAGATCGACCTACACCGTCCTTACGTCGATGATATCATCCTCGTCTCGCCTTCGGGCAAGCCTATGCGTCGTGAGACAGACTTGATCGACGTGTGGTTTGACTCAGGCGCTATGCCTTTTGCGCAGGTACATTATCCCTTCGAGAATAAGGAACTCATTGACGGAGGTTCGGCCTTCCCCGCAGATTTCATTGCCGAAGGGGTAGACCAGACACGTGGTTGGTTCTTCACCCTCCATGCTATCGCTACGATGGTGCGAGGGACGAATTCCTACAAGGCGGTGATCTCAAATGGCTTGGTACTGGATAAGAACGGTAACAAGATGAGTAAGCGCCTCGGGAATGCTGTCGATCCCTTTGCGACGATCGAGCAGTATGGCTCCGACCCCTTGCGTTGGTACATGATCAGCAATTCTTCTCCTTGGGATAACTTGAAGTTTGACGTCGAGGGGATCGATGAAGTCCGTCGTAAGCTCTTCGCTACCCTATATAATACGTATCAGTTCTTCGCACTCTACGCTAACCTAGATGGCTTCGTCCCTGGAGAGCTACCCGCAGTGCCCTATGCTGAACGTCCCGAGATCGACCGCTGGGTGCTCTCTACCCTCAACTCCCTCGTGAAGCAGGTAGACCGTGACCTCGAGGACTATGAGCCTACTCGTGCGGCTCGTGCTATCGGAGACTTCGTCTCGGAGCAGCTCAGTAACTGGTACGTGCGTCTGTCTCGTCGTCGCTTCTGGGCTGGCGAGATGACTACGGATAAGCTCTCGGCTTATCAGACCCTATATCGCTGCTTGACGACTGTAGCGCAGCTGATGGCTCCCATTGCCCCCTTCTATGCAGATCAGCTCTATCGTGACCTCGTGAGCCCAGGCGTCGGTGCCACCGAAGACTCGGTACACCTCTCCGACTTCCCCGTCGCTATCGAGGAGGAGATCAACGAAGGCCTAGAGCGAAGCATGTATCTAGCGCAGAGTATCTGCTCCATGGTGCTCGCTCTGCGCCGTAAGGTGAATATCAAGGTACGTCAGCCCCTACAGCGACTTCTGATCCCTGTAGTCAATGAGGCCGACCATCAGGCGATCTTGCCTGTCGTCCCGCTCATCCTCAGTGAGGTGAACTTGAAGGAGCTACAGTTCGTCACCGATGGTGAGGGAATCCTTGTCAAGCGCATACGTCCTGACTTCAAGAAGCTGGGGCCACGCTATGGTAAGATCATGAAGGCGATCGCTTCGGCAGTAGCTGACTTCTCTCAGGAGCAGATCCTCACGATCGAGCGAGATGGAGAGCTTACCTTCGAGCTGGAAGGTCAGTCGGTGACGATCCTACGTGACGATGTCGAGATCTTCTCCGAGGATATCCCAGGATGGCTCGTCGCTAACGAAGGGACGCTGACCATCGCTCTAGATATCACGCTCACCGAGGAGCTTCGCCAGGAAGGTATGGCTCGTGAGCTGGTCAATCGTATCCAGAACCTGCGTAAGCAATCCGGCTTCGAGGTCAGTGACCGCATTCACATCCTCATAGAGCCACAGCCTGCACTCTCGGCCGTGCTTCAAACTTATGGAGCTACTATAGCTAAGGAAGTCCAAGCTGTATCTATCGAAGAGCAATCGGGCTTCACTCCGACACAGCAGCTAGAGATTGATGACCAAGTCTTCTCGGTCTTTATCGAAAAAGCAAACTAAAACACATGGCGTAGGGGAGTCGATCTCTCTCCTACGCCCTTACTTCATTATACTATACTTATGAGTACAGAAAAGACGACTTACTCCGATGAGGAGCTTCAGGAGTTCCGTGAGCTGATCCTACATAAGCTTGATCAGGCGATCAAAGACTACGATCTTCTTCGTGAGAGCGCCACAGATCGCTTTGGCAATGACGCTGCCGATACCCAACCTACCTTTAAGGCGGTACACGAAGGTGCCGCTGCTCTCTCCAAGGGCGAGGCTGGTCGTATGGCCGAACGCCTCTTGAAGTTTATTCATAATCTTCAGGCTGCACTCCGTCGTATCGAGAATAAGACCTACGGTATCTGTCGTCAGACGGGTAAGCTCATCCCTAAGGAGCGTCTGCGTGCCGTCCCTCATGCTACCCTTAGCATCGAGGCCAAACTCCAAGAAAAGAAGTAGCTCTCTCCTATGGCTCGTCGGACAAAGACCTCCCTCCTTACTCTTGGTGTCATCCTCTTCCTTCTCCTCCTAGATCAAGCCTCAAAGATCTGGGTGAAGACCTCTATGATCGAGGGAGAGATGTATGAGATCACCTCATGGTGGAAGATTTACTTTGTCGAGAACGAAGGAATGGCCTATGGTATCACGTTTGGAAGTAAGCTTCTTCTGACGCTTTTCCGTATCGTGGCTATGGGATTGGCGGGTTTCTATCTAGCCAAACTCGTACATTCTACTCGCTTCTCTCGAGGCTTCCTCTTGACACTTGCTCTAGTGGTTGCAGGAGGGTTGGGGAACGTCATAGATTGCCTATTCTATGGCGAAATCTTCACGAGTAGTCACGGTGCCGTTGCTCAACTCGTACCTTGGGGACAGGGCTATGGGGACTTCCTGCATGGGAAGGTCGTCGATATGCTCTACTTCCCTCTTATCCGTACGACTTATCCCAGCTGGGTACCTCTTTATGGAGGAGAGCCCTTCGTTTTCTTTAGCCCGATCTTCAACTTTGCTGATGCTTGTATCTCTGTCGGGGTGGCGCTATTGATCCTCTGCTATCGGCATACCTTCTCTTCGGCGCTTGAGTATCTCTTCCCCTCGAAGAAGCATACTGCCTGATTTAGGCTGGCTAGCTCTTCTATCCTGAAAGCAATGTCCTATCACCGACCTTCTACTCTCCGAGATGTCTTTCGTCTGACGTTTTGTCTAGGGACGATGCTCTTGGTCGTGGCTTGCTCATCCAAGTCACAAGGGTGGCAGCGTATCGGCCAGAAGGATTTTCAGGAGCTTCTCCCGCAGATGCTCATGGCAGAAGCTGTCTATGAGCAACGAAGTCTTCCTGATAGCTTACGTATCTTAGGCTATCAGACTGTGCTTGGACAGCGAGGATATACCCTGACTGACTGGGATAGCTCCCAAGTTTGGTATGGGCGCTACCGAGTATCCGAGTATCAGGAGGCCTATGACTATGCGGTGGGGGTGCTGACCTCCCAGCAGGAAGGACTTAGGCGACGAGTCGATAGCCTTGCCCGTATTGAGGCTGGGGCTTATGCTTGGTCGTCGGGAGCTTTGGATTCGACGAATCTTCTGCTGGATAGTGTCTCTATACATCGTCCTGGGGATTATCTGGAGCGTAGCTTTAGCCTTAGTCCAAGTGTTCCCTATGCCTCGGGAACGGATGTGCGATTTGCCGTCCGCCTACATGGCTTCTCCCCGAAACAGCCTGGGGGTACGCTCCGGATGCACTTGCGAGTGGAGTTTACGGACTCTACTCAGCGAGTCTTTGATCTTCGACCTCTGAAGACAGGGCTGAATGTTCTGTCCTTTGTTCTGCCTGAAGGGAAGATGATGCGAAAGGCTTCCGGATGGCTTCGTGGGGTCTCTCCTCGTGGTAAGAGTAAGTTCTTTGCCGTCGATAGCTTTAGTTTCGCTCGCTTCCCTGGGAAGACTCCTGTGCCGGAAGTTGCCTTGGATGAACCAGAGGTAGCGAAGCCTGATACCCTAGATGCTCCGTCAGCAGAGGAGGGCGATACCTTCTAGTGTCATGTCTTCCAGCTCTACTTCATTTCTCGTACCACGCTATGCGGCTCACCGAGTACGTCTCGGTGACTTTGTCGCTTGCTTGCCACTTGTCAGCTGGCAGGTCGAGGGAGGATTTACACTCCGTCCCTTTGTCGAAGAAGGGGAGCGGACGATTTTTCTCTCAGGTACGCTGGAGCTTCATCACCCAGACTTCCCCCTCGGAGCAAAGGAGCGAGCTCCTGAAGAAGTCCCTTTAGAGACGCTAGCTCGTATGGTCACTTCTGCAGAGGGCTGGGAACTTCATTATTCGGGACAGCTTTTGCTCCCGCCACCTTAGTTGTGCTATCCTATCACTACAGCATATCTTGATTATGTCTGATCGTAAAGTGCGTGTTCGCTTTGCTCCTAGTCCCACAGGAGCGCTACATATCGGGGGTGTACGCACCGCCCTCTACAACTATCTCTTCGCCAAAAGTCACGGCGGAGAGCTTCTCCTTCGTATTGAAGATACTGACTCTCAGCGCTTCGTGCCCGGGGCCGAAGCCTACATCATCGAGGCTCTGGAATGGCTAGGTATCCGCTTTGACGAAGGAGTGAACTATGGTGGGGAGCTTGGCCCTTACCGTCAGAGTGAGCGCCGAGATATCTATCGGAAGTATGTCGATCAGCTTCTTGAGTCAGGAAAGGCATACTTAGCCTTCGATACGCCTGAGGAGCTTGATGCTAAGCGCAAGGAGATCGCTAACTTCCAGTACGATGCTACGACGCGCCTCTCGATGCGCAATTCGCTAGCCCTACCCGAAGCCGAAGTGAAGGCTCTCCTAGATGCTGGGACGCAGTATGTCGTCCGCTTCAAAGTCGAGCCTAATGAAGAGGTACTCGTGGATGACCTCATCCGTGGACAGGTGTCCTTCAATAGCTCGGTGCTGGATGACAAGGTACTCTATAAGAGTGCTGATGATCTACCCACCTACCATCTGGCCAATATCGTCGATGACCACCTCATGGAGATCACGCATGTGATCCGTGGGGAGGAGTGGCTCCCTAGCTCTCCCCTACATGTCTTGCTTTATAGAGCCTTTGGCTGGGCAGATACGATGCCTCAGTTTGCTCACCTAGCCCTCCTGCTCAAGCCCGAGGGGAATGGTAAGCTCAGCAAGCGAGATGGTGACCGTCTCGGCTTCCCCGTCTTCCCTCTGCGCTGGGTCGATCCTAAGACGGGTGAAGTAGCCTCTGGCTATCGTGAGAGTGGCTACCTACCTGAGGCGGTCGTGAACTTTGTCGCTCTGCTCGGATGGAACCCCGGAAACGAGCATGAGGAAGTCATGTCGATGGAAGACCTTATCCAGCATTTCCGCATCGAGAAGTGTAGCAAGGCAGGAGCTAAGTTCGATTATGAGAAGGGCAAGTGGTTTAACCACCACTATATCCAGCAGGCCTGTGACGAACGCTTGGCCGAACTGCTACGCCCAGCACTCGAATCCGAGGGCATCGCCTTTGATCTCGCTCGTGTAGCCAAGACCATTGCCTTGGTTAAGGAGCGTGCTCAGGTACTCCCCGAGCTACTTGATCAGATTCGCTTCTTCTTCGTTGCTCCGACAGAGTATGACGAGAAGACGGTGAAGAAGCGCTGGAAGGAAGATAGTGCCCAGCAGATGAAGGAGCTGATCGAGCTCCTCTCCACCCAGCCGGAAGAGCTTCCCAGCGAAGCGACTGAGGAGGTCGTCAAGGCTTGGATCGAGGGCCAAGGCTACGGACTTGGGGCAGTGATGAACTGCTTCCGCCTCGCTCTCGTGGGGGCTGCTAAGGGTCCTCACCTCTTCGATATATCTGCTCTTCTAGGGCGTACTGAGACCATCGCTCGTCTAGAGCGTGCCATTCAGACGCTCGGCTAAGCTCTGTACAAGCGCTTAATGAACCCTCTGTATAGTCTCTCGGGTATCTTGACCTCTGTCGGGCTACATCTGGTGGCGCCTTTCCATAGGAAGGCGAAGCAGATCGTCGATGGACGTCGGGATACCCCTTTGCGTTTAGCCCGCCTGACGAAGGATCGTCCTGTGGTGTGGTTCCATGCTTCCTCGCTCGGAGAGTTTGAGCAAGGTCGCCCATTGATGGAGGCTATTCGCTCCCAACATCCCGAGTGGCAGATCCTACTCTCCTTCTTTAGTCCCTCGGGCTATGAGGTGAGGAAGGACTATGCTGGGGCTGACGTGGTGGTCTATCTGCCTTCGGATCGTAGTCGCTCTGTCCGTCGCTTCCTTGACCTAGCTCATCCTGACCTGGTCGTCTTCATCAAGTACGACTTTTGGCCTACGATGCTCAGTGAGCTACATAAGCGTCAGATCCCGACCTATCTGATCTCTGCGATCTTCCGCCCCGACCAACTCTTCTTCAAGCCTTGGGGTGGCTGGTATCTTCGTCTGCTACATTACTTCCGCAAGCTCTATGTCCAAGACGAAGCCTCGCAGGTGCTACTCCTCGGAGCTGGAGTCTCTAGGGTAGAGGTCGTCGGTGATACGCGCTTTGACCGTGTGCAGGCCATCGCTGAGGGAGCTAAGGTTATTCCCGAGGCAGCGAGCCTCCCAGGACAAATCCTCGTGGCTGGGAGTACTTGGCCCGAGGATGAAGCGATCCTCCTGCCTTACTTCAATCGGGCAGACGAAGGTCTCTCGCTCATCATCGCTCCACATGAGATCCATGAGGAGCATCTGTGTGCGATCGAGGCGGCACTAGAGAAGCCTTTCGTTCGCCTGTCCCAGTGCCAGGGAGGACAGGTCCCCGAGGGAGTTCGGTGCTTGATCATTGATTGCTTCGGCCTGCTGTCGTCGCTCTATCGCTATGGTCGCTGGGCGTATGTAGGTGGAGGGTTTGGCAAGAGTGTGCATAACACGCTCGAGGCGGCCGTCTACGGTATCCCCGTACTCTTCGGCCCTCAGATCCGCAAGCATCGTGAGGTGAGGGAGCTTGTCGCACGCTCTTCGGGCTTCATCGTCCAGAGCGAAGCGGAGCTAAGTGAGGTCTTAGATCGCTTCCGAGATGACGAAGAGGCCGAAGCCCTAGGTCTTCGTACCCGAGCCTTCTTTGCTGAGGAGTCTGGAGCCACTGAAGTCCTGCTCCAAGAGCTCTTCCCCGCCTAATCCATCCCCCTAGGTTCGCCTAGTGTACTCGCCCCGTCTTCCTCTTAGGTGAAGGCGGGGCGAGTGCGTTAAGTCGGGTGTCTCTTGCGATGGAGGTAGAGCTCCATCTCTGTAAAGGTTGACCTCTCCTTGGACAAAGCTAGACCTTGCCTTGGGCGAAGCTATACCTTCATCTTGCTAGGGATCTGGGTAGGGTGATCTAAGTCTATGCTTCAGTCTCGGAGAGCCTAGGGATGGGCGGATCCAGAGGTCTCTATGAGGAGTGGAAAAAATGAGTGCCCCGCTGGCGCTACCTAGAGGTAGGCTAGCGGGGCATTCGCTGAAAGAGGGGCTAACCCTCGAGGTGTGGTGGAGCTCTTAGCGCTTGAGGAAGCGAAGAGCACCTAGCTTCGTGCGTACGACGTACAGCCCCGGAGTCCAGCTGGATACGTTGATCGTATCCCCTGCACGGTAGGTCTTGGTCTCGAAGACGCAGGCTCCTGAGAGGCTATAGATAGCTACCTCGCCGTCTACCTGCATGCGGATCTCGCTCGTGGCAGGGTTGGGGTAGAGCTGAAGCTGTAGTTGGAGGGTGGCTTCGTCTACGGGCGTCGTCTGGCTCACGGCTATTGGGAGGCGGAGATAGTCACGCTGTCCACCCTGACGGCGCATCACGAGGAGACTGCCCTCACCCTCCTTCTGCGACTGGAGCTGGAGCTTGTCGCTGGAGAGCGTAGCGGTCACAGGGGCAGAGGTGCTCGTGCTGAGGAGCTCATAGTGAGCTTCCTTGGTGAGATCTGCGGGGAGACCCGCCTCCGTGAAGGCTTGCTTGAGGTCGAGTGTTAGCGCTTGACTGGGGGCAAGGGCTAGGCGACTGGCTTCCTTGGCAGGAGCTTCACTGCCGAAGTCGTCTAGGCAGAAGTAGGCAGGGATCACGAGTCCCTGCTGATTCTTGACTGATCCGTCGAGCGAGAAGCGTAGGCTCTTGACTTCTCCGAGACTAGAGAGGTCGATCCACTGCCAGTCTTTGAGGAAGTAATGTTCGCTTGCGTTAGTGTGACGGTAGTCCGCCAAGGGGATTTCCAAAGTCTTTTTGCTCGGGTAGGCCGTGATCTTGAGGACAAAGAAGTCTCCTTGCTTGAAGCCCTGCTGACCTGTGACGATGCCAGTGCCTTCCTTAATGAAGGAATTGACCCAGGCGGTGTTCGTCAGATACATACCTGGGATGACCGCTTGGTCAGCGTGCGTGATACCGATCTCAGCCTTGGAGCCGAACGTATATGCTACGGCGTAGGTCTTGGAGCCATGGGCTCCCTCGCCGACGGCACTATTAAACTGGTCGGGGAAGAGATCCTTGTAGCCCGTACCCTGCTGGTTGGAGTAGGCGAAGCCTCCCCAAGTCAGGCTCTTCTCCCAATTGGTGTTGGAGAAGGAGTAGCTTCCGCTGTGGAAGGTCGTCTCGATAAGCTGTTCATCGGGATCGTTAGAGATCTCACCGTGCCAGTTACTATTGTCCCGAAGGCCTAGGTCTTCGAAGGTGGCGGTAGCAGCTACCCCACGGACGGTGATGAGCTTCTTCCCGCTCTTGCTCGTCGCCCAGTCATCGGTGACGGTCAGCGTATAGGTCGTCGTATGCTTGGGGGTGAGCGTAAGGCTAGCTTCCGTACCTACTTCCTTGCCCTGACTATCGACCCAGCGATAGGTATAGGGCCAGACACCTCCGCTGACGGTCGCGGTGAGGGTGACGGATTGTCCCGACTCGGTCTGCTGCTCGGGCGTCTTGAGACTGAGTGCTTGGGGCTCAGTACCGAAGTCGTCGATGAAGACGTCTCCGCTACTGGTCAGAAGGAGCGAGCTAAAGGCGCCGAGGTCACGTAGACTGACGTATCTCCACTGACCTTCGGTCGAGGGGAGGAGCTTCGTCGTGGCATCGCTACCTGCATGCTCTGCCGAGAGCGTCAGGGCTGCGGTGGACTGGAGGTAGAAGCCTTCGTGAGAGCGAGCTTTACGCTTGTTCGTCAGTTCGATGGTCGAGGAGGCCGAGAGCTTCAGTGCCTTCTTCGACTTCGTGCTGTAGCTCGAGGTAGGCTGGATGACCTCTACCCCGCTGAACTTCCATGAGCCGGCTGTGATCGTCTTGTCTCCGACAGAGGCCTGCTCGAAGTCTGCTGGATGAAGCGCTGTCGAGGGCGTCTGGAAGGATGCTGACTTCACTTCGTCGGCTAGGGAGCCGTCCACGCGCTGAGCGAGGTAATAGAAGTAGTAGGTCGCATTATCCTCAAGGGACTCGACAGCTAGGGTCTGCTCGATATTGGTCGCTAGGCTAGGAGAGAGCGGAGCGCTCTTCAGCTCGGCTAGGCTTGGGGCGGTGCTACCCTCCTCCTTGATGAGGTAATGGAGCTGACCAGGCTCGGAGACCTTCACACGTAGCCCCTTGATAGCACCATCGGTCACGACGACTTGGGGATAGCCTTCCTGAAGCTCAGGTAGAGCTAGGGTACGCTCTTCGTAGGCTCCGACGGCGGTACGGCTAGCCTTGCGGGCATTACCGAGGAGGTCTTCTGGCACTTCTGCTAGTCTGCTAGCGAAGGATAGCTTAGCGAAGTCCTTAGGGAGGAGGCTCGTCTCGGGAGTGACGAACTCGGTCTTCTCTAGCTTCGAGGAGAGGTCGGAGAGCTGAGTGTGCCAGTCTGCGAGAGGGATGTTTTTCCCCTTGTAGTTGGCAAGCTGATCTGCGCTACTGATGAAGTAGACATTGTCGCTGAAGACCGGTCTCGTTAGGGTGACAGAGTTCTTGATGCGGAAGACGTTCCCTAGGGCTTCGTTCTGGAAGAGGTTATTCTTCACCGTCAGGTCGGCTAGTGTGCCCTCTAGACGAGGGAAGATGACTAGAGGAGCAGTCTGTGTACTCTTCGACTTGCCATAGAGACGTATGGAATTATGAAGGATGGAGAGAGCGGGGAACTTGGTACCATTTAGATTGATCCCGACTGCTTGTACCTTGTCCTGATTCGTTAGGATGATGACTTCGTTGCTATGGAGGATAGCTTGGCCTGTCACACCTCCGCTACGACGATCCTCCGTGAGGTCAATCCCGACGAGAGATGATCCCTTGCCTGAAGTCTCCCCGATGTGGATGCGATTTCGGCTGATCTCTGTCCCAGGGAGCAGGGTGATGCCCATAGCCGTATAGCCTGTAGCTACCAAACCTGTAGACTCGATGAGGTTTCCTCGTAGGGCGACCTCATCGACGATGTCGGTATAGATCGCCTTAGATCCTTGGTTGAGGAAGGTACAGCCCTCGACGGTGAGACCACGCTGTACGGGAAGGGAGACATTCTTTAGCCCAGAGATGTAGACCCCACTATATCCACCATCGAAGCGACAGTTGCGGAGGGTGAGATAGTTATTGTTGTGGTAAGGCTCTGTCGTGCTGTGCGTGCGGACGAGGGCGATGTCTCCGGTGGTGTACTGCGTACTCTTGGGAGCGGTGAAGGAGCAGTCCTCGAAGGTAATGTGCTCGCTTCGGTTCTGTATCAGCAGGAGGGCCGGAGCGGGAGAGGTCTTCGTAGTGACGAAGGAGATATGGCGGAAGGTGACATGCGATAGGCTATTAATGGTGAAGAAGCCTAGCTTATCGTTCCCATAGTCTACTGCCTTGTAGTGTTTGTTCTCGAAGAGAACCTCACTATCCTGATCTTTAGGCTCGATCGTCAGGGGGTTCGTGGAGCTAAGGCCAGGGATCGAGGAGAGGACGATACGCTCTTCGTAGCGCCCAGGTAATAGCTGCAGGGTCACGGGGCCATCCACTCCCTTTTGTTTAAGGTCTGCGTTCGCTTCCGATAGGGTCTTATAATGAGCTCCTGAGCCTTCACCGATGACGAAGGTACCATGGATCCCTCGTGTAAGGGAGAGACTTAGCGGAGTGGCGAGAGGTGTGATGGAGCTAGTGGCGCCACCTACAGTCAGTGCCTTGGGGGATACGGTTAGCGGAGCGATACCTTCGGCTCCAGCCTGAGCATCCTTGCTTACGTTAGCGGCTAAGAAGAGGTGATAAGTCCCCGCCTTCGTATAGGTGACCTTCCCTGTGATGGTGCTAGGACTAGCAGAGGTGGTCGATCCGATGAGGTCGGTCGTGGCGAAGACATCGTTACTGCCGGTGTCGTAGAGGCGAAGGGTCGCCCAAGGTGTCTTACCGGTAGGGAAGAGGTCCTCTAGAGCTAGCTCTGTCAGGTCTGTCTCGCCCTTCTCGCCGTCGATGACGACATCAAGGCGTAGCAGTGGAGCATCCTGTACCCCAGGGAGGAGACGAGGTGCTGGGCTGATAGGGACCAAGGTGACGGACTTCAGCGATAGGGGTGCTGGGCGTATCGAGGCTACCTCGATGTCCCAACCGTCACTAGGATAGTTCCCCGTGCTAAGATCGACCGTGATCGAACCGTCTGATGCGCTGGAGAGAAGGTCGCTCGTATCATTCTGCGATCCCTTAAGTGCACGTGCGAGATACTCTTGCTTGACCTCCCGTCCGTGGTAGATATGGAGCTGGTCGGCATGGGCTAGCTTCAGCGCATGGAAGCGTAAGCGGATCAATTCGCCTGCTCGAGGGATGAAGGTGACGGTACCCTTCGTGTTTTTCCGTAGCTTGCCCGTAGGACCATCGGCGTCGTAGAAGTGGAGAGGCTCGGTGATATGGCGGGTATCTTTAGCATCTAGCTGTAGGAAGTAGACACGTTCGGCTAGACGAGAGCCCGCAGGATCACCCTGGGCTACGGTCTCTTCCTGCCCCGAGAGGGTGAGCTTATCGAGGCGCAGGTCGAGAGCTGTCCCCGAGGAGATAGCCTCGCTGAGGTCTGCAGATAGGAGGAAGTGTGACTCGCCTTCGGGGAGCTCCATGGGGGAGGTGAGGCTAAGCGAGATATCTTCGCCTGTTGGGACGACTGCGCCTAGTAGCGTGCTCTTGGAGAAGTCCTGTGCAGAGGTCAGGCGATAGAGGTAGATCTTGCTGAAGGAGCTGGCTCCACCCGTGAGATGCAGGTGGATCTTCTCTAGTTGCTTAGGGCTAAGCTGTCCAGCGGTCGTGAGGGTGAAGGCTAGGAACTCTTGGTTGGATGCACCGATAGAGGCGGGAGCGGTAGATGCCTGCGTCACTTCGGTCTTGACCAGATGCATCGGGCTGGGTATGAGGCTACGCACCTCAGCTGTCCACCCCTTCGCTAAGTAGGCTGGGCTAGTTTCCTTCGGGTTGAAAACGATGGTTAGAGCTCCGTCCTCGCTCTGAGAGCGGAGTAGTGGAGGTATAGTTCCCTTCGTGGTCTCATTGAGATTCCAGAGGAGGGTGCCCTTATTGTTCTTCCCCGAATAAACCTCGAAGACAGCCTTAGCCCCATAAGAGCTCTTGCTGTAGTAGAGGTCAAAGGTCGAGAACTGGATCTCTACAAGTTCGCCAGCCTTACCTGGAGTGAAGGTCGTGATCTGATTGCTTGTGCCTCCTTCGTAGTGATTATTCACCATCGTCGGCGTAAAGCTCCAGGGAGAGTGAACGGGGATGGTATGTGTCCCTGTGGCACTCTTGTAGGTATTCTGGATGCTGAAGCTAGCGGGCTCTGTGAGACTAGTCGTATGCTCTTGGCCTGACAGCTTGAGACTAGCGACCTTGACAGAGAGCTTGTCTCCGGTCTTGGCTAGCTCGCCTACCGAACCTGCGATGGTGAAGGTATTTGTGCCGAAGTCTAGGCTAGGGTGCTTGCTTTCGTCTAAGACGAGGGTGGCAGTCGATCCAGAAGCATTCATCTGGAGCTTGCCTAGGAGAGCAGAGGGGGTGACGCTCGATCCAGCATAGAGGCTAAGGTCGCTCAAGGTGCCGGTCGTCGTACCCGTGAGGTCAAAGGTGATCTGCTCGAGTCGAAGGGCATTACTTACCCCTTCGGTCTTGATGAGTAGTGTCAGGAGCTTCTTGTCCTGGGCGCTGGCGTGTAGCGCTCCTTCCTCCTTAGCTGGGGTAGCCGTAGCGGAGGAGAAGGTCATCGCCTTAGCTGTGATCGCTTTGACCTTAGCTACGAAGCCTGGCTTAGTGACACCTGTGATGCTCTTGAGGTAGACTGTAAGGCTTCCGTCACTTTCGCCCGAGAGCAGGGTGACGGGGGGTAGGTCTTTCAGGAGGGTAGCTAATAGCTTGCTATTATCCTGCGCACTGCGACCGTTGAAGATCTTTAGGAGATCATTCTTGGACGCAAAGGTATTGAAGAGATCGAGCTTCGTGAAGGTGATCTGGATCACTTGCCCTGCGGTCTGAGGGACGAAGGTCACTGATCCCTCGAAGCCCTCGCTGATATTCCCCTTTGCACCTCCGTCATCGTAGAAGGTGAGTTCGTCGGAGCCAACGCTGACCACCCGCTCACCTAGTACCATGCTGACTGTGCCAGCAGGCTCTGCGGGGAGAGGCTGGTCACCCGCACGCTTGGCGACGCTCTTGATGTCGGCGACCCAGCCCTTACCTGGTGTGGCCTTGCCCTCATAGACGAAGGTCAGGGCACCATCGGCTGTCGTCGCATGGATGAGCTGGGTGGAGAGTTCGCTTCCCTTGAGGGTGTAGAGAGGGGTTGCTTTAGGCTTGCTATAGATGGTCTCTCCTTCCTCATCGTCGTAGTAAGAGGATAGTTTCTCTCGGCCCGAATAGACGTAAAGAACGCCATCACCTAAGTCAAGCTCGGAGAAGCTAACTTCGATAGCCTCACCATACTTGGGAGAGAAGGAGATGGCGGAGAGAATAGACTTGCTGGCGTTGCCTGTGGCACCACCATCGTCGTAGAACTTTTGCGGTAAGGTGATTCGCTTACTCTCGTTGGCCCCTTGCCCCTTGGGCATGAGGATCTGCGCCGGGAGTGTGACGCAGACGGCAAGTAGTGTCAAGAGAGACCATAAAGATCGTTGCATAGGCTTGGTTTTACGGTGATATAGAGTTATATTTTCTTAGGCTGATGAGCAGGTCTTGGTTAGGCTGATCATAGTCATTACTAAGTACAAACGTACGGATAATTCAGGGAAGAGCCAAGGTGAATCGAGGGATCTCTCCGCAGTTGTCGGGTAGCCTCGATGCCCCCTTTGATGAGCTAGGGTGAAGTTTGGTCACCCTAGCTCTCCCCTTGGAGTTACGTATATTGTGATCTGTCGGTTACGTATATTGTGATCGGAGGGTTGGGTATATACCGATTGCCTGGTTACGTATATCGTGACATCTTGGGTGGTTGATGATGGCTACAGCTCTTGCTTGCAGAGCTTAGCTAGGAGAGCAGGTGTTCTCCTCGTTTGATCCCCATAGATGGAGGATGTTTTGTGCTTTATATCCTCTGCTATAGCTTGGCATAGAGAGCCTTGGGGTGGAAGACTAATCTCTAGGGGTGGGAGGCATTAGAGAGGTGTTTTACTCAGCTTGGTTAAGGAGTAGGGTGGGGTGTGATTTTCTTTCTAAGATTTCTACATATTGTGTGGGTATTTTCTAAAGAAAAAGCGGTATATTTGCTTACCAATCAATTATAAGTATATGTACTTCGATGAATTAGATCTTGAAGATGAAGTGCTCGATGGTCTCGAGGCAATGAACTTCTTCGAGACTACCCCCGTCCAAGAAGCGACAATTCCCCTCCTCCTTCAGCGCCGTGATATGATCGCCTGTGCCCAGACGGGTACGGGGAAGACGGCCGCCTATCTATTACCTATCATCAATCGGATTAGTCGTGGTGAGGGAGAGCCCCATAAGGTCAATGCCGTCATCATGGCTCCTACCCGTGAGCTAGCGATACAGATCGAGCAGCAGGTCGAGGGCTTCGCCTACTTCCTCCCCGTCTCTTCGGTAGCGATCTACGGAGGCACGGATGGTATCGCTTGGGAGCAGCAGCGCCGAGGCATCGCTTTAGGAGCGGATATCGTCATCGCTACCCCTGGGCGTCTCCTTGCACTGATGAATCTCAATCAGGCTGATCTCTCTGGTGTCTCTTACTTCGTCCTTGATGAAGCCGACCGCATGCTGGATATGGGATTCCAGGAGGATATTATGCAGATCAATAATGCCCTGCCGAAGGAGTGCCAGCGAGTGATGTTCTCCGCTACCATGCCTCCTAAGATCAAGCGCTTCGCGCGTACTATATTAAATGAGCCCGCCGAGGTAGAGCTCGCTATCTCACGTCCGCCTGATAGTATCGTGCAGTCTGCCTATGTCTGCTATGAGCGTCAGAAGCTCCCGATCTTGACCCAGCTCTTTAGAGAAACGCCCCCTACACGTACGATCATCTTCTCAAGCTCTAAGCTCAAGGTGAAGGAGCTCGCTCGTGCACTCTCCTCGCTCAATATCCGAGTCGAACAGATGCACTCCGACCTGACGCAGGAGAAGCGTGAGGAGGTCATGCGTAGCTTCAAGGCTGGGAATGTCGATCTCCTCGTAGCTACTGATGTCGTGGCGAGAGGGATTGATATTGACAGCATCCGCATGGTGATCAACTACGACATCCCCCACGATCCCGAGGACTATGTCCATCGTATCGGACGTACCGCACGTGGTGGCAATGACGAGGGGCTAGCTATTACATTCGTTAGCGAGAAGGAACAGCCAGGCTTTGGGCGTATCGAAGAGTTCCTAGAGAAGACGATCTATAAGATCCCCGTAGACGAAGCCTTTGGCCCGACTCCTGCTTATGATCCTCAGCGTCGTCCCGAGGGAGGGCGTGGGCGATCTTCCTCCTCTCGTAAGCCATCAGGCAGAGGGAAGGGGAATGGCCGTTCGTCCCAGTCCTCTAATAAGGGCGCTTCCCCAGCAGATGCTCCGAAGGCGGGGGAATCCTCCCGCTCTGGACAGCGGAAGCGTCGTAATGGTCGTCCTGCTAGACGCCCAGCGCAGGATACCCCTACGAAGAAGTCCTAGACTCCAACTCTGAACTATACACTATTCTATGACCACAAAACTACTCGATGACCTAACGGCTGATACAAAGAAGGGCTTGCATAAGCTCCGTGTCATCAATTATCTGCTGCAGAATAAGACAGCTACGATGACCGATATCGCCAAGATCCTTTACGTGAGTGTGCCTACTGCCTCCAAGATCATCCAAGAGCTTCAGGATGGAGGGTGTCTGCAGGAGCAGGGTAAGCTCGAGATCGGTATCGGGCGCTTCCCGCTGCTCTATGGGCTCAATCCTGATGGTGGCTACTTCATCGGAGTCGATGTCAAGCGCTCCTCCATGCACATTGGGTTAATTAACCTTCAGGCGGATCTGATCTATGCGGACTATGACATCCCCTTTAACCTCGAGAATACTCCCGAGGCGCTGGATGCGATCTGTAGTGAGGTGCGCTCCTTCATTCGCCGACATAACCTGAAGCCGAAGGAGATACTCAATGTCAATGTGAATCTGCCTGGTCGAATCAACCCTGTCAAGGGAGAGAGCTATAGCCTCTTTAACTTCTTCCCCGATCGTCCCCTTTCGGAGGTGATGAGTAGCAAGCTAGCTCTGCGCGTCTCTATTGATAATGACACGCGTGGCATGGCCTTTGGGGAGTTCACTGCTGGTTGTACACAGGATCTTGATCTCCGCTCGGCGCTCTATGTCAACATTAGCTGGGGGCTTGGCTTGGGGATCATCTTAGATAAGCAGATCTACTTCGGTAAGTCAGGCTTCTCTGGAGAGGTCGGACATATCTCGGTCTTCGATAATCAGATCCTTTGTCACTGCGGTAAGAAGGGTTGCCTAGAGACCGAAGTGAGTGGTCAGGCGATGTGTCGTAAGCTACAGGAGCGCATCCGTGCCGGTGAAAGCTCTGTCCTCTCTCCCATTGTCATGGGAGGCCAGGAGCTACGCATGGCGGATATCCTAGAGGCATGTGCTCATGAGGATGTCCTATGCATGCAGGTGCTTAGTGAGATGGCTACCCAGCTGGGTAAGCAGATCGCTAACCTGATCAATGTGTTCAACCCTGAGCTGGTCATCGTAGGAGGTAGTCTGGCAGATGCTACAGGCTATCTGACGAAGCAGATCGAAGCCTCTGTTCGTATCTATTCGATGAATGTCGTCACACGTGATACGCAGATCCGCACAGCGACCTTAGGTGATCGTGCTGGGCTCATCGGTGCTTGTATGCTTGCTCGCTCTCGACGCTTCTCGGACGGTCAGATCCAGTAAGCTGATCCTTCACACTCATTATTATTCCAGCAAGACCCACGGCGGAGAATCCGCCGTGGGTCTTGTCTGTTTTGAGGGTGGGGATGTTGGTGTTTATGTGGGCTTGGGTATTTGGAGCTTGAGGTTGCAATATACGTAACCTTGCCTTCACAATATACGTAACCTAGTCGTCACTATATATATACGTAATCGGGGTGTTGCTATATACGTAATCAGGGTATTCCTGCTGACATA
>CAJPPK010000005.1 GCA_905372565.1 uncultured Porphyromonas sp. | reverse complement strand
CTTGTTGTCCTTGACGAAGAGCTGATCGAGGAGGGTATTTTCCTTGTAGTACTTCTTCAGGGCACCCTGAGCGATATGGTCGACGAGGTTCTCAGGCTTACCAGCTTCGAGCGCCTTTTCGCGAGCGAGGTTGAGCTCACGCTCCTTGATCTCAGCAGGCACATCCTCTTCGGTGATACCGACTGGAGCCATAGCAGCGATCTGCATAGCTACGTCACGAGCTACCTGTGCATCGGTAGCTTCGTTGAAGGCTACGATGGTAGCAAGCATGTTCCCTGGGTGGATGTAGGAAGTCGTGAAGGCACCCTGTACGAACTCGTAGACACCGAGCTCCATCTTTTCGCCAGACACACCGCTACGCTCCGTGATGTGATCCTGTACGCTACGGCCATCAGCGAGAGGAGCAGCGAGGATCTCTTCCTTGCTAGCGCCCTTCTTAGCCTTAGCCACTTCGAGGATTGAAGAGACGAGCTTGACGAAGTCTTCGTTTTTAGCGACGAAGTCAGTCTCACACTTGACGCCTACCATGACAGCATAGTCGCCTTCGTGAGCAGCGAGGATACATCCTTCTTCTGCTTCGTGGTCACCACGCTTAGCAGCGATAGCTTGACCACGCTTGCGGATCAGTTCGACCGCCTTTTCGAGATCGCCTTCTGCTTCCTCGATAGCCTTCTTGACATCGGAGAGACCAGCGCCAGTGAGAGCGCGGAGCTTCTTGATGCTTTCCATCAGTGCACTCATAATTGATATAAGAGTTGAGTTTGAATGATCGTGATACTTGGGGGGTAAGATACGTGTCGAGGATAAGCTTAGCTAGCGGACTAGGGAAGCTCATCCTCGGCACTTATCCCTACTCACTAGGAGGCAGGGAGCCTCGAGAGTGAGCAGTAGACTTTTCGTCTAGCTTAAGCTTCTTCGGAGGTAGCTTCAGCACGACGGCGAGCACGGTGCGCGCCCTTCTGTACGAGCTTAGCACCACCTTCGCCTTCGCCCTTTTCCTGCCCCTTACCTTCAGCCTTGCGTTCCTGCAGGCCTTCGGAGATGGCAGCGCAGATAGCAGAGACGATGATCTCTACTGCTGCGGTGGAGTCGTCATTAGCGGGGATGACGTAGTCTACATTGCTAGGGTCGCTATTGGTGTCCACAATAGCGAATACGGGGATACCAAGGCGCTTAGCTTCAGCTACTGCGATGTGCTCCTTCATGACATCTACCACGAAGAGCGCATTGGGGAGCTTGTTCATATCAGCGATAGAGCCGAGGGTGAGCTCGAGCTTAGCACGCTGGCGAGAGATCTGAAGCTTCTCACGCTTGGAGAGGTTATCAAACGTACCATCAGCCGTCATCTTGTCGATCTCGGTCATCTTCTTGATGGCCTTACGGATCGTCGCGAAGTTGGTGAGCATACCACCGGGCCAGCGCTCGGTGACATAAGGCATACCTACTTCCTTGGCAAGCTCAGCGACAGCTCCCTTGAGCTGCTTCTTAGTTGCCACGAAGAGGATCTTCTTACCGCTCTTGGCCATAGTCTTAGCGATTTCGGCTGCTTCGTCTACCTTAACAACAGTCTTGTGAAGGTCGATGATGTGGATATCGTTGCGCTCCATGAAGATATATGGAGCCATACCAGCGTTCCACTTGCGGGTGAGGTGACCAAAGTGGGCACCTGCTTCTATTAGTTGGTCAAAGGATACTCTTGACATGATTTCGTTTACGTTCTATAAAGTGTAACAGGATTACTTTCAACTGCTTGGTAGGACGGAAGTCTTGCTCTAGGGAGAAGACTCCCATAGCTCTAAGCAATTTAGATACTAAACGCGAGTAACATCCGACTAGGCTACTAGGCGACCAGTAGCCAGCTGATGGATATTAACGCTTGCTGAACTGGAAGCGCTTGCGTGCCTTGGGGCGACCTGGCTTCTTACGTTCGACGACACGGGAGTCACGCGTCAGGAAGCCTTCAGCACGGAGTGCAGGCTTGTCCTCAGCATTGATCTTGACCAGTGCACGAGCGATAGCTAGACGAGCTGCTTCGCTCTGTCCCTTGAAGCCACCACCCTTGAGGTTGATCTTGATGTCGTACTTCTCTACTGCATCGAGCGTAGCCAGTGGCTGGCGGACGATGTACTGCAGGATCGAAGAGGGGAAATAAGTAGCGATGTCACGCTTGTTGATCGTGATCTTACCGCTACCTGCTGCTACGTATACACGAGCGACAGCGGCCTTACGGCGGCCAATGGCATTGATGAATTCCATATGTCCTACTGTAATTACTTGAGCGTGTTAAGATCTACGAGGCGAGGCTGCTGAGCCTGGTGCTTGTGCTCTGCACCGTCATAGACGTAGAGGTTAGCGAGGATAGCCGCACCGAGACGGTTCTTAGGGAGCATACCCTTGACGACCTTACGGAAGAGGCGATCAGAGCCCTTAGCCTGGAGGAAGCGTGGGCTGAAGCTACGCTGACCACCAGGATAGCCAGAGAACTTGAGGTAAACACGATCGTCCCACTTCTTACCAGTGAGCACGACCTTGTCGGCATTGATGACGATGACGTTGTCGCCACAGTCTACGTGTGGGGTGAAGTTGGGCTTGTACTTCCCGCGAAGAAGCTTCGCGATGGTGGAGCACACACGACCCAAGCTCTGACCTGCTGCGTCGACCACGACCCACTCCTTAGTGACGGTAGCGGCGTTAGCAGAGACGGTCTTGAAACTTAAAGTGTCCATTCCTTCTGTTATTGTTAAAGATTACTTAGACGAAAGCGAGACCATACAGCCGGTGACTTCTTACCCTAACCTCTTGGCATCAAAGACGCCGTGGACACGAGGCTGAAGCACACTACGGTAGGGATACCGCGGTGTGAAGAAGCTCACGAAAGACCGAGGACTCGCCTAGATACTATTTGATAAACAGCGCACAAAGATACAAAAAATCAAGACATCCACGTCCTCCACCTCTTCACCGACTGCTCATGTATATAATACATGTATATAATATCGGTATAGACCGACCCTCTTGATCGAGGACAGCTACCCCTATCCAAACATCCGAAACAGCCCCCTTCTCAAGCTAAGAGCACGCCACTCCCTCTCCTTAGATTACGTATATTGTGACCACTCGGTTAGGTATATTGTGATCCCACGATTGGGTATATAGTGGCCTATAAGGTGGGTATATTGTAACCGAAAGACTCCATTCCCCTTAGGCTCTAGACACCCTCCGAAATTCACCACCACACCCCCTTATTTCCACCTTTAGTTCCGCTCCTAGAGCAAGCGCTCAGGGCGCCTTTACAGAGGAGAAGAACGACAAGACTGCACGAATTACGAGAAAATGTGTACTTTTGCTTGTATTTTTGAGTAGGTGAAGGGGGTTCACTATTATCCCCTTTGACCTCGCCTTATCTTAGGTAATTAACAAAGTCAAACAGAGTAACTCGGAGCAAGTCACCCCACCGGTCACCCCGCTCCCCTAGTCCCGAGTCCTGAAGAGCGACCTCCACATCTGCCCAGTGCAGTAGAGACAAGCCAGAGAGCACACCGCTCCGTACCCTCTCGGGAAGATGCATTGATATAGAATGAATTTACTTGAGCAAAAGCTAGCGTGCTATACCGAGCCCCAGAAGGCTCAAGCCGCAGGGATCTACCCCTACTTCCGTAAGATCGAGAGCGATCAGGATACTGAGGTTATCATCGATGGTAAGCCTGTCCTGATGTTCGGATCCAACTCCTACCTCGGACTTACGAACCACCCCGAAGTCAAGGCTGCCGCTATCGCTGCCATCGAGAAATACGGCACAGGCTGTGCTGGGAGCCGCTTCCTCAACGGGACTCTCGACAGCCACATCGAGCTAGAGAAGCGACTAGCGGAATTCGCTGGCAAGGAAGATGCCATCATCTTCTCCACAGGCTTCCAGGTCAATCTCGGCGTCATCTCCTGCCTCCTAGGCCGTGAAGACTACATCATCTGGGACGCACTGAACCACGCCTCGATCATCGAGGGGATTCGTCTCTCTCCAGCGAAGAGTCTTCGCTACAAGCACAATGATATGGAGGCGCTGGAGCGCCGCCTAAAGCAGTGCGACCCCGACCGCATTAAGCTCATCGTCATCGATGGGGTCTTCTCTATGGAAGGCGACCTATGTAACCTCCCCGAGATCATCCGCCTATCCAAGCAGTACGGAGCTCAGGTGATGGTCGATGAGGCCCATGGCTTCGGTGTCCTCGGTGACCACGGCCGTGGCGTCTGCAACCACTTCGGGCTGACCAAGGATGTCGATCTGATCATGGGGACGTTCAGTAAGAGCTTCGCCTCGATCGGTGGCTTCATCGCAGGGAGCAAGACGACGATCAACTACCTCCGTCACCACGCTCGCTCCTACATCTTCAGCGCTAGTAATACGCCTGCTGCAACAGCTGCCGCACACAAGTCTCTGGAGATTATGCTCCGTGAGCCCGAGCGTGTACAAGCCCTTCAGGAGAAGACGGCCTATAGCCTCGATCGCTTCCGCAAGCTCGGCTTCGAGATCGGTAATACCTCCACACCGATCATCCCGCTCTATATCCGTGACAACGAAAAGACCTTCCGCATCACTGCCCTACTTTATGAAGAAGGTGTCTTCGTTAATCCCGTTGTCGCTCCAGCAGTAGCCCCCGAGGATACTCTCATCCGCTTCTCGCTGATGGCCACGCATACCTACGAGCAGATCGACCGAGCGATCAATGCTATCGAGCGCATCTTTAAGGCACAGGGCATCGTCCTACACCCGATCGCAGGCTAAGAAACCCACTCGACAGCCTCTTCGGCTTAAGAAATTTCGGGTATTCTATCCCTCTTGGGGTAGAATACCCGTTATCATTAGGTAGCCAGCTACGCTCCTTTTGATTTATCCGTGCTATGCGACCCCTCAGGATTCTCACTCTAGGTCTGGTAGGTCTACTCTGTGCCTGCCGCACCACACGCGATGGTAGTACCACCTCCGATGAGGTGAGTGCTCACAGCTCTGATGCCATCATCAGCTACGTATCGATCGCTCTCGATGAAGATCTCCCCGAGCATACCTACCGCCTGACGCTCCCCCCCGTAAGTCCGGTGGAGGACTTCCGTGTAGAGCTGACCCCCGTCCTCCCCAACCATCGTCCAGGGATGACTAGCCTCGATGCACGCTTGATCCCAGGCGAACAGCTAGGCACCTATTCGACCTTCTACTACTCTGAGGGCGAGGGTGCCATGGCGCTGATCAACCCTCCGATCTCGGGGCTATCTCCCAAGCCTTTTCTCTTCGGAGAGCCACTGATCCTCACCTTCCGAGGGAACCGAGAGCTTGCGATCGTCAGCAACGACAGCATACAGATCGGCTATCGCTACTGGAGAGCGCAGTCTCAGCCACAGGAAGCGACCCCAGCGAAGGAGATGAAGGGACTCAAAGAGAAGGCAGGCTACCAGCCCTATGTCATTCACGCTCCGAAGCGCACGAGGCATAGTAGCCCGACCTACTATATCGAGCTCATCCCAAGTAAATGGATGCTCGTGGACTGCAATATCCATGTCCTGAATGGCAAGTTCGACCTCGACCTCGACACCAAGGGGGTGAACCTACCTTATATATTCCATAGTGACGGGAGCACGATGTCTACCCGAATGGGATGCCCCGAGGAGACCGAAGAGAACCGTCTGGTACGTCATATGGGGATCGTCGTCCTACGTGATGCTGGCGAACCGGTGACCGTCTACCTACCCGAAGGCTTCACCCTGCTCTACCGCATCTATGCCCCTGACGGACAGATGCGCCTCCTGTCCGAATCGGTCGACTCGGAGTAGCCCCCGTGGAGCTGTACCTATCCTTGGGCGAACTTACACTATCTTTGCACGCAATAACTAGCAGAAGGGATCCTCTGGCATTTCCCGAATATCAATGCTGAGACTTCAAGATAAAAGCCGAACGCTCGCCCTAGCGATGCTCTCCTTACTCGTCCTCGCAGCCTGTGCCACACGGCACAAGACTCCGACACGATCCGTGCGTACCTCACGCACCTCGGGAGCCTCAGCTAAAGCCAGCCCGGATAGCCTCAGCACCCTCACTCAGCTACGCTCCTTCCTGCCCGACAGCTCGGCCACGAGTGACAGCCGTCAGCCAGCCCTTCGAGATACTACGTCTCGGGTGTTAGCCGACTCCCTCAGCGTACCCTCCCCCGATAGCCTTCCTACAGATAGTGTCTCCCTAGCGGAGACCCAGCGCCGTGCCGACTCCCTAGCTCGTGCACAGCGTAGAGCTCGTGCACGCTCTACCTTCGACGATATCATCGCCTACAAGGCGCAGGACTCGATGGTACTGATCGGGAAGAACCTCACCTACCTCTTCGGCCCTAGCACGGTAGACTATAAGGACAAGGGGATGGATGCAAACTTCATGCGCCTTAACCTCGACAGCAACCTCGTCTATGCGCACTACGTACTCGACAGCACGGGGAAGGGAACGGCCTACCCTAAGTTCCGCGACGGAGGAGAGAGCTACGAAGCGAAGAGCCTGAACTACAATTTCAAGACTAGCAAGGGCTTCGTCACCGGAGCCGTCACACAGCAGGGCGAGGGCTACATTACCGCTGAGCGAACGAAGATGGTAGGGAGTAACTGCTTCTACATGGAGAATGGGAAGTACAGCACGTGCGATAACCACGAACACCCTCACTTCTATTTCAAGCTCACCAAAGGAAAGGCAAGACCTGGGAAGAACGTCGTAGCCGGTCCCTCTTACCTTGTCCTGGCCGACGTACCGATGCCCATCGGCTTACCCTTTGGCTTCTTCCCCTTCAACAAGAGCTATTCCTCGGGGATCATCATGCCTAAGTATGGGGAAGAGACCCAGCGAGGCTTCTACTTACGTGAGGGGGGCTACTACTTTGCCTTCAACGATTACGTGGATCTAGCTGTCACGGGAGACTGGTACAGCCTAGGCTCTTGGGGCGTCAATGCACGATCGAGCTACCGCAAGCGCTACCGCTACAATGGGAACCTAAACCTCAGCTTCCTAACGACCAAGACCGGCGAGCGGGATGTCGCTGGAGACTTCACCCAGAGCAAAGACTTCCGCATCAATTGGACTCATAGTCAGGATGCGAAAGCCAGCCCTAACTCCACCTTCTCAGCGAGCGTCAACTTCTCCACCAGTAGCTATAATCACAATTCGCTCAATACCCTCTACAACCCGCTCGTAGCTGGACAGAACACAAAGAACTCGTCCATTAACTACAGTCACACCTTCGCTGGTACACCATTCCGCCTATCTGCATCCATTGACGCTACGCAGACCTCGGTAGACTCCATGGTCTCCATGAGCCTACCGAACCTCTCGATCAGCATGAATCGTATCTATCCCTTCAAGCGAAAGAAGCGTGTCGGGGCAGAGCGCTGGTACGAGAAGATCAGCTTAAGCTACTCTGGGCAGTTCCGAAATAGTATCACTACGAAGGAAAACCGTCTCTTCGAGGCGAACCTCATCCGTGACTGGCGCAATGCAGCTTCGCATAACATCCCCATTTCTGCCTCTTACAAGCTCCTCGACTATATCGACCTGACGCTAAGTGCCAACTATAACGAGCGCTGGTACACGTATAAGACCCGACGACACTATGACCCTACGACGCAAAAGGTAGAGTCTGAGCGTCAGTATGGCTTCAATCGCGTATTCGACTTCTCTACCTCTGCTAGCCTCAACACGACCCTCTACGGCTTTTTCAAGCCTTGGAAGATCTTCGGAGATAAGGTACAGATGATCCGTCACCGTATGACTCCACGCATTGGGATCAGCTATACCCCTGACTTCGGCACACCATTCTGGGGTTACTATGGGCAGTTAGACTATACGGATGCTAGCGGTGTCCTCCGCCACGAAGACTATTCGCTCTACTCCGACGGGCATCTCTTCGGGGCACCTGGTAGGGGCAAGTCGGCAGCCATCACCTTTGGCCTTGACAACAACCTAGAGATGAAGGTGCGAAGCAAGAGCGACAGCACCGAGACCTTCAAGAAGATCAGCCTGATCGATAACTTCTCGCTCAACACTAGCTATAACCTAGCGGCGGACTCCTTCCAGCTCTCCGACATCAGTGCTAGCATTGCGCTACGTCTATCGCAGTCCTTCCAGCTATCGCTCAGTGGCTCTTTCGACCCCTACCTCTACGGGCACACGACCTCCTCCTCGGGTCAGGTGCAGGTACACCGAGTGAATAAGCTCCGTATGTTCAACGGTAAGGGCATCGGAAGCCTACGTGGCACGGGCACATCCTTTAGCTACACGCTGAATAACCAAACCTTCCAGAAGATTAAGGAAGCCTTCGGGGGAAAGAAGAAGGACAAAAACCAGCGAGATACAACCCCTCAGGACAGCTTAGGCACGACTCCTCCGCTCGACGGCAAGGACTCTTCGCTCGCAGACCAAGCGAAGAAGAACCAGCAAACTAAGAGTCTCTTCGAGTCATCCTCTGACGATGGCGAGTACGACGAGGACGGTTACCTCAAGGTAAGCATACCTTGGTCGCTCTCCTTCTCGTATGGGGTGAACCTCCAGCGTACCACCTTCGACACCAGAAGAGACGAATACCGCTACGGACTTACGCATAGCCTGATGCTATCGGGTAGCATTCAGCCCACGAAGAACTGGTCGTTCAACTTCAACGCTAGCTATGACTTCATCGCCAAGCGTCTGGCCAACATGACCATCGGCATCAGTCGTGACCTCCACTGCTGGACTCTCGCCGCCAATGCCATCCCCTTCGGTCCCTACAGGAGCTACAGTATCTCCATCGGAGTCAAGAGTGGTATGCTCCAAGACGTGAAGTGGGATAAGCACGGCTACTCCTCGGGGAACTCATTCTAGTACCCTCGCCCCACAGCCCCTCAAGCGACGTCACACCCGACGTAGTCCCATCCCCCACTCAGCCCACGGGCATTCCTCCCCTTACGCCCCTCCTTCATCAGGTGAAGGAGGGGCTTTTTTCATCTAAAGATTCACCTCCCTCAGAGAGATGGTTTACCTCCGCCGACACGAAGGTCAACCTCCAGCCGTACGAAGCTATACCTCTCTAGCGGCAGAGGTATAGCCTCAGCTAGCGAGTGGCTTTCGTGCTCACTTCTAGATCCGAATTACGACAAGAGTGAAGACCGATATGGCTTGCCTCCGAGGCATCGAGCATCCTGAGAGAAATCCGTACTTTTGAGGGAAGACATCCTTCCTCCAAATCCTCTATCACATGAAGCTGAAGAAGACCCCCTTGAGCATCCCCCAGCGCTTCTTCTGTGCTATCGGGATAGCAGTTATACTTGGCTCCCTGAGTGGACTTTACTTGCCCAAGCCTTACGATCGGATCGCCATGCTCCTAGGTATGATGCTCGTGGTGCAATTCTTCGCGACCTCGGCCTTTTTCGTAGACCCTAATCGGAAGAAAGACCAGTAAGAAGCCCTCTCGAAGCTATACCATAGAGGGCTTGACCGCCTGCTAGCTTATTCGTAACTTAGCAGTAGAATTCTTACCACACCCTTGAAGGCCTTTCCTAAGGCTTAGGAAAGCACACGACAAGGGTGCTAACTATACAAGCGAACCTACCGCATGAGCTACCTCAAGTTCGACCGCCGACTCATGGCTAACCTAGATGAGTCCACCCAGCGAGAGTACATTCGCACGAACCGCAAAGGCGCCTACTGCTGCTCCAGCATCGTCGGCTGCAACACACGTAAGTATCACGGCATGCTTGTCCTGCCTGTACCGGAGCTAAGTGCAAACAATCACGTCCTTCTCTCGACCCTTGACCTGACGATCGTACAGCATGGCGTCCCCTTCAACGTAGGGATCCACGAGTACGAAGGTGACATCTTTAGCCCCAAGGGACACAAATACGTCCGTGACTACCATGCCGATATCGCCTCCAGCACGACCTATCGTGTCGGGGGCGTCGTGCTAAGACGTGAATTCATCTTCTGTCACTACGTCAATCGCGTACTTATCCGCTTCACACTGCTCGAGGCTCACAGCCAGACGACCCTCCGTCTGTCGCCTTTCCTTGCCTTTCGTGATGTGAAGATGCTTACCCATCGCAACGATCAGATCCATGGTGACTACGGGCAGGCTACCTCGGGGCTCACGTGGTGCCTATACCCTGGCTACCCTAACCTCTATATGCAGCTCTCGAAGGAGCATCAGTTCGTCTCCGACCCTCACTGGAACGAGAAGATCGAGTACACCAAGGAGCGAGAGCGAGGCTACGAATACACCGAAGACCTCTACGTCCCGGGCTACTTCGAGGTAGACATCGAGGTCGGAGAGTCGGTCTATGTCTCGGCTGGGGTAGAGGAAGCTGACCCCAAGGAGCTAGCTCATCTCTTCGAGGAAGAGGTCACTATGCGCACCTCGAAGGAGGACTTCCGTAGCTGTCTACTGAATGCCGCCCTGCAATTCTACTACCGTCCCGATGCGACCCACGGCTATCTACTGGCTGGATACCCTTGGTTTGGGGTGCGTGCACGTGACTTGCTCGTCGCTCTCCCAGGCTGCTCGATCTACGCCGAAGCCCCTGAGCGCTTCTATCGTATCATGGATACCGTGATACCCGAGATGCGCGCCTTCATGACGCAGGAGGGTATCTCCACGACGATACGCAATATCAACGAGGGCGACGTAGGTCTCTGGGCAATATGGGTGCTCCAGCAGTATGCGACGTGGGCGACCAAGGAGGATATGGTCAGTCGCTATGGCGAATTCCTCGATGAGCTCATCCACTATTACCTCAAGAATATCCACCCGACCCTGCGCATCGACGAGACAGGGCTCTGTGTGATCTTCGGCGATGGCCGTCCCCTCTCTTGGATGGACGCTAAGATCGACGGCAAGGCCGTAGTCGATCGTGAAGGCTATCTCGTGGAACTGAATGCCCTGTGGTATAACGCCCTCTGCTTCTACCAAGAAGTCCTCCCTCAGCGCTGGACACCCGAGCTAGAGGCACTGAAGAAGCAAGTCGAGGAATCCTTCTGCCGCATCTTCGTGAACGAGCACGGCTACCTCTTCGACTACGTACATCCCCACCGGAGATGGCAGGACTGGAGCGTCCGTCCGAATATGGTCTTCGCCACCTCACTACCCTATTCGCCACTCCCCAAGCAGGTGCGTCGCTCCGTACTAGAGATCATTACCCGAGAGCTACGTACACCGAAGGGACTACGAAGCCTAAGTCCAAAGAGCGAAGGCTACCAGCCCCAATGCCACGGCACACAGCTTCAGCGAGAGCGAGCTTACTATAACGGGTCGGTCTGGCCTTGGCTACTGGGGCCTTACTTCGAGGCTTGCCTCAAACTCTACGGCCGTAGCGCCATCTCCTTCATAGAGCAGACGCTCATTGGCATGGAGCAAGAGCTCCAAGAGCATGGCATCGGCACCATCAGCGAGCTATTCGACGGCAACCCACCCTTTAAGGGTCGTGGAGCGATCTCCTTCGCCATGAGCGTCGGAGAGATCCTTCGCTCCCTGCACCTCCTACAGCAAGCCCAGAGTAAGTACGACACTGAACCACAACCCCTCATCCGCTACGAATGAAAGCACTCATGTTTGGGTGGGAATTCCCTCCCCACATCCTCGGCGGGCTAGGTACCGCCAGCTACGGACTAACGCAAGGGATGGCCGCTCAGGGTGACCTCGAGACGACCTTCGTCATACCTCGCCCCTTCGGAGACGAGGACACGAGTTTCCTGCGCATCATCGGTGCGGGCGACACTCCCGTAGTCTACCGAGACGTCTCCTATGACTATGTCAGGGATCGGCTAGCGGGCAGGATGACTCCCGAGCTCTATTACCGCCTGCGAGATCATATCTATGCGGACTTCTCCCACTATAGCACGAATGACCTAGGTTGCTTCGAGTTCTCCGGTAAGTATCCCGATAACCTCCTAGAGGAGATCAATAATTACTCGATCGTAGCAGGCGTCATCGCTCGCTCTGAGCCCTGCGATATTATCCACTCCCACGACTGGCTAACCTATCCTGCGGGAATTCACGCCAAGCAGATCACGGGGAAGCCCCTCGTGGTACACGTCCACGCCACAGACTTCGACCGAAGTCGAGGGAACGTCAATCCTACGGTCTTCGGCATCGAGATGGACGGGATGAACCACGCTGACCATATCATCACCGTAAGCGACCTCACCCGACGCACCGTCATAGAGAAGTACCACCAAGACCCAGCCAAGGTCACGACCGTACATAACGCTGTCACCCCGCTCTCCCCATCTATTCTGGCGCTACCAGATAAGCGAGGGGTTAAGGACAAGGTGGTCACCTTCCTCGGTCGTATCACGATGCAGAAGGGGTGCGAGTACTTCGTAGAGGCAGCGGCCAAGGTCTTGGAGCGCACAGATAATGTCCGCTTCATCATGGCTGGTAGCGGGGATATGATGGATGCGATGATCCGCCTAGCTGCCGAGCGCAATATCTCGGACCGATTCCACTTCACGGGCTTTATGAAGGGACAGCAGGTCTACGAGGTATTCAAGGCTAGCGACGTCTATGTCATGCCCTCCGTCTCCGAGCCCTTCGGCATCTCACCTCTCGAAGCTATGCAGTGTGGCGTACCCTCTATCATCTCTTATCAGTCGGGCTGTGCCGAGATCCTAGACTATGCCGTTAAGGTCGACTACTGGGACATCGACGCTATGGCCGATGCCATCTATGCCCTGATCACTTATCCAGAGATGCACGCCTTCCTTAAGGAAGAGGGTCTCCGAGAGGTCAATAATATCACGTGGGAAGCGGCTGGGCGCAAGGTACGCGCTATCTATGACCGCTACGTCCGCTAAACCGATACACTACACACTCCGCCTTATGAAAAAGATCTGTCTTTGCTTCCAAATCCATCAGCCTTACCGCCTACGTCGGTATCGCTTCTTCGATATAGGTAACTCCCACTACTACACGGATGACTTCCTCAACGAGGACGTCTTTAAGCGTATCGCTGACACGTGCTACCTACCAGCGAACCGCCTACTCCTAGAGCTACTGAAGGCTCACCCTGATTTCTCCGTGAGCTTCTCGATCTCTGGTATCGCCATTGAGCAAATGGAGTACTATAAGCCCGAGCTTATTGAGAGCTTCAAGGAGCTGGCAGCTACGGGGCGAGTAGAATTCCTAGCTGGCACGTATGCACACTCGATCTCCTCGCTCTATGATGAGGTAGAGTTCCGCAATCAAGTCCGCATGCAGCAGACGAAGCTCCAGGAGCTCTTTGGTGTCCCTGCCTCCCGTGTCTTCTGCAATACGGAGCTGATCTATTCGGACGACATCGCTGCTGAGATCGCCTCCTTAGGCTACGAAGGGATCATCACCGAGGGAGCTAAGCATGTCTTGGGATGGAAGAGCCCCAACTACCTCTATGAGTCGACTACTACTCCTGCGAAGGTCAAGCTCCTCCTACGCAATAGCGGGCTATCGGAGCTAGTCACGAATCACTTCTCTAACTACAGCTCACCTGAGTACCCCGTGACCGCAGATAAGCTCCTAGGGCGTGTCAAGTGGCTCCCCGAAGACGAAGACTTCACCTGTCTCTACATGAACTATGAGGTGCTTGGCTCGATGAATCGTGCCGAGTCGGGTATCTTCGAGTTCTTCCGTGCCCTACCAGCCCTAGCGAAGGACTATGGGGTCAGCTTCACCACGCCTAGTCAGCTCCTCGATACACATAAGCCCGTCAGCCCGCTCTCGGTATCCTATCCTATCAGCTGGGCAGGGGAAGAAAAGAGCACGAACCAATGGAATGGCAATATCCTCCAGCAAGGTGCGATCGAGAAGCTCCGTCAGTGGGGAGAGCGTGTGCATGCCCTAGATGACCGCCGACTGCTCCAGGACTGGCTCTACCTCCAGAGTGCAGACCACTTCTACTATATGAATACGATCAACTGGGGTGGCCATCCCTTCAGCCCTTACACCTCACCCTATGACGCATTCAATAACTATATGAATGTGCTCAGCGACCTCCTCCTACGTGTCGAAGAGGCTGCTCCTAATAGCATCGAGACTGAAGAGCTGAACTCCTATCAGCAGATGATCCATGCCCAAGAGGCTCGTATCGCCGAGCTCGAAGAGGAGGTACGTCAGCTCAAGAAGCAGGAGAAGGCTTCGATGAAGAAGAAGTAACTCGCTACGCTACCACCAAGACGATGGATAAGACGCTACACCTAGAGAACATCCGCCGGGAGTACACCTCCCATAGTCTCAGTCGTAAGGATCTGCCTGCAGACCCGATAGAGATGGCTTCGGAGTGGATCCGCCAAGCCATCGAGGCCAAAGTCTATGAGCCGACCGCTATGCTCGTCGCCACGGCAACCCCTGAGGGGCGCCCCAGCCTACGTACTGTCCTGCTCAAGGAGATCGAAGATGGACGCTTCATCTTCTATACGGGCTATGAGAGTCGCAAGGGGAAGCAGATCGCAGCCAATCCTCATGTAGCCGTCAGCTTCCTCTGGCACGAGTTCGAGCGTCAGATCCACATCGAGGGGACCATCGAGATGCTCCCTCCCGAAGCGAGCGATGCCTACTTCGCCATGCGCCCCTACAAGAGCCGTATCGGCGCCCGAGTATCCCCCCAGAGCCAGCCCATTCCCTCCCGAGAGTATATCATGATGCGCTTCGCAGCGGAGAGTCTTCGCTTCGCAGGGCGCACGGTACCTCGCCCCGAGAGCTGGGGAGGCTATGCAGTGCGTCCTGAGCGCATAGAGTTCTGGCAGGGTCGAGACAGCCGTTTGCATGACCGCTTCCTCTATGAGCGACAGTCGGACGGCTCTTGGTCTCTCGTGCGACTAGCGCCCTAGAAGCGATCTCTAGACAGCCCCGATCGGGTCGAAGAGATTACGTATATTGTGACCGGTCAGTTACGTATATCGTGATTGACCGGTTACGTATATCGTGACTAGACCATCGGGTATATTGTAACTCCTCGCCCTACTACCTCCTTCTCTCCCACTTACGCCCCTCAGCCCCCAATCCGCAGCATAGGCCTCATCCACCTCGCATAACCCATCCTTCTCCCGATGCCCGAAGATCAAGATCACATCCACGCCTTCCTCGACTACCTACGTCACGAGCAAGATGCCTCTCCGATGACGATAGATAACTATGCCAAGGATCTACGTGACTACAAGGCCTACGTGGAGGATCGGCTCGGCGAGTCCTTCGTACCCTCCGAGGGTGATCTGGATCTTGTGCGAAGCTGGCTCTCTATGCGCTTGGACTCGGGATCCAAAGCCTCCTCCATCGGGAAATACCTTGCTTCGCTCAAGAGCTTCTACCGCTATCTGCTCAAGATCGGGGTACTCAAGCAAAGTCCCATTCAGACCCTACGCCCCCCCAAGGCAGCCAAGCCTCTCCCCGTCTTCGTCCCTACCGATGAGATGACGGAGTTGTTAGAAGCCGAGGTCAATGAGCAGGACTGGAAGCAGGTGCGAGATCGTCTGATCCTCACGATGCTCTACGAATGTGGGCTACGTCGCTCCGAGTTAGCCGGACTGCGTGATGCGGCAGTAGATACCGACCAGCGTCAATTACGAGTACTCGGGAAGGGGCGTAAGGAGCGTATCATCCCTTTCGGCGAAAGTCTTGCTAAGGGGATCATCCAGTGGAGAGCGCTTCGCACTCAGGTCTTCGGCTCCGTCTCGAGCTTCTTCGTCAGCGCTGACGGTAGTGCGATGAAGCCCAGTGCGGTCTATCAGGTCGCCCATACCGCCTTAGCCACAGTGCCCAACTTGGCTCGTCGTGGCGCTCACGTCCTGAGGCACACCTTCGCTACCGACATGCTGAACTCGGGTGCTGATCTCATGCTCCTGCGTGAGCTGATGGGGCATAACTCCGTCTCCACGACCGTACGCTACACGCACACCTCCTTCGAGCAACTCAAGCAGATCTATCAGGCACATCCGAGGGCGCATTCCCCTAAGGATGAAGCTCCCCAAGAGCCAGAAGCTCCCGAGAGCTAACCGACACAGCCTCCCTCCACCACACCTACATCTACTACCATGCGTCACCTTCTTTTTCTTCTCCTGCTAGGCTGGTGCGAGCTAAGCTGGGCACAGCACTGGAGGGCAGACTGGCAGACAGCGGGTCTCCCCTCTGCCACGAGCTGGCGCTATGACCGAGAGGCCTTCTACCAAGGGCTAGGACACCTATACCTCGCTATCCCCGATACGATGACAGCTGGGCGGGTATCTCTTATGACCAACCTAGACCTCCCCCCTACACCTTGCTGGCAAGGGACACTCCACCTAGGTCTCCAGCCGACCAGCTCCAATCATCCTCTCATCTTGCTCTGTGCGACCGAAGCCCTCTCGGACACGAGCTACGAATACCTAGCCCTAGACTTCGGAGGACAGACGGCTCGCTCGGTGAGCCTAGTGCGTGTCCAAGCAACCCGTACCGTAGGGACACCCCAGATCACGATGCTTAGTGATCACTCTCCCTTGATTACCTCCCCTCAGCTCCTACTTGCCGGTCAGGATCTCGCCTTCAGGCTCCTCTATGCCCCTAAGACTGGATGGCGACTCTACCTCAAGGATCTAGCAAATGACCGAGACTTCGTCCTCGTAGGGGAGTCCACAAGCTATCTGCCCCAGCTCACCCCCAAGAATAGCTTCGGCATCTCGTGTCGCTTTACAGCTAAGGGGAGAAGGGCTTGGTCTTTCCGAGACTTCTCCCTCATCCCTGCAGGTGATCTCGCACCCAATCCACTCCCCCCGCCCAACAAGGAGCCTACTCCCATCCACCCCACTCTACTTCTCTCCGAAGTCATGGCTCATCCTAAGGCTAACGCTCCCGAGTATGTAGAGCTATACAATGCCTCAGACTCGCCCTGCACCCTAGCAGACTACACGCTTTATGCTGGTTCGGACGAGGAGCATCTGCACCGCTGTCACTTACCAGAGGTTGCAGTGCCAGCGAGGTCTTATGTCGTACTTGCCCAGAGTAGCTCCTCCCTACGGATCAGCTATCCCCAGCTTCCCGAAGAGGCCTTACTCGTAGAAGTAGACCTTCCCCGCCTACCGAATAAATCGGGAGTCCTCTACCTGACCTTCGGAGAGAGTGAGCAGGTAGATCAGATGAGCTATGCTACCTCCCGCCTTCCTCGAGGGCTCAAGAGTAAGGCAGGGATTGCCTGGGAGCGAAAGAGCTTCCAGCATACAGAGGATCTGACGGCGTGGCAAGCAGCCTCTTCCCGATCGGGCTATGCCACACCTGGACTTCCAGCCTCTACGGAAGACAAGGACAGCGAGAAGGGGGTATCGGGTAAATCCCTAGAGGAGCGCCTACATCACCTCCAGCAGGACAGATCCACCACCTGCACCTGGGAGGTCTATTCCCTACGTGGGGAAAGACTCGCCGAGGGTATGGGAACAATGGGCAAGGAGACCCTACTGGAGCTCAGTCACGCCCCCGAGCAATTCTTCCGCACCCTGCTTGGTGCAGGCTATCGAGAGCCTATTCTCCTACGTCTGAAGCTACATCCCCTCCACGGAGAGGAAGAGGTAGAGACCTATCTGCTGCGCTACCATCCCCGCTAAGTAGCCCTAGCTAGGCTTTGCCTTACGAAGTGATTATCATTACTTTTGCGACAGAAGTAACGACAAAACCTGATGACTCCTAGCTACCCTTCCATTGATACTGGCACCTCCCGAGGACGGACAGCCCTCCTCTTCGGGGGCTTCTCCCTATTGCTCCTCCTGCTATTCTTCCTAGAGTTCCTCCTCGGTAGTATCAAGATACCGGTAGGAGAAGTCCTACGCACGCTACGAGGCGAGGGGGACTCGACCTACACCTACGTGCTACTCTACTACCGCCTGCCCAAGGCTGTCACAGCACTACTCGCAGGTGCTAGTATCGCGGTCTCAGGATTGCAGATGCAGAGTCTCTTCCGTAATCCCCTAGCCGACACCTCGGTGCTAGGCATCAATAGCGGAGCAGGTGTCGGAGTCGCCTTGTACACGATGGCAGGATCGCTCCTCCCGATGAGCTTCGCCGCCACAGGGAGTTATAGTGTCTGGGGGACGATCATAGCTTCCATCCTCGGCTCTGGGCTTACTCTCCTGCTGATCTCCTCTATAGCCAGCCGTATGCGTGACCTACTAGGGATCCTTATCGTCGGGGTGATGATCGGCTTCCTAGCCAGCTCTGTGATCTCGATCCTACAGTTCTATAGTCAGGAGGAGACGCTCAAGGTTTTCCTCCTCTGGTCTTTTGGGAGCATCTCCTCGACGACCTGGGCACAGCTCGTCGTGATGGCGCCCCTACTGCTGCTCGGGCTCGCTCTAACCCTTCTCCTCCCGAAGTCTATGAATGCCCTCCTCCTCGGTGAGGCCTATGCTCGCTCCATGGGTATAGATGTCGGGCGAGCTCGTCTAGGGCTGATCCTCGTGACCTGCTTGCTCACAGGGTGTACCACGGCCTTTACGGGACCCATCGCTTTCCTAGGTCTTGCTGTCCCACACTTCGTACGCCAGCTCTTCCGTACGGCAGATCATCGCCTACTCCTACCGGCCACAATGCTCCTAGGGAGCATCCTACTCCTCCTGTGCGATCTCCTATCTCAAGTCCTCGGAGGAGGGGTACCTCTGCCGATCAACGCACTCACCTCCCTCATCGGAGCTCCCGTAGTTCTTCTGGCCATCCTCGGCAAGCGCTCACGACTTCAGACCTTCCACTAGCATGACTCCGATCCTACAGCTTCAGCACCTCCAGACGGGATACAGCGAGCGCACAGGGCGCACCATACTCTCTCAGGATCTTCACCTCAATCTCTATGCTGGCGAGGTCACCATGCTCATGGGGAAGAATGGCTCAGGGAAGTCCACCCTCCTGCATACCATCGCTGGACTGCTCCCTCCCTTGCAAGGGCAAGTGCTCCTCTCTGGTAAAGACCTCGCTCAGCTTAGCCTCCACGAGCAAGCACTACAGATGAGTCTCGTCTTGACCGAGCGTCTGCAGACCGGGCAGATGACTGTCCGTGAGGTCGTCCAGCTAGGTCGTGCACCACATACCAACTTCTTCGGGACGCTACGCTCCCAAGACCACGAACTCGTGGCTTACTGCCTAGAGCGCTGTGGTCTCACAACGCTCGCCTCTCGCCCCTTCGTTAGATTGAGCGATGGAGAGAAGCAGCGTGCGCTCATCGCACGAGCCCTAGCCCAAGAGACCCCACTCATCCTACTAGACGAACCGACTGCCCACCTTGACCTCTCTGCACGCCTAGAGGTGATCCTGATGCTTCGGGAGCTAGCTCATGAGCTCGGCAAGGGGATCCTCGTCTCCACTCATGAACTAGAGCTAGCTCTCAGCTGGGCAGATAAGCTCTGGCTCATGGATAGCTCAGGGGCGATCACGGAGGGAGCACCCGAAGACCTTGCCCTAGCAGGTCACCTCGAGCGAGTCTTCGGTAGCGAGCGACTTAGCTACGATCTAGAGGAAGGGCGCTTCCTCGTACGCCAAGGGCAGGGGGCAGGCATCTACCTCACGGGCGAAGGACGCTATGCCCACTGGATCGCTCGGGCGCTCCGTCGCAGTGGATACCTCCCTCTGGCTACACCCCAACCCGAGCTACCCACCCTCATCTGCACAGCTTCACACTGGCGACTCACCCTCCCTTATGGCGCACGCTATGAGGGAGACACCATCGCTGAGCTCCTAGCCCTTCTCCCGAAGGGATAAGACCAGCACTCTACTCCGAAGAGTAGAAGCCCCACCGCCCCACTAGGCTAGTTCCTAGTGGGGCGGTGGGGCTTCTGTGTACTACGGCTAGGCGTATATATGACCTAGTAGTCTACAGCCACTCCAAGGGTTTGTCCGAAGTCAAGCGAAAAAGCCGGCGCCCTTCTTGGAAGATCGGGACTTCGATCTTAATGGAGTGTGCCCGCTTAGCTCGCCGAATGAAGTCCTGCGTATTATTCAGAAAGATCCACTCTGGACTACCATCGCGGGACTCCTCAAAGCTGTAATTGATCGCTCGAGATGAATCAAAGCGGATACAGACGTAGTTGTTTTCATTGTATGCGTCTCCTTGGAACAGACCGCTGGAGATACGTAGCATCACTTCAGTCCCATACTTGGCTGACTTTCGGATCAAGCAGCTTAAGTGACATTCCCCATAAGGATAATCGAGTGTAACACTATTGTCACTGGCGAGACGAGCATAGCGGGTCTTGGTATCCGTCATCTCATCATCTTCCTCGTAGTAGATATAGCCATGCTCTGCTGGGATAAGTAGCGAATCTGCAGAGGGGTGTAATATGATCGCACTGACGCTATCAGCAGGCACGGATTCAATCGCCCGCTTCTGCGAGCTATCGTCTGCACAAGCACAGAGAAGAGGGAGCAGAGCGAAAAGTGTGGCTAATGCTTTGTATAAGGCTTTGAGCATAAGCAATCCTATTAAGTGTGGTATAAGTGCTTACTTGCTGGGAATCTTATGATAAAGGTCTCTCTGAAGCAAAGATAAACATACTTAATTATACCATACTACCGTCAAGAGGATAATCCTCCTTTTTTCCCCTTGAGATTACGTATATTGTGGCTAGGCAGTTAGGTATATTGTGATGCCTCTGTTAGGTCTATTGTGTTCTCTCGGTTAGGTATATTGTGACTTCTTGTAAGGCTTCATTCGATGATCACCACAGCATATTTTAGGCCTTGATACTTAGGATGGTGAAGAGCCAGCTATTCTTACTACCTTTGTCGGACGAAAGGAAACTTCCAACAACAAATACACCTAATATGAAGCAGCAACTAACTTGTTTAGCTTTGGCGGTGCTTACCCTCACACTGGGAGCCTGTCACACGAAGGATGAGCTCCCACAGCCCGAGCAGCCCAAGGTCGAGCATCCTACACGCATCTCTGCGCCCTTCATTGGGCAGCAGTACACCTATGTATTTGCTGAGTCAGATGGCTCGATCCAGTACAGCAACTTCCTCGAGCTAAAGGACGACGGCACCATCGACTATAAGCGTGTAGCGGATGACCGTCCCGATAGCCCCGAAATCATCACAGGGAAGTACACCTATGATCCTGAGACCAAGAAGATCGTCTTCAGTGACCTCCACTCCTCGATGACGGGAGCTAAGACCCCAAGAGATCTCTACTTCGGTAGCGTATCCTATGATGAGCATGAAGACGGGATCGTCCTTAGAAACCCCGATGACGAAAGCGAGCTCTTCGCTGTCTTCTATAATCTACGCAACACCTACCCCACCCCCTTCATCGGGAAGACCTATGTCGCTACAGTCAATAAGAATGGGGTATCTGCCAGCTACGAACTGACCTTCTACCCCAACAAGAAGATCTGGGGCTATAAGACGACCAACGGCAACCGCCAGCTCTACTCTGGGGATTACACCTATGATCTCAAGTCAGGCAAGCTCACCTTCTCCAACCTATACCTTGCAGGTCAGCCAGCGACCGCTGCAGAGCTCTCCCTCGACCAAGATCCTACGTTCAATAGCAGTGCGAATACCTTCACGCTCGGGGGGAAGACCTTCATCCTCTCTGGTCACGCTATCAATGCGCCTTTCGTAGGTAAAACTTACGCATTCACCTACGAAACACAGGATCAGACGACCGTCTATCGTAGAGAGATCACCCTAGCTAATGATGGTAGCCTCTCTGGTGTCAACTACCAGAATGGTGGTGAGGTCAAGCGCTACACAGGTAACTATACCTATGATGCCACGACGGGAGCCATCACCTTCTCCAACCTCCGAGCTGGTGATCAAGAGCTCACCGCTGATAAGCTCTTCATCGGTAGCAATCCTCACTACGACACTCAGGCGGATCATCTCGTCCTAGGCGGATCCAACTTCCGCATCGCTAGTCAGGTGCCTACCATCCAGGCCTCGAACCCTCCTGCCTTCTATGGCAAGATCTATGTCTCCTCTTGGGACGCAGATGGGAAGACCTACAAGGAGACCTTCCAGCTCATGGCTCACGGCTCCGCCCACTATCGCTACTACGTAGATGGCAAGTTGATCTACGGATTCAATGGTCGCTACACCTATGACGGATCGACCTATTCGATCACATTCAGTGATCTGCTCGACCTCGACTACAAGATCATCGCAGATAAGGACGTAGCCAACTACAACAGCAATGCTCAATATGTCCCTTCTAGCAATGCGCTCTACCTCCAGAACGGCTACTATTATCTAGAGAACTAGCCTCCGATATAGACCCAATAGATCACTAACGAGCAAGCCCCAGCGGACACGCATCCACTCTCCACTGAGTGATGCTGCCTATCCGCTGGGGCTTGCTCGCTATTTACGCCTCCTCTACAGGAGCTACATGGCCTTCACGCCACTAGATCTAGCCCTCAAACATCGAGTAAGGAGGGTGCAGAAGCCATAACAACTAGCCTAGAGCGACAAGAAGACTAATAGAAGTCCCCCCTTTGTCGTATCTTTGAGCTAGAGACTATCCTTCCACCTACGCTTATACCTAAAACATAGTAGTATGGACAAGAAAAAACTCCTCCTCATCGGACTCCTTAGCGGAAGTCTTGCTCTACCAGCAGTAGCTCAGGAGCGTCCGCTATGGCTCCGTTACCCCGCTCTCTCACCCGACGGCAAGACCATCGCCTTCGCCTATCAGGGCGACATCTACACGGTCCCTACTCAGGGTGGGGAAGCTCGTCGCCTCACCTCCACTACGGCCTATGAGAGCTCACCCGTATGGAGCCCCGACAGCAAGCACATCGCCTTCACCTCCGATCGCTATCGTACGGGGACGAACATCTACATCATGGCTGCCTCGGGTGGTGAGGCACGCCAGCTGACCTTCCACTCAGGGACAGAGATCCCTCAGACCTTTACTCCCGATGGGCGCTACTTGATCTACAAGGCGCACCTCCAGGATCCAGCCTCCTCCGCCCTCTTCCCTACAGGCCTACTCTCCGAGCTATACCGCATCCCCGTATCGGGCGGTCGATCGGAGCAGATCCTTGCGACGCCAGCCGAAGCAGTCCACATCAGCCGTGATGGTCAGCGGATCCTCTATCAGGAGGTCAAGAGCTTCGAAATGACCTGGCGCAAGCACCATACCTCCTCCTCTTCGCTAGATCTCCTAGAGTATGACCTTGCGAAGAAGACCTACCGCTATGTCGTACGTCATGATGGGGAGGATCGTAACCCTGTCTATGGCCCTACTCCAGGGAGCTTCTACTTCCTCAGTGAGCGAGATGGACGTAGCATGAATATTTATGAGGGCTCTCTCTCGACGACCACGGCGCCACGAGCTCTCACCTCTCTATCAGGGGATCCTGTGCGCTTCCTCTCTTCCTCCCAGGATGGACTCCTATGCTTCGGCTATGCCGGTGAGATCTATACCCTCGTACCAGGGCAAAAGGAGCACCGTGTCCCCATCCGTATCGTGAAGGATCCTTCAGCAGAGGAGGAGCTACGACTCTCCATGGGACGCTCCTTAGGCGAAACCTCCGTCTCACCCGATGGGAAGCAGATCGCCTTCCTCTCCAGAGGAGATCTCTTCGTCACAGCGACAGACTACAGCACCACGAAGCAGATCACAACTGGCTCACATGTCAATCGTGGTGTGAGCTTCGGAGCCGACAACCGTAGTCTCGTCTATGCAAGCAATGAAGACGGTGTCTGGGATCTCTACCTAGCGAAGATCGAGCGCAAGGAAGATCTCAACTTCCCCAATGCCTTATCCATAAGCAAGGAGAAGCTCATCCCCGGTCTAAGAGGTGAGAAGATGTACCCACAGTTCTCTCCCAATGGGGATGAAGTAGCCTTCCTCCTTGATCGCGCTCGTCTGATGGTCTACAATCTCAAGACCAAGCAAACCCGACAGATCACCGATGGCAAGCAAAAGCTGGACGAAGAGTTCGTTTGGTCTCCCAATGGCCAGTGGATCGCCTTCTCCTTCATCGCTCGTGAGCGTGGACCATACACAGACATCGGTATCGTAGCCGCCGCAGGAGGACAGCCTATTCAGAATCTCACCAATAGCGGATACTTCAGCTCCAACCCTCGTTGGACTCACGACGGGAACGCCCTGCTCTTCTCGACCAACCGCTATGGCATGCGCAGTCACGCTTCGTGGGGCTCGCAGTCTGACCAGATGATCACCTTCCTCAATCGTGCAGCCTACGACAAGTATTGCATGAACGAAGAAGACCTCGCCCTCCTAGAAGAGACCGAGAAGCTAGCTAAGGCCGACAGCACGAAGACGAAGACTACTGCGAAGAAGAGTACTGATGGCGTCATCGACTGGACGAATATCGATATGCGTATCGTCCGCCTTACACCCCACTCATCGCATCTAGGAGACGCTATCCTAACGGCAGATGGGAAGAAGCTCTACTTCCTCTCTGCCACAGAAGCAGGCTACGACCTCTGGGTGCATGATATGCGCAAAAAGGCCACCGAGCTGAAGAAGAAGCTCGACCTCTCGGGAGCCTTCTTCGCTAGTGACAAGAAGGGGACAAAGTTCTTCCTCCTCGGAGCACAGCCTCAGACGCTGGATCCTAAGACAGATGCCCTCAAGTCCATTACTCTCGGTGGCTCTCGACGCATAGACCGCATCAAGGAGCGCCAAGTGATGTTTGAGGAAGTCGTCCGTGAAGAGGAAGCTCGCTTCTACCGCAAGGATATGCACGGCGTGAACTGGAAGGCTCTCACCGATCACTACCGCACCTTCCTACCCTACATTGACAATAACCACGACTTCGCTGAGATGCTCAGTGAGCTACTAGGTGAGCTAAACGTATCACACACGGGTGCTGGTGCTCGCTCCTCGGGCTCCATGGATCCCACAGCCGAGCTCGGTCTCTTCCTCTCACAGACCCCGGGGGTAGATGCCCTCCGTGTCGATGAGATCGTAGCTGGAGGTCCGTTTGACAATGCCCATACGCGCCTCGTCCCAGGTTCACTGATCACTGCTCTGGATGGTGTGGCTCTGCGCGCCTCAGAAGACTATTATCCGCTGCTAAGTGATAAGGTCGGGAAGCGTTTCCTCGTCTCTTTCCGGACTCCATCAGGGGAAGCCGTCGATGAGGTCATCCGTCCGATCTCTTCCTCTGCCCTCTCTCGTCTGCTTTACCAGCGTTGGGTCAAGCAGCGTGCAGACGAAGTAGACCGTCTCTCCCATAGTCGTCTTGGCTATGTCCATATCCCCTCGATGGGTGATCCTAGCTTCCGCACGGTTTACTCAGATGTCCTCGGGAAATACTACCAGCGTGACGGCATCGTCATCGATATCCGCTACAATGGCGGGGGACGTCTCCACGAAGACATCGAAGCCTTCTTCACAGGTAAATACTATGCCGACCAGGTCGTCCGAGGCGAGCAATACTCTCGCATGGCTAGCCGTCGCTGGACAAAGCCCTCAGTCCTCGTGACCTGCGAAGCTGACTATAGCAATGCCCATGGTACACCCTGGGTCTACCAGCACCTCAAGGTTGGTAAGGTCGTCGGCATGCCTGTGGCAGGGACGATGACCAGCGTCAACTGGGTCACCCTCCTCGATCCAAGTCTCTTCTTCGGTATCCCCGCCGTGGGATTCCGTGTCTTAGACGGACGTTACCTCGAGAATACCGAGATGGTGCCCGACGTTATCGTTCCTCTTGACCCAACGAAGGCTCTGAAGGGACAAGACTCCCAGATCGAGAAGGCTGTCGAAGTCCTTCGTGCAGAGGCGAAGAAGTAAGCCCTTTTACACCACGCTACCCTAGCAGAGAAGCGCCTAGCAGGGACTCCCCATGGAGCCTGCTAGGCGCTTTGGCTTATCTTTGTGCCCGATGAAGGATCCGTTATCAGCATTTGACGCACTCACTCCAGCCTTACTCCTACAGCTTCGCACCCAGCTCGAAGCATGGTATGCCGTCGAGGCACGTCCCTTACCTTGGCGAGAGGACGTCTCTCCCTACCACACCCTCCTATCTGAGATCATCCTCCAGCAGACGCGAGTGGATCAAGGCATGGCCTATTACCACCGCTTCGTCGAGTGTTTCCCGACCATAGAAGCCTTAGCCGATGCCACAGAGGACGAGGTACTCTTGCTCTGGCAAGGCCTTGGCTACTACTCCCGTGGACGTAACCTCAGGAAAGCCGCCCAGCTCATCGTCTCAGACTTCGGCGGACGCATCCCTGACAGCCCTGAAGAGCTCGCCAAACTCCCAGGTATCGGGCCCTATACACGGGGCGCCATCCTCTCCTTCGCCTACCATAAGCCTTATCCCGCAGTCGATGGCAATGTCTATCGTGTGCTCAGCCGTCTCTTTGCCCTAGACACACCGATCGACACCACACGTGGTCAGCGTCTCTTCTTCCAGCTGGCGGAGCGGCTCGTCGATCCCTCTGCTCCCAGCGACTTTAACCAAGGACTCATCGAGCTCGGGGCTTTGGTCTGCACACCTCGTAAGCCCCAGTGCCTAACCTGCCCTCTTGCCGAGCTGTGCCAAGTACGTCTTCTGGGGATCGACCCCGAGTCTCTCCCCGTCAAGCAAGGCAAAACCAAGGTGCGCCCCCGTCATATGTACTACTTCCTCATACGTCTTCGTGGGGAAGAGGATACGACCTCCCTCTTCATCCATAGGCGTGGTGAGGGAGACATCTGGGCTGGGCTCTACGAACTACCCTTAATCGAGTCTGGCGAGGAAGCCCTCAGCGAAGAAACCCTACTCCAGCACCCCACCCTAGCTCAATGGTTAGCAGGATTGGTCAGTCCTCGTCTTCACGCCAGTCCCCTAGCTACCCGCACGCATCTACTCTCCCACCGGCGCATCTCTGCTAGCCTCTACCTCATCGAAGCCGAAGGAATTCGGGAGGCGCTGCCCTTCCTTCTCATTCCGGAGACAGAGCGTAAAGCCTACGCCTTCCCTACGCTCATCGAAGCACTACTAGCCAGGGTTGGATAAAATTCTGTATCTTTGCGTCTCAAACGAGTGTCCGAAAGAACAATAACATAAACATATATAAGTAACGACTAGAGATGAAAAGAACGTTCCAGCCCTCGAACCGCAAGAGAAAGAACAAGCACGGCTTCCGTGCACGTATGGCTACCGCTAATGGTCGTCGTGTCCTAGCAGCACGCCGTGCTAAGGGTCGCGCTAAGCTCAGCGTGTCTGACGAATACGTAGGCTAAGCCCTAGCGGAATCTTCGGCATTCCCCTTACGAGGCTAACAGAGACTTCCCCGTGAAGATCTGTTAGCCTCGCTTCTTTTTACCCCTGCTCTCACCAGCCTCTTTCTCGAAGCTAGGAAAGCAGGGGTAGCTTTGTTCGCCGACCTAGACTCCAAGGCTCGGCGCACAAAACATCGGCCTTCGCCGATGCAAACGTACACCTTACCGCCGACGAAGCTATACCTCTCAGCGCATAGAGGTAGAGCTTCGCGAAGCGCACCGCTATGCTATAGGCAAGAAAAGACACCTAGATGAAGGGATAAGATCAGCCAAAGAAGCACCCCTTGAGCTGGCTTTAGCGCCTCCTACTCAGGCGATAGTCCTCCTACTCGTCCAGCCTTTAAGCCATAGACTTAGGTAGTAGCCAAGGCAGAAATACTGCTCATTAACGCAGAAAGTGTGCAATATTGCCTATCTTTGCCCTACCTAAGCTCAGGGCAGGCCTACCCACCCCGAGCTAGACATCCAAGTAAATCAGAAAATGAAGAAATCTCTCCTCGCTGGGCTTCTAGCCCTAGGTACGCTCTCCTCCGCCCATGCCGGTGGATTGCTCAACAATACCAGCCTCCATACGCTATATCTGCGTAGCCTAGCCCGTAACGCTTCGCTCGCAGCCGATGCAGCCTACTACAACCCCGCAGGTCTTGCCTTCCTCAACGACGGATGGCGCCTCTCGCTCAATAGTCAGACTGTCCTCCAGAAGCGTGACATTGAGGCAACCTTTGCTCCGTTTGCCTACAACGGAGGACAAGCCTCTAAGACCTTTAAGGGTACGGCTACTGCTCCCGTCCTCCCGACGATCATGGCATCATATAAGAAGGGCGATTGGGCTTTCTCCGCCGTCGTCGGACTATTCGGCGGTGGTGGTAAGGCCGTATTTAAGTCTGGCCTCCCACAATTCGAGTCCCAGCTGGCGACGGTGCCTGTCATTACCCAAGGTATCGCCCAGCGTATTGCTCCCCTTCAGAAGCTTATCGCAGGATCAACCCTCATACCTGATAAGCAGAAGCAAGGTCTCGCTCAAGCCCTACCTCTGCTGACGGGTGTCAATCGCTACTCCGTCGACAGCCGTCTGGAAGGTCTACAGTACACCTTCGGCCTACAGCTCGGGGCTTCTTACAAGATCAACCAGCACCTAAGCGCATACCTTGGCGGTCGCCTCAGCTATTCTTACAATACGTATAGTGGCTACATCCGTGACGTGAAGGTCAACAATCCTCAGGGCGGCATGTCTCCTGCGCCACTACAATTCGGTGCTGTCGCAGCTGGGATAGCTGAGCTTCAACCCCTGCTCTCCTCGCCTGCTCTCGCACCACTACTACCACAGATCCAGCCACTCCTCGGTGCTCCTGGCCAGCTAGCACGTGCTACGGCTGACCGCCAGATCGAGGTCAAGCAGACGGGCATGGGCTTTGCGCCAATCATTGGTCTAAACTTCAACTACGAAGGGCTGAACATCGGTGCACGATACGAGTTCCGTACAGCGATCGAAGTCAAGAATAAGACAAAGATTAACAGCTCGGGGCTGAGCCAATTCGAAGACGGTGTCAAGACAGCGAACGACATGCCCGCCCTCTTAGGCCTGGGTGTCTCCTACAAGGTCCTACCTTCGCTGACGGCATCGGTGAGCTACAACCACTTCTTCGAGAAGCAAGCTCGCATGGCAGGTGATAAGCAGAAGACGCTTGACCATAACACCAACGAGTATCTCTTCGGTCTTGAGTGGAACGCACTCTCATGGCTCGACGTCAGCGGTGGTGTCCAACTCACGCGTAAGGGCGTGACAGATGCCTACCAGAGCAACCTTCACTTTGACATGAGCTCTAACTCCTATGGTCTTGGGGTAGGCCTTCACCTGACGAAGGAAGTACAGCTTCAGCTCGCTTACATGATCTCGGACTACAAGACGCATACGAAGGCTACCTCAGCCTACCAGACGATCCAGTCTAGTGGTACTGCCATCCCAGGTAGCGAGGTCTACAAGCGCAAGAACCAGATCTTCTCTATCGGTCTCGACTACACGCTCTAGTCCCCACCGATGAGCTTAGTAATATCCTTCCTCGAGCTACTAGAGCAAGGATGTTGACCAGCCGACGATACGTTGTTCCTCTGGGAGTGCTACGGCAACTTCCAGAGGAACTGTCGTTAATGGGGGTCATCTTATTCGAGCTACACTACCATTGGACGTTTGATTCGTCCCCCTAAGCTTTTGTATCTTTGCTTCTCGTAAAGGGCTAGCATTCCAGAACCCAGTCTCCAAAAGAATTCAAATTATCTCCCTACCCCTATGGATAAAACAGAGGAAGTACGGTACAAAGAAGTCCTACTCCAAACGATGAAGACCTTCATCTCCTTCTGCAAGGAGCATGACCTTACCTATTACGCCTGCGGTGGCACAGCTATCGGAGCAGTACGCCATAAAGGGATGATCCCCTGGGATGACGACATCGACGTATATATGGATCGAGAGAACTACAACAGGTTCATCGCTCTCAGTCGTAATCTACAAGGTAAATATGCTAACTATGAGGTCGTCGAGCTTGGAGTCGATGGCTATTACCTACCATTCACCAAGTTTGCCGATAAGCGAACGACGATCTTAGAGGAGTCAGCCTATCCCTTCGTATTCGGGGTATACATAGACATCTTCCCTCTAGACTACACTTCTGGGTCTTATGAGGAGATTGCCCAGCGAGCCAATCACTATCGCCGCATCATCCAGTCCTATACCCAAGCTCAGGAGCGGTTTAGCTGGGGATTAGTCAGAGGTCGTATCAAGCAGCATGGGTTCCTACGTGGATCGCTAGCTCTAGGCTATCAGCTTCTCTACTGTAAGCCCTTCCGCCGTCAGCTCTGGCGTAAAGCTCAGCGAACCCTAGACACCCTCCTTCAGATCCAAGGAGATAAAGCCTTCTGCTATGGACTTGAGCTCACTCGTCCTCACGAGATCTTCGAAAAGGATTGGTTTGGCACACCCATAGAGATGCCATTCGAGGACTTTACTGTCAGTATGCCTCAAGGGTACGACGCCTACCTACGTAGTCAATATGGAGACTACATGGAGCTCCCTCCTGTTGAGCAAAGAGCATCTCTCCATGGACGCTATTTCGTAGACCTAGATCACCGCTGGGAAGCTAAGGATGCAGTCCGATTGGCAAAGCAACAACACCAAGACCTTCGCTAACCTACCTTACTATGTCTACTCGTCTATCCACAGCTGTAATTCTCGCAGCACGCCGAGAGCATCAGCGCCAGACGCCTTACCCTCTAGAGCCTCTCACCGAGGGAGTCACCCTCCTAAGTAGGACTCTATCGCTCCTAGAGCAACTCAACTATAAGCGCATCTTCATCGTCACAGGCTATCAGGCCGAGCTCTTCACCCCCTACTCCCAAAAGGACTCACGAATACAGCTTGTACAGAACCCTGACTATGCCTTCACGGCGTCAATGGGATCCCTAGCTCGGCTGGAAGGTTTGATCGACGAAGACTTCCTACTTATCGAGGGTGATACCTTCTATGAGGCACGTGTACTTGAAGAACTGACGGAGATTGCACTCCCCGACTGCCTATGCCTCACAGAAGAGTCAGGGAGTGGAGACGAAGCCTTCGTAGAGCTGGAGCAAAAGTATCTACTCAAAGTCAGCAAGGATAGGCATCAGCTCTCCTCCATAGCAGGCGAACTCTTGGGGATCATACGCCTCTCTCGCTCTACCTTTGGTCGTATGCTAGAGCTATGGCACCGCTCCACTAACCCCCTACTCAACTATGAGTATGCCTTCCTAGACGTCACCACTCCACTAGGACGGCCAACCCTATTTTTCTCCGACCTTATCTGGGGGGATGTAGACACCGAGGCTGACTTACACCACCTCATTAACTATACCTATCCACGACTTATCCGTAAAGAGAATCCATTAAACCTAGAGAATCTTTGTGAGCACCTCTCTAAGATCTTTGAGACGGAGGTACTTCCCCAAGAGGTAAAGATTAGCCCCATCGGAGGGATGTCAAACAAGAACTTCAAGGTCGAGTACGCAGATAAGCTCTACGTCCTTCGACTCCCGGGAGCTGGATCTGAGACGATGGTCGACAGAAGCAATGAGCAAGTCAACTCCCTTCTAGCAAGTGAGCTTGGCATTAACCCTCCGATACGCTACTTCAGTGCTGAATCTGGTATCAAGCTAGCTGACTTCATTCCAGGGGCACAGGCTCTGGGACAAGCGACCATACAACGCTTCCAAAACCTCAAGCAAATTGCTACGATACTACGCCTCCTCCATGGCGCCTCCTTCCGTCTAAGCAATGACTTCAATGGTTTCACTGAGCTAAGGAAGTATGAGCATACCTTAACTACCACCTACGCTTCTCGAGCTGGGAGCACAAAGAACCTAGATATCGTCCCAGCCTTACAAGCCCGCATCAATGAGCTCGGCGTCACACTAGCACCCTGTCACAACGACCTCGTCCCTGAGAACTTCATCATCTCTACGACGGGAGAGCTCTTTTTGATCGACTGGGAATACTCGGGCATGAACGATCCACACTGGGATATCGCAGCTCTCTTCCTAGAAAGTCGCTTCAGCGAAGAGGCCAAGGCTTACTTCTTTGCCCAGTACTTCCCTGAGGGTACTCCCAAAGATAGTCCTGAGAAGATCCTTATCTACCAGATCTTGATGGATCTCCTTTGGTCTCTCTGGACAGATATTAAGGAGGCCGAAGGAGAAGACTTCGGCTCTTATGGGTCAGATCGCTATGCTCGTGCCCTGACAAATATTAAGCTTTGGGAGGAACATTATGGCTAGGTTACTACCAGCGATCAAGCAGACCCGAGGGATCCTAGCAGGAGCTTTCTCTGGGCTATCGTGGGGGATCGATGCTCTCTTGATATCGTTTGTACTCCTTGCTCTTGGGAGCGATACCCTCGCTACGACTCTCACTGTAAGTATGCTCCATGATGGGTTTGCTGCCCTATGGTTGCTCTTGCTACTGCTACTACGAGGTCGACTCAAGGAGATCCGAATAGCTCTCAAGCAGCGAGATGCCCTCTACTGTATGCTCGGGGCATTACTCGGAGGTCCTGTAGCTATGACCTGCTATCTTCTCTCTATTGCTACGGCAGGAGTTGCGGTGACTACAACCGTCACAGCCTGCTACCCTCTCCTCGGAGCAGCCCTCTCTGTCCTCATCTTGAAGGAAAAGGTAGGACGCCGCACCTGGATAGGACTCAGCCTCTGCCTTTTAGGGATCGCTCTAACGGCCTACTCTCCCGAAGAGGGCTCCATGGGATCTTTCGCATGGAATAGCCTCCTCTTTGCTGGCCTAGCGGCAGTAGGCTGGGCTTCCGAGAGCGTCGTCTGTGCCTATGGGATGCGTGCTGATGGTATAGCTCCTCCGACAGCTCTTCTGATCCGAGAGTCTACCTCTGCCATCGCCTACCTCGTGATCATCTCGGTCTTCACCTTCTGGATGAATGGCACAGAAGCAGAGTCTCTCCAGCAACTCTTCACAATCTCTCACCCTACGGCACTTCTCCTCTTGACGGCCTTTATAGGAATGAGCTCCTTCTTGGCTTGGTATACCGCCATTGACACGATCGGTCCTGCAAGAGCACTAGGGCTGAACGTCACCTACTCCGTGTGGGGAGTGATCCTCGCAGCACTCTTCCTTGATCAGCCACCCTCTCTTTGGGTACTCCTAGGTAGTCTCATCATCCTCCTTGGGGTCTGCTATGGCTCCTTATCCTCCAAGAACGAGAACAAATAACACCAATGAATGCCATCATCCTCGCTGCGGGACTAGGCTCCCGCCTACGACCTCTGACTAATGATCGTCCTAAGTGCCTCGTCTCCGTGCTAGGCACTCCTATGGTCGAGCAGCAGATTCGCTTCCTCCACGAAGTCGGTATCAAGGACATCACCTTAGTCACGGGCTACCGAGCGGATCGCCTCGACTACCTCAAAGAGCGCTATGGGGTCGAGCTCGTGCATAATGATCAGTACGACGTCTATAACAATATCTACTCGCTCTACCTCGTGCGGGAGCGATTTGGGGATACCTTCGTCTTGGAGGGGGATGTCTATATGCCGACCAACTGCCTAAAAGTCGGTCTCAATCGCTCTACCTACTTTGCTGCTTACAGGGAGAATTATCAGCGAGAATGGGGGCTTATCCTTGATGGGGATCGTGTCAAAGAGATTCGCCCCCAAGACGGCACGGGCTACATCCTTTCAGGTATCTCCTACTGGACGAAGGCCGATGCTCTGCTGATCAAAGACCGTATCGAGTCGCTAGTCCAAGGAGGAGACTTCAAGGAGCTCTTCTGGGATGATGCAGTCCTCCAGCTTCAGGGACAGATGGAGATCGATTGCCTCCCTGCAGAGATCTTCGAAATCGACACCGAGGCTGAGCTACGAGCTGTAGAAGCTCAGCTCCAGAGACGCTAAGAAGCCAGCTCCACACTCCACTCATCAGGTCGCTGAGGTGCCCGCGGTAGGCGGGGACTTCAGCGACCTTATTTTGTGCCGAAGCTCTAGCCTTAGATTTAATGAGGCAAACGTAGACCTTAGCCTGAGGAAAGGTAAAGCTCTGCCGAAGCAAAGCCTAACCTTCGCCAGCGAGGAGGTTAGCCCTCCTCGAGCGAAGCCACGAGTAGCCCATCGAGAGACGTTTGCCTTAGATGAGGGAAGGTGCTGATATTGAGCTCGGGAGGGTAGGTCGGCTTGCTTATTCAGCAAAGTCTTTGTAAATTTGTGGCTCATTGGAGCTTGGGGACAACTAGGCTCCTTCCAGAAGAGAAACTATAAACAATAAGATAAGTAACAGTATTATGATCGTAGTTCCAGTAAAAGAGGGCGAGAACATTGAGAAGGCTCTGAGAAGATTTAAGCGCAAGTTTGAGAAGACCGGTGCAGTACGTCAGCTACGTGCTCGTCAGGCCTTCATCAAGCCTTCAGTTGCTCGTCGTAAGAAGATGGAGAAGGCCATCTACGTCAAGCAGCTACAGCAGGCTGAAGAACAGTAGTCGCTAGAGCGGAGCACCTCCGCCCTTGTCCTAGCTGAACCCTTGAGTTCCCTTCATCGTCCAGCTATCTCACAGCAAGCCCTCCCTTACGAGGATAGATCGCACTCGAAGTCTCTCTGCGTCGTATCGCTCGGCAGACTTCCTACTACTCCATAAGATCATCGCTAGCATATCACCTGTATCTAGGTGCTTTGCTAGCGATTTTCTTTGCTCCCGATAGGGCTTCAGCAGAGCGACCCTATAGGTCTCCTCGCATTTACGTATATTTGTATAATAAGCTCCCTCAAGGAGCATAAAGCAAACAAATCAAACTTATGGCATTGACAATAGGAGACCTCGTCCCCGACCTACTGGGACTCGACCAAGATGGACAAGAAGTCCGTCTCTCACAGTACCCTGGTAAGAGGATCATCCTCTACTTTTACCCCAAGGATAATACCTCCGGATGTACCGCACAGGCATGTAGTCTCCGGGATGGATACAGCGAGCTCCGGGAGGCAGGCTATGAGATCATCGGCGTCAGCCGTGACTCTGCCAAGAGCCACCAAGGCTTCCGCGAGAAGCACAGCCTCCCCTTCCGTCTGATCGCAGATACCGATGTCCAGCTCAACGAGCTCTTCGGCACCTGGATCGAGAAGAGTATGTACGGACGAAAATATATGGGCACCGAGCGAACGACCTTCGTCATCGATGCCGATCATCGTATCGAGCGTATCCTCCGAGGCAAGGAAGTCAAGACGAAGGAGCACGCCAGCCAAATTTTGAAGAACTAATCCCTGGATCTACCCAGGATCATCCCCTACCCTCCTACTTATGAGTGAAGAGATCAAAGAACGTGTCATCAAGGGTAAAGACAAGGAGCTTTCGCCCGCAGATCTAAAGAAAAAGTCCCTAGAGACCGCCTTAGCCAAGATAGAGAAGGCCTATGGTAAGGGCACCGTCATCAATATGGCCGCCCGCCCTACGACCGAAGTAGATGTGATCCCTACGGGATCGATCACTCTCGATGCTGCTCTCGGCGTCGGAGGTTATCCTCGAGGACGTATCATCGAGATCTATGGTCCAGAATCCTCAGGTAAGACCACGCTGGCCATCCATGCTATCGCCGAAGTACAGAAGCAGGGCGGGAAGGCCATGATCATCGATGCAGAGCACGCCTTCGACCCTATCTATGCCGAAGCCCTTGGCGTAGACATGGAGGAGCTCTACATCTCCCAGCCCGACAATGGGGAGCAGGCGCTCGATATAGCCGAGCAAGTGATCCGCTCGGGAGCTGTTGACCTCGTGATCATCGACTCTGTGGCGGCCCTAGTGCCTAAGGCTGAGATCGAGGGCGATATGGGTGAAGCTCGTGTAGGTCTACAAGCCCGTCTGATGTCCCAGGCGCTACGCAAGATCACGGGGGCAATCTCGAAGTCAAACACCACCTGTATCTTCATCAACCAGCTACGTGAGAAGATCGGGGGCAATATGTACGGACCATCGGAGACTACTACGGGTGGTAACGCACTTAAGTTCTATGCCTCCGTTCGCCTAGACATCCGTCGCTCTACGGCACTGAAGGATGGTGATGAAGTCTATGGTAACATCACCCGTGTGAAGGTCGTCAAGAACAAGGTCGCCCCTCCCTTCCGCACCGCCGTCTTTGAGATCCTCTACGGACAGGGTATCTCTCGTCTAGGAGAGATCGTCGACATCGCCGAAGAGACCGACATCATCAAGAAGAGTGGCTCATGGTACAGCTATGGTACCGTGAAGCTCGGTCAAGGAAAGGACAATGCTAAGCTGACCATCGAAGAGAATCCCGAGCTCCTCGAAGAGCTGACCGAGAAGGTGATGGCTAAGCTCAAGGAAGGCTCCGTCGGGAAGGACAAGAAGAAAAAGAAGGGCGGTAAGTCCGAAGACGAGGACGAGGACGATGAATAGCCCTACCTCAGGGGACAGCCACACAGGCAGTCTCATCATCATCTCTGCACCATCGGGGACGGGCAAGAGTACCCTCATCGGGCGCTTGCTAGCTGAGCATCCTGAGCTGGGGCTTAGCTTCTCCGTCTCAGCCACGAGTCGCTCTCCCCGTGGAGCTGAGCGACAGGGGGTCGAGTACTACTTCTTCAGCCCCGAAGAGTTCCGTGCAGGCATCGAGCGAGGCGACTTTCTCGAATACGAAGAAGTCTATCCTGGACGCTACTACGGGACGTTGCGGAGCGAAGTGGATAGCAAGCTCGCCTCGGGGATACGTGTCATCTTCGACGTAGACTGTGTCGGCGGGGTGAATATCAAGGAGGCTTACGGAGCGCAGGCACTGAGTCTCTTCATCCAGCCTCCTTCGCTGGAGGAGCTACGACGTCGCCTCACCGGTCGCCAGACCGACAGTGCGGAGGTCATCGAGGAGCGTCTAGCCAAGGCCGAGCATGAGCTTAGCTTTGCGAACCGCTTCGATCGGATCCTCGTCAATGACGATCTCGAGCGCTGTTATCAGGAGTTCTACGAGACAATACGTAGCTTCCTCGGCGCTTAGATCAACCGATTAGATTTCTAAGGTAAGGATCGCCCCATAGGGCGAGCGGTGGTCGAAGGCCTCCGCTAGGGTGAAAAGTCCAGCCCAGATACCTGCTCCTAGGAGAACTCCCCCGTGTGTGAAGATGAGAACTTCACCTTCGGGGGAGTTTTCGTTGGCCAACTCCGCACGTAGCTCATCCAAGAAATCAGCGACCCGCTGTGTCTGCTGGTAGAAACTCTCTCCTCCCGTGGGAGCTTCGTAGAGGTAGTCATCATACCAGCACTGTAGCTGGGGATCCGTGATCTCGTCAAAGCGACAGAGCTCCCAAGCCCCGAAGTTCAGCTCCATGAGCCTCTCATCTAGTAGAGGCGTAGCATAGCCACAGGCCTCCGCTAGCTGCGTACAGCGAGAGAACGGACTGGAATAGATACGGCTGGGTGCTCTCCCCTCGAGGAGAGCGCCCAGCCGTCTTTGTACATCAACCACCTCTTCGGCGAAGGTACTAGCCAGTGGTACATCCGACTGCCCATAGCAGAGTCCAGCGGGTACGTTCGGTGCCGTATGCCTAATGAGGTGAAGACGCATCAGTAGATCGTGATCATGTGGGCGAATATCGTGTAGCTCAGAAGAGCCGCGAGCTCGCAGAGCAGACAGAGTGCACCACAGGTATCTCCCGTATAGCCCCTGATCCGCTTACGTAGGTAGAAGATCAAGCCTAGGCTCGTCAGTAACGGGAGAGCAAACGGCAGTACGATGTAGAAGTGCTCAACGAAGAGCCAAGAAAAGGCTAGCCCCTGCGTCGTTATGAGCAGGCTTATCCCGATGAGAAGTGGTAGCCAGCTCACCTGACGATAGACCACCCCCACCTTACACTCCTCCGTCTGGCGAGCATAGGGCAAGAGCTGCACCTGTAAGAGAGAGAAGCATTTTCCCGTCACATCACAGGCTAGGAGGACGAGAGGGAGGTGATCCCCAGGGATAGAGCTGGCACTACTCCAGTAGAGGAGGTAGTAGAGGACGAAGGCTAGCACAGCGTAGGAGCCGACATGGCTATCCTTCATGATCGAGAGGATCTGCTCCTTCGTCCGTCCACCTCCGAAACCGTCGAAGAAATCCCCTAGCCCATCTTCGTGGAAGCCCCCCGTTAGGAAGAGGCGAGATACTAGGGCTAAGACTAAAGCGACCTCCGGAGGTAAGACAAGGCTATATAGACAGAAGCTCCCTGCTAGGACTCCGCCCGTGACAAGCCCTATCACCGGCCACCAACTCAAGGCATCTTCGTAGTCCTCTCGTGTAAGTTCTCTCAGGCGCCAGAAGGGCAAGCGAGTGAATAAGCTCCCTGCTGCCAGGAGAGCCCCTAGGTGTGAGCGCTTCGTCTCCATGACCTTAGTACCAGATTTTACCTCGCTCTGCGGTGAGAGAGAAGTGGATTGTCCCACCTTGCTTCAGCTCTTGGTAGGTCAGATAGGAGCGATTCAGTCGCTTACCGTTGAAGGTCACCGACTCGGTGTACTGCTCACCCTCACGCTTACGAGGAGCTTTGATCGTCAAGAGCTTACCCCCAGGGAGCTGGACACGTGCCTCCTCGAAGAGCGGGGTCACGAGTTCGTACTTCCCATCTAGAGGATCGACAGGGTAGAGACCTAGCGAAGCCATCACATACCAAGCCGACATCTGTCCGCAGTCCTCATTTCCACAGAGTCCATCAGGACGATCGTGGTAGAGCTGGCGTAGGACTTGGTGGGTCAGCTCTGCCGTTCGCCAGGGCTGACGTGCATGATTGTAGAGGAAGATGACGTGGTGTCCCGGCTCATTGCCATGCGCATACTGCCCGATCATCCCAGTGGAGAAGATGGGGAGCTCTATGCGACTAGGCGTAGTGGCAGAGAAGAACTCATCCAAACGCTCCCCTAGCTTGCCCTCCATCAGAGCATCGAGGCCAGAAACATCGTGCTGGACGCTGAAGAGGTATTGGTAGGCATTACTCTCGGTAAAATGCTTGGTATAAGCAAAGGGGTCGAAGTCGGGCAGGAAGCCTTGGCTCTTGGAGCGAGGGGCGAAGAATCCCGTCTTTGCATCCCATACATTTCTCCAGGAGCGAGCACGCTCTTCGTAGCGTCGGGCTACCCCCTCGTCGCCCATCCAGCGTGCATAGCGAGCGATAGCTGCATCATCGTAGGCGTACTCGAGGGTCTTCGATACGCTCTCCTCCTCTTCTTCGGCAGGGATATACCCCAGACGCTGGTAGCTATCCAAGCCCCTATACCCCGTACGCTCAGCTGTTGAGCGGAGTAGGCGTAGGAGCTTCGCCTTGTCACGAGGTACGTAGATCCCCTTGAGGACAGCCTCCACGATCACGGGGATCGAGTGATGGCCGATCATCATGTCGGTCTCCGAGGCGAACATGTTCCACACCGGCAGGTGCCCAGCATTCTCTTCACCGAAGGCGACGAGTGAGGCGACCATCGCCTTGGCCTCACTTGGGCTAAGCAGGGCATAGAGTGGATGCGCCGTGCGGTAGGTATCCCAGAGCGAGAAGGTACTGTAGGTCGTATGGCGAGCCTGATGAACCTTCCGATCGGCACCGAGGTAGCGCCCATCGACATCACTGTAGATCGTAGGACAGAGCTGAGATCGGTAGAGCGCCGTATAGAAGGTCGTCCGTAGACTATCGGGCGTCTTGGCATCTAAGGTAATTTGTCCGAGACGCTTCGACCAAGCTTCCTCGGCCGAACGTCGGTAGCGGTCGAAGTCAAGGTGGGGGGCTTCGGCCTGATGGTTTCGCTTCGCGCCCGCTTCGCTTACTCCTGAAAGCGCCGTCGTCAGCGTGATGCTCTCGTTAGCACGTACCTTATAGTAGAGCTTGAGGATCGTACCATAGCTAGCCTTACCAGGGACTCCCGAGCGAGGGTTACGCTCGAAGGCGACACTGTCTGGCACTCGAGAGAGACGGGTATAGAAGTAGACCTCCTGCTGACGAGCCCAGCCATCGGAGAGGCGATAGCCACTGAGCGTAGAGCTAGAGGTGAAGCGTACGTCACTGGAGCGTGTGCCGTCCCAATTCATTGCCTTGTCCAGATCTAGGCGGATGCAGGCAGAGTCTGAGGCCTGCTGGAAGGTGTAGCGCTGGATACCTACGCGGGGCGTAGCGGTAAGCTCTACTCGGATATTCGACGGCTCTAGCGTCACGGCGTAGTAGCCTGCACGAGCGACCTCCGTAGCATGGCTGAAGCGAGCATGCCAGCCCAGCGGACGTTGGTCCTTCGGCTCCATCCCAGCGCTCAAGGGTGGGCGCACCTCCTCTATGAGTGGGGGAAGGAGAGTAGGGAAGAATGAGATGTCATAGAGATCCCCTGCTCCCGTGCCACTTAGGTGTGTGTGGCTGAAACCAGCTAGGACACTATCGGGATAGAAATAGCCTGCGATGTAGTCCCAGCCAGGACGCCCGTTGTCAGGGCTTAGCTGCACCATCCCAAAGGGAGCTGAAGCACCTGGGTAGACGTTACCCACCCAGTCTGTACCGATGAGGGTATTGACCCAGCGGGTCAGCGAAGACGAGGGCGACGACAGCGGGGTCTTCGCCGAGAGGCTAAGCAAACTCCCGCCGAGAGCGACTGAAAAAAGAAGCGATCGTAAGCGATTCATTGAGGATTGGATATTTATTTTCGATAAAGATACAAAGAACTCGGTAAGACCGGACGTAGCAGAATGTTACCCAGCCATAGCCCTCTCCTCACCGATCCTACAGCCCTCCCCGAGGAGAGCTCTACCTTCGCTCCGGCCAAGGTAGAGCTTTGTCTGGACAGAGGTAGAGCTTTGCGGAAGCGAAGGATAGCCATCGGGATTCCTTAGAAACTTCATAAGCTCCCCTCAGGCTTCCCTTTTCCATATTTTATATCTACTCCTCCCGAGCAGCGGATCATCCCTTCGTGTCATAATCACAGATTTCTCCGCACAAATAGCTCGCTTCATCCAAGAAAATAGCCCTATTAAAGAAATTTAGTAGACTATGCCCTAACCCCTTGGGGGAGCGGGTTTCGGAGCAGAGAGGATCTCGGTTTAGGCGCATTTGGCTTTCCTATTTTTATTGATAACTTTGCTGTTGGCAGCGTGGAAGATCGAGCCTTGTCTTGACAGAGAGGGCACCCGCTATTTCCTAACTTAACGTCTCTAAATATTCATCTTCAATATCCGCTCTTATGAAGAAGCATAATTTCTCGGCAGGACCCTCTATCCTTGACGAGAGCGTCATCCGTGACGCCGCTAGCGCAGTCCTTAACTACGAAGGCACAGGCCTATCCATTCTCGAAGTTTCGCACCGTGCGAAGGAATTCACCGCTACGATGGAGGAAGCTCGTCGTCTGATGAAGGAGCTCCTAGACATCCCCGAAGGCTACGAAGTCCTATTCCTCGGTGGTGGCGCCAGCCTACAGTTCGCACAGGTACCTATGAACCTACTGAAGAAGAAGGCTGCCTATGTCGACTCAGGCACGTGGGCTAACAAGGCTGCTAAGGAAGCTAAGCTCTTCGGTGAAGTAGTCTCTTTCTCTTCTAAGGAAGACAACTACGTCTGGTACCCCAAGCCTTGGCTCAAGGGAGAAGTACCTAGCGATGTAGACTACCTGCACATCACGACGAATAACACCGTCTATGGTACCGAGCTCCGCTACGATCCAGACGTGAACGTCCGCCTCGTCGGGGATATGTCCTCTGACATCTTCACCCGTGAGGTCGACTTCTCCAAGTACGACCTCGTCTATGGCGGTGCACAGAAGAATATCGCTCCTGCAGGGGTTACCTTCGTCATCGTCCGTCGTGACGCCCTTGGTCACATCGACGACAACCGTATCATCCCCACGATGATGGACTACCAGATCCACGTCGACAAGGATTCGATGTACAACACTCCTCCTGTCTTCCCCATCTATGTAGCCCTTCAGACCATGAAGTGGTACAAGGAGCTCGGCGGTGTCAAGGCTCTGGAAAAGATGAACACCGAGAAGGCTGCCTTGCTCTACGACGAAATCGATCGCAACCGCCTATTCCGTGGTACGGTCAATGCAGAGGATCGCTCGATCATGAACGTCTGCTTCGTCCTCAACGACGAGTATAAGGAGCTCGAAAAGGAATTCTTCGAATTCGCTTCCTCACGTGGCGTTTACAGCTTCAAGGGACACCGCTCCGTCGGAGGCTTCCGTGCTTCCCTCTACAACGCTCTACCTAAGAGTAGCGTAGAGTTCTTCGTCGACCTCATGAAGGAATTCGAACGCAAGCACTAATCCTCCTCTTCCTAAGGCACCTCTCCCACCCCTCTCACCGAGGACCTGGGCAGGGGTGCCTTACTTATCTATCTTAGATCACATATCCCTTCACCTACACATATCTACATCATCATGTCTAAGGTCCTTATCGCTACCGAAAAGCCTTTCGCAGCTCCCGCTGTCGCTGGCATCAAGCAAATCCTTACCGAAGCAGGCTTCGAAGTCGCTACCCTCGAAAAGTACACAGCCAAGAGCGAACTCCTCGCAGCCGTGGCTGACGCCGAAGCTATCATCATCCGCAGTGATATCATAGATGCTGAGGTCTTCGATGCCGCTAAGCAGCTCAAGATCGTCGTCCGTGCTGGCGCAGGCTACGATAACGTAGACCTCGAGGCAGCTACCGCTCACGGAGTATGTGTCATGAACACCCCAGGGCAGAATGCTAATGCCGTAGCAGAGCTGGTATTCGCTATGCTACTCTTCGCTGTCCGCAACCGCTTCAATGGTACCTCAGGCACCGAACTCAAGGATAAGAAGCTCGGACTCCTAGCCTATGGTAACACCGGACGTAATGTCGCCCGCATCGCTAAGGGTATCGGCATGGAGATCTATGCTTACGATCCCTTCACCCCAGCAGAGGCTATCGAGAAGGAAGGTGTACACGCTGTCGCTAGCCAGAAGGAGCTCTTCTCCACCTGCGATATCGTTTCGCTCCACATCCCTGCTACCCCCGAGACCAAGGGCTCTATCGGTCGTGAGCTCGTCAGCCTCCTCCCCAAGAAGGCTATCCTAGTCAATACTGCTCGTAAGGAGATCATCAATGAGCCTGAGCTCATCGCTCTACTCAAGGAACGTGAAGATCTGCGCTACCTCGCTGATATCCGTCCTGCAGCTCACGAAGAGTTCGAAGCAGCCGCTGGCGAACGCTACTTCTCCACACCTAAGAAGATGGGAGCTCAGACCGCTGAGGCAAACACCAACGCAGGTCTTGCTGCAGCCCGCCAGATCGTAGGCTTCATCAAGGAAGGTAACGAGCGCTTCCGCCTCAATAAGTAGCCTTCACCCGCTCGCATACCTACTCTACACATCACCGACTATCACCTAGTAACTTACTATGGCTATCATCAAACCCTTCCGTGGTATCCGTCCTCCACAGGAACTCGTAGAGCGTGTCGCTTCTCGCCCTTACGACGTCCTCAACAGCGATGAAGCTCGTGCCGAAGCAGAAGGCAACGAGATGTCCCTCTACCATATCATTCGTCCAGAGATCGACTTCCCTATCGGCACTGACGAGCACGAAGAAAAGGTCTATCAGAAGGCCGCTGAGAACTTCCGCCTCTTCCGTGAAAAGGGATGGCTCGTACAAGACGAAGAGGAGAACTACTACGTCTATGCCCAGACCATGAACGGCAAGACGCAGTATGGCCTCGTAGTCTGTGCTTCTGTCCAGGACTATATGACTGGAGTCATCAAGAAGCACGAGCTGACCCGCAGAGACAAGGAGGAGGATCGTATGAAGCACGTCCGTGTAAACAATGCGAACATCGAGCCTGTCTTCTTCGCTTACCCTGCTCAAGCTGAGATCAACCAGATCGTAGCTAAGTACACGGCCGAGAAGCCTGTCTATAGCTTCATCGCTCCGCTGGATGGCTTCGGGCACGAATTCTGGATCATCAACGATCGCAAGGATATCGACCGTATCACCGAGCTCTTTGCCAAGATGCCTGCACTCTATATCGCCGATGGACACCACCGCTCTGCAGCGGCCGCCCTCGTAGGTGATGAGAAGCGTAAGCAGAACCCTAATCATCAGGGACACGAAGAGTACAACTACTTCATGGCTGTCTGCTTCCCCGACGATCAGCTGACCATCATCGACTACAACCGTGTCGTGAAGGATCTCAATGGGCTGACCAAGGAAGAGCTCCTGAAGAAGCTCGAGAAGAACTTCATCGTCGAAGACAAGGGAACGGAAATCTATACGCCTAAGGCACTGCATAACTTCTCCCTCTACCTCGGCGACCATTGGTACTCGCTCACAGCGAAGCCTGGCACGTATGACGACCACGATCCGATCGGTGTCCTCGACGTGACGATCAGCTCGAACCTTATCCTCGACGAGATCCTTGGCATCAAGGACCTTCGCTCCGATAAGCGCATCGACTTCGTAGGTGGTATCCGTGGACTTGGCGAGCTAAAGAAGCGTGTCGATAGCGGTGAGATGAAGTTTGCTCTAGCACTCTACCCTGTCTCGATGAAGCAACTCATCGACATCGCCGACTCCGGTAATATCATGCCTCCGAAGACCACGTGGTTTGAGCCTAAGCTCCGCTCGGGTCTCATCATCCACGAGCTTGTCTAAGCACTCGCCTACCTAGGCAAACCCTCTCTACCGACAGCCCCCAGATGCCTCCCTGAAGGAGCTTGCATCCGGGGGCTGTCACTATTCACTCCTCTGAGCCATGCGCTCAGTACCATGATCACCTGACCAATGAAAACGCTTCACTACCTATACTTCTCTGTCCTCCTACTCACGCTTGGGCTCTACTCATGTACCAAGCAGGGAGGCTACCCTCTCCCCAAGCCCTCGACACAGAAGGCAACCCTTCACCTAGCTATCCAGAGTCCCCGACAAGCCACACTAAGGGGCATCACCTCCGAGACTCCCGATCCGCTCTTGACACCCCATCAGCTACGTCTTGTCTTCTACAGCGAAGGGGCTACTCCTCTAGTCAAAGAAATACGTGAGATCACCGTCACTCCCTCTACCAATCTCCAGGATCTCCCCGTCGCTCTCCCCGAAGGCTCCTACCAGCTCGTCGTCATCGCTAATCCTACCACAACCCTTCGGGAGCGCACCGAGATCGGTAGACCTCTTAGCCAGCTCACCACCGCCCAGCGCTTCCTACTCGATGCTCTGCTCAACACCAAGCCTCAGCTCTCCGTCACGATGCTCAATGCAGGGGATCCCATAGCCATCACTCCCTCGGCCTTCGCTTCTTCCTCCAGCAAGATACAGGTCAAGATCGAACCCACACTGGCTCGCGTTCTCCTCTATGGCGAGCCCACGCTGAGCCTAGGAGCTGCGACGGGGAAGGCTCCTGCTGGCTACGTCATCCAGCCACAAGCAAAGCAGGAAGTCCTCCTCCGTCCATTAGGTCTACTCCTCTCTGGGGGAGAAGAGACCAAGGGACACCGCTCCGAGGAAGCTGATGTCTATCCTAAGGGACCACTCTTCACAGCTTGGGAGGCGAGCAAACCAACCTCACTGCTGGAGCACCTCAGCTACTTCCCTACAGAGAAGCTCATCGCTAAAGAGGGGCAAGGCTATTGGGCTCCTCTCGCTAAAGATGAGCAAGGTCTAGGTGCCCTCCGAGGGGCGACAGGGTGTTATGCTCGTGAGACGACCCTGCCCGCCTCAGCATACCTGACGGGAGCAGTACCCTCCCTCCTCATTCGCTACCCCTACATCCCTGCAGGGCTCACCCTAAGTGAAGGAGAGGGCTGGATCAGCTACCAAGGCAAGTACTACGCAGAGCATCAGATCAAGGAGGAGCTGAAGAGCAAGACCTTCACCGATGAAGCCTTAGGCAAGGCGCTCCAGCAGGCCGGCATCACTACCGACTCCTTCACCGCACCATTTGAGAAGGAGGGGATCGCCTTCTATCAGCATGGCTACAGCTACTACATCTTCCCCATCCGCCATTACGAAGACTCCAAAGCCCCACAAAAGTCTAGTCCTGGACGCTACGGACTCGTCCGTGGGAATGAATATCGCATTCACTTGACTCGCATCTTACGCCCTGGACATGCTGTCCCCACCGATCTATCTACCGCGCTAGATCCCTTGGTGGAGGAGAAGAACCTAGGCGCTACCCTCGAGGTGCGCCCCTTGAGTATCCGCTCCTCCGAAGCCCATCTTTAATCCTCGAAACCCAATAACGAAAATCCCCCGCATCACGGCTGTGATGCGGGGGATTTTCATTATTCTCACCAGGAGACTATCTATTGATGCGATAGCTCACCCCTAGGTTGAGGAAGACATTGCGTAGCGAGTAGGGCATGACATTGAAGCTCTTATCGAAGAGCTTGGGCAGACCGACATTCATTCGTCCGGTGATAGCCCAATGCTGATCCACCTTATAGTCTGCACCGAAGCGCACCCCGACGTCATTGCGAACGAGCATCTGGCTCAGATCCGTCGTGACGACAGCTCCTGCCAGATAGGTCTCTCCGTCCATGATCCCATCGCCATCGAGCTTAGCGATGAACTTACGCTGCAGGGCATGGGCATAATACCCTCCGACGAAGAAGCGGAAGCCTCCCTTAGGCATATCGAAGGTCAGCCCCAACGGAATGGTCAGATAGCGATTAGCATACTCGACACTCTGATAGCCCGAGTAGATCTGCTCCGAATGGTCGTCATTCTGGTAGCGGATGGGCATATTCTCCGTCTTGACCGTAGACTGGAAGTACTTCATATCGTACTCCACTCCCGTAGCGATCGAGAAAGGACTCGTAGAGGAGAGACGATAGGAGAAGTCCAGCCCGAGGTTGGGCGCACCCCCGGGACGGAAGGCATGCACCTTCTTCACTGGCTTAGGCACTGCTGGAGGGAGGGCACCCCCTAGATTAAAGCCAATATGCACACCTACTCCGAGTCGGCTAGGGTACTTAGTGGAGGTCTCTTCGCCTGCTGTCGCTGTGGCGAAGGTCAGCAGGCTTAGCGTCAGACCTGCTAGGATATTCTTGATACTCATACTTAGTAGCACCTTAGTTCTTGAGACGTGGACGATCCTTGATCGTCACCTTCTTTAGGAGAAGTTCGCTACCGACCGCTCCGATATATTCAGCTCCACGATAGCTGGAGGAGAAGACGAGCGCTAGGCGATACTTCTTCGTGGTCAGATCAATGGCTTTATCTCGCTCTTGGTTGACGACCTCCAGGGGGAGCTTATAGGTCACCCAGTCGCTACCTTCGGTAGGCTCCAGCTCCACATATCCCTTAGCGATGATACGAGAGTCGGTCTGTAGGTTCGTCCCGTTGAGGAAGGCTGCATCGTCTGTCACCTCGTAGAAGACAGCGGAGACGGAGCCCTTATCCTGGGCTGGCAGCTCGACATTCTTCCCCTCGCCATGGATCACCTTTGCACCAGCCTTGTACTGATAGACGAACTCTAGCTCTTGGGGAATTCCCGTAGCATAAGGCTGACCGAAGAGCGTGGAGGCAAGAGGCTTGCTGGCGAGCGAACTCGTAGCGACTTGCCCTGAGAAGAAGGCTCCAGCGATGAGGTTTGTCCCTAGTCCAAAGAAGCGTGCTCCCTTGATCGAGCGGATATGTACGGCGACAGGCTTCTTAGCCTCATCGAGGTAGGGAATCACGGGAGGCTCATTCCCTGGACGAAGGAAACTAGGGATGACGAAGAAGCCGTCGTTACTTGCCGACACCCAGTAGTGTCCCGCATCTTCGGAAATCGAGTCCGCCTTGGGGAGGGAGTATTTCCCTCGGCTACTCCAGTCGGTGAATGTAAACTCCTTGGTCGTGACGATGACGCCTCTTCGGCTATGATCCTTCGAGGCGATCTCAAACTCCTTCCGTGCGATGGGATCATCGCAGGAGGACAAGCCTAGAGATGCGAGTCCTAGGGCTATGAATGCGTACTTGATGTTCACGTGATATGATATATGATATATTATGAATAAAGGATGGTCGCTAGGGAGATATAATAGCCCCACCGATCGTCCCACGGAGGAAGCGATGGTGAGGCTACTATAGAGTCGGATAGAGTACGTAGTGTACTCAGAGCGAGTGACTACTTTTCAGTGATGACACGACGCTCCTTGATACGAGCCTTCTTACCGGTGAGGGCACGGAGGTAGTAGAGCTTAGCACGACGTACCTTACCGAACTTCTCGACAGTGATCTTTTCGATGAAGGGGCTTTCGTAGGTGAAGATACGCTCTACACCGACACCTTCAGAGATCTTACGCACGGTGAAGCGCTTCTTGTCGCCGTGACCGCTGATGCGGATGACGACACCACGATAGCGCTGGATACGCTCCTTGTTACCTTCCGTGATACGGTAGTCGATGGTGATCGTATCACCGCTGCGGAAAGAAGGATGGCTCTTGCCCGTGGCGAAGGCCTCGTTGACGATCTTAATAAAGTCCATTTGAGTCTTTATAGCTTATTTGATTAGTACTACACTAAACGCAATGTACTCAGGCCACACTCGATACAGCATATCTTCCTGACAGAGATTACGCAAAGCGGGACAAAGATACAAAAAAGATCCCCAATGCCCATACCAAGTCTACCACCACAGCCTCCCCCTCGCTTCATCCTAGGAGGCATCAGTAGTAACACAAAAGGGGCAACAGTAGTGCCTCTTAAGGGGCAACAGTAGTGCCACCCGAGGGGCATCAGTAGTGCCTACTAGTTGGTAAAAGGGGTCTCCCCCTACAGAGCTCTTCCTAGATCATCATCGGATAGTCCATCACCCACCCCCTCCTCACCCATACGACCAGCCTAGTAGGTCTGAGCTCTCCTCCACGCTCCACCCAGGCTAAGGATCTAGGAAGCAAGGAAAGAGAAGACAGAGAATTTGTATCTTTGTCGTAGCTATCCCCTTAGGGGTGGTGTGAACGGCTCCTAGCCGACAAGTGTATCACGAACCCATCTAACATAATAGACAGTAATAAAGCCTATGGGAAGAGTCCTCATTATCGGTGCCGGCGGTGTCGGTACGGTAGTGGCCAAGAAGGTGGCACAGAACAGTGATGTCTTCACCGACATTATGCTCGCTAGCCGCACCAAGAGCAAGTGCGACAAGATCGCCTCAGAGATCAAGAACGTCAAGATACAGACCGCTGCCGTGGACGCCGATAACGTCCCCGAGCTCGTGGCGCTGATGAAGTCCTTCAAGCCTGAGCTGGTCATCAATGTCGCCCTCCCCTATCAGGACCTCCATATCATGGATGCCTGCCTAGAGGCGGGAGTGAACTACCTCGACACGGCGAACTACGAGCCACTGGACGAAGCCAAGTTTGAGTACAGCTGGCAGTGGGCATATAAGCAGCGCTTCGAGGAGGCTGGACTGACCGCTATCCTAGGCTGTGGCTTCGACCCAGGGGTCACGGGGGTATTCACGGCTTATGCTGCGAAGCACCACTTCGACGAGATCCACTACCTCGACATCGTAGACTGCAATGGTGGTGACCACCACAAGGCCTTCGCTACCAACTTCAACCCCGAGATCAACATCCGTGAGATCACCCAGAAGGGGAAGTACTACGAAAACGGCCAGTGGGTAGAGACCGAGCCTCAGGAGATCCACAAGGCACTGACCTACCCCAACATCGGGGTACGTGAGTCCTACCTCCTCTACCACGAGGAGCTGGAGTCTCTGGTGAAGAACTTCCCATCGATCCGACGTGCACGCTTCTGGATGACCTTCGGGCAGGAATACCTGACCCACCTGCGTGTGATGCAGAACATCGGGATCACTCGTATCGACCCCGTACTCTACAACGGCATGGAGATCGTCCCCATTCAGTTCCTCAAGGCTATCCTACCTAACCCAGGAGAGCTCGGCGAGAACTATACGGGCGAGACGAGCATCGGCTGTCGCATCCGTGGCGTCAAGGACGGTCAGGAGAAGACCTACTATGTCTGGAACAACTGTAGCCACCAGGCTGCCTTCCAGGAGACAGGCGCTCAGGGTGTCAGCTATACCACGGGGGTACCTGCTACGATCGGCGCACTGATGTTCTTCAAGGGACTCTGGCGCAAGCCTGGGGTGTACAATGTCGAGGAGTTCGATCCAGATCCATTCATGGAGCAGCTCATGAAGCAGGGGCTTCCTTGGCATGAAGAGTTTGGTCTCGACCTAGAACTTTAAGCCTCCTCATCCCGAGTCCCTCAGGGACACAGCTACACATCACCTAGTCCTCAGCGCACGGGCTACCTTCTCGTTGCCTACGCAGCCAGCGGGTAGCCCGCGCTCTTTTCCCTACCACACCCCACACACTTTGACCTTATGAATATCCTATTGATCGTAGATCCTCAGAATGACTTCATCACGGGGAGTCTAGCCGTCCCTGGCGCTATCCCAGCTATGGACTATATCACTGCCTGGACGAAGGAGCATCAGGAGGACTACGACATGATCGTAGTTACCCTAGATCAGCACCCTGCAGACCACTGTAGCTTCATCCCCCAAGGTGGAGAGTGGCCCGTACACTGCGTCCGCTTCACCTCTGGCGCAGCCCTCTATCCCCCTCTAGCTGATGTCGTCATGGAGCTCAAGCGCTCTGGGCACAATGTACTCTTCATCCCCAAGGCGATGACCCGCCAGAAGGATGCCTACAGCGCCTTCCAAGATGCAGTCCCCGACCCTCTCATGCATGCTATGCGCATCGACGTAGCAGGTCTAGCCGGCGACTACTGCGTGAGAGCTACCATCGCTGATCTACGTCGCCAGCTACCGACGACAGAGATCCGCACCATCGACCAGGGCATCGCTTGGATCGGTGAGCCTCATCCGCTCCTCTAGTCTCTCACTCGAAGGCTTCAGCCAAGACTTACTCACCCAACTATACGTCACTATGAAACGCCTCTTTGTCACCCTTAGCCTCCTCGCTATGACGACACTCACCGCCTGCCACAGCAAGGATCAGAGCACCAATCCTCTGCTGGAGGTAAGCCAGCTTGACTACCAAGCGCCCCCCTTTGACAAGATCCGACCAGAGCACTTCCTGCCTGCCTTCGAGCTGGGGATGAAGGAGCAGCTCATCGAGATAGACAGCATCACGAACAATCCCGAAGCACCAACCTTCGAGAACACGATCCTCGCCTACGAGAAGTCTGGCCGACTCCTCGACCGAACGATCTCGATCTTCTCCGCCCTCGCAGGCGCAGAGGCGACCGATGCCATCAAGGAGGTCGAAGAAGAGATCACCCCCAAGCTCTCAGCGCACCAAGATGGCATTCTCCTCAACGACAAGCTCTTCTCTCGCATCAAGGCTGTCTACGAGAATCGCGCCAAGCTCTCCGGAGAAGACCTGCGCCTAACGGAGCTCCTCTATCAGAACTTCGTCCATGAGGGCGCCTTGCTCTCCCCCGAGAACAAGGAGAAGCTCAAGAACCTCAACACCGAGATCTCCGTCCTCCAGACTCGCTTCATCAATCAGGTGAACGCTGGCACGAAGGCTGCCGCAGTACTCGTCGAAGATAAGGCAGAGCTCGATGGCCTCTCCGAGGAAGAGATCGCTTCCGCTGCCGAGGCGGCTAAGCAAGCTGGCAAGGCCGGCAAGTGGCTCCTCGAGCAGACGAATACGACTCGCCCCGAGTACCTCAAGCACCTAAACAATCGTACTCTGCGTGAGCGTGTCCTCAAGGCTTCTCTAAACAGATGCTCCACAGGAGACTCCACAGTCAACACTCACCCTACTATCCTTCGCATCGCCAAGCTACGTGCTGAGAAGGCCGAGCTCCTAGGCTACCCCAACTTCGCTGCTTGGGCACTAGAGGATCAGATGGCAGGCAAACCCGAAGCCGTCCTCGGGCTAATCTCTCAGCTAGCTCCTGCCTATCTCCAGAAGGCTTCCGAGGAAGCTCACGAGCTGGAAGAGTTCGCACGGAAGAGCGAAGGCCCTGACTTCAAGCTCGAGGCTTGGGACTGGGACTACTATGCAGAGCGTCTTAAGAAGGTCAAGTTCGACCTAAACGAAGCAGACCTTAAGCCCTACTTCGTCCTCGACAGCGTCCTCGAAAACGGGGTCTTCTTCGCAGCGAATAAGCTCTATGGCTTGACCTTCAAGCCCCGCACTGACCTGCCCGTCTATGCAGATGGAGTAAAGGTTTGGGAGGTCTTCGATGCAGATGGTAGCTCGATGGCACTCTTCTATACAGACTTCTTCCGACGCCCCACGAAGACCGGTGGAGCTTGGATGTCTAACTTCGTCCAGCAGAGCACGCTCTTCGGCACCAAGCCGGTGATCTACAATGTCTGCAACTTCACCCCTCCAGCCCAGAAGGGACAGCCTGCCTTCCTGACGAGTGATAACGTAGAGACGATGTTCCATGAGTTCGGTCACGCCCTCCATGGACTCTTCGCTTCTCAGAAGTACCAGACACTCTCGGGGACTAACACCCCACGAGACTTCGTCGAGATGCCCTCGCAGTTCAACGAACACTGGATGACCGACTCGCTTGTACTGAGCCATTACGCTCGCCACTACAAGACCGGCGAGCCCATGCCTCAGGCACTTATAGACAAGCTCAAGGCCTCTGCTAACTTCGGCCAGTCCTATGCCCTCGGGGAAAACCTCGCAGCTGTAGCGATTGATATGGGCTGGGGGATCCTCCCTTCAAGCGAATCGGTTAGCAATGTAGATGCCTTCGAGCAGCAATCATTAAATCAGGTAGGCGTCACCTTCTCCCTCGTCCCTCCACGCTATCGCTCGGCCTACTATCTACACGTCTTCGGTGGTGGATATGCCTCGGGATACTACTCCTATCTCTGGACAGAGGTGATGAACGACAATATCTATGATTGGTTCGTCGCACACGGCGGGATGACGAGAGAGAATGGGGAGCGCTTCCGCAAGCTAGTCCTCTCTCGTGGCAACACCCGTCCCGTAGGAGAATTCTTCCGAGAGTTCACTGGCCTCGACAGCCCGAATATGCAAAGCCTACTGAAGGCACGCGGTCTAGCGAACTAACCCCACGACTTCACATCAATGATGAGCACGGAGCTACCCTAGGAATGACTTCCCGAGGTAGCTCCGTGGCTTTTTCCCTCTTCTCCCTATCACACGTCTATCCATCTCTTTACCCTCTTACTCCGTCTCGTCCTATGAAGACTGATATAGAAATTGCTCGCTCGATCGCCTTGGAGCCCATCGACAAGATCGCTAGCCAAGCAGGTATTCCTCTAGAGCAACTTGAGCACCACGGGAAGTACCTCGCCAAGGTCGAGCTCAGTGAAGTCTCTCCCAAGACACCTCGCCCAGAAGGGAAGCTCATCCTCGTGACCGCCATCACCCCGACCAAGGCTGGCATCGGCAAGACAACAGTATCTATCGGCCTAGCCCTTGGGATGAACCGACTCGGCAGACGAGCTGTCGTCGCCCTACGAGAGCCCTCGCTAGGTCCCTGCTTCGGTATGAAGGGAGGAGCTGCAGGTGGCGGGTATGCCCAAGTCCTCCCTATGGAGAAAATCAACCTCCACTTCACAGGAGACTTCCATGCGATCACCAGTGCTCATAACATGATCTCGGCACTGCTGGATAACTACATCTACCAGCACCGCTTTGACTCCGAGAAGAAGCTCAGCGAGGTACTCTGGAAGCGTGTGCTGGACGTCAATGACCGAGCTCTACGCTCCATCGTCACAGGGCTTGGGGGATCCCTCAATGGCATCCCTGCGGAGTCAGGCTTTGACATCACCCCCGCAAGTGAGATCATGGCTATCCTCTGTCTGTCGACCTCGGTAGAGGATCTCCGTCGACGTATCGAGCAGATCCTCCTAGGCTACACAGCCACGGGTGAACCCTTCACGGTCAAGGATCTCGGCATAGCAGGGGCGATCACCGTCCTGCTCCTAGATGCTCTGAAGCCGAACCTAGCACAGACGACCGAGCATACCCCTGCCTTCATCCACGGAGGTCCCTTTGCTAACATCGCCCATGGATGCAACTCTATCCTAGCCACTCGACTAGCTCTCTCGCACTCCGAGTACACGATCACGGAGGCTGGCTTCGGAGCGGACCTAGGGGCAGAGAAGTTCTACAACATCAAGTGTCGCACCGCTGGTCTCCAGCCTGCACTGACGGTACTCGTAGCGACACTCGGTGGGCTAAAGATGCACGGCGGTATCGGGGAGAAGGAGCTCAAGGCTCCTAGCCTAGAAGGTGTCCGTCAGGGCTTATCCAACCTGGATCGCCATATCGATAATCTCCAAGGCTTTGGGCAGACGGTCATCGTGGCCTTTAACCGCTTCGCCACAGACACCGACGAAGAGATCGAGCTCGTACGTGCACACTGCGAGCAGCGAGGAGTAGGCTTTGCGGTCAATACCGCCTTTGGGGAAGGAGGTGCAGGAGCAGAAGCTCTAGCACGCCTCGTCATCCAGACGATCGACGAGAAGCCCTCCCAGCCTCTCCGGTTCACCTATCCTCTCGAGGCGACGATCGAGGAGAAAGCGACCCAGCTCGCACGCACGATCTATGGAGCGAAGCAGATCACCTTCTCAGCGAAGGCACAGAAGCAGCTGGATCGCATCCATCGCTACGGCTTCGATCGCTTCCCGATCTGCGTAGCCAAGACCCAGTATTCCTTCAGCGAAGATCCCACGGCCTACGGTAGTGTGCGTGACTTCGACATGGAGGTACGTGAGGTGGTCATCAATGCTGGAGCAGAGATGATCGTCCTCGTCCTCGGGCCTCTACTCCGCATGCCTGGTCTCCCCAAGGTACCTCAAGCCCAGATGATTGACTTCGTCGAGGGGTATATCGAGGGGCTGAGCTAGCTAATTCACATTTCATCCTACATACTTTACGCGCACTACACATGAACTACGATGTCGCTATCATTGGCGCTGGCCCTGGGGGTACGGACGCCGCCGAACATGCAGCTGCTCACGGCCTACAGGTCGTCATCTTTGAGAAGAACAAGCTCGGAGGGGTCTGCCTCAATGAGGGCTGTATCCCGACGAAGACACTCCTCCACTCAGCCCACCTCCTGAGCGAAGCTCGTGAGGGACGCAAGTATGGACTAGCTATCCCCTCGGCAGACTACGAGCTAGCCAAGGTCATGGCTCGTAAGACCAAGATTCTCAAGAAGCTAGGCGCCGGTATCCGCCTCAACCTGCAGAACCATGGCGTAGAGGTCGTCACCGAGACAGCACACCTCGTAGGCAAGACCAGCGAGGGCTTCCAGATCCAGGCTGGCGAGGCTACCTATACCGCCAAGCAGGTCATCCTAGCTACCGGATCACAGGCCTTCGTACCTCCGATCCCTGGGCTAAGCGAAGTAAACTTCTGGACAGCCCGCGAAGCCCTTGAGGTCAGTGAGCTCCCCGAGGAGCTCGTCATCCTAGGCGGTGGAGTCATCGGCATGGAGTTCGTCTCCCTCTTCGCTACGCTAGGGGTGAAGGTGACCGTCGTGGAGATGCTCCCGAAGATCCTCGGGCCTATGGACAGCGAGGTATCGGAAGAGCTACAAAAGAGCTTCGAGAAGCGAGGGGTGAAGTTCCATCTCTCTACGAAGGTGACTGCCGTAGCGCCTGGCAAGGTCATCGCAGAGCATGAGGGTGAGCACATCGAGATCCCCTTCGACAAGCTCCTCGTGAGTGTCGGTCGCCGTGCGGTCACTGAGGGACTAGGGCTAGAAGCTCTCGGTGTAGAGCTTAACCGAGGTGCTGTCGTCGTCGATGAGCATCTGCAGACCAATGTAGCAGGCCTCTACGCCGTGGGGGATGTCAACGGCACCTCCATGCTCGCCCACACAGCAGCACGAGAGGGGCAAGTAGCTGTCCACCATATCGCTGGTGTGGAGGACAAGATGAGCTATCAGGCGATCCCGGGTATCGTCTATACGGATCCAGAGATCGCGGCTGTCGGGCGGACAGAGCAGGAGCTACAGGCTGCGGGTACTCCCTACGAAGTGCATCGTGTCCCCATGACGCTCTCGGGGCGCTTCATCATCGAGAACGAAGGAGGGGGAGGCTTCTGTAAGCTCCTCACCTCACCCGATGGTGTGATCCTCGGAGCCCACCTCTTCGGCAATGGCTCGTCTGAGATCCTCGTTCCTGCTGTGATGGCCGTGGAGCATGGGATGAAGCTCGCCGAGCTCTCTCGCATCGTCTTCCCCCATCCTACGGTCTGTGAGATCATCCGCTCAGCGACGCTGAACTAGGTCTATCACCACAGGTCTTTTTCATCAGCTCGCCCCACGAAGCGGACTTCATGGGGCGAGCTTTGTTTTCTTCGGCGGAGTAGGTCACGCACACCTCTCGTTACGCTCGGGGTAACAGTGTTGCCTCAAAAGGGGCATCAGTAGTGCCTCTCCAGAGGCAACAGTAGTGCCACCCAAGGGGCAACAGTAGTGCCTACTAGTTGGAATAAAAAGAACCTCCCTCAAGGCAGGCAAAAACGAAGAAAAGGGAAAGCCTCGCTCGTCTAAACCACAAGCCAAGCGGATTGATTATCTTTGTAAACTAGTATAGTTATAGATATATAGATAGCTTTGACGACGAAGATACAAGCCCCCTGCCCCTCTCCGTGCTACGTGCTCGAGGAGGAGCGCCTACGGAGTAACCTCCGCCTCATCCAGCAGGTAGCCCAGCGTGCTGGCGTGGAGATCATCCTGGCTTTCAAGGCCTATGCCCTCTGGAAGACCTTCCCGATCATCCGCGAATACATCCCTCATAGCACGGCGAGCTCCATCCACGAGGCTCGCCTGGCCTTCGAGGAGATGGGTGCGAAGGCACACACCTTCAGCCCCGCCTACACCCCCGAGGAGTTCCCCCTGATCCTGCAGTATAGCTCGCATGTGACCTTCAATTCACTCAGCCAGATCGAGCGCCTACGTCCACAGATGCCTACCGACGGGAGCGTCTCCTTCGGTCTGCGTATCAACCCCGAGTACTCGGCTGTAGAGACCGACCTCTACAACCCCTGCGGAGCTGGCTCTCGCTTCGGCGTCACCGCCAGCGAGCTTCAGCACCTCCCCGAGAGCATCGAAGGGATCCACTTCCACGCTCTCTGTGAGGGCTCGGCTGAGGATCTTGAGGCGACCCTTCTGATCATCGAGAAGAACTTCCCTCACCTACTCGAAGAGGCCAAGTGGCTCAATATGGGTGGTGGCCACTTGATGACGCACAAGGACTACGACGTGGAGCATCTCATCAAGACCCTCCAGGACTTCAAGGCTCGTCATCCTCACCTGCACCTCATCCTCGAGCCCGGCAGTGCCTTCGGCTGGCAGACGGGCTACCTCACCTCCTCCGTGGTAGACATCGTGGAGCACCATGGCATTCGCACGGCCATCGTGGATGTCTCCTTCACCTGCCACATGCCCGACTGTCTAGAGATGCCCTACCAGCCTGCCGTCCGTGGAGCCCGTAGCGTCAGCGAGTATGACGCCACGAAGCACAGCTATCGCCTCGGAGGAAACAGCTGCTTGAGCGGTGACTTCATCGGCTACTGGGAGTTCGATGAGCCACTACAGATCGGTCAAGAGATCATCTTCGAGGATATGCTCCACTATACGACGGTCAAGACGACCATGTTCAACGGTATCCCTCACCCCAGCATTGCCCTCAAGCACCTCGATGGGTCGATAGAAGTGCTTCGCACCTATGACTACGAGGACTACAAGGGACGCATGGACTAGCCTATACCCTTAGCCTATGGGACTATTTGATTTCTTCAGTAAAAAGAAGAAGGAGAGCCTAGACGAAGGGCTCTCCAAGACCAAGGAGAATGTCTTCTCCAAGATCGCTCGTGCCGTCGCCGGACGTAGCACCGTAGACGACTCTGTCCTAGACGACCTCGAGGATATCCTCATCACTAGCGACGTCGGCGTGGAGACCACGCTAAAGATCATCCGCCGCATCGAGGAGCGTGTAGCACGTGACAAGTATGTCTCCACCTCGGAGCTCACGAGCATCCTACGCAGTGAGATCGCCACCCTCCTTACGGAGAATGGCACTAGCGATGGAGAGCAGTTCTCGCTCCCTGCCGACAAGAAGCCCTACGTGATCATGGTCGTAGGAGTCAATGGCGTGGGGAAGACCACGACGATCGGGAAGCTAGCCTATCAGTTCAAGCAGCAGGGCTACTCCGTGATGCTGGGAGCTGGAGACACCTTCCGAGCCGCCGCTATTGAGCAGCTCGACATCTGGGCAGAGCGCGTAGGAGTACCGATCATCAAGCAGCACATGTCCGCTGACCCCGCCTCGGTGGCCTTCGACACGCTGAGCGCAGCAGTCAAGGCTGGCTCAGACGTCGTGATCATCGACACCGCAGGTAGACTCCATAACAAGGTCGGCCTGATGAACGAGCTGACGAAGATCCGCCGAGTCATGCAGAAGGTCGTGCCCGATGCTCCCCATGAAGTACTACTCGTACTCGATGGTAGCACGGGGCAGAATGCCTTCGAGCAAGCTAAGCAATTCACGGCAGCCACCGAGGTCAATGCCTTGGCGGTCACCAAGCTCGACGGCACCGCTAAGGGGGGTGTCGTCATCGGGATCTCTGACCAATTCCAGATCCCCGTCAAGTACATCGGTCTCGGTGAAGGCATCGAAGACCTCCAGCTATTTAGAAAGAAAGAATTTGTAGACTCCCTATTCGGAGAATGAGAAAGAATCAAGTAGACGTCATTACCCTCGGCTGCTCAAAGAATCTGATGGATTCGGAGCAGCTCATCCGCCAGTTCCTAGCTAACGGCTATAAGGTCAAGCATAACTCCGACTCCGTGAGTGGCGAGATCGTCGTCATCAACACCTGTGGCTTCATCGGTGACGCTCAGGAGGAGTCCATCAACATGATCCTCAAGATCATCGAGGCCAAGAAAGCTCGTCGCATCGGGCAGGTCTATGTCATGGGCTGTCTCACGGAGCGCTTCATGGACGAACTGAAGCAGGAGATCCCCGAGGTAGACGGATACTATGGGAAGTTCAACTGGAAGAACCTCCTGACAGACCTGGGCAAGGCCTATCACCACGATCCCCTTGGCGGGAATAGAAGCATCACCACCCCCAAGCACTACGCCTACATGAAGATCTCAGAGGGGTGCAATCGTAGTTGCTCCTACTGCGCTATCCCTCTCATCACAGGCAAGCATCAGTCTCGTCCGATGGAGGAGCTGATCGCCGAGGCAGAGTCCCTCGTCGCTGGTGGTGTCAAGGAGATACAGCTCATAGCTCAGGATCTCACCTTCTACGGCTTAGACATCTACAAGAAGAATAGGCTCGCCGAGCTTCTCGAGCGCCTATCTGATATCCGTGGGCTGGAGTGGCTCCGCCTACACTATGCCTATCCTGCCGACTTCCCGAAGGAGATCCTTCGTGTGATGCGGGAGCGAGAGAACATCTGTAACTACCTCGATATTGCCCTCCAGCATATCAGCGATCCTATGCTGCGGGCTATGCGTCGCCGTGTGACTAAGGCCGAGACCTATGACCTCCTCCGCTATATGAGGGAAGAAGTCCCAGGCATTCACCTACGCACCACGCTGATGACCGGGCACCCTGGGGAGACGGAGCAAGACTTCGAGGAGCTCCTTCAGTTCGTCCGAGACATTCGCTTCGATCGTATGGGCGCCTTCGTCTACTCCCATGAGACGGGGACCTACGCTCACGACAAGTACCAAGATGACATCCCCCTAGCGGTGAAGCAGGAGCGCATGGATCGTCTCATGTCCACGCAGGAGGAGATCGCCCTAGAGCTGAATACAGCCAAGATCGGGAAGACCTTCAAGACCCTCATCGACCGCGAGGAGGAAGACTTCTTCGTCGGGCGTACCGAGTATGACTCACCCGAGGTAGACCAAGAGGTGCTCATCTCTCGTGAAGGAGCACCCGCACTGCATATCGGGGACTTCGCCCCAGTACGTATCACTTCAGCGGACACCTTCGACCTCTACGGCGAAGTCGCTGAGCATTAATAGACGCTAGCGATGATGCTACAAGAGGAACTCTGGCACGCCCGTCTAGCCGAAGCCACCACGCTTCAGCCGGAGAACTCCATAGCGCTCTGGGGAGCCTTCTGCACCCAGATCGAGCAGCGCCTGCTCGCCGGTAGCAGTCTCTACTTCCCAGGACTTGGCGCCTGGGAGCTGGAGGAGCACCGGGAATTCGTCGCTCGTACGGCTGACGGCAAGTATTGGCTGATCCCTCCCCGCCTGACCCTTCGTCTGGTGAGTGAGAGTGAGCGCTCAGCTCGCTCCGTATCTATCCTACTCCTAGCAGAGATCCTCACTCAGCAGACCCTGCTCACCCCCACTCTTGTGAGAGCATGGCTAGAGCAGATCAGCACGCTGACGAGTGAGCTACTCCAGCAGGGGACGAGCATCACGTGGCCTAAGCTCGGCACCTTATCTCCGATCACAGCTACAGCTGGGGAATGTGTAGCCTATGACTTCCTACCTCAGGAGAGCTTCCTCGGCCAGCTGAACAAGCCCTTCAGCATGTTCTCTCCCGTGGAGGTGAGCGAAGACTCTATCGGCTCAGACTTAGCCATCGAAGAGCATGCGACGCTCGAGGAGCTCTATCCGCTCGTGGCACAGCGTGTCTCCCTCGTTGCTCCTTCCGTGGAGGTTACTCCCCTACTAGAGGAGCCTTCGCCCGAAGAAACCTCCTCCCCCGAGATGCCCCGCTTAGTCGAGCAAGAAGAGCTTCTCCCCACCCCTATCACCAAGGGAAGCGAACCAGCTCAAGAGGTGCTCCAGCCCCTGACTCCAGCCCCCTTAAATACAGCGCCTGCGGAAGGCTCTCAAGAGGCACTACTGTTACCCCAAGAGGGGCACTACTGTTGCCCCTCAAGAGGCACTACTGATGCCCCTGAAGAGGCAACAGTAGTAACCCCAGAGGAGCGTCCACGTAGGCTCTTCTGGGGCATCCTCGCCGGAGGCATTCTAGTGGGGCTAGTCCTGCTCTTCCTCCTCCTAGGCCAAAGCTCGGGCGGAGAGAAGGCAGCTCGTCCACTTCTCCCTCCCGTGACGGATAGCCTTCCCCCAGCATCACCAGCTTCGCAGGATACACTGGCTTCTCTGGACACGCTACCACAAGTCACCCTAGACACCCTCGTCTCCTCCCCCAGCGAAGCTCCTGTAGCCGAGCCACAGCCCTTCCCCCAAGCAGATCAGGCCGAGCAGGTACGCCTCCATGCTGGAGACCGTCTCTCCCGCCTAGCACTAAAGAAATATGGGCATAAGGCCTTCTGGGTATATATCTATCAGGAGAACCGAGGCAAGCTCAACGACCCCGACAATATTCCCGTCGGGATAACGATCACCCTCCCACCTGCTAGCAAGTATCAGATCAATGCACAGGATACGAACTCGGTGAACAAGGCGTTGTTATTACAGCGCTCCCTACTTAAATAGCGCTCACCCTCTCACGCTAGCAATTCTATCACAAGCATCATCTCAAGGAAACACCATACAATGGAATCTGTAGACATCCGCACCCTCACCGCTGAGATCCTCCGCCGAGGACACCTCATCGAAGACCTCCGCCGAGGTATGAAGCAGGCTATCGTCGGACAGGAGCACCTCATCGACTCACTCCTGATCGGCCTACTATCGGGAGGTCATATCCTCCTAGAGGGTCTCCCTGGGCTCGCCAAGACGCTTGCCATCAAGACACTCTCCCAGCTCGTCCAAGCCGAGTACAAGCGCATCCAGTTCACTCCCGACCTGCTCCCAGCAGACGTCATCGGGACATTGATGTATAGCCAGAAGCAGGAAGACTTCTCCGTGAAGAAGGGACCTATCTTCTCGAACTTCATCCTAGCCGATGAAATCAACCGTGCCCCTGCGAAGGTGCAGAGTGCCCTGCTAGAGGCTATGCAGGAGCGTCAGGTCACGATCGGTGATGAGACCTTCCGCCTGCCCAACCCCTTCCTCGTCATGGCGACACAGAATCCCATCGAGCAGGAGGGGACTTACCCCCTTCCCGAAGCACAGGTAGACCGCTTCATGCTCAAGGTGCTCATCTCCTACCCCAAGCGTGAGGAAGAGGCACTGATCATCCGTCAGCAGATCTGCCCCGAGCCCGTGAAGATCGCTCCCGTCATCAGCATCGATGACCTCTTGGAGCTTCGTGAGCTAGCTGGTAAGGTGTATATCGACGAGAAGATCGAGCGCTACATCGTGGATATCGTCTTCGCCACCCGCTACCCTGAGCAATACGGACTAGAGGACTACAAGACGTTCTTCACCTTCGGCGCTTCTCCTCGTGCCTCGATCAACCTTGCCCTAGCTGCCCGCTCCTATGCCTTCCTCCAGGGTCGTGGCTATGTCCTGCCCGAGGATGTACGAGCGATCTGCTACGATGTCCTGCGTCACCGCATCGGACTCTCCTACGAAGCCGAAGCCAGCGAGATGACGGCAGACGATCTCATCAAGGAGATCCTCAACCGCGTCGAGGTGCCTTAGCCTCTGCTAAGCCCAGCGATCATCCCCTTAGCATCCCATGCCATCCATGAGACCTAAGCAACAGCCCATAGACTTGCTCCGCAAGGTACGCCGCATCGAGATCAAGGCTCGAGGTCTCTCCGAGCAGGTCTTCGCAGGGCAGTACCACTCGGCCTTCCGTGGCCGAGGGATGGCCTTCAGCGAAGTACGTAACTACCAGGTCGGGGACGACGTGCGTGACCTCGACTGGAACGTCACCGCTCGCTATGCCCATCCCTTTGTCAAGGTCTTCGAGGAAGAGCGGGAGCTGACCGTCATGCTCCTCGTCGACATGAGTGGGAGCTCAGACTTCGGCACCCGTGGACAGACGAAGCGGGAGCTCAATGCCGAGATAGCAGCCACACTGGCCTGCTCAGCGAGCCAAAACAATGACAAGGTCGGTGCGATCCTCTTCACCGACCGAGTAGAGCGCTTCATCCCTCCTCGTAGCGGGAGAAAGCACATCCTCTATCTCCTGCGTGAGCTACTCTCCTTCGAGCCACAGAGCCAGCATACCGACCTAAGTATCCCACTGACCTACCTAAGTAAGGTCATCAAGCGTCGGAGCACCGCCTTCCTCATCTCCGACTTCTACCAGTGGGACGTAGACTATAGCCTACCTCTATCGCTCTCGGCACGACGGCACGACCTCATCGCTATCCGCACCTTTGATGAAGGGGCACGAACTCTTCCCTCATTGGGGCTAGCCCACTTCCTCGATGCAGAGACTGGGGAAGAGCGCTGGGTAGACACCTCTTCTCGCCGTGTAGCACGTGCCTGGGCAGAGCAAGTCGCCGAGCAGGAGGCTCGCTTCCACAACTCTTGTCTCCGAGCTGGCGTCGATCATATCGCCGTCGCCACCAACGAAGACTATGTACCCGCCCTAAGCAAGCTCTTCGGGCGTAGACCATAAAGCATCACGATGTCCCATACTGCTTCGTATCGCTCTCGCTTCCTTCTCCTTCCATTACTGCTACTCCTCTTCACCGAGCTAGCTTGGGGTCAGCGTGTCTCCATACAGACTCGCCTTGATCGCTCCGAGATACGTATCGGGGAGCAAGCTGCTGTGGAGATGACGATCCGCACCGATGACTTGGCTCGCACACGCTTTCACCTCGTGGAGGACTCCACGGGTATCGAGCGCTTCCGAGTACTAGCCTTTGGAGCTACTGACACCGTAGACCTAGGCGGAGGGCTCAAGGAGATCCAGGCGAAGATGATCGTCACATCCTTTGACTCGACGCTCATCACCCTCCCTCCTATCCTCGTAGAGACCCCTTCCGGAAGAGCCCTCTCCAAGCCTTTAGCGCTCAATGTCATCTCTCCACAGGTAGACATGAGCCATCCAGAGAGGTTTGAGCCCATCATAGCTCCTTGGGAAGTGCGCCTCACCCTTGCTGATATCTTGGAGATGCTCGCTCGCTTCCTATTCATCTTCCCTGTAGGGCTCATCTTACTCGCTCTGGGGATCCTCTATCGTCGCTGGCGTAAACGCAGGGCAGACCAGCCCATCCCTAGCCAGCCCCTACGAGAGAAGACCCTCCTAGAGATCTTCACCGAGCGCCTAGCTGAGCTTGAAAGCTACCCCTTGCACAGCCAGGGGGACTTCAAGGTCTACTATACGAAGCTGATCGAGGAGCTCCGCCTCTTCTTTGGCTCACTCTACGGTATCGAGACCAGTGAGAAGACCAGCGAAGAGCTACTCCATACTCTAGCAGAGCAGGGGGTAGACCGCCCGAGCCTAGATAAGACCGCTGGGATCCTCCAGCTAGCCGACGTGGTGAAGTTCGCTAAGAGTCTCCCCTCCCAAGAGGAAGCGGAATCCCATCGACAGACAGCGCTTGAGCTAGCTAGACATGAATATGAGCGACTCCAAGCACAGCTACCCCAAAGCACTGAGACAGGAAAGGAGGTGGTCGCATGACATTCCTTCATCCGCAGCTTCTCTGGCTACTGTTACTTCTTCCAGCCTTACTCTTTATCTACATCGTTTGGCGTAGGAAGCAGCAGTCGACGCTTCGACTCCCCTCCCTTCGCTTCATTGACCAGCTTGGTGGAGGATGGCGTACGAAGGCTAGGCATAGCTTGATCGCTCTTCGCCTCGGAGCACTTGCCCTCATGATCATCGCCCTAGCGAGACCACAGAGTACGACTAGCTGGACAGAGGATCAAGTTGAGGGGATCGACATCATGCTCGCCATGGATATCTCGACGAGTATGCTAGCCATGGACTTCCAGCCCAACCGCATCGAAGCGGCCAAGGAAGTCGCGATGCGCTTCATCGCTAACCGTCCCAATGACAACATCGGGCTCGTGGCCTTCGCTGGGGAGAGCTTCACAGCCTGCCCACTGACGCAGGATCATGCCTCCCTCATCAACCGTCTCCAGCAGCTCACACCTGGTATCATCGAAGACCAGACAGCTATCGGGACAGGTCTAGCTACAGCCGTCGGTCGTCTCAAGGACAGCAAGACCAAGAGCAAGGTCATCATCCTGCTCACCGATGGTGTAAATAATGCGGGGAGCATATCGCCGAAGATGGCAGCTGAGCTAGCTCACACCTTCGACATCGCCATCTACACCATCGGCGTGGGTACTGATGTCGGAGAAGCTCCCTACCCTATCCCCACCCCCCTAGGGACGATCGTACGCAATATGCCTGTAGAGCTCGATGAACCTACGATGAAGCTCATCGCAGATGTCTCGGGAGGAAGTTACTTCCGAGCGACAGACAATAAGTCTCTCAATAAGATCTACCAGCATATCGATGAGCTAGAGAAGACCAAGCTCACGACCCGAAACTATCAGCACCGCTACGAGGAATATGCACTCTTTGCCCTCCTAGCTCTGCTTCTCCTGCTGCTAGAGTTTACCCTCCGCACGACCCTCCTGCGTACTAATCCGTAAGCTGACGACGATGCAGTTCTATTCTCCCAATTACCTCTATGGGCTTCTCCTCTTGATTCCACTGCTAGCTCTATCTCTCTGGAGCTATTGGCAGAGGAGACGTCTTCTACAGCGCTTCGCAGACAAAGACCTCGGACAAGCTCTCACTCCCTTGGCATCAGGTAAGAAGTACCTATTGAGAGACCTATTCCTACTCCTAGCTGGAGCCTGCGTCCTCATCGCTCTAGCTCGACCACAGCTACCCAGCACGACGGGACGAGAGGAAGAGAGCAAGGGCATCGAGGCGATGATCTGCCTAGACATCTCGAATTCGATGCTGTGTGGGGATATTGCTCCTAATCGACTCTCCTTCGCCAAGCGAACGATCACGGGTCTACTTGATCAGATGAAGACCGACCGAGTAGGCTTGATCATCTTCGCAGGGAGTGCATATGTTCAGCTCCCGATCACATCTGATCTAAGTACTGCGCGAGAGTTCCTCTCTGACATCACCCCCAGCATGATCTCCGACCAAGGGACAGCTATCGCCCAGGCGATCCAGCTAGCTCGTCAGTCATTCTCCGATCGTACTGATCTAGGGAAGGCCATCATCGTCCTCACCGATGGGGAAGACTTCGAAGAGGGATCCGAAGAGGCTGCTAAGGAAGCAGCTAAGGCCGGTATACGTATCGAGGTCATCGGTATTGGCTCCGAGCAAGGAGGTCCTATCTCGATAGATGGTAGTCAGCTAACAGATGAGACGGGGAATATGGTCGTCACACGCCTTAATCCCGAGAAGTGTCAGCGTATCGCTGAGGCTGGAGGTGGCGCCTTCGTGTCCTCAACCTCCCAGGCTACTATTCTTAAGGAGATCGCTTCTCAGCTGGACGAGCTTCCTCGCGCCTCGTTGACTCGCTCCCGAGATAGCCAAGCCAGAGAGCTCTTCGCTCCATGGCTCGTCGGGGCACTCCTCTTGCTCATCCTAGAGTTCTTCATCATGGGACGAAAGAATAAGTTCCTCATACGCCATAATATTTTCAAGAGCAAGGCCCCTCTTGCTCTAGCTCTCCTCCTAGCTGGTTCATGGAGTCTCCAGGCTCAGGGGACGAAGAGCACCCTTCGTCAGGCCCGTAAGCTCTACCTTCAGAAAGACTACACCCAAGCTGCCAAGGAGTATCATCGTGCCCTGCTACGAGATAGCCTCTCGGGAGCAGCACGCTTCGGGCTCGCAGGCACAGCCTACGAAGCTGGTCGCTTCGACGAAGCGAAGAGCTCCCTTGACCGAGCTCTCCAAGATCCTCGACTGACACCTCGTGAGCAAGCCGATGTCCTGCATAACCTCGGCAATGTAGCGATGAAGAAGAAGGACTACGCTAGTGCCGTGGAGTCCTACCAAGAGGCTCTAATCCGGAACCCCGAGAACGAAGGGACACGCTACAACCTCGCCCTTGCACAGAAGCTACTGCAGAAACAACAGCAACAGCAGCAACAAGACAAACAGCAAAACAAGGATAACCAAGGAGGGAATAAGCAACAGCCTCCTCAAGATCAGCCTCAGCAGAAGCCTGATCAAAAGCCTCAAGAGGAGAAGAAGAAAGATCAACCCTCCCAACCTCAAGAGCAACGTCAAGGACAGCTCACGAAGGAGCAGGCCGAGCAGCTCCTCCGATCCTTCCGCTCTGATGATGAGAAGACCAGACAAAAGGTCGAGCAAAAACAACGTCAAGAGCAACAATCTAACCACAAGAATAAGAAGCGATGGTAAAGCTCCTCCGTCCCGTCCTCCTGCTCTTCCTCCTCTTCAGCTATAGCACCTCTTTCGCTCAGCGCATTCAGGTCGACATCCCCTCACTCGCTGAGGTAGGAGAGCCCTTCGCCGTTAGTTACGTCTACCGAGGTGCTGGGAATCTAGAGCAGGTGCAAGAGCCTAAGCACGCCGGACTAAGGCTGATCTATGGCCCTGCACGAGACCAATCCTCCCAGATGACCATCATCAACGGGAAGACAAGCTCATCCTCTTCGGTCACGATCACCTATACCTTCCTCGCAGAGAAGACGGGTACGTATGTCATAGCACCTACGGTCGCTACGGTGGACGGCAAGCAAACGACTATCCCTGGAGGGCGTGTCCAGGTCGCACCCGCTACGAATAGTCAGGGTCAGGGGGGCAACTCCGCACATACTCGTGGTACTGGCGCTCCACCTCAGTTCCACTACGTCACCCTACCCAGCGCACGTAGCGTCTACGAACAGCAAGCCTTGCCGGTGCGCTTCCGCTTCTATGCGTCTAGTAACTTTGACCTAAAAGCCCTAGACCCTCCCCAATTAGACGGATTCGTCTCTGAAGAAGTCCCCGATGGTGGGAAGAAGCAGCTATTTATCGATAAGTATCAGGGGAAGGACTACCGCGCTGTAGACCTACAGACCCTCGTTCTCTTCCCCCAGCGTAGTGGTACGCTGACGATTACACCGGCCAAGGTCTCTGTACTCGTCCCCGAGATGAATCAGTTACGTGGGGATGACATCGATGCACTCTTTGGGTTTACCCCTTCTGTCGAGCAGGTCTTCGCCTCTCCCAGCACAAGTATCACCGTACGACCTCTGCCCAGCGAGGGGAAGCCAGCTGACTTCTCTGGGGCGGTTGGTTCCTTCTCTCTCCAAGCACAGCTACTTACCAAGGCTCCTCGCACAAACGAGTCCGTCACCATACGTCTCACTCTGCAGGGGGCAGGTAACCTCAAGACAGCTATTAGCCCTAAGGTTTCCTTCCCAGAGACCTTCGAAGTCTACGATCCGAAGGAGACCTACGAGAGCACCGTCACAGCCTCCAATGTACAGGGGAAGAAGGTCATCGAATACTTCGCTATCCCTCAGCACACGGGTAGTGTGACGATCCCCCCGATTACCTTCTCCTACTTCGACCCTCAGCAAGGGCGCTACATCACCTTACGCTCGCAGTCCTTCACCTTTCAGGTAGCACAAGGCAAGGCGATCTCTCGTGATGAGCATAAGAGTCTCCGCAGTGCCGAGGAGCGGATGAAGACCCTCCAGCCAGAGGACGAACGCACTTACCCCAGCGGATGGACGGTGGCAGGGAGCTGGAGCTACCTCCTCCTCTTCCCCTTGCTTCTGCTCGGAGCCCTCGGCGTCTATCTCTACTATGTACGTGATCTACGTCTCAAGGCAGACACCCTCGGCTATCAGGCGAGCAAGGCATCGAAGGTCGTGACACGACGACTGCGCACAGCCAAGCAACACCTTGACCGAGGCGACCGAGACGCCCTCTATGAGGAGCTCCTACGTGCACTCTGGGGTTACCTAGGGGATAAGCTCCGTCTACCGACGGCCGAGCTTAGCCGAAGTTCCGTAAGCGAACATCTCCGACACAAGGGCATCCCCGACGAGGACATCACGCTCCTGACCGAGGTCGTCGATGAGGTCGAGTTCGCTCGCTATGCTCCTGCCCACGAGGGAGACCTACAGCTCCACTACGATCGAGTCGCCGAAGTCATCTCGCGCATCGATAGGCACCGTCTCTAACCCCTGACTAAGCATCTAGACATCCATGCGTCGCTTATCGCTCTTCCTTATCGCCCTCTGTGGGCTGATTACCCTCCTCGGGGCAACACCACGACCTTCTGCCGAGGCCGATAGTCTCTTCCTCCAGAAAGACTATGTCGGCGCCACCAAGGCCTACGAAGCCTTGATCCAAGCCGAGGGTAGCACGGTCTCTCGGCTCTTTAACCTCGGCAATAGCTACTACCAGCAGGGACAGCTCGGACAAGCTATGCTAGCTTACGAGCGGGCACAGCTCCTAGACCCTCGGGATCAAGGGCTACGGGAGGTACGCTCCTTCCTCGCTCGCAAGACGGTAGACAAGCTCCCCGCTCCCGACGGATGGCTTCGTCAGCTAGGAGATAGCCTAGCCTATGCCCTCCCCCTATCCGCCTGGCTGATCCTCTGTCCTTTCTTCTTCATCGGGTCGCTGGTCGGCTGGGTAATCTTTGCGCTCAGTGAGACCCCACGTCTACGACGTCTCTCCTTCTACCCAGCAGTCGTGACTCTCGGGCTCAGCCTACTCTCCGGGGCACTCATCGCTCACTGGCTCTCGGCACCTAAGATCGCAAGTGAGCGAGCAGTCATTGTCCTCCCCGAAGTCTCCCTCTATGCCGAGCCAAATACCGAGTCTACGCTCGTGACCAAGCTCCATGAGGGGGCCCGTCTCCAGCTACTGGGGAAGAAGACGGGAGGCTTTGCGCTGGTCGAGCTAGCCGATGGTCGCCGAGCCTGGCTAGCTGAGCGCACCCTAGAGACGATCGCTCCCCTCCCCAGCCCTGCTCCCTCACACCGCTAAGCTATGACTCCTCCCTTCCTCCCTGGGGAGATCGCTCTCCTGAAGGCTATCAATGGAGCCCATAGCCTCTACTGGGATGCGGTCATGTATCTCATATCGAACGTCGGAGCCTGGGCTTATCCCGCACTCGCACTACTCGTCTTCCTCTTCTGGAAGCGACCTAAGCAGGAGGCTCTCCTGATCCTTCTGATGATCGGGCTGTGCATCGCCATCGGCGATGGTCTAAGTTCGTGGCTTGCGAAGCCTTTCTTTGCTCGCTTTCGCCCTACCCATACCCCTGGCTTGGCGGAGCAACTTCATCAAGTCTTTGGCTATCGGGGGGGGTACTACGGCTTTTTCTCGGGTCATTCAGCGAACTATACCGCTGTGGCGACACTCCTCTGCCTCATCTTCCGTGATCGTCGCTTCACGGGGATCATAGCCTTACTCGTGGGATGGGTCGTCTATAGCCGGATGTACCTAGGCGCTCACTTCCTCTCAGACTGCCTGGTCGGGATCTTAGTCGGCCTTAGCGTGGGCTATGCCGTCTATCAGATCTACCTAAGCCTACGCCTTCGCCTGCTAAACCAAGGTCATCGCCCGCCCGAAGAAGTCTTCCATAGCGGCATAGGTTACTTTAGCTACGCCCTTTGGTGTACGATCCCGATCGTACTGATGATGGCTCTCCAGGTCGAACGTATCGTCCGTATGGTCACAAGCTGAACCTCTCCCCCCTAGCTCGTAATTGTCTAAAAGAAGAAGGTTCGAACTATTTCACTGAATAGTTCGAACCTTCCCTCTGCTAGACGTCTATCGTTACGCTAAAAAGGCTATATCTCCACTTTCAGAGAGGTATAGCTTGCTCACGGAAGACCTATACCTTTTGGCCCCGAAGGACTGATTCTCGGAGGCAGTCCAGTAGGTCTTACCCCTGACAGCCATACAGATAGAGTAACAAATTAGCTGTATCTTTGCAAAAATTTTCACTAGCAATCCCAATTATTCATCAATGTTACATTCTAAGGTGCTCCTTGGTCTTTTAGCCTTCTTAGGGCTAAGTACTTCCCTGAAGGCACAGGACTATGCTATCAGCACCAATATTCCTTCCCTACTTCTGGGGAATATCAATATCGAGCCATCGATGCGGCTCTCCCCCAACCTATCTCTACAATTAGGGATTTCTGCCCGTCCCAAAAGTTTTGATTTGCCACTCCCTACGGGGATCATCCATTGGATCTATAACGGACATCACACCGGCTTTAACAATCGCATGAGCTGGGGTACGGTGAAGCACGTCGAGCATTTCTCGTTTGCACCGTCCCTCCGTCTCTGGCATAAGGGAGTCTATAATCGTGGTATGTTCCTCGGTATTCATGGTCTAGGTATGGTCTATCGCTACGGATCAGATCGCAAGGACTTCAATTACTCCCAAGGTCTACTCGTGGGAGGTGGGCTATCCTTGGGCTATTCCCATGAGCTTGCCCCACATTGGAACCTCGAAGCCGAAGGAGGGATCTCAGGTGCTTGGACGAAGTATGACCTACACGGTCAGGATGGCACTCTTAAGCAAGCCGACAAGAGTCGTCTACTTGTCCTCCCCTCTCGCTTAGCCCTCCGACTCGTCTATGTCTTCTAGTATTCGCCATGCCATGACCTATCCCAATATACGCTATATCCAGACGCTCGGCGCCCTTGTGCTCGTGCTACTCCTAGGGTCCTGCGCCCAGCCACTTACCAAGAAGCTCTTCTTCACCTCAGCTCGCCCTCACGCCTACCTCCCTACCGACAAGGAAGAGCAAGCTGGACGAGCAGGGACACTCTCCGAAATCGTCACTTACACCCAGCGTGCCGACACCATCAAGAGCGCTAAGAAGCAAGAAGAAGCCAAGCCCAAGAACGATGGGATGAAGACCATCGCCATGGAAGAAGTCGTCGTCCGCGGTGAACGCCCTAAGGTGCGTATCTCGACCCTCCGTAAAGGGAAGATCAACCTCACCTTCCTCGTCACGGTACCGAAGAACTACCTTGACAGTCACTACCAGGTCGTCCTCTCTCCCGAGCTAACGACAGGCGATACGACACTCTTTCTCCCCCCAGTAGTCCTCAAGGGTCAAGAGTTCAAGAAGGTACAGGATCAGCAACAAAAGCGCATGACGAAGTTCGAAGAAAGCATCGTCGAGACATCGAAGTATGACAGTGCCTTCTTCAACAACAAGCGTCATCGTCGCTTTATGAATGGCCTACAGAACGTATACTATCGTGACTACAAGCGCCAGCTCTCTCTTCAGCTTGACTACGAGCGTTGGCTCCGTATCACCGAGCAGCGCTATTGGGAGCACAACGCCAAGCATACAGGCCTCTACGACAGCCGTTATCACGAAAAAGCTCTACAGATGCTTCGTCATGCCTACCGCGAAGAGCTACAAGGGAGAGACAGCGTAGGGCAGCGTGAGGGCTTCGACATGCTCTATACCCCAGAGCGTCGAGCAGCTTACCTAGCCAAGCATGAGCTGAAGATCGACTCGACCAACATCCCAAAGAAGTTCAAGGAACTCTTCTTCCGTGGCTGGACGATGGACTCGCTACGTAACCACTCCCTCTCGGAGAAGGACTCCCTAGAAGTAGCGAAGCACACCTACGACTTCAAGGCTATCGCACGCAATGAAAGTCGTCGTGAGCACCTCAAGGGCTACGAGCGTCACATCGTTCACTTCCCCGTGATCGCCGATGCACAGCACGAGGCGGACATCACCCCTGGGCAAGACTTCGCCTACCTCTATAGCCGAGATATTGAGGTCACCCCGCAGATGAAGAAGCGCATGAAGCTCATCGTCGATGCCCGTATCACGGCTACCGACCGAAGCACCTGGATGCAGCGTGGGATCGATACCCTCTCCTTCATCATCTCTGGGATCAATGACCTCGTCGATGATCGACTCATCGACCGACTCAACGAGAAGCCCGAAGCTGCTGCAGAGTACAAGCTAGGTCTAGAGCGTCTAGCAGCACGTGACTACCGAGGGGCCCTCGAGTACCTGCGTAAGTACCCCGACTACAACGGCGCACTAGCCCTAGCAGGGATGGACGAGGATGAGCGAGCTATCGCTGTGCTCAACCAGCTCCACACCAACGGCAAGGTCGAGTACCTCAAGGCCTACTGCTACACCCGACTCAAGCGCTATGACGAAGCTCGCAAGGCACTCCTTGCAGCGGTGAAGCTCCAGAGCTTCCTAGTCTATAAGGCGGAGACAGAATCAGTCTTTGCTCCCCTCTTTGAGGACAAGACCTTCCTCAAGACCCTCAAGAATCAGGCCGAAGAGCTCGACGAAGAGTAGTCTGCATTGCCTAAAAACGAGAAGCCCCGCAAGCAACCGACGTTGCCTGCGGGGCTTCTTTGTTGTCACTAGGGTCAGCCTAAGAGACTAGATCCCGAGATGACCATCCCCACTTGAGGCACCACCCGAATGCCCTCCCTGGGAAGAGCCCTCTGAGCCAGGCTTTCCTTGAGGAGAAGCTCCGCCAGCGGACTTCTTCTTGCCCGCTGGGTCTGCAGGGAGGATTTCCAGCCCGACAGCACGGGCAGCTAGACGCATGGACTTCTTTGGATAGAAGCGTACATGCGGCACACGAAGCGTTTGGGCAGAGACTTGCTTGGCCTCCGTCTGATACCTCCCGGTAGATACGATCTTAAAGGTACCTAGCTCACGCAGGTCTACTGCACGTCCCGTACGGATCTCCTCCTCGATGATCATGCTCAGGGCGAGGATGGCTGCACGCACATCGGAGCGAGAGAGCGAGGTCATACGCTCGATACGCTCCTCGACAGCATCTGCGCTCAAGCGAGCGTGTGACACCTGACGAGCGACATACATCGTCTTCCCCTGATGCTTGCCGATCTTAAGAACGGACTTCTTGACTTCAAACTGAATCATAATACAATAGATATAAAAGGATAAATAATAAAGGGTGACTATCGAAAGGGATAGCCCCGAAGGGCTCGTCCCTCTGACAGGAGCAAAGGTAGAATGAGCCACCCTTCACTTCGGCAGAAAGTGTCCATAACTGACCAAAACGGTCAATAAGCCTCCAAAATCGTCGCTAACTCCATCCCATTTCCCTCAGAGACCTCCTTCTAGCTCCTCTGCGTCCCCCTTACCGAAGTAATCACTCTCTCCCTCTTTTCATCCAGTCATTCCATCCCTCATCTCCCAGCTCTAGTCCTAGGGGGCAACAGGACTAACACCTAAGAGGCATCAGTAGTGCCTCTCTCGGGGCAACAGTAATGCCACCTGAGAGGCACTACTGTTGCCTACTAGTTGGATCCCGAGATGAAGGCAAGCATCGCCCCTTTTATCCTCCCCTGCTTCCTCGGAGAGAGCGACCCACCCTCCACACGACTTTCTCTCTCCTAAAATCCATGATCAGAGCCCTTCCTCGACCCAGAGAAGAGAAGTCATCCGAGCTAAGATCCGCTGGGTAAGCCACTCGGTCTAAGACAATGTCTCCTCGCTTGCCTATGTGCGTATTTTTTACTTACTTTGCAAACCGATTGTAGGCTCCTCCTCTACCCTATGGATAGCCCTACCATCGCCCAAGCGTTAGAAATAACAAACTAAAATATACGAGTAATGTCTAAGATTTGTCAGATTACAGGCAAGAAAGCCATGGTCGGCAACAACGTCTCGCACTCTAACCGCAAGACGAAGCGCCGCTTCGATGTGAACCTGTTTACGAAGAAGTTCTTCTGGCCTGAGGCAGACTGCTGGATCATCCTCAAGGTATCCGCAGCAGGCCTCCGCCTCATCAACAAGGTAGGCCTTGACGCCGCTGTCCGTCAGGCAGCAGAGAAGGGCTATCTAAGTGAAATCAAAGTCAAGTAGTAGCGAAAGAGATCATGGCAAAGAAAGCTAAAGGAAACAGAGTACAGGTCATCCTCGAATGTACCGAGCACAAGGATAGTGGTATGCCCGGGACCTCCCGCTACATCACTACCAAGAACAGAAAGAACACGACCGAGCGTCTTGAGCTGAAGAAGTACAATCCTATCCTCAAGCGCATGACTGTTCATAAGGAAATCAAGTAACCAGAGGAGACAAGACAATGGCAAAGAAAGCAGTCGCATCATTTAAGAAGTCAGACGGTCGTACCTACTCTAAGGTCATCAAGATGGTGAAGTCACCCAAGACGGGTGCTTACACCTTCCAGGAAGAGATGGTACCTAACGAAGCTGTCAAGGAGTTCTTCTCTTAAACGAGACCAGATCCTCCTCGATACGTCTCTCCCGAGACGATCGTATCCCCTCCACGTCTAGCCTATAGACGTAACCCTTAACGAAGAGGCTGCCCACTCACCCAGAGCGTGAGGGCAGCCTCTTCGCTGTAGCAGTGACGCTACCCCATGCCACCGGGAGATCAGGTGGTTCACCGATAATACCGACATCCCTCCCTATGGAGTCCCCCACCTCCCAGCATACTGAGCGCACCGAGCGCCTAGCCCATGAGCGTATCCCTAGCCTCCTCTGGCACTACGGGATCCCCGCCGTCGTCGGCACCATGGTCAATGCCCTCTACAGTGTCGTAGACCGCATCTTCATCGGCCAAGGTGTCAGCGAATTCGCTATTACTGGTCTCGCCTTGACCTTCCCCATCCTGATCTTCATCCAAGCCTTCGGTATGCTCATCGGCGTCGGGGCTTCATCTCGCGTGTCCATCCTCCTCGGGGAGGGGAAGCACGACGATGCCGAGCGCATCCTAGGGAATGCCCTCCTACTGACGATCGTCACACAGGTGATGACCTTAGTCCCCGTGATGATCTGGCTCGATGATATCCTCCGGGCTCTAGGAGCTAATGACCGCACGCTCCCCTTCGCCTACGACTACCTGAAGATCATGATCCCAGGGAATATCTTCTCGACGCTCTGCTTCAGCTTCAATGCGATCATGCGTGCCTCGGGCTATCCCTACAAAGCGATGATCACGATGCTCATCGGAGCGGGGCTCAACACCCTCCTCGACGCTCTCTTCATCTACGGCTTCGGCTGGGGCATCGAGGGAGCTGCCTGGGCGACGGTGATAGCGATGGCTGTCTCTTCAGCCTTCGTCATACAGCACTTCCTCAGTAGCAAGAGCGAGGTGCAGTTCCGCAAGCGTAATATGTGCTTCTCTTCAGAGCAGATCCTAGCGATCCTCTCGATCGGGATGTCCCCCTTCTTCCTTCAGCTCCTCGGTAGCGGGATAGCCTTCCTGATCAACAAGACGCTAGCCGACTACTCAGAGTCCCCACTCATGGCAGACCGGGCTATCGGAGCCTATGGGATCATCAATAGTGCTGCCCTGGTCGGATTCATGTTCATGCTAGGCATTGCCCAAGGGATGCAGCCCATCATCGGCTTCAACTATGGTGCACGTGCTCTCGACCGCGTACGTCAGACCTTCAAGCTCTGCTCCACGTCCAACCTCTCTATCGGTGCCTTCGTCACCCTCGTAGCTGTCATTGCTCCGAGCTTCATCGCTTCACTCTTCACGAGTTCGCCGGAGATGATCGAGGCCTCTGCCCGTGCGCTCCGTCTGTGCCTCTATGGCTTTGCCTTCGTCGGCTTTCAGGTCACGGCGACCCAGTTCTTCCAGAGTATTGGCTTCGGGGGCAAGGCCCTCCTACTGAGTCTCTCGCGTCAGGTACTCTTCCTCATACCAGCACTCTTCCTCTTCCCGCTCTGCTGGGGAGAGATCGGGGTATGGATCGCCCTCCCCTTCTCAGATATCGCTGCAGGGGTACTAGGGATGCTCCTAATGTACTACCAGTTTAAGAAGTTCGACCAGCAGTTCTCACGCGAAGGACTCTAAGGCACCCTTCTCCGTCACTCACTAAGACGATCACCGTCCTACCCGATCATGGTTTACCTCTATTCTGTCCTCTGCTGTCTCTTCCTCTTCCCTTATCTTGGTTGGCAAGGGGGGAAGGTGTTAGGCTCTCGGGGACGTAAGTTCCTGTGGGGAGGCCTCTCCTTCATCTTCGTGCTCTATGCGGTAGCCTTCCTAACGCATAGACATATTGAGGCAGACTGGATGAGCCACATCATGAATGGGAGCATCTACATCTTCTTCTCGACGATGTATGCTACGGGGATCGTCCTCCTGCTACAGGGACTCTGCCTGCTAGACAAGCGCACGGAGCTGCGCTGGTATGCAGATGCCTCTCCGATGAAGCGCCGTCGCCTACAGCTAGCAAGTATTGTCTTGACGCTCCTGGTCTTCTTTGGGACCATGCTCATCGGTCACTGGAGTGTACGCTATCCGCAGGTGATCCACCAAGACCTCTACCTCCACCGACTCACCCAGGCGGGAGAGAAGCCCCAGAAGCGCCTACGCCTCGTCTTCTTCTCCGATCTACATATCGGGGAGGCGATGACGCCCGACTACATCCAGCGAGCCGTCGACCTCGTCCAAGCCCAGCATCCCGATCTCATCCTCTGCGGAGGAGACTATATCGACCACCGCTACGTCTATGCCTACGAGCCTCGGGTGATCAAGATCATGCAGCGACTGAAAGCTCCTCTAGGGGTCTACTTCGTCCCTGGGAACCACGAGTACCGCGATGATCTCGGCAAGAGCCTTGCTTATCCTGCACAGATCGGTGCGACACTCCTCCGAGACAGCATCGTCTACCCAGGGGATAGTCTCCTAGCGCTCATCGGTCGTGATGATTGGGTCAATGGTGACCGTAAGCCTTTCACTGAGATCACCTCAGAGGTGCAAGCAGGCGGTCGTCCAGCGATCCTCTTCGAGCACACCCCTGCCTCTATCGACAGCCTAGCATCCTCGTCTGTGGATCTCATGCTCTGCGGACACACCCATGGTGGACAGCTCTGGCCAGGGATGCTGATGACCTGGTGGAAGTATGGGCTATCCTCGGGCACTCGCATGTACGGAGACAAGGAAGTCTGTGTCTCGGCAGGCATCGGATCTGCAGGTGCCACCTATCGCTTCGGCACTCGGAGCGAGATCCGCGTCTTCGATCTCTACTGGTAGGAGCCTTGAGGGAGTGAGGCTTATCTTCGCCCTCATCAGACCTCTTCACCTCCCTCTCTTCTTAGCTAATCATCACGACAGGGGTAACGAGGTTACCTCTTCAGGGGCAACAGTAGTGCCTCTCGATAGGCAACAGTAGTGCCCCTTGAGAGGCACTACTGTTGCCTACTAGTTGGAATTCACTTCCTCCTCCGAGGGGTGCTCTTCGATCCCCTCAAGCTCTACCTTTGCTCCCCATGTCGGCTCACCTAGCCGAAGGAGCTAACTATTTCCGTAACTTCGTAGACAGATACATTTAGACGACGAACTATGAGCATAGACAAGGACTGGGGTGCGTCCCCCCTCCTAGCCTCCCGCAAGATCAAGGCTGGTACACGCTACTACTACATAGATGCCAAACTCGATAGCAAGGGAAACAAGTACCTAGTACTCTCCGAGACCAAACTCAAGGAGAGTGAGGGCAAGCTAGAGCGTCACCGCATCTTCATCTATGAGGAAGACTTCGCCAAGGTTATGCAAGCCCTCTTAGAGACGATCCAGGAGGTCTCTGACCTACCTACTGCCACACCAAGCACCACTCAGGTGGAGCATCAAGAGGAACTGCCTGAGACGGAAGACCTCCGCCTCGAAGCCATCGACCTCGACTGGGGTGAAGACGAAGAAGCATGAGCCGACTAATCAACCCCTCGCTTCGAGGTCTCTATACCCTCGCTTCGCTCCTCTGGATCATCGCCGGAGCTAACATCCTCCGCATTGGTCTCGACGCTTGGCGTAGCACAGGCCTCTCCCTCTGGGTCGTCCTTTGGCTCGTCGCCAGCCTAGGCTTCTTCTCGGGCTTCATCTTCCCACGTGTCGTCAAGAAGAATCTCGCCTTCATCCACCATATCCCAGCCGAGAAGCTCCGCTGGTGGCACTGCTTTAGCCCCGCCTCTTGGCTCATCATGGTTGTGATGATCGCTCTAGGGATGACCCTCAGGCTCTTTCACCTCGTCCCCGAGAGCTTCATCGCAGGCTTCTACACCGGACTAGGAGCTTCGCTCATCCAAGCGACCCTCCCCTACCTCCAGCATCTATACAAGCCTAAGGGATGACCGATCACGCTGTATTCACCGACCGAACAGCAGCCTATTATACACTAGGCTGCAAGCTGAACTTCGCTGAGACGACGACCATTGGTCGCTCCCTCCTAGCTCAGGGAGTACGTACGGCTCGTCCTGGTGAGGTAGCGGATATCTGCGTGATCAATACCTGCTCCGTGACCGAGCAAGCCGACCGTCGCTGTCGAGCGATGATCCGCAAGGCTCGCCGTGAGCACCCCGAAGCCTTCGTCGTCGTCACCGGATGCTATGCCCAGCTCAGTCCCGAAGAGATCGGCCGTATGGAGGGTGTCCACCTCGTCCTAGGTGGGGAGAGCAAGCTCGATGTCTCCCAGTACCTCGGTGAACTCAAGAGATCCTCGACGGTAGCTCGCATCATACACAGTCCTACGAAGGACATTCGCACCTTCCGCATCAGTAGTTCATCCGACGAGCGCACCCGCCATTTCCTCAAGGTACAGGACGGATGCGACTACCGCTGTACCTACTGCACGATCCCCAAGGCACGAGGACGCTCCCGCAGTGGAAGCATCGCCGAGATCGTCGAGGAAGCCCAGCGCATCGCCTCCACGGGAGGAAATAAGGAGATCGTCCTAACAGGGGTGAACATCGGAGACTTCGGTAGGGGAAATGGAGAGACCTTCCTAGGGCTTCTACAAGCCCTCGATGAAGTAGAGGGCATCGAGCGCTTCCGTATCGGGTCTGTCGAGCCGAACCTCTTGACCGAGGAGATCATCGCCTTTATCGCCCACTCTAGGCGCATCGCTCCTCACTTCCACATCCCCCTACAGAGTGGATCGGATGAGGTGCTTCGCCTGATGAAGCGCCACTATGATAGTGCCCTCTTCCGCTCTCGCGTAGAGCTGATCCGTCACTACCTACCCCATGCCTTCATCGGCATTGATGTCATCGTCGGGATGCGAGGAGAGACACCCGAGCTCTTCGAGGAGAGCTATACTTTCCTACAAAGCATCCCCTTCTCTCAGCTCCACGTCTTCAGCTATTCGGAGCGTGAGGGTACTCCAGCCCTATCCATTAGCTACATCGTCCCTCCCCAAGAGAAGCACAAGCGTAGCCAGCGCCTCATGCGCCTCTCCGAGGAACGCCTACGAGCCTTCTACCAAGCTCAGGTGGGACGCCCAGCTCGCATCATTTGGGAGCAAGGGAACTATGACGGGCTCATGCTCGGGCATAGCGAGAACTACGTCCGGATCGCCCAGCCCTATGATGCCCTAGCCGTGGGCTCACTCTCCATCCTCACCCCACAAGCCCTCCACGACTCAGGTACCTATCTCTACTGAAGATCTCAATACCCACCCCCATCCTACACTAACTACTGCCCGCTATGCGATTCTCCCAACACAAAGAAGTCGCCGTCCTCGTCCTCAATTGGAACGGACGTACACTCCTTCAGCAATTCCTTCCCTCTTGGCTCGCCCATACCCCCGACTACGCTGACCTCATCATCGTGGACAATGGCTCCACGGATGACTCTGTCTCCTTCCTGCAGGAGCACTATCGAGATGTGCACCTCCTTGCCTTCGAGGAGAACCTAGGCTTCGCAGGCGGATATAACCGAGCTATCGAAGAGCTAGACTACCAGACCGTCATCCTCCTCAATAGTGATGTGGAGCTAACATCCGGCTGGCTCGATCAGCCCATGCAGCTACTGAACTCCTCCCCCGAGATCGCCGCCGTACAACCTACGTTACGTGCCCAGCGTAGCCCCAAGGACTTCGAGTATGCAGGCGCTGCTGGTGGCTTCATCGATCGCCTAGGCTATCCCTTCTGTCGAGGACGCATCTTCGACACCATCGAGGAAGATCGAGGGCAATATGCAGACTCCGTAGATCTCTTCTGGGCATCGGGAGCCTGTCTGATCATTCGCCGAGCAGTCTATCGGGAGGTAGGCGGGCTAGATACCCTCTTCTTCGCGCATCAGGAGGAGATCGATCTCTGCTGGCGCCTCAATGCCCGAGGCTGGCGTATCGTCTCAGCTCCCCAATCCATCGTCTACCACGTCGGAGGGGCAAGCCTATCGGCAGATAGCCCACGGAAGGTCTTCCTGAACTTCCGTAACAACCTCCTGATGATCTATAAGAATCTCCCTGCTCCGACACTCTATCGGGTGCTCTTCGCTCGGATGCTCCTCGACCTCGTCGCCATGCTGGTCTACCTGCTACGTCTACGCCCTGGGCAAGCGGCCTCCGTCTTAAAGGGCTGGCGCTGCTTCCTCATCAAGCGGCAGCGCTATGAAAGCACACGGCAGGAGAACCTCAAGAAGACCGTACGCCCCATCTCCCCCGAGCTCATGAAGCCCTATAGCCTGCTCTTCCAGTACTACTTCAAGGGAAGGAAGCGCTACAGCGACCTGCCCTAAGCCCTCCTTACCACGTTTCTTCCACCCCATGACTAACCTCAAGCCACTGGCCGAACGGATGCGCCCCACGAGTCTTGACCACTACTTCGGTCAGAGCCACCTCGTCGGGGAAGCGGGCATCCTACGTCCGATGATCGAGCAGCACCGTCTGCCCTCTCTCATCTTTTGGGGGCCTCCTGGGGTAGGTAAGACAACCCTCTCGGAGATCATCGCCCACAGCCTTGATACCCCCTTCTACTCGCTAAGCGCAGTACACTCGGGCGTTAAGGATGTGCGTGAAGTCCTTGACCGCATACGTGCCGAGCAGGCAGGTCTCTTCGGCGGGAATGCTCGCCCGATCCTCTTCATCGACGAGATCCATCGCTTCAGCAAGAGTCAGCAAGACTCACTCTTAGCAGCTGTCGAGCAAGGCATCGTGACCCTCATCGGTGCCACGACAGAGAATCCCAGCTTCGAAGTCATCCGCCCGCTCCTCTCCCGCTGTCAGGTCTATACCCTCACGCCCCTCTCGGATGAAGAGGTCCTAGGCCTGCTCCGACACGCCTGCCAGAGAGACGAAGTCCTTGCTAAGCGCTCCATCCAGCTCCAGGAGACGCACCTCCTACTGCGCTATGCGGGGGGAGATGCACGACGGGCACTGAACATCCTTGAGCTAGTCACCCTCTCCACAGCCGAGACTCCGCTTCTCATCACGGATGCCCTCGTGAAGCAACGTGTGCAAACCAACCCCATCGCCTTCGACAAGGGCGGGGAGATGCACTACGACATCGCTTCTGCCTTGATCAAGAGCATCCGAGGGAGTGACCCCGATGCGGCGATCTACTGGCTAGCCCGATTGATCGAGGGAGGGGAAGATCCGGCCTTCATCGCTCGTCGGCTCATGATCTCTGCCTCAGAAGATATTGGCTTAGCTAATCCCAATGCCCTGCTGCTTGCTACGGCCTGCGCTGAGACCCTAGAGCGTATCGGCTGGCCAGAGGGGCGCATCCCCTTGGCAGAGACGGTGATCTACCTAGCTACCTCGGAGAAGAGTAACTCCGCCTACAACGCCATCAACAAAGCGCTGGCCTTCGTCAAGCAAACGGGCGACCTCCCCGTCCCCCTTCATCTGCGCAATGCCCCGACGGAGCTCATGTCTTCGCTCGGCTATGGCGAGGGATACCTCTATCCGCATGACTTCCCAGGGCACTACGCCCAGCAGGATTACCTCCCCGAGCAGATCCGAGATCAGCGCTTCTGGCATCCCGATGAGCACGTTCCCGCCGAGGCTCGCTTACTCGCTCGGCTCTCGGCGCTGAAGAAGCAAGAATAGCTGTCCCTCTCCGACGATCGCCCTTAATAGACAGATCCCCACTCCATTTACCCTCATAGCGGGTAGACGGAGTGGGGATCTCTCGTACCAGTATGCTCCCTCTTTTCTCCTAGACGAAGCGTAAATACACCGAGTAAACAAAGCCTTTAGCATCAGAGGACACTCCCCTCCTTGCGATCAGCTAAATGATCATTCTCTCCTCCTGCTAATGCTTCTTCCTCTCTAGCATCAGACAAAAGAAACCTATCCCGACATAGGGAAAAGGTCATAGGTGATAGGACTAATCTAGCTCGTCCTAATAGATCGACCACCTGATCCCAACGTTGGAATGAATAGAAAGCAACGTTGCTTCTATTCGCTTGCAACGTTGGTTCCCTCTAGTTCATCCTATTCAAAGCTAGCAGGAGCGTGTATCAGCCATAGCGATCGACTCTATGACCAGCACGGGATCTTGGCTATCAGTCAAGAAGAGCAAGGGCACTCCCGGTCTACGATCATCTGATCGATCTTGTTCTAAAAGTAAGTTGCCCGCCTGCTTGAGTAGCACTCAAGCAGGCGGGCAACACTTTCACCAATCTAACCCTAAAAAGGGAGAGGAGGCAAAGAGCAGGGACCTAGTCCTTGAACTTTGCTGAGAGGAACTCGCGGTTCAGACGAGCGATATTAGAGATCGAGATGTTCTTAGGACATTCGACTTCGCAAGCACGGGTATTCGTACAGTTACCGAAGCCCAGTTCATCCATCTTAGCGACCATCGCCTTCGCACGGCGAGCAGCTTCGACGCGACCCTGTGGAAGAAGAGCCAGCTGGCTAACCTTCGCAGATACGAAGAGCATCGCCGATCCATTCTTACAAGCAGCCGCACAAGCGCCACAACCGATACAAGCAGCTGCATCCATCGCCATATCAGCATGAGCCTTAGGGATGGGGATAGCGTTTGCATCAGGTACACCACCCGTATTCACTGAGACGAAGCCACCAGCCTGGATGATCTTGTCATAAGCTGAGCGGTCGACCATCAGGTCACGGATGATAGGGAAGCCTGCCGAGCGCCAAGGCTCGATCGTGATCGTATCACCCTCATTGAAGCGACGCATGTGTAGCTGGCAAGTGGTGATGCTATCATCAGGCCCATGGGGATGACCATTGATATAGAGGGAGCACATTCCACAGATCCCTTCACGACAGTCGTGATCGAAGACCACGGGCTCCTTGCCCTCACGGACGAGCTGCTCATTGAGTATATCCATCATCTCGAGGAAGGAGCTTCCCTGAGAGATATTATGTAGTTCGTACGTCTCGAATGCCCCCTTGACCTCGGGACCACGCTGACGCCATACCTTGACCTTGATATTGATATTCTTGTCCATTGTACCGAATGGTTGGGGTTAGTTCTTATAGTTACGCTGCTGACGGACGACGAACTCGTAGTCGAGAGGTTCCTTCAGAAGGACGGGATCCTGATCTTCGCCTTGGTATTCCCAGCAAGAGACGTAGGCAAACTGATCGTCATGACGAAGAGCTTCACCTTCTGGCGTCTGGTGCTCTAGACGGAAGTGACCACCACAGCTTTCCTCACGGTCGTGAGCATCACGCGCCATGAGTTCGCCGATCTCGATGAAGTCTGCCAGACGAAGAGCCTTCTCTAGCTCGACATTGAGGTCATCAGCCTTACCAGGGATACGGACATCACTCCAGAACTCCTTCTTCAGCGCCTTGAGCTGGGCGATAGCCTTTTCGAGGCCTTCCTTTTCACGACCCATACCGACGAAGTCCCACATGATGTGACCGAGCTTCTTATGAAGGCTGTCTACCGACTGCTTCCCTTGGATGCTCATGAGGCGCTTAATGCGGTCATTGATACCCTGCTCGGCCTTGTCAAACTCAGGCAGGTCCGTACTAAAGCGTGGCACCTGAATCTGGTCAGCGAGGTAATTCTGAATCGTATAAGGAAGGACGAAGTAACCATCAGCCAAGCCCTGCATCAGAGCAGAAGCACCAAGACGGTTAGCACCGTGATCAGAGAAGTTCGCCTCACCGATAGCGAAGAGACCTGGGATAGAAGTCATCAATTCGTAGTCTACCCAGATACCACCCATCGTATAGTGGATAGCAGGATAGATCATCATTGGGGTCTCATAGGGATTATCATTGGTAATCTTCTCATACATCTGGAAGAGGTTACCATAGCGTGCTTCTACGACATCCTTCCCAAGGCGCTTAATCGCAGAGGAGAAGTCGAGGAAGACGGCTAGACCCGTATTATTGACACCGAAGCCGGCATCACAGCGTTCCTTAGCTGCACGGCTAGCTACGTCACGAGGGACAAGGTTACCGAAAGCAGGATAGCGACGCTCGAGGTAGTAGTCACGGTCCTCTTCCTTGATCTCGGTAGGACGAAGGGTACCAGCCTGGAGCTTCTTCGCATCTTCTAGGTTCTTAGGCACCCAGATACGACCATCGTTACGGAGCGACTCAGACATCAGCGTGAGCTTAGACTGGAACTCACCGTGAACGGGGATACACGTTGGGTGGATCTGAGCCATACAAGGGTTAGCGAAGTATGCTCCCTTCTTGTAGCACTGCCAAGCAGCCGATCCGTTCGAAGCCATAGCATTCGTAGAGAGGAAGAAGGCATTACCATATCCGCCCGTACCAATGACGACTGCATGAGCAGCGAAACGCTCGATCTTACCCGTGACGAGGTTACGAGCGATGATGCCACGAGCACGACCATCGATGATCACGACATCGAGCATTTCGTGGCGAGTGTAGAGCTTCACAGTACCCTTACCGACCTGACGGCTCAGTGCAGAGTAGGCACCGAGAAGGAGCTGCTGCCCCGTCTGACCACGAGCATAGAAGGTACGCGATACCTGAGCCCCCCCGAAGGAGCGGTTGTCAAGCAGACCACCATACTCACGAGCGAAAGGCACACCCTGTGCTACACACTGGTCGATGATGCTATTGGCTACTTCAGCTAGACGATAGACGTTAGCTTCACGAGCGCGGTAGTCACCACCCTTGATCGTATCGTAGAAGAGACGGTAGACAGAGTCACCATCGTTCTGGTAGTTCTTAGCAGCATTGATCCCCCCCTGCGCAGCGATAGAGTGTGCACGACGAGGAGAGTCTTGGATACAGAAGTTCAGGACATTGAATCCCATCTCTGCAAGCGAGGCTGCAGCAGATGCACCAGCGAGACCCGTACCGACGACGATGATGTCGAGGCGACGCTTATTAGCTGGATTGACGAGCTTCTGGTGGTCTTTATAGTTTGTCCACTTCTCGGCTAATGGGCCGGCAGG